>NZ_SMKW01000134.1 GCF_004348985.1 Saccharopolyspora elongata | reverse complement strand
CAGTCCCAGTAGGGCGAACACGGCGGCATCGACGCCTAGCGGCACTCCCAACGCCGCTGCACCGGCAGCCCCGATGGCGGCGAGGCCGAGCATCAGCAACACGAGTTCACCCGAGATGACCTCGGCCGGATCAGGACCACGCCTGCGATCAACCACAGCAGCGCGACCATGCATTCATGGTGACAGACGCAACAAGGCCGTGACCGACTCGATTACCTGGTCAAGAAGTGCGTTAACTCCCCAGACGCCTTGTGACCGTGCGACCCGATCCGGCCCGGCCGCGGCCGCTTCCCGCACTGCTCCAGACGTGCGGGGGTGTGCGGGCTACGCATCGAGCGTTCCCGTTACTGTGGATCTTGACCTGGCGTACCCACGTTGGCCGGGCCGGAGGGGCGCGTTCCCGCCGCGGTTTCTGACTTCGGGCAGAGGTCCTTGCGCAAGGCATTGATCTCGTTCCGCAATGCCCACCGAGCGGCATTACTGGGGCGGATGCGTCGCGATTGGAGCGATGGGAGCGGCACATCGAGTGGCCCTTGGTCGGAAGCTGGTCTTCCGACCGTTTCCACAGTGCCCTGGCGGCGTCGCCCTTGCTCCTCCGTCCGACCTCTCCGAATCCTTGGTCGTGAGGTCTCAGGGGGCCTCGTCGCGCCGATCCTGATAGACGTCTGGGATGCCGTCGGCGTCGTTGTCACGGGCCTCCTCGGCAGCGATGCGCCGGTAGATCCGGTTGCGGGTGCTGAGGACGATGGACGCGAGGAATGCCGCGATCAGTGACCCCGCCAGGACAGCGGCCTTGACATGCTCATCACGCGGGCTCCCGGTGCCGAAGGCGAGTTCACCGATGAGCAGCGAGACGGTGAACCCGATGCCGGCGAGCAAGGAAACACCGAGGAGATCCCACCACGACAGGGTTCGATCCAGCTGGGCCCTGGTGAATTTGGCCAGTGTGAAGGTCGACCCGAAGATGCCGACCACCTTCCCCACGACCAGTCCAGCGATGACCCCGAGCGCGACCGGGTCGGTCAGCGCGGCGGCGAGTCCACCGCCGTGCAGGGAGACCCCGGCTGCGAACAAGGCGAACACGGGTACCGCCAAACCGGCGGAGATCGGACGCCAACGGTGCTCGAGATGTTCTGCGAGACCTGGCTGCTCACCGTTGCGCGTCAGCACGGGGACGGTGAAGGCGAGCAAGACACCGGCAATGGTCGCGTGCACGCCCGAGGCGTGCACGAGGAACCACGCTGCTGCCGCGAGAGGGAGCAGGGCCCACCACCAAGACTTGCGGAGCTGAACCAAGAGGCCGAAGGCGGCGATCGGGACCAGCGCCGCGGCGAGGGCCAGCGGACGGAAGTCATCGGTGTAGAACAACGCGATGATCGTGATCGCCAGCAGGTCGTCGACCACGGCCAGGGTGAGCAGGAAGGCCCGCAGACCCAGGGGAAGATGCGAGCTGATGATGGCCAGCACGGCCAGGGCAAAGGCGATGTCGGTGGCGGTCGGGATGGCCCAGCCCCGGAGGGCGTCACCGCCTGTGTTGAGGTTGATCGCAACGAAGATCAGTGCGGGAAACGCCATCCCGCCGACCGCGGCGACAACCGGAAGGATGGCGCGTCGAGGATCGCGCAGATCGCCGGCGACGAACTCGCGTTTGAGCTCGAGTCCGACGACGAAGAAGAAGATCGCCAGCAGCCCGTCCGCCGCCCAGTGCGACAGGTCCAGGTCGAGGCCCACGGCTGAGCCTCCGGGCCACGGGACGAAAGAGCTGAGTGTGTGGTACGCACTGCTCCACGGGGAGTTTGCCCAGGTGACCGCAACAACGGCGGCGATCAGCAGGAAGGCGCCCCCGACTGTTTCTGCGCGGAGGATGTCGGCGATCGTCTTGGCTTCAGGCCAGGAGAGCCGCGGAAGCAACGTCGAACGCCGGGAACGTCGTGGCCGCTCTTCAGCCATCAAGATCACCTACTCGGTTAAGACTGCACGCTGTCTCGCCGACCAGGCTTCCCGGCACACCTGAATACAGCGTACGGGAGCACTTGCGCGGCCTTGACGTCGAGGGCTGCAGTCGTTGCCTGAACAGGTGTCCCGAGCTGCACTGTCGGTCTCGGAGGCCATGCCCCTCGCCGCGACGGTGCCCGTCAAGAGTGCGATAAGAAGCGGCCACGTCCAGTGGTAGGGCTGCGCGGCAGGGCGCTCAGGGCGTAGTCTATGACCGTATATCCAGTTCGGTCATAGATGGGACGATATGGCTGTCGCCTTTACCGAAGAAGAGCGGGAGCGCATCGCCGAGCGCCTGCTCGATGCCGCTGAGCAGCTGTTCGCCGCTCAGGGGTTGAAGAAGACGTCGCTGGAGGAGCTGTCCGCGGCGGCCGGCATCGCGAAGGGGAGCTTCTACGCGTTCTTCGACTCCAAGGAGACCTTGTACAAGGAGGTCATGATTCGCCGCGCTCCGCTGATCGGGCGGCAGTTGGCGTCGGTACTCGGTCAGCCGGTGAGCGTGCAGGTCATTGCCGCGCTTCTGCGCCAGATGACCACGGTGCTCACCACGGACCCGTTCTACCGGCGCCTGCTCACCCATCCTGACGAGCTGCGAGCGGTGTCCCGCCGCGTCGGCAGTGCGGAGGTGGCTCGCGTGGCACCGCATGTGGTGACGCCGCTGCTGGAGTACATCGCCAAAGGGCAGCGAGATGGGCGCATCGTCGACGACGTCGAACCGGAGGTGGTGCTCGGCGTGCTGCGCACGGCAGGACTGATCGTGATGAACCGCGAACTGTTCGGCGATGCAAGCGATCAGGTGCTCGACGCCACCATCGATGCCTTGGCCAGAGGGTTGGTCGTCTCGGAGGGAAAGCAGGCATGAGCGGGGCGAAGAAGGTGGCCAAGCGCCTCCAGATGGATGACGAGTCCTGGCGGCGCCACGCCAACCCGTGGAGCGTCTGGACCAGGTTCGCGGCGATTCCCTTCATCATCGGGTCGATCTGGAGCCGGGAGTGGATCGGTTGGTGGGCGCTGGTTCCGCTGGCGCTGACCGGTGTGTGGTTGTGGCTCAACGTCAAGGTTTTCGCGCCGATCGAGCAACCGGCCAGCTGGGCGGCGAAGGGCATCTACGGGGAACGGCTGTGGCTTCAGGAAAAGTCGCTGGTGTCCAGGGAGCACCGGGCCATCCAGCGGCTGCTGATCGTCGTCGGGCTCGCCGGGTTCGCGTTGACGGCCTGGGGCCTGTTCGTGCTGGAAATCTGGCCGACGGTCTTCGGCGCGGTGCTCACGGTGCTCGGCCAGTTGTGGCGGATCGACCGGTTCGGCCTGCTGTACGACGAGCTGAAGCGAGCCGGAAGAATCCAGTGATGAAGTTTGAGTGCGTGACCTCGCATTCGCATCAAGTTCATTCCCGCGCCCGGCCGCCCGGTCATCGAGGAGTACCTGTCGGGCTCGCTGAACTCATCGGCAGGTGATAATTCTTCCGGCGAACAACTTCTGTAGTCGCTCGTCAAGCGATGCTACGATAGCGGCGGCCTTTTTCGTGCTGTGTCCTTTTCGGACATTGACTCAGGCGCTCTTGTGGCGCCTTGCGAGTCATCGATGTGGTTGCGCGCAACACTGTAAGCGCGGTTGAGCGATCGGCGGGCTTCTATCAAGCCACTCCACCGCCCGGCGCGGGATCCGGCGGGGCCGCACATAAGGACAAGCCACCAGCGTGCTGGGGCAGCAAAATAGCGAGTGAGCCCTACCGGATGCCGATCACTCTCGCACTAAAGCGAAATAGGCGGCTGCCTTGCGCAGGATCTCTTTCTCGGTCTCCAGCTCCGCCACCCGCTTACGCAACCGGGCCAGCTCCGCGTCCTTGTCCACCCCACCAGACGCGTCCCCGGCCCCAGAGCTGTCGCCGGCCGGCCGCCTTCACCCATGACCGCAGCGTTTTGTGGCTCATGCCCAGCTCGCGGGCAACCTGGTTGATCGGACAGCCCGAGGAGCGCACCAGCTCCACCGCGTCACGCTTGAACTCGTCGCTGAACTTCGATGGCCGTCCCAACCGGGACACTCCTTCCCCTGGACCTCAAGATCCAGTATCAGGGTGTCCACAACTCTGCGGTGGGGATGCCCCGGGGCCGGTAGTTCTGCGGATCTCGCTCGATCAGCAGGACCTGGTAGCCACGGTCGAGCAGTTCGCGGGCGATCGACCGGCGGACTGCACCGGCGCCGGTGATCGCGACGCGCATGCCGCGTCCTACCCGGAACAATGCCGCCATTCTGAACGCCCTGGTCGTGTTATTCGAGGTGGGCCGCGCAGATCAGGCCAGCGATGGGATGGGCGTCGTCGCTGTTGAGCGTCAGCAGTACCTCACAGATATCGGGATCGGTCGTGGAGTAGCGCACCAGGTCGACTCTGCCAGTGCGTAGCGCGATGATCCCAACACGCTCGTCGCGGTGTGTGGTGAGCGCGAAGCACATCCCCACGCCGGGCAGGAAAGCCTTGATGACTTCCATGCGTCCATCATGAGCCGGTGCGCACCGCGAATCACGTTTATGTTGATGTACTTGTACCTGACCGTTTCGGTCGCACGCGGTGCCCCGGGGCGGTGTAGGCCACGCCAGCTAGATCGGGGACGGGATGAGCCTGCAGCAACTGTACGTGATGTTGCTTGCTGGCGGGTTGGTCCTGTTGGCCGGCATCGTGGCCACTCGGGTCGCTCACCGCATGGGGCTGCCCAGCCTGGTGCTGTTCCTGGTGCTGGGGGTCCTCCTGGGTGAGGACGTTCTCGGGATCGAGTTCGATGATGCTCAACTGGCCCAGAATCTGGGCACCGCCGCGCTTGCAATCATCCTGGTGGAAGGTGGGTTGACTACCCAGTGGTCCGATGTGCGGTGGCTGCTCGCCCCCGCGGGGCTGCTGGCTACTGTTGGGGTTGGGATCAGTGTCGTGGGCACCGCCGCGGGTGCCCACCTGTTGCTGGGGATGGACTGGCAGCTTGCGCTGCTGCTCGGAGCGATCGTCTCCTCCACCGATGCGGCAGCCGTGTTCTCCGTGTTGCGTGTTCTGCCGCTGCCCCGGCGGGTCGCCGGGTTATTGGAGGCCGAGTCCGGCTTCAACGACGCTCCGACGGTCATCCTTGTGCTGCTGTTCAGCACCACACCGCTCCACCTCGAACCAGGCAGCGCTGCCGCGAACCTGCTCTATCAGCTCGTGGCGGGGACGGCCATCGGCCTCGCGATCGGGTGGCTCGGGGCCGCGTCGCTGCCCCGCGTCGCCCTGCCGGCGTCGGGCCTCTATCCCCTGGCCATCTTCGGGCTGGGCATGGTGGCCTTCGCCGCCGCGGGCGCCGCTCAAGCCAGCGGATTCATCGCCGCCTACCTCGCCGGCGTTGTGCTGGCCAACAGCGGCCTGCCACGCCGCGCAGCCACGCGCTCCTTCGCCGAAGGGCTGGGCTGGCTGGCCCAAATCGGCCTGTTCGTGCTTCTGGGACTGCTCGTCACGCCCAGCGAACTGCCCCAAGAGGCGCTACCCGCCCTGGTCATCGGTCTTGTACTCCTTCTCGCGGCACGCCCATTGTCGGTGGTCGTCTCCCTCCTGGGATTCCGCGTGCCCTGGCGTGAGCAGGCGTTTCTGTCCTGGGCCGGGCTGCGCGGCGCAGTGCCGATCGTGCTCGCCACCTTTCCCACCGTCCAGGGCGTACCCGACAGCGATCGCGTTCTGGACATCGTGTTCGTCCTGGTCGTGGTCTTCACGCTCGTGCAAGGCCCCAGCCTGCGCCCGCTGGCCCGCCGCATGGGGCTCATCCCCCGCGAGGCCGCCCGAGAGATCCAGGTGGAAGCCGCGCCGCTCGATGTGCTGGGCGCCGAACTGCTCACGATGACCGTTCCCGCAGGCTCGGCCCTGCATGGCGTCTCCATCCGCGAACTACGACTCCCCAACCCGAGCATGATCACGCTCTTCATTCGCAGCGGTCACACCTTCGTCCCCGAACCCGCCACCAGGCTCGAAGTCGGCGACGAACTGCTCATCGTCACCACCCCAGCACAACGCGAGGCCACCGAACGCCGACTCCGTGCGGTCAGCCGCCGCGGCAGACTCACACACTGGTTCGGCGAATACGGCGACCCCGACTGATCAAGCCCCCACGCGATCTGCTCACGCGCCACGTGGCGCGTACATGATCACGGCGACGCCCAGAAGACAGACCGCCGAGCCGATGAGATCCCACCGGTCAGGCCGGAAGGCATCGAAGGCAACACCCCATAGCAGCGAGCCTGCGACGAACACCCCGCAGTAGGCCGCCAGGACACGCCCGAGTTGGGGTCGGGCTGCAACGTCGCCACGAAGCCGTACAACCCGAGCGCGATCACACTCGCGCCGACCCAGCACAGCAACCCACGGTTCGCGCACGCCCTGCCACACCATCCACGCGCCACCGATTTCCGCGACCGCGGTGATCACGAACAGCACCGCTGAACGCAACTCCGTCATGGCCTCACCCTACGAAGCCTCCCGAACTGGGCCGACGCGCTTCAAAACGGTGGGTAACGCGAACCGAGCCCGTGCGGCAACAGATCTCGTCCGAGTTCCGGCCGAGTGGTATCCCTGGCTATCGTCTAGGCATGAATGTCCGTTTTGCCCGGTAACTGCGAGCCTGGTCGGCTACGTGACGGTCGCTACGCCTGCGTGGAAACCCAGTCTCGTAGGACCGGAGGGTGAGCGGGGGCTGACACGATGAGCGTGCACGACTTCTACACGTTCGCGGCCGTGCTCGCCGTGGCCGCAGCCGTGGGCTTGCTTGCCACCCGGCTGCGCCAACCCTTGATCGTCGCGTTCATCGCCGTGGGCATCCTCGTCGGCCCCGTCGGCACCGGGTGGGTCACCGGAGGGGAACGCATCGACCTGCTCGCCCACCTCGGTATCGCGATCCTGCTGTTCCTCGTCGGGCTACGGCTGGACCTGCACCTGATCCGCACCACAGGTCCCGTCGCGCTGGCCACCGGCCTCGGCCAAGTGCTGTTTACCTCGGTCGTGGGCTTCGGCATCGCCCTCGGGCTCGGCATGGACCCGATCACCGCGTTCTACGTCGCCGTCGCCCTGACCTTCTCTTCCACGATCATCATCGTCAAACTGCTGTCCGACAAGCGCGAGCTAGACGAGCTACACGGCCGCATCGCCGTGGGATTCCTCATCGTGCAGGACCTCGTGGTCGTGCTCACCATGATCGCGCTAACCGCGTTCGGACGGCAGACCGGAACCACACTCGCCGTGGACATGGCCACGACTGTCGGCAAGGGCCTCGGGATGCTGGCTGGACTCGCGCTGGCGATGCGCTACGTCATCCCCTGGCTGCTGCACCACGTCGCCCGCTCCCAAGAGCTGCTGGTGCTGTTCGGCGTCGCCTGGGCGGTCGCCCTCGCCGCGCTCAGCGACTGGCTCGGCTTCGGCACTGAAGTAGGCGCCTTCCTCGCCGGGGTGTCCCTGGCCTCGACCCCCTACCGCGAAGCCATCGGCGCCCGGCTGGTCAGCCTGCGCGATTTCCTCCTGCTGTTCTTCTTCCTCAACCTCGGCGCCCAACTCCAGTTCACCGACGCCACCCGCCAGATCACCGACGCCGTGGTGTTCTCCCTGTTCGTGCTGATCGGCAACCCGCTGATCGTGGTGCTGATCATGTGCGCCATGCGCTACCCGGTCCGCGTGGGCTTTCTCGCCGGCCTGACCGTGGCCCAGATCAGCGAGTTCTCCCTCATCCTCGCCGCCCTGGGTCTAAGCCTGGGCCACATCACCACCGCCACGGTCAGTCTGATCACGATCGTCGGGCTGATCACCATCACCGCCTCGACCTACCTGATCCTCTACTCCAAGCAGCTCTACCGGCGACTGCATCGGTGGCTCGCGCCCCTGGACCGCTCCCACACCCGCACCGCCGAGGCCGGCGAACTTCCAGCCGACATCGACGTGATCCTCTACGGACTCGGCCGATTCGGCAGCCGAGTCGCCCACCAACTCACCCGCGCCGGCTACCGCGTGCTCGGGGTGGACTTCGACCCCAAGGCCGTCGCGACCTGGAACAACGATCCAACCACCGCCGTATTCGGCAGCGGAGAAGATCCCGACTTCCTGCACTCCCTGCCGCTGCACCAAGCCCGCTGGGTCGTCAGCACCATCCCCGGAATCGACACCAACCTCGCGCTTCTACACGGCCTCCGACACCACAACTACCAGGGCCGCATCGCGCTCACGGCCCACACCCAGCGCGACGCCCACCGACTCAACCGCGCAAAACCCGACATCGTCCTCGAACCCTTCTCCTCCGCAGCCACCGCAACCCTGTCCGTCATCACCACCGACCTCGGCCCTCCGACGACAGCGCAGTAGCTCAACGCGGACGCCCGATCCGCGCGGACAGCCGGCTCGACCTCAGCCGACGAGGGGGCGTTCCTCCGGGTATTCGAAACGGCGAGTGCGTTCGCGCATGACCAGCGCCGAGGCGAGCACAACAGGACCGAGCCTGCCCACGAACATCAGCACGACCACGACGGGTTGGGCCGCCGGCGGAAGGTCACACGTGATGCCCAAGGACAGCCCAACGGTGGCGAACGCCGACAACGCTTCGAACAACGCCTGTTCGAAGCTGAACGTGCTCAGTGCCAGCAAAGCCAAGGTGGATGCCATGACCCCGCCGACCGCGATCAGTGCAACCGCCAGAGCCTGCCGCTGAACCGACTCGGGAAGCCGCCTCCGCATGACATGCATGGTCGGATTGCCCCGCAGTTCCGCGAAGATCACAAAGGCCAGCAGCGCGAACGTGGTGACCTTCATCCCCCCAGCGGTACTGGCGCTGTCCCCGCCCCGCCGATGAACATCAGAACATCGGTGACCAGGATGCTCTCCGGACGCATCTCGGCCATGTCCAGGGTGGCGAACCCCGAGGGCCGCGGCGTCATCCTGTGGAAGACGCCCGACAACAGCTTGCCGGGCACACCGAGCGGGCCCAGGGTAGCCGGGTTGGCCCACTCGGCGACGAGGATCGCGACCGAACCGATCGCCAGCAGCACCACGGACGTACCCAAGGTGACCTTGGTGTGCATCGACCACCGCCGCGGCATCCGATAGCGGCGCCGCAGTTCCATCAGGGCTGGAAACCCCAGTCCGCCGGCGATCACCGCCGCCATGACTGGCAGGCAGAACCACGGATCCTGGGCAAACTGAACTAAACTGTCCGAATACAACGCAGCCGATCGGTTTTCGGGTCCAGCCACCGGAAGAACGCCGCGCCCATCATGCCCGCAGTTGGTCTTGCCGTCGCCGCGGTAGCTGGCCGCGGCGTGATAGACGGTGCCGCCGGGAATGTAGAGCAACCGCTGCTCGTGGTTGACCAGCAGCGCCAGCAGCAGCGCTGCGCCTCCGCTGTTGAGATCGATCGCCCAGGTTGCGGCGTCGTTGTCGGCGAGATCGGCGACATCGGCGATGAGGTCCAGCAGCGCGGCCTCGTCGTTGGCGACCCGCCCTCGACAGCCGCCGTTTCCCGTCGGGGTCCAGCACGACACAATGGTGATGGGCTTTGCCTGCGTCGATTCCGGCCCAGAGCTCGGGCACGTCCGCCTCCTGCTCGATTCGATGTGGTGATCACGGGCCTAGCAGACGACCTCGCCGTCGCGGAATGGGTGGGCTGATCGTGAGCAGGCGGGGACGAACGCGGCGGCGGGTGGGGCCGCTTGCGGCGAGGTCGGTGTCGCCGTGTCCCACGGGTACCACCGGACTGTGAGCATCAGAGCTTGCGGGCACGCCGCCGGGGTCGGGTGGGGGTTTGTCGCGGCTGAAGGAGGTGCACGGCCGTGGCGACCAGGACGAGACCGCCTGCGAGCATCAATGCCTGTCCGAGAATCATGCCGGTGGCCATGACCGTGAGCGCAATGACAGGCCCATCCGTCGCCATGCGCCCCCTCAATCCAGATCGCGCCCGTGTGCATTCGGTGCATTCGGCACGAACAGTTCACATCCGCGCCCGCACGACGGCACGGTGTCCCGTCATTAACTCGCTGCCGAGGGCCCCATGCCGACGGCATGCTGGTCGGCTCTCTGGGTGGGGATGTGGTGGGTGTCGTCCGTCTTGGCCGCGTCGGCGACGGCCGCGGCAGCGGCTTCGGCGGCTTGGGCCGCGTCATCGGCTGCCAGCGCTGAAACCTCGTCGGACGAGGTGGCGTGGGTGGCCGTGGACTTGGGCAGGGCCTCGGTGAAAGCCCGCGATACACCTTGAAGTGCGGCGGTGACCTCACCGGGGATCACCCAGAACGTGTTACCTGATCCTTGGGCGAGCTGCGGCAGCACTTGCAGGTACTGGTAGGCCAGGAGCTTGGGGTCGGGGTCGTTGCGGTGGACGGCTTGGAAGACTTGGTCGATTGCTCGCGATTGGCCTTCGGCTTTGAGGATCTCGGCGGATCGGTTGCCTTCGGCGCGCAGGACGGCGGCTTGCTTGTCGCCCTCGGCGGTGAGGATCTGGGATTGGCGCTTGCCTTCGGCGCCCAGGATCACGGCGCGTTTGTCGCGCTCGGCCCGCATCTGCTTTTCCATTGCGTCTTTGATGGTTTGTGGTGGGTCGATGGCCTTGATCTCCACCCGGTTGACGTGGAGGCCCCATTTGCCGGTGGCGTCGTCGAGCACGCCTCGGAGCTGGCTGTTGATGGTGTCGCGGGAGGTGAGGGTGCATTCGAGGTCCATGGAGCCGACGACGTTGCGCAGCGTGGTGACCGTGAGGTGCTCGACGGCGTTGAGATAGTTGGCGATTTCGTAGGCGGCGGCTCGTGGGTCGGTCACCTGGAAGTACAGGACGGTGTCGATCTCGACGACCAGGTTGTCCTCGGTGATGACGGGCTGCGGCGGGAATGAGACGACCTGTTCGCGCAGGTCGATCTTGGGGTAGACGCGGTCGATGTAGGGGATGACGAAGTTCAGGCCGGGTTGCAGGGTGCGGTGGTAGCGGCCGAGACGTTCGACGTTGCGGGCACGCGCCTGGGGCACGATGCGCACCGCCCGGAGCACGGTGAAGATAGCGAGCAACGCGATGAGCAGTCCCGCGATCATCGCGGCTGAGATTTCCATGGTCACTCCCGGGGATAGACGATGGCGGTGGATCCGCTGATCTGCATGACGTCGACGATCGCCCCGCGGGGAATCACCACGGCGTCGTCGTAGGCGCGCGCTGTCCACTCCTCGCCGTCGACGCGGACCCGGCCTTCTCTTCCGGTCACCTCCTGGACGAC
Organism: Saccharopolyspora elongata; assembly: GCF_004348985.1. Lineage (GTDB taxonomy): Bacteria > Actinomycetota > Actinomycetes > Mycobacteriales > Pseudonocardiaceae > Saccharopolyspora > Saccharopolyspora elongata. Next base: position 5,452 of record NZ_SMKW01000134.1, on the reverse strand, counting down.
GTAGGCGGACTTGCCGATGAGCGCGTCCACGCCGAAGCGCTGGAGTTGGGGACGGAACATGTGCCGCGTTGCGATGGGGCGGACGAGCAGGACTCCGGCTGTGGCGGCAACGGTGAACACGACGAGTTGGGCAGGCAGGGGTAGACCGATCGCCGCAGACCCGGCCGTGATCAGCGCGGCGCCGCCAAGCAGCCCGAGCGCTGCGGTCAGCGTGAAGATCTCCGCGATGCCGAGGACGACTGCGAAGATCAACCAGATGAGCCATGCTTCCATGCCACGACCCTCCTTACCCAGCGAGGCGCACCTGGACTTACTCGTCTAGAGGACGTCATGCCGCTGGGCATCTTCCGCCGCCTTTCGCCGCAGCCAGGAGCGCAGTAAGAAACCACCGAGTCCCAAGAGCAACCCCAGGAGAATTGCGGAGGGAACAGCGAGCACTAGACCGAGCAAGAAGATCAACACGCCGACGGTCGCTGCGGCCGTGACGATCTTGATTTGCCGGTGCCCGGAGGATTGTTCGGCGGTGCGCACGTAGTCCACGAGGCTCGGATCATTCGTTTCGAACCAGTCTTCGATTTCTCGTAGCCGCCGACGCTCGTATCGGCTTAACATGGCAGGCTCCTGAGCTTCACTTTCACAGCGGCCAGTTGGCGGTCGAAGCAGCGGGAAGTAGCGCGGACCGAAGGACCCATGCCCGGCACCGCCAGCCGTCGCGGTAGACCTGCCGCAAGCGGTGCGGTGTCGCCATTCGTTTTTCCGAACCTGGCCAGGGCCGGTTGTCGACCCGACGGCCTCGGAGCGGTGAGTCGATAGTCGTAGACGTCCATGGCCGCTTCCTTCCCTTGGGAACCAACCCGTCACCGCCGCGAGGGCGACCATGTAACGCAGGGTGGTTAGGGATAGGTCCCAAGACTCCCCGACCACTCCGCCGCCCGCTATAGGGCCTGACACCCATTTCGGAGGGGACTGAACCTGTAGAGAAACACAACGGGTGGGCCGACAGCCTGCCCAATGTGGGTGTGTCAGCGGATGGGCGAGGGGACGGCCATGCCGTCACGCTAGATCAGAACTACTTTACGAGAGGTTTCCAACCGCCTGCGCGGTCGGCGTCAACCTGGGCAATAGTGAGGCCAGCGACAGGTGAGGAGGTTGTGCATCGTGTCCCTGTTCTGGCGACTCTTTCTCCTCAATGCCGCAGTGCTCGTCGCGGGTACGGGCCTGCTGCTGCTGGGGCCTGCCACCGTCTCCACGCCGGTTCTGGCGACTGAGGCTCTGATCTTGCTCGTCGGCCTCGGCGTCATGCTCGTCGCCAATGCCATCCTGCTCTGGATCGGCCTCGCTCCGCTGCAGCGGCTCACCCGAGCAATGACCACGATCGACCTGTTGCGTCCCGGCTCGCGACCGGTGGTCACGGGCCACGGTGGGATCGCCGAGTTGATCAAAACCTTCAACACCATGCTCGACCGGTTGAAGGCCGAGCGAGCAACCAGCAGTGCCCGCGCGCTGTCCGCGCAAGAAGCTGAACGCCACCGCATCGCCCAGGAACTCCACGACGAAGTCGGCCAGACTCTGACCGCGGTCCTGCTCGAACTCAAGCGGGTCTCGGATCAAGCCCCCGCACCCCTCGCAGCCGCGTTGCACCAAGTCCAGGAGACCATTCGCGACAGTCTGGATGAGATCCGCCGGATCGCCCGCAGATTGCGCCCTGGCGTGCTGGAGGAACTCGGTCTGCTCAGCGCCCTCAAAGCACTCATCACCGAGATTCCCCCGCACACCGGACTCGCCGCCCGCTGCCACCTCACCAACGATCTGCCCGAACTGAGTGAAGCGGCCGAACTCGTCGTCTACCGCATCGCGCAGGAAAGCCTCACCAATACGGTCCGTCACGCCCGCGCTACCCGCTTCGACCTCACTCTCCAGCGCGTGCCCACAGGAATAGACCTACGCATCCGCGACAACGGTCAAGGGCTCGGCCGTGCCCCCGAAGGCGCCGGCATTCGAGGCATGCGCGAACGAGCCCTGCTCATCGGTGCCGAACTCACACTCGGTCCCAGCCCCGACGGCGGAACCGAAGTGCGCCTGCACGTGCCCGCCCGCGACGAGAGCAGGTGACCATGCCCAACGTGACGAAAGTCCGAATCCTGCTCGCCGACGACCATGCACTGGTCCGCCGTGGGGTCCGGCTGATTCTTGACAGCCAACCCGATCTCACCGTCGTGGCCGAGGCAGGCGACGGCGCGGAGGCGATCGAAAAAGCTCGCACAGACAAACCCGACCTCGCCATCCTCGACATCGCCATGCCGCGGATGACCGGTCTCCAAGCAGCCGTCGAACTTTCCCGCCGCCAACCCGACCTACGCATCCTCATCCTGACCATGTACGACAACGACCAATACCTCTTCGAAGCCCTCAAAGCGGGAGCGTCGGGCTACGTTCTTAAATCCGTCGCGGACCGAGACCTGGTCGAAGCCTGCCGGGCCGCCATGCGAGGCGAGCCCTTTCTCTACCCGGGAGCCATCACAGCCCTCATACGCAACTACCTCGACCACGCCCGGGAAGGCGATGGCCCCTCTAAAACCATCACCCACCGCGAGGAGGAAATCCTCAAACTCGTCGCGGAGGGCCACTCCTCGAAAGAGATCGCCGACATACTCGTCATCAGCATCAAGACCGTCGAGCGGCACCGCGCCAACCTGCTACAGAAACTCGGCTTGCGAGACCGCCTGGAACTCACCCGCTACGCAATCCGAGCGGGACTGATCGAGCCTTAGCCTCGAGCCGCGCCTGGCACGTTTACCGCGGACGGCCTCACCCAGGGTTTTTCTTGCGCGCTGTTGGATTGTTGTCGTCCCGTTCTGTAACCAGGAGAAATCCGACCTGTGGTCAGTGTTTGCTGATGCAGCGGTGTTGGCCACCAAGATGAGTACTTCGGAGTTGGACCCCTCAGATGAGGTGGCGTTGATGATGCGAAACCGAACACGCATGCGGTGCGAGTGGGGCGCAGGACGTTCGCGGCCTGCTGACGTCGGTTGTGCTGTTGGGTTCTCCGTCGCGGCAGCGGGAACCACGCTGGCGAGCCATGCTTTCCCGCAGATGAGAACACGGCCCAGCTGGCCGTTCTGACCCTTGTCTGCGCGGGCTATGCCGCCGCAGCGCGGAGCGGGACGGCGGCTTTGGTGACCGCAGGGCTGGGATGGATGCTTTTCAACACCTTCCTGGTGCTGCCATGGGGTGAATTGCGGTGGGAAGGCGAGAACGACCCGGTACGACTGGCGGTGCTTGCTGTCGCAGCCTTGATCGGTACCGCTGCCGGAGGGGTGCACGCCGCTGTTGAAGCGCGTCGGACTGCCGTGTCCGTACCCGCACCCCGGACTGCACCTGACGCCGGCCTCGGAGAGGGTCGGTTGCTAGCGTACTGGAGCGACCGGGAGTGAGATCGCGGTCGGGGATGCGTCGGGGCCTCGTCCTGGCTGTCGGCGCGCTGGGCGGCGGCAGGTGGCAGCGCGGTGCCGTTGATCCTCGACGTCGTCTACGCCTGACTGCGCAAGCACGGACCGCTCCTACCACCGTGGGCGAACGGCTGCTCGGCAGCAACTCTCCGCCACCTACAGCTCGCCGACGCCACGGCTGGTGGCGCTGCGGACGCCCCGGCAAGCCCTTCGGGTCCGCGGGCCTGAACGACGAGCCCCCGTGCACCCGCTCCCAAGCTTGCGCGGGGCGCTCCGCATTTTCGTCATCGAGCGGTCAGAGAAATATCCAACCGGCTGGTGGTCAATGGGCCCTCAGTGTTGGTGGGGTCCTCCGGGTGGGCGGGCGGACAGCAGTACCGCGCAGGTGATCAGAAGCGCGGACAGCACCAGCACGGTCACGCCGAGCTCGATGAGGATGTCGGTGAGCATGGTCAGCTCCCGGGGGTGACTTCGTCGCGGCGGCGGGCGTACAGGCTGGTCAGGGTGACGGCCGCGAGGACGAGCACGATGACCGCGAGGGACACGGGCGTGGGGATCTCCGGGACGGCCGGCCAGATTCCGTGGGCCCAGTGCAGCACCAGTTTGAGACCGATGACGCCGAGGATGATCGCCAGCCCGTGGTTGAGGTGGGTGAGCTTGGCCAGCGCGGTGTGCAGCACGAAGTACAGGGCGCGCAGACCGAGCAGGGCGAAGGCGTTGGTGGTGAACACCAGGTAGGGGTCCGCGGTGATGCCGTAGACGGCCGGAACCGAATCCACGGCGAACACCACGTCGGTGGCGAACACCGCCACCACCACCAGCGCGAATGGCGTCAGGGCACGCCGCCCGGCCTCGTGCTGTTCCTGTGGGCCTGGCTCGGCGGTACTTCGGCACTGGAGTTCTTCACCGGGTTCGTGGTGGAGAAATCCCTGTCAGTGGACAACCTGTTCGTGTTCATGCTGCTGCTGGCCGGCTTCTCGGTACCAGCCGAGCTGCAGCAGCGCGTCCTGCTGTACGGCATCGTCGGTGCGCTGGTGCTGCGTGGGATCTTCATCGCGCTCGGCGCCGCCCTGCTGCAGGCAGGCACCTGGGCCTTCCTGGTGTTCGGCGCGATCCTGTTCGTCACCGCGATCAAAATCCTGCACGAAGCCCTAACCGGAGCCGCCTTCGACCGCGACGTCTCCCAGCTGCGCTCGGTCCGACTCCTCCGTCGGCTGATGCCCGTCACCGACGACTACCGCGGACCCCGCCTCACGGAGCATTGATAACCAGTCGCAGCCATGGGGATGTCGCTTTTCCTCCATGCACCATGAGGGGCCGGGATCACACCGACCATCGGACAATTCAGTTGTAACCAGGGCGTATGCCCTGGCCCCTTCCATCCCCCGCCACCGGCGGTTTCGGAAGAACGGATCACAGCCAGCGGTGCAACTTGATCTGCATCCTCCGTACCGCGAAGTACGCCGAATCAGCATCCGGCCACTCCACGGCGCCGGTATTCACCGGCGCATCTTCGGACATTGCATCCTCTCCATTGACGGGCACGCTGCCGCCCTTCCCCATGCGCTCGGGCTTTCCCCGGCTCGGAGTACTACGGCGGCGCCGCCCCACCCTCATCCTTCGGTCGGCATCGCACCTATCCCCGGCTCTTTTCCTTGTGGCCCAAGGACAACTGAGGAACGGACAAGAGTGGTTCCCACGTTCACTGATGTTCGGTCGACGGGTGAGGCATCCGGCTTTACCCCTGCGGCATCGTCACGGCTACGCCGTGACCTCCCGGGCCCGGCTTCCGATACCCGACCAGGAGTTCCCCACCCGAGATGAGGGGTGGGTGCGCACCGCGAACCAGCCCAGATCCACCGGGTTCGAGCTGGCGTCACTTCAAGAGGCGTAACAGCACCGGTTCCTCGCGTATACCTTCCCGTCTTGCTCACCGTGCCCGGCCCATCCGGCAGTCCTGGACCGACGCGACTTTGTCGAGGCTGCTCCCACCCTCCCCGGCG
>NZ_SMKW01000133.1 GCF_004348985.1 Saccharopolyspora elongata | reverse complement strand
GGTCCCCGGTCGGGCGGCCACGCTGCACGGCCGGCTCGGTTCCGCCATCGCCACCCGGCAGCCGGGCCTTCGTGTTCGGCACCCCGCCGATTCTGCCACACAATTTTCATAACGACTGTTGTGTAAAATCGAGCCACGGTCGCCCTCGAAGCCGTCGGCGCAAGCCTGGCCGACATCGTCGAGCCGACCACGTTCCACACCGATCCAACGGCATTCACCCAGTTCGGGACGGAGTACATCCCCGACTGGCAGTCGTCGTGGTCCGCGGTCGGAGGCCAGCGCGTCCGCGGACTCCGCATGTCATCGACATGGGCTGCACCCAGGGCGATCCGGGCGCAGCCTGACGACTTCCACTAGAAGGAGTCCTGTAGCCGGAGTTGCGGCGTTGACGTGGTTTCCTGGGGTTTCCGAGTTGCGGCGTGGGCTGTCGTGCACCCCAGTTTTGCATGATCATACGTCGCAATGCATACTCTCTTCCATGTCCAAGGTTCTCACCTCCCTGCCCACCGGCGAGCGCGTCGGCATCGCCTTCTCCGGGGGCCTCGACACCTCTGTCGCGGTCGCGTGGATGCGCGACAAGGGCGCCGTCCCGTGCACCTACACCGCCGACATCGGCCAGTACGACGAGCCCGACATCGCCTCGGTGCCCGGTCGTGCGCTGACCTACGGTGCCGAGCTCGCGCGCCTGGTCGACTGCCGCGCGGCGCTGGTCGAGGAGGGCTTGGCCGCGCTCACCTGCGGTGCGTTCCACATCCGCTCCGCCGGGCGCCCGTACTTCAACACCACGCCGCTGGGCCGGGCCGTCACGGGAACCCTGCTGGTCCGGGCGATGCTCGAGGACGACGTGCAGATCTGGGGCGACGGCTCGACCTACAAGGGCAACGACATCGAGCGGTTCTACCGGTACGGCCTGCTGGCCAACCCGCAGCTGCGCATCTACAAGCCGTGGCTGGACGCGGACTTCGTGTCCGAGCTCGGTGGCCGCAAGGAGATGTCGGAGTGGCTGCTGGCGCACGACCTGCCCTACCGGGACAGCGCCGAGAAGGCCTACTCGACCGACGCCAACATCTGGGGCGCGACCCACGAGGCCAAGACGCTGGAGCACCTCGACACCGGCATCGAGACCGTGGACCCGATCATGGGCGTGCGGTTCTGGGATCCGGAGGTCGAGGTCGCCACCGAGGACGTGACGATCGGCTTCGAGCAGGGCCGCCCGGTGACGATCAACGGCAAGAAGTTCGCCACCGCGGTCGACCTGGTGATCGAGGCGAACGCGATCGGCGGCCGGCACGGCCTGGGCATGTCGGACCAGATCGAGAACCGGGTGATCGAGGCCAAGAGCCGCGGCATCTACGAGGCGCCGGGGATGGCGTTGCTGCACGCCGCGTACGAGAGGCTGGTCAACGCGATCCACAACGAGGACACCCTGGCGTACTACCACAACGAGGGCCGGCGGCTGGGCCGGTTGATGTACGAGGGCCGGTGGCTGGACCCGCAAGCGCTGATGGTGCGGGAGTCGCTGCAGCGCTGGGTCGGCACGGCGATCACCGGCGAGGTGACGCTGCGGCTGCGGCGTGGTGAGGACTACTCGATCCTGGACACCACCGGCCCGGCGTTCAGCTACCACCCGGACAAGCTGTCGATGGAGCGCACCGAGGACTCGGCGTTCGGCCCGGTGGACCGGATCGGCCAGCTCACGATGCGCAACCTCGACATCGCGGACTCGCGCGCCAAGCTGGAGCAGTACGCGGGCATCGGCATGGTCGGCACCGGTCACCCGGCGCTCATCGGTGCCGCGCAGGCGGCGTCGACAGGGCTGATCGGGGCGATGCCGCAGGGTGGTGCCGAGGCGATCGCCTCCCGCGGCCGGGACTCCGAGGAGGGTCAGACCCTCGACCGGGCCGCGATGGAGTACGGCACGGACTGATCCGCGCTCTTGTGGGCCGGGTGGGGCGTCCCACCCGGCCCACAACGGCTTTTCGGGGTGTTCACCGCGTCGGGACGCAGGTCGGAGACGGGCACCAGGATCGACTGCGGGTAGCCGCTCCCTTCGCTGACGACCGCGCAGAAAGCGGTGTGGTGGCCGCCTTCCCACGCGGTTTGGTCCGGCGCGAGTGCGCCCAGGGAGTCTCCAGCACGTCGCACACGAGCACCAAGGCGGTCAGCACTTTCGCGGCGGTGGCCACGCCGGTCACCGGCCGGGGCGTCGTGGAAGCGATCGCGGGCTTGCAGGTCCAGGCCCGCGGTGATCGCCATGTGCGGGGCGACGTAGGTCGTGACGACCGCCAGCGCCGTGACCGGCCAGGCGGCCCGCAAGCCAAAGGACGCCTCAGCTCACCTGCTCATCTAGCCGGAGTACCGCCGTCAGCGCAGATCGCATCCAGCTGAGCGGGATCGTCAGGACAGGTGGTTCTCGATTGCGGTGGCTCCGGCGTCGGCGCCGCCAGCGGCTCGGATCGCTTCACGCATGCTGGTGAGGTTCTTGCGGACGACGGTGTCGGCTGCGAGGCGCTCGATGCGTTCGCGGAGTTGGGCCGGCGTGGGCTTGTCGATGTCCAGGCGGAGCAGGCCGGCTACGTGCGACGCGAACGAGACGCCGGCGACCGCCGCAGGGTCGTGCTGGCCGTCACCGAGACGGCCGCGACCCGCTCCCTGGCCGCGGTGCGGCCACTGACCGACTCGGTTGCGAGCATCACCGACGAACTGGACGAGCCGGCCCGACGCGCAGTCGCCGACTACCTCGGCCAGGTCGCCGAGGTGATGCGCACCTTCACCGGCAACGAGCCCGTCGCCCAGCACGCGGCGACCGAGACCGGGGTTGCGGAACACCGGAACGGTGGGCAGCGCTAAGCCCGCGTGGGCGCCAGTCGCCGTGGTGTTCGCCGTGGGCACAGATAACGCTCCGTTATCCGCGGCGAACCTAGACTGGTCGGGTGCAGGTGTGGTAGCAGGACGGGATCGAGCTCTTCGTCGCTGCGCCTGCGTCGGGTGGGTTCGCCCGGCACAGCCATGACGAGTACGTCATCAGCACGAACGTCTGCGGTGTCGAGGACGTCCGGCTGGATCGTCGCCATTTCACGCTGGGCACTGACGAACTGACCCTGTACAACCCGGGCGAGGTGCAATCGTGCCAAGCCGTGGTCGGCGATGACGAGCGGTGGTCGTGCGTCAGCGTCTACGTCGCCCCGGAGGTCGTCACGCGCAAGCTCGGCTACGAGGCGGAGTTCCACGAGCCGGTCGTGACAGCACCAGCGCTGAGAGCCGAGCTGTTGAGGTTGGCCTTGTCGCCGGTGGACGCCACCACACCTCACCTGGTCCAGCGGCTGCTCGACGCGGTGTTCACCCAGGCGCCCCTCGGTCCCGGGCGGTTTTCGCCTGAGGTGGCGCAAGCGCACTCCTGGCTCTCGGGCGACGCTGGTCGGGAGTCGTTGGAGCCGTTGAGCATTGGGCAGGTAGCCGCCCAGCTTGGCTGGTCGCGAGAGACCTTCACCAGGCGGTTCACGCAGGCGACCGGGACGCCGCCGTATGCCTGGCACCTCCAGGAGCGGTTGCGGCGTGCGCGTCGGCTGCTGCGGCAGGGGCTCTCGGTCGGTGCGGCCATGTCCCTGACGAATCCCATGAACGTCGTCTACTGGGGTGGCGCCGCCGCGGCCGTGAGTGGTGCCCTCGGCGAGGAACCGTCTTGGCAATCGATGGCTGTCTTCTTCATCGGGTTCTTCGCCGCCTCACTGCTGTGGTGCTGGATCTGCGCCGGAGCTATCGCGCTGTTCCGGCGAGCACTGCCGGCGCGAGGCGTGCGGGCGATCGAGGCCGTGTGCGGACTCAGCCTGGTCGGCCTCGGGATCTGGCTGGCCGCGTCCATCTGACGTACGCCGCTCATCGGTCGGCGCGGGCGTGCCAGCGGCCGTCGGTTCGGGTGATGCGGACCGGGTGGTCGAAGCACTTGCTGACCTCGTCGGTGGTCAGCACATCGTCCACTCCCCCAGCGGCCAGGCAGCGACCTTCGCGCAGCAGCATGGCGTGGGTGGTGCTGGCGGGGAGTTCTTCGAGGTGGTGGGTCACCAGCACGGTGGCCAGTTCGGGGTGTTCGGCGCGCAGTTCGTCGAGGCTGGTGAGCAGCTGTTCGCGGGCTGCGAGGTCCAGGCCGGTGGCGGGTTCGTCGAGCAGCAGCAGCCGCGGGAGGGGCATGAGGGCGCGGGCGATGAGGGCGCGGCCGCGTTCGCCCTGGGAAAGGGTGGTCCAGCGGGCATCGGTCTTGCCGCCCATGCCGAGCATGCCGATCAGGCGGTCGGCCTGCCGGGACTGTTCGTCGGTGGGCTGCCAGCGCGGGACCGGTTCGGTGGTGTTGGTGGCGCCGGTGAGCACGACGTCGCGGACCCGCAGCGGGCTCTGCAGGGGGTGGCGGGGGTTGATGTGGCCGACGTAGGAGCGCAGTTGCCGCATGTCGACCCGGCCGAGCCGGTGCCCGAGGACTTCGACCGTTCCGCGGGTGGGGTGGCTGACGGCGCCGAGGAGGTTCAGCAGGGTGCTCTTGCCGGCGCCGTTGGCGCCCAGCAGCGCCCAGTGCTGGCCGCGGTGGACCTCCAGCGAGATCGACTGCAGCAGGTAGTTCCCGTCGCGGACGACGTCGATGTCGGTGACCCGCAGGACGGGGCCGGTCTCGGTGGGCCGGGAGTCGATCACTGGTTGGCCTCCAGGATCTCGCGCCCGGGCGCGGCCGGGTGCTCGTGTGACGTGGCACGGGGTCGGACGCGGGGCTCGACTCGGCCTCGGCGCGGCCCTCGGGAGACATCCCGGAATGGGCGGTGGCGCGGGCCCGGTGTCGCACCGCGGTCCCGGTGTCGCCGGGCCGCTGACCGTCCGATCATGGTCGGTACCGGAACCCTACCGGTTCCGCGATGTGGATCGTGTTGCCGGTGCGGCGCCCGGGATCGATACCCTGGTGAAAACCTGTTCACCTGCTATTGCGCTAGTTGAGGATTCGATGCCACCACCTGCCGCACGCCCGGGGTTGCCGACGCTGGCCGACAGCGTGCGGCTGGCCGAGGACGGGGTCCACATCCTGGATCGCCGGGTGTTCCCGTTCGAGCACCGGTGGGTGCACGCCCGCACCGTCGAGGAGGTCGCCGCGGCGATCGAGGACATGGTGACGCAGTCGTCCGGGCCGTACTTCGCGGTGCTGTGGGGCATGGTGCTGGCCGCTCGGGAGACGGCCGGGCAGGATCCGGAGACCGCGCGCGAGCGGCTGCGGGCCGCCGGCGACCGGTTGATCGCCACCCGCCCGACCAACGACCAGCCGCGCAAGGCCGTGGAGTGGGTCATGGCGTCGGTGGACACCGGCGGCGATGACGTGGCCGCCGCGGCGCTGACCGGTGCGCGGGCCGGCGACGAGGACTACCGGCGGCGCAGCCGTGAGATGGGGCGCGCCGGTGCGGCTCTGCTGCCGGAGGGCGGCCGGGTCCTGACGCACTGCTGGGGCGATCTGTACCTGGTGGGGCTGGTCGAGGCGGCGCTGGAGACCGGCAAACGGCCGTCGTTCGTGTGCACCGAGACCCGCCCGTACCTGCAGGGCGCGCGGCTGACCGCGGAGACGCTGGCGGAGATGGGCGTGGACACCACGCTGGTCACCGACGGCATGCCGGCGTCGCTGATGCGGGCGGGCGAGATCGACGCGTTGGTGACCGCGAGCGACCGGGTCACCATGGACGGGCACGTGATCAACAAGGTGGGGACGTTGCAGCTGGCGGTGGCCGCGAACGCCTTCGGGGTGCCCTTCCACGCGTTGTGCCACGCCCCGGATCCGGCCTCGGCCACCGGCGCGGATGTGCCGATCGAGTTCCGCGACGGCGACGAGGTGCTGCACACCCTGGGGCGGCGCAGCGCCAGCGAGCGGGTGCGGGGACTGTACCCGGCCTTCGACATCACCGATCCGCGGTTCGTGACCACGGTGGTGACCGACCAGGGCGCGTTCGCGCCGGACCGGGTGCACGAGTACTGGAACGAGGAACGGGGGACGGCACGGTGAGCGTGCAGGTCGCGGCCAGGTGGGTCGTGCTGGACATCGAGGGAACGCTGACCGCCACCAGCCAGGTGCACGTGGTGCTCTACGACTACGCGCGGCCGCGGCTGGGGCCGTGGATCGACGCGCACGGCGACGATCCGGTGGTCGCCGGGGCGGTGGCGCAGGTCAAGGCCGACGCCGGGTTGGGCGAGCAGGCCGGCACCGCCGAGGTGGTGGCGGTGCTGCACGGCTGGATGGACGCCGACCGCAAGGCCAGCCCGTTGAAGACGTTGCAGGGGCTGATCTGGGCCGATGGGTACGCCCGCGGGGACCTGACCACCGACTACTTCGCGGACGTGGTGCCGGCGTTGCGGTCGTGGCTGGACCGGGGCCTGCGGCTGGCGGTGTTCTCCTCGGGGTCGGTGGCCGGGCAGGTCGCGTCGTTCTCCAACACGACCTCCGGTGACCTGCGGGGGCTGTTCTCGCACCACTTCGACACGGTCAACGCCGGGCCGAAGCGGGAGCGCGCCTCCTACGACGCGATCGCCGCGGGGCTGGGTTCGGCCTCGGGCGAGATCGTGTTCCTCTCGGATGTGCCGGCCGAGCTGGATGCCGCCGCGGCGGCGGGCTGGCGGACCGTGGGCGTGGCCCGGGCCGGGGAGCCGTTCGCGGACGCCGATTTCGGATCGCACCCGGTGGTGTCCACTTTCGACGATGTTGAGCTTGGGGTGATCGTGTGAGCGTCGGTCTGGAGCAGGCCGGGGCGGCGTTGGCCGCGGAGTCGGCGCGGATGGCGGGGCTGGGCTGGATGCGCGGCACGTCCGGCAACCTGTCGGTGACGTTGCAGCGGGAGCCGCTGCGGCTGGCGGTGACGGCCAGCGGACTGGACAAGGGCGAGCTGACCGGCGAGGACGTGGTGGTCGTGGACTCCGCCGGGGCGGCGGTGCCCGATCAGCCCAATCCCGCGCAGCGGCCGTCGGCGGAGGCGGGGTTGCACGCGCGGATCGCGGCGGTGGCCGGCGCGGGTGCGGTGGTGCACGTGCACATGCTCTCGGCCGTGGTGGCCGGGCAGCGCTGGCCCGGTGGCGTGGTGCTGCGGGATCTGGAGATGCTCAAGGGTCTCGGACGCCGCGACGACGATGTGATGACGGTGCCGGTGGTGCCCAACAGCCAGGACATGGGCGTGTTGGGTGATGCGTTCGAGGCGGGTTTCGACGCCGCGACACCGGCGGTGATCGTGGCCCGGCACGGCTTGTACGTGTGGGGCCGGGATCTGGTGCAGGCACGGCACCGCACGGAATGCTTGGACTGGCTGTTCCAGTTCACCTTGGCCACGAACGGAATCCAGGAGGGTTTGGCATGACGTTGCTGACTGTGTGGCCGGACACCGATCCCGGCGCGGTGGAGCTGCGCACCGAGGACGGCGAGCGGATCGCGGACGTCCTCAAGCAGTTCGGGGTGCGCTTCGAGCGCTGGGAACTCAAGGAACTGGCGGCGGACGCGTCCGCCGACGACGTGCTGGCCGCGTATCGCGCCGAGGTCGACCGGGTCATCGACGCCGAGGGCTACATCAAGGTGGACGCGGCGGTGATGACGCCGCGCGACGGTGATCCGGAGTGGGCGCAGCAGGCGAAGGCGGCGCGGGAGAAGTTCCTGTCGGAGCACACCCACGACGATGACGAGGACCGGTTCTTCGCCCGCGGTGCCGGGGTCTTCTACCTGCACATCGGCGGGAAGGTGTACGCGGTGCTGTGCGAGGCGGGTGACCTGCTGAGCGTGCCGGCGAACACCACGCACTGGTTCGACATGGGGACGCGCCCGGATTTCGTGGCGATCCGGTTCTTCCACGACGAGGACGGCTGGGTGGGCGATTTCTGCGCCACGGACACCGCGGAGCGGTTCCCGTCGTTCGACGAGTTGATGGCCTCGCGGTGAGGCCGGCGCCGGGTGCGGATTCTCCTTCCGTACCCGGCTTCTTCTTCTGCGGATCCGGTTCGGTATGACCGCGCCTGCACATCGTGGTGATGAGCGCATTGCCGGGTTTCCTGTAGCGGCAGCGCGATCTGGTGGCGTGGAAGGTTTCCGGGCCTCGGATGCGGTGTGGCGGTCGGTGGCGACACCGACGGGTTTGACCCTGGGGCCTGGTGCGTCGAGCTGGCCGAGGCGGCGGGTGAGGCGGAGGTTCTCGCTGTAGTCGACCGGGCAGGCGATGACCGAGACTCCGGGGTCGCCCAGCGCGGTGCGCAGCGTGGGCAGCAGGTCTGCGGCGCTGGCTATTCGGTATCCCTTCGCTTCGAAACTCTCCGCGTAGCGAACGATGTCCGGGTTGGTGAAGGACGTGGCGGCGTGTTCGCCGACTTCGAGGTTCATCTTCCACTCGATGAGCCCGTAGCCGTTGCCCTCCCAGATCAGCACGGTGAGCGGGATGTTCTCGCGGACGGCGGTCTCGATTTCCTGGGATGCATGACGGCTAGCTCCGCCGCGCGGTGCTGATCTCCTGCAGAGAATGCGCCGGGCTTGGTCATGGTGCCGCCCCCGCCCAGGGGTCGCATCCACCGTAGTTGCGTGAGGAGCCGCTGGCTGGACGAGCTACTGGGGATGGGCGGGCGTGACCTCCTCGTCGCCCTCCCTGGGCGTTCGCATCAGCAGGCGGGCGGCATCGCGTGCGCGGAGTGCTGGTTCGGGGGAGCCGGAGATCGCGGCGGTGGTGATCGCCCCTTCGGCGAGCAAAGCGAGTTGCTCGGCCAGTTCGGCGGGCCGACCGGTCGCCGCCACCAGGCCTGCGAGGTAGTCCTGGAAGGCCTGCTTGTGCTGCCGGACCTGCTCGGCGACCTCGGCCGAGACCGCCCCGAGCTCGCCGAAGGAGTTGATGAAGGCACATCCGCGGTAATCCGGTTCGGAGAACCACGTGTGCAGCCAGTCGAAGACCGCGACGATCCGCTCCTCGGGCGTCGGCTGCGCGTCAACGTGGACGGCGAGGGCCCGCCGCCACCGCAGGTCGCGGTGGTGCAGGAACTCCCGCACGAGCGCCTCCTTGGACGGGAACACCTGGTAGAGGCGCTTAAGTGACACCCCGGAAGCGTTGCGCACCGCATCCATCCCGACCGCCTGGATACCCCGGGAGTAGAACAGCTCCTCGGCCGCCTCCAGCACCCGTTCCCGGGCCGTTTCCTGGTCCAACATCTGTACCCCCCTTGCGCGGAGAACCATCGTTCTCTACCGTAGCAGATATCGCGAGAACGAGCGTTCTCCCGGTTGTCGAGCTGCTTACCGGACTCGCGTGGAGTCCCAGAACTCGGAGGAGTTGACATGACCGACACGACCCGCCCGCCGGTGCCACCGTTCACCCGGGAGACCGCCCTTGAGAAGGTTCGACTGGCCGAGGACGCCTGGAATTCCCGTGACCCTCGGAAGGTGTCGCTGGGCTACACGAAGGAATCCCGCTGGCGCAACCGCTCGGAGTTCGCCACCGGCCGCGACGAGATCGTCGCGCTGCTGACCCGCAAGTGGACTACCGAGCTCGACTACCGGCTGATCAAGGAGTTGTGGGCCTACGACGGTGACCGCATCGCGGTGCGCTTCGCCTACGAGCACCGCGACGACGCCGGCAACTGGTACCGCTCCTACGGCAACGAGAACTGGGAGTTCGACGAGCACGGCCTGATGCACACCCGCCACGCCTCGATCAACACCCTCCCGATCGCCGAATCCGAGCGCAAGTACTTCTGGCCGCTTGGCCGTCGTCCCGACGACCATCCCGGACTCAGCGACTTCGGATTCTGAGAAGCAGGTTCCGCGCCAACCGTGCACACGTGGGCTTGGTGTCCAGCGCGCCCCCGTCTCGCTGGACACCAGCCGACCTCAACACGCTGATGGAGACCCTGGACCTGCGCGACACCACGTTGGTCGGATTCTCCATGGGGACCGGCGAGGTGACCCGCTACCTGGGCACCTACGGCTCCCAGCGGGTCCGCAAGGCGGTGCTCTTGGCTTCGGTGCCGCCGTTTCTGCTCAAGACCGACGACAACCCCGAAGGCGTCGACCAGAGCGTGTTCGACGAGATCATGGCGGCCATCGTTGCCGACCGCCCCGCCTACCTGAAGGACTTCCTGGACAACTTCTACAACGTCGACAAGCTGCGGCCAGACCGCATCAGCGACCAGGCCTGGCAGATGAGCTGGAACGTTGCCACCGCCGCATCCGTGGCGGAACCACGGCGTACCTCAGCAGCAGTCAGCGACCAAGGTCAACTCGTAAACCAGCAGGTCACGACTTAGCGCCAGTTTTCGTTCCGATGTTCCTCAACCCCCGACAAGGGTGCCGCGATGCCCTAGATCGCGCAGAAACTCGTGATCAAGACTGGCGAGAACGCCGGCCGTCACCCATCGGTCGCCTCGCTTTATCGCGGGTGCCAGCCGGTGACTCAGGTCATCTTATTGGGAGGTTTCTGCCGGGGTGGTGGTCGTCGTGGAGCTGCGATTTCCGGTGAGGAAAAGTGTGGTGACGCGTTCTATGTAATCGGAGCGGTCGCCACGCGACTGTGGTTGCTCAATTCCTAAGAGCAGTCGTTCTCGTGGATCGAACAAGATCATGCCGCTGAATATACGTGCTGCCTCGTGTGGGTCGGGGCACTGCAGGAGCCCACGCGCGGCAGCGTCGCTGAGGATAGTGGCAACGGCGTTGTCGAAGTGTCTGATGCCCTCGTCGTAGACGAGCCGTCCCAGCTGGGGGAATCGACCTGATTCAGCGAAGGTCAGGCGTTGCATTTTTAGGCCTTCATCGCTGGTGAGAACGTCGAAGAGAAGTGTGCCGGCGTGCGTGAGCGCCTCTTTTAGATCGCGGCCGGTGAGGGGTGAGGCGGCTGCGTGGCGCAAGGGCTCGACTATGCGCTGCCGCAAAGAGTTGACCAACTCGAGGAACAGGGATTCCTTGTTTTCGAAGTGCCGGTACAGCGTTTCCAGGGAGCAGCCGGCTTGCTCGGCGATGGCTCGGATCGACGTGCCTGCGTAGCCGCGATCGAGAAGAACGGTCAAGGCTGCGGCCGCGATCTGTTCTCTGCGGATGGGACCCCGACGTGGCCGTTCCCGGAGTGTCATCATCTCAGCCTACCGATCAGGTGAGGTGTCGACGCAGACGTGTGCTGGGAGCCGGAGTGGTTGATCGCCGTGCCTGGCTGTGAAACGCCCCGGACGCCTGCCCACACTAGAGCAAATGTTGAGGCGTGTTCGAGGTCGTCATGTGTGCGTCTTGAATTGCACAACACTCACTTGGCCAGCGAGGTCCCCCCCCCCGCCGGCCAAGACGATGGCGCAGCTCGAGCGACGCCAGACATGACGTTCTACGAGTCGACTGGTGCTACGGCGGCTGTGTGATCTTCATCGAGCTCGCGGACACCGTTCAACGAAGCCCGCACCGCCTGGAAACCGTCGCGTCGGAGCAGGTGTTCGTAGCCGCCGATCGCGTGCTCCCATGCCCGGCCGCCGGGGTGCACGGACAGGATCGCGTCGGCGAGCCGGCGCGCGTCCTGCAGGGCGGAGTTGGCCCCTGACGCCCTGGTGGGCAACATCGCGTGGATGGCGTCTCCGAGCAAGGTGACCCGGCCCGGTGTCCACGCGGGGACTTCGCGGGAGGTTCCCATTGCCAGGCCGAAGAACTGGTCGGGAAATGCCTGGTCGAGCAGGAGCCGAAACACGGGGTGAGCCGTCGCGGTGACGGTCCGTAGATGGTCGGACAAGCTCGCGGGTGACCGGCGGGTGAAGTCACGGTCGAGGTCCCCGAGCTGGTGACGGCGCAACAACAGCCCCCACATGACGTAGTCATGCAGGTCACCCGGATCGAAGCCAGGTACGAGCCGTTGCGCGGCGGCAGCGGGCTGTTCTCCGAAGCGGACCGCGCCGATGATCGCCTGCACGTCGCCGATCGCGGTCAAGGTAAAACTGCCTTCGATCCGGTCGATCACACCGGTGGCGATCAGCTCACGCGTGATCGGTGTCTTCGCCTGCAACAGCCGCAATCCGCTGTCGTTGACCGTAGCCTCGGGCAGCCGTAGCCGGCGCACAGCGGATCCGATGCCATCCGCCCCGACGAGAAGGTCGGCTTCGTCCACCGTCCCGTCGGCGAACCGGGCGGTGACCCCTGCCGCGTGCTCGGTGTAGCCGGTCAACGCCGTACCGAATCGGATCGTGTCGTGCACGCCATGGGCGAGGAGCCGTCGCACGATACGACGACTCGCCGACGCGCCCGGTCGTATCGCGTCAGGACTCCCCTCCCGACCGGTAGACCTCCGACGCTTCACGATCGCGAGATCGGATTCGTCGAGGATGGTGACGTACTCGTCGGGCTGCCCCAGGGTCGCGTCAAGGAATCTGCTTTCGGAGGCGGAAAGGCAGGCGTGTAGCGCGCCGAGCCCACGCTCGTCGAGGTGGATTCGCGCCCCCTGTGGCCGTTGTTCAAGGGCCTCGTCACGCTCATGGACAAGTACGTCGATATCCGCGCGGCGCAGAAATCGGGCAAGCGCGAGCCCGCCGAGTCCCGCGCCGACGATGATGACGCGCATTCGTACTCCAATTTTGAGGTTGTCAATTGACATTGCTGTCGCGGTTCGTGGCGGCGTGGAGGTGCCGACGCGGAATCGATGACACCGGCGGCCAGTGACGTCACCGCGGGTTGGCCGATTAGCGTGATGCCTGGTGGAAGACCGAGCGGACCGGTGCTCGAGGTCACTGCAGAGGTGGTTTACCAGGTTGTGTGCGTACTCGAACTCAGCTACTTCCGTGGCGGGCAAATTCGGAAGCGTCGCAAGAGCGCAGGAATCGGGATCGACAGCTCAAACCGAGCCAGGCGCTCGGGCGACTTGTCATATCGGACAACGACACTTCGGCTTTCACAGTCACTCTCTCCTTCAAAGCAGAAGTGCCTCTCGCCGAACCACGAGTGTCTGCAGCGAAGCCGAGAACCTCAGGGGCGTACTCGGCGGTTCACAACGACGGGAGGACGTCCTTCATGCCGGTGCCCCTATTGCAGAGGCGGTGACGAGCCCGCGGTTGCCGAGCTACGGATGTCCCGCCCGCTGGCGGGTCACCAACGGCAAGTTAACCAGAACGATCGTTTTGGATCAAGCTGACGCGTCGTGCGGTCCGGTGTCCCCCAACTACGCCAGCTGGCTCGGCCTCCCGCTCCGATATGTCCAAGGTGTCGGTCCCCTCAGGTCTGGTCCCCGGTGAGGAACCGCAGGACTCGGGGCAGAGCGTCGGCGGCCCGGTCCCAGCCGGTTTGGTGGTCGGCTCCGGGCAGGGAGAAGAACTCGGTGCCGGTCTGCTGAGCGAAGGTCCGCATCGGGTCGTGCCAGAAGTCCTCGGTGCCGGCGTACATGAGCATCGGGACGTCGGTGGCGGCGAGGGCGTGGTGCTGGCCGGGTTCGTGGGCGAAGGCCTGGAAGTTCGCGCGCAGTGCCGCGGGGTCGGCGGCGTCGATCACGGCGGCCAGTGCGGGGTCGGCGGTGGCCGCTTGGTGCATGAACGGGTAGGGGTCGGTGTCGGCCGGCAGGCCGAGGTGGCGGAGCACTGGGGCGATCGCGGAGCGGAATCCGTCGATGGGGTCGAAGGCGCCGGCGACGAGTCGGGTGAGCCGTTCGGGGGCGCGCACGGCGACGGCGTAGCCGGTGAAGGCTCCCAGCGAGTAGCCCCAGAACGCGGCTTTGGTGGCGCCGGCGGCGTCGAGCACGGCGGTGACGTAGTCGGCGCGTCGGGCCAGGGTGTAGGCCGCGGGGTCGTGCGGGGCGTCGCTTGCGCCGAGGCCCAGCGGGTCCACGGTGATGACGGTGTGGGTCGCGGCGAGGGTCGTGGTGCAGCCGGTTCGGGTCCAGTGCGCGCCGGTCTGGAACATGCCCGGGTGCAGCAGCAGCGGTGGTCCGTCCCCGGCGATCTGGTAGGAGATCCGGTATCCGTTGCTGCGTGCGATGGGCACCCGAATTGCTCCTCGTCGCCGGTGGCTCCCCTGACCGTGGCCCGACGCTACTGGGGTTGCGGCGGCGCTGGGTGTCGTTTCGCTGTGATCGTGGGACGTGTTCGGGCGGCCTGGTGCCTGGCCGGGTGGTCGTGGCGATCGCTGGGGCCGTGCCCGGCGGAGTGCGTCCGGGTCGCCGGCCGGTCAGCGCTTTTCGCGGTGGGTGAGGTGGTGTTCGATGCCGTTGAGCTGGTTGTGCAGGCCGAATTCGAACAGGTCGTCCAGGCCGAGTTCGACGCCGCTGGTCGCGGCGGCGGCCAGGTTCGGGTAGCGGCCGGTTCCCAGCAGGTGCCACATCTCGGGTTCGTCGGTGTCGTGGCGTTGCCTGCTGGTGATGCCGGTTTCCTGGGTGAGTACCGCCTCCAGGGAGTGGCTCATGGCGATGCCGCCGACGTAGCCGTTGAGGCCGACGGCGATGCGCAGTTTGTCGCGGTGGTCGAGGCCGAGTCCGTCGAGGGTGGCGAGTTGCCATTCGACGTGGGCCATGCCGGCCGGCAGCAGCGGCGGCTGGGCCAGTGAGTTGAGGGCGATGGGCGCGAGCCAGGGGTGTCGCCGGTAGGTGGCCCATTGCCGGCGGGCGAGTTCTTCGAGGCGGGCGCGCCAGCCGCGGTGGCCGGCTCCGGGCAGCGGGGTTTCGGCGAAGGCGGCGTCGGCCATGAGCCGGAGGACTTCGTCCTTGTCGGGGACGTGCCGGTACAGGGACATGGTGCCGACGCCGAGTTCGGCGGCCACGCGGCGCATGGACACCGCGGCGCGGCCTTCGCGATCGGCGATACCGATGGCGGTGCGCACGATGCGTTCGCGGCCGGCGGGTTCGGTGGTTCGGGGTGACCGAGGCCGGGTGCGGCGGTGCGCCGCGGGGTCGCTGACGAGGGTGCCGGTGCCGGGGACGGCGTGCACGAGTCCGTGCTGGCGCAGGGCGGCGAGGGCTTTGGTGGCGGTCGCCATGGCCACGCCCCATTCGTCGATGATCTGGCGGGTCGAGGGCACCTTGTCGCCGGGGCGGAGCCGGCCGGAGTCGATGCGGGCGCGGATGTCCTCGGCGATGCGCAGGTACGGCGGTTGGGGCCGGGATCCGGTGGTCATCGCTCCCCTTTCGGTTTCGCACTAGTGCACTACCCCGAGGAATTATAGGAAACCCTGCGGATTCCCCTCAGGCGCACTAGTGCCTTCCCTGTATTTTTCAGGATTCTTCGTTGTACTGCAGCATGTTCGGCGCCTTGTTCAATACGGTGTACGCGTCAGGTACGGGGTACGCATTCTCCTTTTTCGGGGTGGATCGATGAGCGTGGTGGCGGAACGTCCGGTGGTTGCGGAGGAATCGCGGGCGGTGCGGTGGTGGCGGCGGCCGTGGGTGGGCCCGTTGGCGTTGGTCGTGGTGGTGTTCGTGGCGGTGTCGGTGCCGCGGTACCTCACGTTGGATCCGGCGCAGTCGCTGGTGCCGCCCGTGGAGGGGTTCGCGCCGTACTACCCGATGCTCGTGGCGCACGTGCTGTTCGGGTCGGTGGCGATCGTGAGCTGCTGCTTCCAGGTGTGGCCTGCGTTCCGGCGGCGGTATCCGGTGGCGCACCGCTGGATCGGCCGCGCCTACGTCTTCGCCGGGGTGCTGCCCGCGGCGGTGCTGGCGACGGTGATCGGCGCGAAGTCGCCGTTCGGGCCGGTGGCGCGGGTGAGCAACGTGCTGCTGGGGCTGGTGTGGTTCGGCTGCACGCTCGCGGGGTGGCGTGCGGGGCGGGCGCGGCGGTTCGGCGATCACCGCAAGTGGATGGTGCGGTCGTTCGTGCTGACCATCTCCACGGTGACCAACCGGGTGTGGGGGGTGGTGGCAGGTGTGGTGCTGGGCCCGCAGCTGGAGACGACCTTCGGCGGCAACGAGCAGTACATGACGTCGACGATCGCCGGGCTGACGACGTGGCTGGGCTGGGTGGTCCCGCTGATCCTCGCCCAGTTGTGGCTGGACCGGCGGCCGAAGAAACGCGCCCGAGCCGCGGGCCGTTCCGGGGTGCCGGCTTGACCTGGAGTGCGGTGGAGGTTGAACGCTGGGGCAGTCTGGTTCGCCGAGCCGCCCGGGGGTGGTCGTGTCCGCGATCGATGTCGATTCCGCCACCACGGGGGGCTTGTTCTCCCGCCGCTACCGGTCGCTGACCTTCGGCGCGCTCACGTTGATCTCGCTGGTGGCCTTCGAGTACGTGGCGGTGGCCACGGCGATGCCGACGGTCGCGCGTTCCCTGGACGGGTTGGCGCTGTACGCGGTGGCTTTCGGCGGGACGACGGCCGCCGGTGTGGTGAGCATGGTCGTCTCCGGCGGGTGGAGCGACGCGCGCGGGCCGGCGGTGCCGCTGCGGGTGGGGGTCGCGGTGTTCGCCGCGGGGCTGCTGCTGGCCGGGGTGGCGCCGGTGATGTGGGTGCTGGTGGCGGGCCGGATCGTGCAGGGCCTGGGCGGCGGGTTGATCTCGGTGGCCCTGTACGTCGTGGTGGGGCACGTGTTGCCGGAGGAGTTGCGGGCGCGGTTCTTCGGGATGCTGGCCGGGGCGTGGCTGCTGCCGTCGATCGTGGGCCCGCTGGTGGCGGGGCTGCTGGTGGAGAGGTTGAGCTGGCGGTGGGTGTTCCTGGCGACGATGGTGCTGGCAGTGCCCGCGCTGGCGCTGGTCAGCCCGAGCTTGCGCGGGTTGTCCTGGCGTTCGCGGCCGCGGCAGCGCGGGCACTGCCAGCACCATCGTCGCCAGGAACCTGTCTCTTATAC
>NZ_SMKW01000132.1 GCF_004348985.1 Saccharopolyspora elongata | reverse complement strand
CCCACGAACACCCCCCCAAAAAACCCCAAAAACCCCGAGCCTCACCAGAAGCCCGGGGTCAGGGACGAACGATCAGTCAGAGCTGGTGTCCCAACCATAATCCGGCAATCCGAAGAACTCCCCGCCGTCGAGCCGGTCGACGTCCCCGGATGCCATGGCGCCGATCAACGACTCGACCCCGGTGCGAACGGACTGGATCAGCATCCCGTGCTGCTTCTGCCCGAGGTCGTCCTGCTGCCCGCGGACCTCGAACAGCACGGTCGCGGACCCGTTCAGGGCGAAGGCGGACCGGCCCTGCCCGGCGTATTCCCGGGAGTCGGGGTGGAAGTACCGGCCCACGCCGGCCAGCGGCGACTGGGAGCCGTACGAGCTTTGGATCCCGCGAGCCACGGCGAGCGCGTAGCGCCGGGACTTGTCCTGGTCGAGCAGCGGGTACTCGGCCTGGTAGGCGGCGCCGTCGTCGACGCCCAGGGGCGGGTAGTCCAGCGATACCGAGATGAGCTTCCCGTCCTGGGGTCCGCCGGTGGTCCGCTCGCACGGGCCCATGTGGTGCAGGTCGACCACGGCGTCCACCGCGCCGAACTCGTCGCGCAGGGCGACGTAGGTGTCCCGGATGGCCCGCGATTCCGGCGAGAGGAAGAAGCCGGCGCCGGTCTGCTGGCCGGGCAGGTCGCCGGGCTGCGGCACGTAGTCCAGCCGTGGGTTGAAGTCCCGGTTCAGGTCGAATCCGGGCAGGTCGATCCCGTCGCCGTTGAGGCCGTGGTACCAGGCGCGCGGTGCGCCCGCGAGCTGCGGGTAGTCGGCGACGACCTGGTCCCACGGCACGACGTTCATGCGCCGGTTGAGCTCTCCGCCGTCCGGGTTGACCATCGGCAGTGCGACCAGGGTGACGGACGACAGGAGTTGCTGGGTTGCCGCGTCGTTGCTCGTGCCGAGGTCGCGCAGGATGCCGATCAGCGCCTCGGTTCCGGTGCGCTCGTTGCCGTGGATGGCGCTCTGCACCATCAGGACGCGCTTGCCCGTGCCCACGCGCGCCGACCACAGCTCTCGGCCCTGCTTGCTGGTGCCGATCTGCCGGACCGCCACGCGTCCCTTCGAGCTGCTCTCGATGCTGCGCAGCGTGCGGCCGAGTTCGGCGTGGTCGGTCCAGCCGTTCCACTGCGGGTCGTCGAACGTCTTGCAGGAGCCCTGCCCCGGGCCTTCCGGCGGGGCGGAGTTTGCGGGTGCGGCGAGGCCGAGGAGGACCGTGGAGGTTGCTGCGGCGAGCGCCATCGTGGTTCGCCAACGCGGAATTCGGAACACAGTTGCACATCTCCGTTCGCGAGTTGCAATCTGTTCCGACGGCCCGGGGACACCGGTGCCCGGGCACGTCGTTCGAGGGGGAGAGCCGGGCGCGGGAAGCGCGTCCGGTGTGGACATCGGGTGGTGCGCGTCAGGCGGTTCGCCCGATGTCCGCGATCACAGCTCGGCACTCTATGAATCCGTCACCCGCGAGTCAATTGCGACGACGATCCTTTTCGCCCCGTTACCCCGCGATCAACACTTGTTCTTGCGCTCACTGCCTTGATTCTTCGGCGAACAGCCGCAGTCCGCGCCAGATGGTGTCGACCCGCTGGGCGGCTTCCCGGCTGCCTTCGGGGTCTCCGGCGGCCAGTTCCGCCACCAGTGCGTAGGCGACGCTGGTGGCCGCGGTCATGGACTGGAGGTTCGCGATGCCTTCGGTCGGGATGACGAGCACGTGGTCGGCGGCGTTCGCGGCGGGGGACTGGACGGTGTCGGTGATGACGCACGTCGTGGCCCCGGCGGCGCGCGCCAGGTGGATCGAGTCGACGGTTTCCCGGTAGTGCTGCCAGAAGCTCCACGCCACCAGGCAGTCCTGGTCGTCGAGGGAGGCGAGGGCGTTGGCGAGGTGGGGTCCGCCGCGGTCCTCGTGGGCGATGGGCAGGCCGCGGCTGGCCGCCAGCATCGCGAACGCGGCCGCGGCGACGCCGTGGGTCCCGGAGGCGACGACCAGTGTTCGCCGCGCTTCGCGGATGGCCGCGACGACGGCGCGGGCCGCCGTGTAGTCGAAGGAGTGCTCCAGGGACCTGAGGTTCTCGGCGTCGCGGGCGAACACCGACGCCAGCATGCTCCCGTCGCCGGGCGAGGCCGGCTGCTCGTAGCGGTGCGCGAGGTAGACGCCGCGCAGGTCCGCCTGGAGTTGTGGCCATCCGGGGTAGCCGAGCGCCTGCGCGAAGCGGACGACCGTGGCGCCGTTGACCTCGGCCCGGTCGGCGACTTCGGCGGCGGTGGCGTAGGAGCAGTACGTCGGCTGGGTGGTGAGCACGTCGCGGACTCGCGCCGCCTTGGGGCCCAGGCGCGTTTCCGAGATCAGCTCGTCGAGCCACTGCGCGACGTTGGCGCCTTCACCGGTCATGGCCCCATTCTGCCCTGATGCACAAGATCATGCATTGATTCTTGTTTGCACAGAAACATGCGGCTATGGTTCCAACGCATCGAGGTCCGGTGGGGGCCTCCGGAGGAGGTGCCATGTCGACCAACTCCCCGGCGGGTCCTGCGCTGCTGGCCCGTCTCGAAAGACTTCCGGTCTCCCGGCCGCACTTCCGGCTGATGCTCATGGGCGGCCTGGGCATCGCCTTCGACGGCATGGACGGCTCGCTGGTGTCCTACGTGCTCCCTGCCGTCACCCCGCTGTGGGGACTCGCGCCGTGGCAGACCGGGCTGCTCGGCAGCTCGCTGCTGATCGGGATCATGATCGGCGCGCTGTCGGCCGGACTGGCCGGCGACGCGATCGGCCGGCGGCGGATCATGATGTACGCGCTCGCCGTGTACTGCGTCGCCACCGTCGCGGCGGCCTTCGCTCCGGACTGGGGTTTCTTCTTCGTCGCCAGGCTGATCGCGGGGATCGGGGTCGGGGCCGAGGCCGCGATCATCCCGGCGTTCATGTCGGAGTTCGTGCCCGGCCGGATCCGCGGCCTGTTCGTCGGCTCGATCGCCGGGTTCTTCTCGCTCGGCTACATCGCGGCGGCGCTGCTGGGCACCTTCTTCGTCCCGGCGTTCCCGGACGGCTGGCGGGTGGCGCAGCTGGTCACCGCCGCGCCGCTGCTGATGCTGCTGTGGTGGCGCCGCGCGCTGCCCGAATCGCCGCGCTGGCTCATCGATCAGGGCCGCCTGGACGAGGCCGAAACCGTTGTCGCGCAACTGGAGGAGCGGGTCGAGCGGGCCACCGGGAAACCGCTGCCGCCGGTGGAGGAGCAGGCCGCGCCGGAGCCGGTGCGGGCCGCGGAGCAGAGCGGCACGGGGTCGCGCATGGCCGGGCTGTGGCTGGGCGGGATGGCGCGGCGCACCGCCGTGCTGTGGCTGCTGTGGATCAGCCTCACGTTCGCCTACTACGGGTTCTTCACCTGGATCCCGTCGCTGCTGGTGCAGCAGGGCATGACGATGTCGAAGAGCTTCACCTACTCCCTGCTGATCACCATCGCCCAGGTGCCGGGCTACTACTCGGCCGCATACCTGAGCGAGCGGCTGGACCGCAAGCGCACCATCGCCGGCTACCTCATCGGCGGTGCTATCGCCGCCTTCCTGCTGTCGCAGGGCAGCGCCGACGCCCAAGTGCTGATCTTCGGCGCGCTGCTGTCGTTCTTCATGAACGGCACCTACGCGGCGCTGTACGCCTACACGCCCGAGGTGTACCCGACGCGCATGCGGGCGACCGGCACCGGCGCGGCGTCGGCGTTCGGCCGCATCGGCGGCATCGTCGCGCCGATCATCATCGGCTTGCTCTACGCGTCGATCGGGTTCGGCGGCGTCTTCACGATGGTGACCGGCGCGCTCGTGGCCGGCGCACTGGGCGTGCTGGTGTTCGGCGTCAGCACCAGCGGCCGCACGTTGGAGGAATTGACCGGGACCGCCGCGCGCGGCCAACAGCAGAAGGAGATTCAGGCGTGACCTCGCGAATCGTGTTCCGCAACGCGACGGTGCTGGACCCCCGCGCCGGCGAGTTGCTGCCGGACAGGTCGGTGGTGGTCGCCGGCGGCCGGATCGTCGAGGTCACCGACGAGCCGGTGCGCGCGGCGGAGGAGATCGACGTGCGCGGGCGGGTGCTCATGCCGGGCCTGATCGACTCGCACGTCCACGCCACCCAGGCGAGCGCGGACTTCGCCGAGCTGAAGTCGTGGTCGCCGTACTACGCCGCGGCGCGGGTGGGCCAGGTGCTGGACCAGATGCTGATGCGCGGCTTCACCACGGTCCGCGACATGGGCGGCGCCGATCACGGCGTGGCCCGCGCCGTGGCGGAGGGCCTGTTCCGCGGGCCGCGCGTGCTGTTCGGCGGCCCGATCATCGCGCCGACCGGCGGCCACGGCCTGACCCGGATCTGCGACGGCGAGATCGAGCTGCGGCGGGCGATCCGCGAGCAGATGGCGCTCGGCGCGCACCACATCAAGCTGACCGTCAGCGGCGGCGTGGTGTCCTCGATGCGGATCGACGCCCTCGGCTATTCCGAGCCGGAGATCCGGGCGGCGGTCGACGAGGCGAACCTGGCGCACCGCTACGTTGCCGGGCACGCCTACACGGCCGAGGCGGTGAACCGCGCGCTGCGCTGCGGCGTGCGCACCATCGAGCACGGCAACCTCATGGACGAGTCGAGCGTCGAGCTTTTCCAGCAGCACCAAGCGTTCTACGTGCCGACGCTGGCCACCTACCACGCGCTGACACGCGACGACGCGCCGCGCGCGCTGCCGGAGGAGAACAGGCGGAAGCTGCACGACGTGATCGACGCGGGGCTGCACGCGCTGGAGCTGGCCGACCGGGCCGGGCTGCAGATCGGGTACGGCACCGATCTGCACGGCGAGCTGCACGCCTACCAGCTCGCCGAGTTCAGCCTGCGCGCCCAGGTGCAGCGGCCGGTGGAGATCGTCCGCGCGGCCACGATCATCGGTGCCGAGATCGCCGGGATGGTCGGCGAGATCGGCGAGATCGTGCCGGGCGCCTTCGCCGACCTGCTGGTCGTCGACGGCAACCCGCTGGAGGACATCGGCGTGCTCACCGACCCCGAGCGCCGCCTGTCGTTGATCATGCGCGACGGTGTGCTGGTGCGCAACGAGATGTGACATCGGTCCGTTAACCGCGCCGTCATCCCAGGTCAAGCGCCTGCAATACGGCGAGGGAAGCATGGTGGCATGACTTCCCGGCAGCATCGCGGGGACTGGACCCGCGAACTCATCGAGCTGGCCGCGCTGTTCCTGGCGGCGGGGGCGGCGAACCTGTTCGCGACCGGGGCGCAGGGCCGCGGGCCGATGGCGCTGCTGTCCATCGGCGCCGTCCTGCTGGTGGCGGCCGCCGGGCGGTGGTGGTGGCGCCGGCGGCAGGTGCCCGACGTGCCCGAGGTGCGGGTTCCGGAGATCGTGAGCGTGCAGCAGACGCTGTGGCGGCTGCGCGCGTCGGTGACCGACACGCCGGGCCGGCTGGCGCACCTGGCCGGCGGCCTGGCCGCGCTCGGCGCGGACATCCGGACCATGCAGGTCCACCCCGTCGCCGGCGGGGTGGTCGATGAGGTGCTGCTGCACGTGCCGTCGCGGGTGAGCGGCCGGGAACTGGTCGCCGCGGTCGAGGC
The DNA here is from genome assembly GCF_004348985.1 of Saccharopolyspora elongata. Lineage (GTDB taxonomy): Bacteria > Actinomycetota > Actinomycetes > Mycobacteriales > Pseudonocardiaceae > Saccharopolyspora > Saccharopolyspora elongata. Next base: position 11,566 of record NZ_SMKW01000132.1, on the reverse strand, counting down.
AGCCGGTGGCCGGGACGTGACCGCGGTGCGGGCGGACGTGCGCGAGCTCGACGACGTGCCGACGCGGACCGCGAACCTGGCGATCGACCTGGTCAACGGCCGCACCGACCTGGTCCGGGCGCTGCGCGCGCTGCTCGGGCAGGTAGTGGTCCGGTGGCAGGAGGAGGCCGGTTCGCCCGCCGGCGGCGAGATGCGCCTGGCGGATCCGGGCGGCGGGGTCCTGGTGCTGGAGCGGCCCGGCGGGGCGTTCACCCCGGCGGAGTTCGCGCGGGCGCGGGCGATGGTCGAGCTGGCCGCGAGCTGCCGGGCGCGGGTGCGGCCGGTGCCGGACGTCGCGCGCGCCGCGAGCGGGGCGGAGCTGACGATCCGGCCGGCGGACCGGTCGGACGTGGAACTGGTTTCGGAGTTCCACGAGAGGTGTTCCAGCGCGGCCCGCTACCGGCGCTACTTCAGCCCCGGGCCGGGGCAGGGGGAGCGCGGGCTGCTGCGCCTGCTGACCCCGGCGCTGGGCCGGTCGCTGCTCGCGGTGGCGCCGGGCGGCGAGGTGATCGGCATGGGAAACCTGATGTACGACGGCGATTCCGGCGAGCTGGCGCTGCTGGTCCGGGACGACTGGCAGCGGCAGGGCGTCGGCACGGCGCTGGCGCGGAAGCTTGTCGAGCAGGCCGGGGAACTCGGGATCGGCACGCTCACCGCGCAGACCCACGTCGACAACACCGCGATCGCGCGAACGCTGCGCGGCGCGGGCCTGAAGCTGATCGGGGCGCCGGAACCGGGCGAGTGGAGCTGGTCGCGGGAGCTGCGGCCGAAGGCGGCGGCTACCTGACCGCAGCTCCCGCGCGTCAGCCGAGCTTCTCGGCGATCAGCGGCACCACGGTGTCGAGGGTGTGCGGGATGCTGAGCAGGTCAACACCAGCAGCAGCGTCGATTACGCGACCGCGCGGCGCCGGGTCCGCGACACCAGGTTGAGCATGGACCTACCCCATCTCCGATCAAGTTAGCTTTGGCCAACCTGACCGGAGAGGGGGAAATGTCCGCAATGCGGGGTCAGCTCACGTGGGCGGCCGGCGGCAGGCCCGCCGGCGAACCCTTGGGCCACCGCGCCGGTTCCGGGCCCAGCTCGGTCAGCTGGCGGACCTGCAGCGAGCACCACGGCGACACCTCGGACTCGCCGGCGAGCACCGCGGAGCTGAACTCCGCCCAGTCCACCCAGCGGGTTTCGGCGACCTCGTCCGGGTTCGGCTCCGGCGTGCCGCCGGTGAAGGCGACGAACACCGGGCACTTCTCGTTCTCCACCACGCCGTTGGGCATCGTGGCGCGGTACTGGAAGCCGGGCAGCACGAGCTCCAGGCCGTGCACGGTGAGCCCGAGCTCTTCGCCGAGCCGCCGGGTGATCGCGGCCTTCATGTCCTCCGCGGGCGCGGGGTGGCCGCAGCAGGTGTTGGTCCACACGCTCGGGAAGGTGCGCTTGTGGTGCGCCCGCTGCGTCAGCAGGAACTCGCCGCGATCGTTGAACACGTAGCAGGAGAAGGCCAGGTGCAGCGGCGTCTGTCGGTGGTGGACGATCGCCTTGTCCTCGACCCCGATCGCGTTGCCGGATTCGTCGAGCAGAACCACCTGTTCCACGGTCCTACCTCCTGGGAGCATGTTGATCTGAACGGATGCGCCCCAGGCCCGCACCTTACGACGAACCGGTTGGTATCCGCCATACGATCTTGATCACGGGTGGGGTCGCAGCACCACCTTGCCGTAGGTTGCGCGGTTCTCCAACGCGGCATGCGCCTTCGCCGCGTCGGCCAGCGCGAACGGCGTGCCGACCAGCGGCCGCAGGCTGCCGTCGGCGAGCGCGGCCAGCGCCTCGTCCTCCAGCGCCCGCATGCCGCCGGGCACCTTCAGCAGGTTCGGGCCGAGGGCCACGTTCGCGGCCACCGAGCGGGCGATCAGGTCGTCGGAGGTGAACCGGTGCTCGCCGAATTCCCTGCCGTACATCGTGATCCGGCCGCCGGCGCCGAGCAGGTCGAAGGCCGCCCGGCCGTACTCACCGCCGGCTCCGTCGAGCACGAGGCTGACCTCGCGCCCGTCGAGCGCATGGCGCACCGTCTCCGGCCAGCCCGGCGCGGTGTAGTCGACGGCGACGTCAGCGCCCAGTTCCCGCACCTTGGCGACCTTCGCCGGCCCGCCTGCCGCGCCCACCACCGTCGCGCCGATGTTGCGGGCGTGCTGCACCGCCAGCGCGCCGATGCCCCCGGCGGCCGAGGTGACCAGCACGACGTCGTCGGCGGTCGGCCGCGCGATGCGCAGGATGGACATCGTGGTCCGGCCGGTGCCGATCATCGCGACCGCGGCTTCGAAGCCGACGTCTTCGGGCAGCACCTGCAGCGCCTCGACGTCGCGGACCGCGAGCTCGGCGTAGCCGCCGCTGGCCATGCCGAGGTGGGCGACGACGCGCCGACCCAGCCACTCCGCGTCGACGCCCGCGCCGAGCGCGTCGACGACCCCGGCGACCTCGCGGCCCGGCGTCATCGGCAGCTCGGGCTGGGGGAACGGCCCGCCCTGCATGCCCTGCCGGATCGCGGTGTCGATGACGTGCACGCCGGCGGCGGCGACCGCGATGCGCACCTGTCCGGGGCCGGGGGTCGGGTCGGGTAACTCTTCGTAGCGGAGGACCTCTGCGGGGCCGAACTCGTACTGCCGAATCGCGTGCATTCCTTCTCCCTGCGCCGTTTTCCGGGTTGCGGCCGCAACGCTAGGAGTTCGAGCCAGGTCGAGGTCAATGCCCCGGCGCGGGAATTGTGATCACGGCCTCCGGTCAGCGGAGCCGGTAGGTGATCTCCTGGACCGCCGTGCGCACCGCGGCGGCCATCTCGTCGAGCCGGTCGGCCACCCGCGTCGTCGGCCCGGCGATCGACACCGCGGCGGTGCCGGCGTCGGCGCGGTGCGACAGCACCGGTCCGGCCACCGCGGACACGTCCGGCACCGTCTCGCCCCGGTTGTAGGCGACGCCGTCGGCGGCGATGTCCGCGAGCTCGCGCTCGACCCGGGCCCGCTCGTCGGGATCGGGGAAGTGTTCGCGCAGGTACGCCTCGCGGGAGGCGCGGTCGAGGTTCGCGAGCAGGCACTTGCCGATGCTGGTCGGGTAGAGCGGGCGCCGCTTGCGCAGCGGCGCCGAATAGCGGATGAGCTGGGTGGACTCGATGGACTCCAGGTACACCACCGAGTCCCCCACGAGCGTGCCGATCATGACGGTCTCGTCGAACTCCGCGCGCAGCTTCTGCATCGCCGGCCGCGCCGCGTCCACCAGCGGCGTGCCCGGGGTCGGCAGCAGCGCGCCGACCGCCGGCCCCAGCAGGTAGGCGCCGCCCTGCTCGTGCAGGTACCCGGTCGCCACCAGGCCCTTCACCAGGCCGTGCACCGAGGTCTTCGGCGCGTCCAGCGCCCCGGCGAGCACGCTCAGCCGCACCCCGTGCGGGTCGGCGGCCACGGTCTCCAGGATGGTGGTCACCCGGCTGACGGTGCGGTGCTCCTTGGCCGGGCCGCGCGCCCGGCCGCCTGACTCGCCCACGGCGCCCCCTCGGCTCGGCCTGCGCCTGAAGGATAGCCAGCCCGACGGCCGGACCGAAGCTGCGCCGCTTACGAGCCGCCGACTACGGGGCTGTTTGAGGATGCGGCGTCAGCCGCATGCGGTGTGGGACTCAGCTTGCACCGCCGCGGGTTCTCAGACGTCGTCTGGCGAGGACAGCCCCGATGCCGCGTATTCGGTCATACGTAAGTCGGGGCTCCCACAGTCCAGGCGGCGTCTGAGGTTCCGCCACCCGCACCGCCACGCAAACCCATTCAAACCATCTCTACGAGTCGTTGTGCAGTGGGATGGTGATCTGCTTCAGCCAGGTTCCGGTGGTGAAGTCGCGCGCCATGATGACCACGTTGCGCGCGTCGACCTCGACCTGCAGGCCCTGGTTGAACGCGCCGCCCAGGGACACCTCGCCGCCCTTGCCGTCGTCCTGCCAGCCGACCTGGATCGCGCCCGTGTTGACCACGGTGAAGCCCTCCAGGTTGCCGGTGCCCGGCACCACCCGGCGCACCACCCAGTCGGACAGTTCGAGGTTCCAGTGCGTGTGCCCGGAGAACAGGAACACGTCGCGGTGGCGGCCGAGGATCCCCAGCAGCCGGTCGGACTGCAGGTAGTCGTTGAGGTAGAGCTTGTTGTGCGTGCCGGAGACGGTGTTCGGCAACGGGTGGTGGGTCAGCACCATGACCGGCTTGCGCCACCGCGCCCAGTGGTCGAGCCGCTGCTCCAGCCAGTTGAACTGCTGGTCGCTGATCCACACCTCGTCCCACAGCTTCGGGTCGTGGTAGTGCGAGTACCGCTCGGTCCCGATGCTCAGCACCGGGATCCCGCCGAAGGAGTGCTCCGCGAAGATGGTGTTGCGGCCGGCGAAGTCGAAGAAGCTGCGGAACAGCGAGTCTTCGGTGGTGCCGTTGGGCCAGGTCTCCTGCGCGAGCGTGTCGGGGTCGCGCCACTTCGGCACGTAGAACTCGTGGTTGCCGATCGCCCAGGCGACCTCCTTCGGGTGCGCGTGCTTGTCCAATGTGGACTTCACGGCCGCGTACTCGAAGTCGTAGCCGCGCGGCGTGATGTCGCCCGCGATGCCCAGCCCCGCGCTGCCCGGGTTGATCCGGGCCAGGTCGTCCAGCGCCTTGCCGAAATCGCCGAGGTCGCCCTGGATGTCGCTGATGACGTTGAAGCGCACCTTGTTGCCGGCCTGCGGCGGCGGCGCCGCGTGCGCGGTGGAGCCGAGGACGGTGGTGGCGGCAAGCGCGCCACCCGTCCCGGCGATGAACGATCGGCGATCCATGAGCGCTGATTCCTCCTGTGCTGGCCGGTTGGCCCTGTGAAATTAGGCCGAACGGCCGCACCGGCGGTGGATTCCTCGTGTCGGCCGGATGGACTCGTGCCGAACACTTCACCGGAAGTCGGGCAAAGCCGGGAAAAACGAGTTCCGGACACCGGCGGCGAGTTCACGTCAAACCGCCCACCGCGTCGCGTCGCGTCGTTACGTTCCGCTGCGGCGAAGATCGACCGACGGAAGGGCGCAGCATGCCGAAACGACCACTCCTGGCGACCGCGGCGGCACTGGCCGTGGCGTCCGCTCTGGTGTTGCCGGCCACGGCGGCCAGCGCACCGCTGACCGGCGTCACCGCCGTCCAGGACCACCTGCAGGAGCTGCAGAAGATCGCCGAGGCCAACGGCGGCAACCGGGCGGCGGGCCAGCCCGGCTACAAGGCCTCGCTCGACTACGTCAAGGCCCAGCTGGACGCAGCCGGATTCGCCACCACGATCCAGGAATTCGACGCCATCGGCGGCACGACGTACAACCTGCTCGCCGAAACCCCCGGCGGCGACGCGAACAGCGTGGTGATGTTCGGCGCTCACCTGGACAGCGTCAGCAGGGGCGCGGGGATCAACGACAACGGCACCGGTTCGGCCGCGATCCTGCAGGCCGCCCTGGACTACGCGGGCAGCGGCGCGACGCCGAAGAACAAGCTGCGCTTCGCGTTCTGGGGCGCCGAGGAGCAGGGCCTGGTCGGCTCGTCGCACTACGTGCAGAGCCTGTCCGACGCGGAACGCGGCCAGATCGTCGCGTACCTGAACTTCGACATGGTCGGCTCGCCGAACGCCGGCTACTTCACCTACGACGGCGACGATTCCGACGGCGAGGGCGCCGGCCCCGGCCCGGAGGGCTCGGCGCAGATCGAGAAGCTGCTCAACGACGCGCTCGCGGCGTCCGGGGTGCAAACCGAGGGCACGGACTTCGACGGCCGCTCCGACTACGGCCCGTTCATCGAGGTCGGCATCCCGGCGGGCGGCACCTTCACCGGCGCCGAGGGCACGAAGACGCCGGAGCAGGCGCAGAAGTGGGGCGGCCAGGCCGGCGAGGCCTACGACTCCTGCTACCACCAGTCCTGCGACACGGTCGACAACGTCGACCAGCAGGCCCTGGACCGCAACTTCCAGGCGATCTCGACGGCGGTCAAGACCTACGCCGAGCAGTTCCCCCAGCCGTAACCGGCGATACCCCGTAGCGTTGGGCGCCTCCGACCCGGTCGGAGGCGCCCAACGCTCTCAGCCCGCCGCCGGCTCGGGTGCCGCGGTCCGGATCGCCGGCAGGGCGATCCGGTGGGCCAGCAGGATCGCCAGCAAATCAGGTAGATGATCGAGTTGACCACGAGTTCCATCCCGGACCTCCTCGCGGCTCAGGCCAGCAGCGGGCGCAGGTGGTCGTTGAGGAAGGTGCCGTTCGGGTCGAATTCGCGGCGCACGTCGAGGAACGTGCCGAACTCGTCGAACAGCTCGCCCATCCGGTCGCGGGTCATGAAGTGCAACTTCCCCCAGTGCGGCCGGGCGCGGAACTCGCGCAGCCGCTCGTCGACCGCACGCAGGAACGGCCAGTAGTCGGTGCCGGGGGCGCCGGAGACGGAGATGACGGTCGTCGCGCGCCGGTGGTTCGGCGAGAGGTACGCGTCGTCGGCGGCGGTCCACCGGACCTCGATGGGGTAGCGCTGGTCGGGATGCTCGGTGCGCATCAGCTCGCGGATCGCCGAGACGGCTTCGAGCCCGTGCTCGGCCGGGACCATGTACTCCATCTCGTGGAACGGCGTGTCGAATCCGCCCGGGTAGATCCGGTAGGCGCGGTCCACGCGGTGGCCCTCGGTGGTGACGATCCCGGCGGGCTCGTCGACCTCGGCCTCGTCGTAGAGCTTCACGCAGCAGTGGTCGGCCATCGGCTGGTCCGGCGGCGCGGGCAGCTGGTACAGGTCGGCGGATTCGTCGGCGGGGCACCAGAAGAACGAGAAGTGGCGGTGCCCGGCGATCAGCTCGTCCCACGACTCGACGATCTGCTGCCACGGCCGGTAGCTGATCTCCTCGGTCAGGAGTGGCAATGACCGTTATGGGCGATCATTGCCACTCCCGACCGCCCGGATCAGCAGGTCCGCAGGAGGCGTTGCATCACCCGGGTGGAGAAGCGCAGCGACTCCAGCGGGATTCGTTCGTCCACCCCGTGGAACATCCGCGAGTACGGCAGTTCCGGCGGCACCCGGAGGGCCTTGAAGCCGAACCCGTTGATGCCGATCGTGGCGAACGCCTTGTTGTCGGTGCCGCCCGCGTTGCAGTACGGAGTCGGGTGGCCGTCCGGGTCCTCCGCCCGGATCGCCGCGCACATCGCGTCGACCAGGGTGCCGGCGAACTCCGTCTGCATCGCCACGTCGTGGTGGATGAACTCGCGGCGCACCGACGGCAGCAGCAGGGAGTCGATGGTGTCCAGCAGCTCCTGCTCGTGGCCGGGCAGGAACCGCCCGTCCACTGCGGCCGTGGCGCGGCCCGGGATGACGTTGGTCTGGTAGCCGCCCTCGATCATGGTGGGATTCGCCGAGTTGCGCAGGATCACGTCGACCAGGTCGGCCACCGGGCCCATCTTCGTCAAGCTACCGTCCACATCGGACGGATCGAAGTCCGTGCCGAGGAGTTCGGCGGCCCGCTCCAGCAGCACCCGCACCGGCTCGATCAGCCGCACCGGGAACCGGTGCCTGCCGATGCGGGCCAGCGACTCCGCCAGGTCGGTGACGGCGTTCTCGTCGTTCGGCGAGGAGCCGTGCCCGGCCCGGCCGGTGGCGATCAGCCGCAGCCACGCCTGGCCGCGCTGGGCGTTCTCGATCGGGTACAGCCGCTGGCCGTTGCCCAGGTCGAACGACACGCCGCCGCCCTCGGTGATCGCCTCGGTGACGCCGTCGAACAGCTCCGGTCGGTTGCGCACCAGCCAGTGCGAGCCGAACTTGCCGCCGTCCTCCTCGTCGGCGAGGAAGCCGAACACGATGTCCCGCGGCGGTTTCCGGCCGGTGCGGCCGAATTCCCGGGCCACCGCGAGGATCACCGCGTCGAAGTCCTTCATGTCGATCGCGCCGCGGCCCCACAGGCAGCCGTCGTGGATCTCGCCGCCGAACGGGTCGAAGGTCCACTCGCTCGCATCCGCCGGCACCACGTCGAGGTGGCCGTGCATCAGCAGTGCGCCCCGCGACGGGTCCTCGCCCTCGACGCGGGCGATCACGCTGGCCCGCCCCGGCGCGCTTTCGACCAATGTGGACTCGATGCCGACCTCCGCCAGCTTCGCCGCGACGTACTCGGCCGCCGCGCGCTCGTTGCTGGTCGGGTTGGAGGTGTCGATGCGGATCAGGTCCCGGCAGAGGTCGACGACCTCGTCCTCGGGCACGCTCATGACTTGCGTCCTTCCAGCGTCGAGATCCCCACCGGGCGCACCAGCCCGGCGAAGGCGAGCACCGTGTAGAGCAGGAATCCGGTCAGCAGCGAGTTGAGGGCCGGGATGCCCGCGTCGACGAAGTAGCCGACGCAGAAGCCGGCCGCCCACACCACCAGCGTCGCGGGCACCCAGGTGGCCACCTTGTCGGGCAGCGTGCCAGTGAGCCGGGTGCGGTCGAGCTCGCCGCGCATCCGGCGGGCCACCCAGTACTCGGCGACGATGATGCCGCCGATCGGCGGGATCGCCACGCCGAGGATCTTCAGGAACTCCGTGAAGTGGTCCAGGAAACCCATCGCGGACAGCACGGTGCCGAGCACGCCGATCACGAGCGTCACCGTCGCGCGGTGCAGGCGCTTGCCGAAGACCGTGTCCGCGAAGTTCACCACGCCCAGGGAGGAGGCGTAGAGGTTCCAGTCGTTGATCTTCGCGGTGGACAGGATCACGATGACCAGCCCGACGAACCCGGACGTGGACAGCACGATCGAGGTGACGTCCTTGCTGCCGACCAGCTGCCCGAGCAGCACGCCCGTCATACCGACGATGTACTCGCTGAGGATCATCGAGCACGAGCTCTGCAGCAGGACGTGCCAGCCCTTGCGGTTGTAGCGGGTCATGTCGGGGGCCACGACCGCGCCGGACATGAACCCGCCCGCGACGATGGTCGCCGCCGCCGGGATGGACAGCGCCGCGGCGGTCGGCTCCTTGGCGATCAGCTCGCCGATGGAGTGCTGCGAGAGCGTGCTGATCACGCTCCAGGCCACCAGCGCGAAGAACAGCGGCACGGCGATCTTGGCCAGCCACATCATGTACTTGAACCCGTAGATCACCAGCGCGGTCAGCACCGCGCCGGAGATCGCGCACCACAGCCAGATCGGGCCGCCGACCAGCGACTGCATGCTCTTGCCGAAGATGCCGTTCTGCACGCCGAACCAGCCGACCATGCTGATCGCGATGACGAGGCTGACCAGCGCCGAGCCGTTGCGCCCGAACCCGGCGAAGCGGGTGAGCATGGTCATCGCCAGGCCCTCGCGCTGACCGGCCAGGCCGACCAGGAAGATCACGATCTCCAGCAGCACCGCGCCGAGGGTGAACGCCCAGAAGGCGTCCCAGAACCCCATCGCGATGCCCAGCGAGGCACCCAGCACGAACTGGGAGAGCGAGCCGGACTGCCCGAGCCACTGCAGCAGCATCGACCCGAACCCGTAGCGCGCGTCCTGGGGGACGCGACGCAGCGAGTAGTCGTCGTTGCCGATCTGCTTGCCCGGCGCGGCCTCGGCGGACTGCGCCGTGCCCATCACTCCTCCTCGGCGGGCAGGTCGCCCATGGTCTGCAGGTGGGCGAGGGAGCCGTAGCGCGCGACGAGGTGGTCGAACTCCGCCTGGTCGTGGAAGGCCAGCTGGCCCGCGCCGAACTCCTTGGCGACCTCGACGGCGTAGCGCGCGGCCGCCGCGATGTCGGTCTCGTGGCTCGCGCCGGTGGCGCAGCCGGGCACGGCGGTGGCGGCCACGATCGCCAGGCCCACCACCGGCGCGGCGGTCGCGGTGGCCGGCTGCAGGATCGAGTTGATGTGGTAGACGCCGTTGCCGTAGGGCGTGATGTCCTGCGTGGTCACCGGGTAGGTCACCAGCGGTTCGCCGGTCACGGTCTCCAGCAGGGTGCCCAGCCGGTCCGAAACCCGCAGCACCCAGCCCTGCTTGACCGTCGGCGACAGCGCCAGGCCCTTGTGGTTGATGATCCGGTTGCCCTTGGTGGTGTCGATGGACAGCACCGCGTCCATGTCGTCGCTGACCTCGTGGGCGTTCATGGTCGCGATCCCCACCGGGGAGTCCATGAACGGCACCGGCTCGTGCGGCCGGGTCGGGGCATCCGGGCACACGTGGGTGCTGATCAGGACGTCGCCCGGGAGCACGTCGCCGCGGGCGCGCATCGACAGCAGCTTCGCCGCGGTCGCGATGGCCGCGGCGGCGCCGTCGCCGTCGGAGACGAACCCGGTCACCTCCGGGCGGGCGCCGATCCCGCCGAGCCGCCCCACGACGCCCAGCGTCGGGGCGTCGCCGCCGGCCGCCTTGCCCCGCGTGCCGGGGATGCGGACCTGCACGAAGTCGGTCGTGCCCTGGTGGCCTTGAACGGTGGTGCTGGTGGCCTGCCCGGACTCGCCGGCCACCTCGTCGAGGTGGGCGACCACGCGGGCGCCGGTGACCGACGGATCGTCGAGGAGATCCACTACATCCAGGACGTGTTTGAGCATCTGGGCCCCTTGGAACTCGGCACCGCGAAGAACCGGGTGCGGGCCGCGAGCGCCCGGGCAGGACGGGGGAGCTGCCCGGTCTCGCGGCCTGGTAGTTGGAAGGGCGTCCGCCGGAGTTGTTGTCGGGGCATCTCCGGCGACCGCCGTGCCGATTACGGTGCGCTTGCGGCGAACCGTCGAGCAAGGAAATCCCGTTATTCGCAAAACCGGACGTCGCGCGGCCCGGTGGCGGCCGGGTACCGGTGGTTAAGCTGCGGGCACGTTCCGGGTCTTGGGGAGGTGCTTGATGGCGCAGGTGGAGGCCGTCCGGGTGCTGGCGGCCAATCTGCGGGCGCTGCGGGCCGAGCAGGCGCTGTCGCTGTCCGAGGTGGCGCGGCGGTCCGGGATCGCCAAGGGCACGCTGTCGCAGCTGGAGTCCGGCGTCGGCAACCCCACCATCCAGACGGTGTTCAGTTTGTCGAACGCTTTGCAGGTGCCGGTGTCGACCCTGCTGACCGAGCGCACCGAGCCGGACGTGGTGCTGGTGCGGTCCGCGGGGCTGGAGGTGCTCAGCAGCAACGCCGTCGACCTGCGGATGCTGCGCCGGCTCGACCTGACGTCGGCGGTGGTGGAGGTCTACGACCAGCGCGTGCGGCCCGGCGAGGTGCAGCGCTCGGACGGGCATCCTGGGCGGGAACACGTCGTTGTCACGGAAGGAAAACTGCGCGTCGGACCGGCCGACGCGCCCTACGAGCTAGGGCCGGGGGATTATGTGTGTTTCCCGGCGCAGCTGCCGCACACCTACGAGACCGTCGGCGGCCCGGTGACCTCGGTGCTGCTGCTGGAGTACCCCAGCGACGCCGACAGCCCGATGCTCCGCCACCACCCACCCCTCACCTAGGCGCGTTGGACCGCAATTTCAATGGAAATCGAAGGTCCAATTTCCATTGAAATTGCGGGAGTTATCCACAGGCACCGGCGTGTCGAGGCCGGGGTCCTGGGGCGTGGTCGGGGTGGTGGTGTG
>NZ_SMKW01000131.1 GCF_004348985.1 Saccharopolyspora elongata | reverse complement strand
ACGGCTCGATTCGCTCCCACAGCTCGTCGGACACGATCCATGGCGGCTGCTCACCCTTCTTCACACGATCATGATCAACCATCAGGGAATGCCAGTCACTACAAGTGATCATTCTGTTAGGAACTCTAAAAGTCCCAACCCCACCTCAACCCAAAAAAGAACAGGCCCCCGGGAAACAACCCCAAGAGCCTGCCCAAGCCAAACCTCAAACAGCCCGAGACCCAGCCCCAGCCCCAACCCCAAAAGAAGCCGAACGCCCAGCATCTAACCCCAAATCCTCGGTGGGAACCCGATAGGTCTCCCGCCCGGTGGCGACGGCAATGGCGTTCAGCACGCAAAGACCGGCGGTGAACAGCGCCACGTTCACCCACCCGTCCCGGCCGCCGCCGATGGCTTCGGCGATGCTGGGCGCGAACCCGGCCAGGGCGAACCCGATCTGCGTGCCGATCGCCATGCCGGAAAGCCGCACCCGCGCCGGGAACATCTCCCCGTAGAAAGCGGGCCAGATCCCGTTGGTGGCGCTGTAGACCACGCCGAACATCAGGATCCCGGTGGTGAAGATCAGCGCGTAGTCGCCGAGCGACAGCGACCACAGGTACGCCGCCATCAGCGCGGCGCATCCCAGGGAGCCGCCGATGAACACCGGCTTGCGCCCGATCCGGTCCGCCAGCTTCGCCCACAGCGGGATGGCGAACAGCGCCGCGATGTTGGCCAGCACGCCGACCCACAGGATCGGCGCCTTCGCCAGGCCGACGGTGTTCACCGCGTAGCTGAGCGCGTAGACGGTGAAGATGGTGCTCACCGCGGCGATCACCGAGGCGACCACGACGCGCAGCACGCTGGCCCAATGGTCGCGGAACAGCGGGACGAGCGGCGTCTTGGCCCGCTTCGTCTCGCCCGCGGCCACTTCGTGTTCGAAGACGGGGGTTTCGTCGAGCTTGCGGCGGATCAGCAGGCCGGCGACGACCACTGCGGCGCTGAGCCAGAACGGCAGTCGCCAGCCCCAGGTCAGCAGGTGTTGTTCGGGCAGCGCCGCCACCGGTAGGAAGACCGCGGTCGCCAGGATCTGCCCGGCTTGGGTGCCGCTGAGGGTGAAGCTGGTGTAGTACGCGCGCCGGTCCGGCGGCGCGTGCTCCAGCGTCATCGAGTTCGCGCCCGCCTGTTCGCCGGCCGCCGAGAAGCCCTGCATCAGGCGCAGCGTCACCAGCAGGGCCGGCGCGGCCACGCCGATCTGGTGGTACGTCGGCAGGCAGCCGACCAGCACCGTCGACACGCCCATCAGCAGCACCGTGGAGACCAGTACCCGCTTGCGGCCGAAGACGTCGCCGATGTGGCCCAGCACGAAGGCGCCGACCGGCCTGGCGAGGTAGCCGACACCGAAGGTGGCGAGCGCGAGCAGCGTGCCGGTCGCGGGGGAGGAGGCCGGGAAGAAGATCTTGTTGAAGACCAGCGCGGCCGCGGTGCCGTAGATGAAGAAGTCGTAGTACTCCAGGGCGCTGCCGATCCACGCGGCGACGGCGGCCTTGCGCGGTTTGCCCTGCGTGGCGGTGGAGTGGTCCGTCACTTGTAACTCCAAGGATCCGTGCACCGTTGCTCAGACCGGCGACTTATGAACCATCTAGTTAGTCCCAAAGAGTGAAGGTGCGGCGCATCACCTGTCAAGGGTGTGTTTCGAGTGTGTGTCTGCGCTGGAGATCAGCGCGCGGTGAGGTAGTCGAGCACCAGGTCGCCGAGCATCCTGCGGTAGTGGTCGCGGCGGGCCGGGTCGAGCATGTCGCGCTTGAAGATCGCCTGGAACGTGTAGCGGTTCGCGGTGCGGAAGACGCAGAACGAGCTGATCACCATGTGCACGTCCAGGGCGTCGGCGTCCGCGCGGAACTGCCCGGCCGCCTGGCCGCGCTCCAGGATGCGGCCCAGCACGTCCACCGCCGGGGTGGCCAGGCCGGGCAGCAGCTCGGACTTGGCCAGGTGCTCGGCGCGGTGGATGTTCTCGATGCTGACCAGGCGGAGGAAGTCCGGGTGCGACTCGTGGTGGTCGAAGGTCAGCTCGGCGAGCCGCCGGATCGCCTCGATCGGGTCCAGGTCGTCGACGTCGACCTCGCGCTCGATGCCGCGGATCACGGAGTACGCGTTCTCCAGCGCGGCGAGGTAGAGCTGCTCCTTGCCGCCGAAGTAGTAGTAGATCATCCGCTTGGTGGTGCTGGTGCGGGCGGCGATCTCGTCCACGCGGGCGCCAGCGTAGCCCTTGTCGGCGAATTCCGCGGTGGCCACCTCGAGGATCTCCGCGCGCGTCCGTTCGGCATCGCGGTGCCGGATCTCCCTGGTGTCGGACGTCGGTGTTGCCACGGTGCTCCCTCGCGGTTCGGGCTGGACGCCCACTGTAGTGCAGCGGCCCTTCCCGGATCGGGGCTTCCGACCTACTATTAACTAGCTAGTTCGTTAATTAGGAGGGGCTCAGGTGCGCAACCAGGACGGCTACCTCGTCGGGCTCATCGGATCGGGCATCGGCCCGTCGCTGAGCCCGCCGCTGCACGAGCGCGAGGCCGACGAGCTCGGACTCCGCTACCTCTACCGCCGATGGGACCTGGACGTGCTGGGCAGGCCGGTGTCGGCGATCGGGGAGCTGCTGGCCGCCGCCCGCACCGCCGGCTACGACGGTCTCAACATCACGCACCCGGGCAAGCAGGCGGTGATCGAGCACCTCGACGAGCTCTCGCCGGACGCCGTCGAGCTGGGCGCCGTCAACACGGTCGTCTTCACCGGCGGTCGCGCCATCGGCCACAACACCGACTGGTCCGGCTTCGCCCGCAGCTTCAGCCGCGGCCTGCCGGACGCCCCGGTGGATCGCGTCGTGCTCCTCGGCGCCGGCGGTGCCGGTGCTGCGGTGGCGCACGCGATGCTGACCTTGGGCACCGGAGTGCTCCGCGTGCTCGACGTCGACCCGCGGCGCGGCGAGGCGCTGGCCGAGTCGCTGTGTGCGCGTTTCGGCGCCGACCGCGCGGAAGCCGCCCCTCCAGGGTCCGCCGCCGAGGCGCTGGCCTGGGCGGACGGCTTCGTGCACGCCACGCCGACCGGGATGGCCGCGCACCCCGGCCTGCCGGTGCCCGCCGAGCTGCTGCGCCCCGGGCTGTGGGTGGCCGACGTCGTCTACCGGCCGCTGGAGACCGAACTCGTGCTCGCCGCGCGGGCGAACGGCTGCCGGGTCCTCGACGGTGGGGGCATGGCCGTGTTCCAGGCCGTCGACTCGTTCCGCCTGTTCACCGGCGTCGAGCCGGACGCCGCGCGGATGCTCCGCCACTTCGCCGAACTCGCCGGAGGTGTGCATGTCCACCGCTGATGCCCGCAGGGTGATCGCCACCGTCTGCCTGTCCGGCACCCTGGAGGACAAGCTGGCCGCCGCTGCGGCTGCCGGGTTCGATGGCGTCGAGATCTTCGAGAACGACCTGATCACCTCCGCCGCCTCGCCCGCCGAGATCCGGCGGCGCTGCGCCGACCTCGGGCTGACCGTCGATCTCTACCAGCCGTTCCGGGATTTCGAGGCGGTCCCGCCGGACGTGCTGCGGGCCAACCTGCGGCGTGCCGAGCGCAAGTTCGACGTGATGGAGCAGCTCGGCGCCGATCTGGTGCTGGTGTGCTCGACGGTCTCGCCGGGCGCGGTCGACGACGACGAACTGGCCGCCGAACAACTGCGCCTGCTTGCCGAACGCGCCGCCGCGCGAGGCATGCGCGTCGCCTACGAGGCACTGGCGTGGGGCCGGTTCGTCAACACCTACGACCACTCCTGGCGGATCGTGCGCCGCGCCGACCACCCGGCGCTCGGGTTGTGCCTGGACAGCTTCCACGTGCTGTCGCGGGGCAGCGATCCGGCGCTGATCTGCACCATCCCCGGCGAGAAGCTGTTCTTCCTGCAGTTGGCCGACGCGCCGCGGCTGGACATGGACGTGCTGCAGTGGAGCCGGCACCACCGGCTGTTCCCGGGACAGGGTTCGTTCGACCTGCCGACCTTCGTCGGCAACGTGCTGTCCACAGGCTACGCGGGGCCGCTGTCGCTGGAGGTGTTCAACGACGTCTTCCGGCAGGCCGACCCGGTGCCGGCGGCGGTGGACGCGATGCGGTCGCTGCGGCTGCTGGAGGAGCAGCTCGGGATGCCGGTCGCCGCGCCGGCACCGGAGCTCGGCGGCTGCGCCTTCGCGGAACTCGCCGTCGACGAGATCGCCTCGTCGCGGCTCGCCGACGCGCTCACGGCGCTCGGCTTCTCGCTCACCGGGAAGCACCGCAGCAAGCCGGTGCAGCTGTGGGAGCAGGGCGGCGCCCGGGTGCTGCTGAACGCCTCGTCGTCCACATCGGACTCCGCGGCGATCGGTGCACTGGCGGCGGAAAGCGCGGACCCCGGCCGGTCCGCGGAGCGGGCGGACGCGATGGGTGCGCCGATCCTGCCGCGTTCCCGAGGGCCGGAGGAGGCCAACCTGGCGTCGGTGGCGGCGCCGGACGGCACTGAGGTGTTCTTCTGCGACACCGAAAGCTGGCTGTCGGACTTCCCCGACGCGGGTTCGGTGGGTTCCAATTTTAGGCAAAATTGGAACCCCGCATCGCCCGCGATCGGCCTCACCGGCATCGACCACGTCGCGCTGACGCAGCCGTTCGACCACTTCGACGAGGCGACGCTGTTCTACCGCTCGGTGCTCGGGCTGGAGCCGGAGCCGGTCGTGGAGTACGCGGCGCCGTTCGGGATGGTGCGCAGCCGGGCGGTGCTCGACCCGTCCGGCACGGTGCGAATCGCGTTGACCGGCACCCTGGTGCGCCGCGGGGAGTGGGCGCCGGCGGTCCGGGATCCGCAGCACATCGCCTTCACCTGCGAAGACGTGCTGGCCGCGGCGCGCACCCTGCGCGAGCGGGGAGCACCGGTGCTGCGGATCCCGGACAACTACTACGACGACCTCGACGCGCGCCTGGAGCTGGACCCGCGACTGCTGGCCGAGCTGCGAGCGAACTCGGTGCTCTACGACCGGGACGAGAACGGCGAATACCTGCACCTGTTCACGGAACTGTTCGGCTCGCGGATCTTCTTCGAGCTCGTACAGCGGATCGGAGGCTACGCCGGATACGGCGTCCCCAACGCACCGGTCAGGATGGCCGCGCACCGCAGGCAGCGCCTCGCCGCGATCGACGGCTGACGCTTCCGGAAGGTTTGCCGGAGTGGAGTGAACGGCCTGTTTGCCTCATCTAGCTAGGCGAACAGGCCGTTCACTCCAACATCATCGGGATCAGGACGGAGCTGAGGCCGGTCACACCGGTGGGGTCCAGGCCGTGGTCCACAACCGGGCGCCTTCGCGGTGGTGCAGGCGGCGCAGGAACGACAGGACTCCCGACGTGCCGGTCGACCACGGGGCGCTGGCCGCCTCCAGGGAGTTGTCCGGGAAGTCGGGCTTGGTGAAGTCACCGCCGCTGCGGGCCAGCATGTGCACCGCGATTTCTCGTGCTCCCAACCAGAATTCCTCGTCCTCGGTGGCGACCGCCAGGTCGATCATCGCCTCGCCGATCCCGGCCAGGCCGCAGCACTGCGACACCACCCACGCTTGCGGCGCCAGGCCGAGGCAGGCCCGGGCGCCGTCCTTCGCCAGCGCCCAGTACCGGTCGTCGTCCCAGTGCTGCGCCGCCGACACGAGCGCCGAGACGACGCCCGACATGCCCTGGCACCACGACGCCGCCATCGGCCGCGCCGGAGGGCGCCGCAGGACCTCGATCAGCCCCGACACCTCGTCCGCGAGCGAGGCGAACCGCCGCGCCGCCTCGGCTTCTGCCGCCGGGTGGCCGGTGTGCTGGTGGTAGGCGAGGAGGAACTGCGCGATTCCCGCGCTGCCGTGGGCGAATCCGGCTTCCAGGGCGACACCGGTGTCCGCCGCGGCCGGGACCGCGTCCTCGGTGGCGCGCGTCTCGCCGCTGAGCAGCCGCCGCGCGCATTCGTCGACCTGCGCCAGGTGCCCGGCGTCCGGTTCCAGGGCGTGCAGGACCAGGTGGCCCGCGCCGATCCCGGCGACGCCGTGGATGTAGTCGCCGCGCTCGTCGGCGGCGAGCTCGATCGGTTTGGACACCGGCAGGTCCGGTGCCGCCCGGCGGGCGGTCGACAGGAAGATCTCCGTTCCCGTGCGGCCGAAGTACATCGCGGCCGGCAGCTTCGCCGGTGGCGTCGCGGTGATCGTCCAGCGCGCCAGCTCCAGCCCGGCGGCCACGCCCCGCGGGTGGTGCAGCAGCTCCAGGCCGAGGCCTGCGGAACCGCTGTAGCGTTCGTCTTCGGCGGTTCCGAGCGGCCGACGTCGGTCGGCGACGCCGCCATCCGCTCCGCCGCGCCGATGCATTCCTGGATCGTGTGCTCCAGCACCGATTCGAGCAGCTCCGCGGTGAGTTCCGGCGCCACGGGGCGGGAACCGCGCCGGGCGCGGCGACCGGCGCGGAGGTCGGCGAAGGTCGCCGTGCGCTCGGCCGGATCGAGGCTGATCAGCCCGGGCAGCAGGGCGCGCACCCCGGTCGCGTTCGGGTACAGGCGTTCCAGGCACAGCAGCGAGCGTTCGAGGTTCCGGGCCGGGTCTTGGCCGACGCCGATCGGGTTGATGCCGGTGGCGGCGAAGAACAGGGTGGCGCCCAGGGAGAAGTAGTCGTCCGCCGGTTCGGACTGCCGGTCGGTGTGCTGGTCCGGCACGCTGTAGCCGCGGGTCCAGCCGTGCAGCTGGAACCCGTCGTAGTAGCTGTTGCCGAAGTCGATGAGCGTGCAGCGGCCGTCGTCGTTGAGCACCACGTTCTTCGGCGACAGGTCCCGGATCACCACGCCCCGCTCGTGCACGGCGGCGAGGATCTCGGCCAGCCGCGCGGCGAGCACGCCCAGGTCGCGGTCTGCGCTGGTGGCGTCGTCGAAGAACCGGGTCCGCTCGCCGACGTACCGGTTCAGGTCGAGGGTGCCGGCGTCGGTGATGACAAGGTATTCGTCCTCGCCGTGCCGGAAGTGGTCGAGCAGCCCGGGCACGCCGTCCACCCCGTCCAGGGCTTGCAGGATGCGCCGCTCGTTGCGCAGCTGCATGCGCAGGTCGATGCCGTTGATGTTCTCCCCGACGTAGGCGCGGGCTTCCTTGACCACCACCGCGCGGCCGTCGGGATCCACGGCGCGGTAGACATTTCCGCGCGGCCCGCGCAGGACGCCCGAAGTGAGCCGGTACCGCCCGCCGAGCACGCTGGGCCGCGCGGTCGTCGGCTGCGCGGCCGGTTCCGGTTCGGGGCCCGGCTCCGGTCGGAACGGGTCGCTCGCCCACGGCGGGCAGCTGAACTCGGCGCCCGCGGCGCCCGGCTCCACCTCGCCGTCCGGGCCGAGCACCACGAGTTCGAAGTCGCCGTTCTCGTCGACGCGGTACTGCGGCCGGAACGGCGCGAAGCGGTAGTACACCGGCGCATCCGGCCGGACGCGCCGGTCGCTGGTGATCCGCGGGCCGGTCATCCCGGCGAGCGCTTCGGCCAGCAGGTTTCCCAGCCGCACCACGGTGTCCTGTGGCGGGTAGACCGTCATCGCCTTGCCGACCGTCGCCGGGTCGGCGTCGCCGGAGTTGAGCTCGTGCAGCACCCGCCGGGAGCGCGCGACCTTGAAGTCGCAGTCCCAGGCCAGCAGCAGCGGCAGCGCCCGGTCGAGCGTCTCGGCGAGCGTGCCCGGGCGCGCGGAGATGTGCAGCTTCCAGCCCTGGTCCGGCACCGCGATACCGGGTTTCCGCACGCTCACCCAGGTTTCGTCGACGGCCACCTCCCGGCCGTCGCGCTCCGCCGCCTCCGCCAGCCGATCCCGCACGGTGGTGTCCGAATCGGTCGCCGTCGTCTCCATGCTGTGCCGCTCCCTGGTCGAATCCGATTTGCGCGACGGCGGGAGGCCCCGGAGGTCCTCCCGCCGCCTGATCACCGAGGCTCAGACGAGCGTCTGGCAGCAGGGCCACAAGGTGCACACCGTGCGCTTGCAGGTGTCCGCGCATCCCTGTGCGCCGTGCAGAACCTTCATGTCGCCTTCGAAGGCGACCGAGATCCCCTCGATTTCGATGATTCCGGCGTCCCGGGGTTCCAGTCCGAGTGTCGGCATCTGCCTGACTCCTTTCGCGGCTGCCGGATTTCGGCGAATCGCCGAATTACCGTTTTTCCCGCAGTTGACGGAAACCGCCCCCCCGGAATTGCTCTCGGTCAGTCGTCAGATGATCGACGGACAGCAGGGGAAGCTGCTGCACACGGTGCGCTTGCAGGTGTTCACGCACGCCTGCGCTCCGTGCAGGACCTCCTTGAGGTCGATCTCGAAGTCCACCGAAATGTCTTCGATTTCAACGGTTCCTGCGTCGCGGGGCTCCAGCAGCAAGGTGGACATGTTCGCTCCTAACTCGTCCGCCGATCTGGCGGGACGTTCTGAGGATTCCCGGCGCGACGGTGGATTGTCGTTGTGCGCCAACGGGTTCACTTCAGGCGTGGATGAAAGGTCGAGATCCGCCGGTGCCGACGCCTTCGGCGCAATCCCCAGAATTGTTGGCACAGGACACTTCGCATACCTAGGGCCAAACGGGGTAACAACGACAAGATTGCGGATCGGTGTCCGCTCGTCTAACTTCTCGAACGTGATGGGGCGAAGTCGTTGTGCGGCACGCTGTTCGAGCGCCGGTCGGCGCCGATGAAGTGGTGGCGGCGGGAAACACCCGAACCGGTTGATCTCGTCGCGCCGTACTGGCAGGCGCACGATTCGGAGATGCTGTCCGCCGGGCTGGGCGCGATCGCGCGGCGGCTGCCCGGCTTGGTGGGCAATGCGATCGCGGTCGCCTGGCGGGCGAGCCGGCTCGACACGGCGGCGACGCTCGCGCTGAACGTGCTCGCCGGGTTCTTCACGGCGTTCGGCCTGCTGGCCACCAACGACGTGCTGGAGTCGCTGTTCGCCGCGGGCCCGACCGCGCAGCGGGTCACCGCGGCGATCCCGGCGCTGCTGCTGGTGGCCGGGGCCGCCGGGCTGCGCGCCGGGCTGATGGCAGTGGCGAGCTGGGCGCAGGAGCGGCTGAAACCGCAGGTCGAGCGGCTGGCCGAGACGCGGCTGTTCCGGCTGACCACGCGGGTGGAGCTGACCGCGTTCGACGACGAGGAGTTCCACAACTCCATGCAGCGGGCGCGGGACAACGGCGTGCCCGACTCGGCGACGGTCGTGGAGATGACGGTCAACGTCCTCACCGGCGCGATCGGCGTGCTCTCGGGCGCGATCACGCTCGGCCTCCTGCACCCTGCGCTGATGCCGCTGCTGCTGGTCACGGCGGTGCCCGACGGGTGGGCGGCGCTGCGTTCGGCGCGGATGCGCTACGCCGCGTTCCGCCGTATCTCCACCGCGCGGCGGCGCAAGTTCATGCTCTCCGACCTGATGGCCGAGCGGCCACCCGCGGCCGAGGTGCGGGCCTTCACGCTGCGCCGCTTCCTGCTCGCCGAGTACGACCGGATCGCCGACTACGAGCAGCGGATCGAGCTCGACGTCGCCTGGCAGCGGGCCACCACCAGGGTGTCCGGCGACCTGATGGGCGGCGTCGCGCTCGGCGTGGTGTACGCGGTGCTGGGCGCGATGCTCGCGTTCGGACTCATCCCGCTGGCGGTGGTCGGCACCGCCGTGCTGGCGATCCGGGCCAGCCAGTCGTCGCTGACGAGCCTGGTGCAGTCGGTGAACAAGCTCTACGAGGCCGGGCTCTACTTCGGTGACTACCTGGAGTTCTGCGAGCTGGCCGAGCGGCGGGTGCCGCAGGCGCGCACCTCGGCGGAACCCGGCGAATTCCGGCGCATAGCGGCGCATTCCGTGCATTTCGGGTACCCAGGCGCGGATTCGCCCGCGCTGTCCGGGGTGAGCGTCGCGGTCGAGCGCGGCGAGGTCGTCGCGCTGGTGGGGGAGAACGGTTCCGGCAAGACCACGCTGGCCAAGCTGCTGGCCGGACTGTACACACCGGACTCCGGCGCGATCCGCTGGAACGATGCGGACATCACCGGGATCGCCGGCGATGTGCTGCGGGAGCGGATCTCGGTCATCGCGCAGGACCACACCCGCTGGCCGCTGACCGCCGAGCAGAACATCGTGATGGGCCGGGAACGCGACGAGGAGAAGCTGGCCGAGGCGGCCCGCGCCGCCGGGGCGGACGAGGTCGTCGCCCGGCTCGCCGACGGCTACGACACCTTGCTGGACCGCCGGTTCCACGGCGGGCACGACCTCTCCGGCGGGCAGTGGCAGCGGATCGCGATCGCCCGCGCCTTCTACCGCGACGCGGACCTGATGATCTTCGACGAGCCGACCTCGGCGCTGGACCCGCGCGCCGAGCACGCGCTGTTCGAACGCATCCGCCAGCACGCCGAGGGCCGCACGGTCGTGCTGATCTCGCACCGGCTCTCCAGCGTGCGCTACGCGGACCGGATCTACGTGCTGGACCGGGGGGAGGTCGTCGAGCAGGGCACGCACCCGGAGCTGATGTCGGTGAACGGCCGTTACGCGCAGCTCTACGAACTCCAAGCCGCCGCCTACCGCGCGGAACAACCCAGCTCGGCGTAAGGGATCTGTTCCAGGTAGGTGGGCTAAGCGGCTGCGCCGCTTCAAAGAAAGAGGTGGTTCGATGCACTGGTTCGGGTCGGCGGCGCTGGCGGTGTGCGGCGTGCTGGCGTTCGCCGCGATCAGCAAGTTGCGCAGCGTCGGCGGGTTCGCCCGGTCCATCGAGGGATACCGGATCTTCCCGGACCGGATGGCCCCGGTGCTGGCGCGCGTGGTGATCGCGGCCGAGCTGCTGAGCGCCGTTCTGCTGGTCGTCCCGCCGCTGCGGGTGTGGGGCGCGGTGCTTGCGGCCGGGCTGTTCGGCGCGTTCCTGACCGGCATGATCAGCGTGCTGCGGCGCGGGATGCGGGTGGACTGCGGCTGCTTCCGGGCGGCCGAGAAGATCGGCGTGGGCTCGGTGGTCCGGACTGCAGTGCTGTTCGTGCTGGCCGTGCTCGCCGGGCTCGCAGGTGATGCCCCGGTCGGGCCGGTGCACGCGCTGCTGGCGGCGGTGCTGGTGGCTGCGGTGTTCGGGTTGTCCGGTTTGCTCAAGGCGCCGTCCTATGGCCCGGCGCCGGGTGCCGTGCTTGAGATCGGAACCGATGTGGCGACCTTCGCCGACGGCGGCGACCGCGTCCTTTTCGCCTACATCTCCCCGCTTTGCGGGCATTGCCGGCTGATGCTGCCGGAGTTCGGCGCCGCCGCGCGGAAGTTGCCGGTGGTGCTGCTGAGCAATGGTGAACCGGATGAGGTCCGCGACTACCTGGACCGCCAGGGCATTTCACTGCCGCTGGTGACCGGGCCGGACGTGTTCGACGCCAACAACGTTCCGGGCCCGCCGTACGCCGTCGTCACCACCGGGACGGGCGTGGTGCTCTCGCACGGCGGCGCGAACCGGCCGGAACAGCTGGCGGGCCTGCTCGCCGAAGCCGGGAACTGACCGGAGGATCCGAATCGGCGGTTTGGTCCTTTGTGGGCGGACATTGCCGAAATGGGTAGCAAGATCACCGGAATTCCACCGACGTGCGGTCGGGGCGGCGGCGCGCGGTGCCCCGCCGGTCGTAGATTGGGTGTCGGCGAGCGGGCCGCGCCGCCGATCCACGGCCGGGGAGGAGCACGGTGGTCCAGCAGGAGGAGGCCGCGCGGCGCCGGTGGCGCAGCAAGATGCCGAGTATCACCGCCGGCGCAGTGCTCGTGGTGGCGGTGCTGTGCGTGAGCTCTGCGGTCGGCCTGGCGCTTTTCGGGAACGTGCAACCGGTGCGCAGGTTCGTCGACAACGTGCTGTTCCCGGCGCCGCCGAACATCGCGTACGGCGCGTTCCTGGCGGTGCTGGCGACCGCGCTGAAGCGGCGCAAGCGGCTCGCGCTGTGGATCCTGGTCGGCATCCTGGCCTTGCAGGTGATCGGCGACATCGTGGTGCTCGTGGTGCTGGGCGACCACATCGAGGCGCTGTGGATGGACGAGCTGGGCGCCCGCTACCACGTGCCGATCGACCACGTGTGGATCTTCAGCACCAACATCGTCGTCTCGGCGCTGGCGTTCGTGCCGCTGTGGCTTTCGCGCGGCGAGTTCTACGGCCGCGCCAAACGCGGCAGCGGCTACCAGGCGGCGCTGGTGTTCGTGCTGCTCATCGCCGCGTTCGTGGGCCTCGGATACGTCCTGGTCTCGCTGTTCCCGGGTTCGCTGCGGGGCGCGCAGGCGCGGCTGACGTGGACCGTCGAGCGGGTGCTGGGCGGCGCGATCGACTTCGACGTCACCGGCTTCGGGCACGCGCCCGGCTGGGTCAACTTCGTCCTCGGCCTGTTCGGCACGGCCGCCCTGTTCACCGCGCTGTTCCTGCTGCTGCGCGCGCAGCGGCTGGCCGCCGCCCTGCGCCCCGAGGGTCCGGTAGCGCCACGTGGACCTGATCATGCGACCGGGCGCCCGGGACGCCCTGCGCGCCCGTGGCGCCGCCGTGCACGCGCTGCGGGAAACGCTGGTGCGATCGGATTTCCTCGAAGTCGAGACCCCGATGCTGCAGCCGGTGCACGGCGGTGCCAACGCGCGGCCGTTCACCACCCACAGCAACACCTACGACATGCGCCTGTACCTGCGGATCGCGCCCGAGCTGTACCTGAAGCGGCTGTGCGTGGGCGGCGTGGAGCGGCTGTTCGAGATCGGCCGCAACTTCCGCAACGAAGGCGTGTCGCACAAGCACAACCCCGAGTTCACGATGCTGGAGGCGTACCAGGCCTTCGGCGACTACACGACGATGCGCGAGCTGTGCCGAGACCTGGTGCTCGCCGCCGCCACCGCCGCGCGCGGGGCGCCCACGGCGATCGGCCCGGACGGCGAGTTCGGCCTCGACGACGACTGGCCGGTCGTGCCGGTCAACGACGCGGTGTCGGCGGCGCTCGGCGAGGAGATCACCGCCGACACCGGACTGCTGCGCCTGCAGGAGCTCTGCGATGCGGCGTCGGTGCCGTACGAGGCGCACTGGGAGCGCGGCGCGGTGCTGCTGGAGATGTACGAGCGGCTGGTGGAGTCGCGCACCGCCGAACCCACCTTCTACACCGACTTCCCGGCCGACGTGTCGCCGCTGACCCGGCCGCACCGGGACGATCCGCGGCTGGCGGAGCGCTGGGACCTGGTCGCGTTCGGCACCGAGCTCGGCACCGGCTACTCCGAGCTGGTCGACCCGATCGAGCAGCGCCGCCGGTTCACCGAGCAGTCGCTGCACGCTGCGGGAGGCGACCCGGAGGCGATGGAGCTCGACGAGGACTTCCTCGCCGCCCTCGAGTACGCGATGCCGCCCACCGGCGGCCTGGGGCTGGGCGTGGACCGGCTGATCATGCTGCTCACCGGCGGCTCGATCCGGGAAACCCTGGCCTTCCCGCTGGTCAGGACGGACTTCGCCGGTCGGCGGTGAAGTTCTCGGCGGCGAAGGCCAGCAGGTAGGGCAGGCCGATGCGGGCCGTGCGCCAGGTGTGCCATTCGCCCGGTTCGGCGCGCACCGCGACCGTCGCGCCGCGCGCGGCGAGCTGCTCGCCGAGCCGGTTGGCGAGGTCGACGTCGGAGTGCGCGACGACGCCGGCGTGCAGCATCACCGCGAGCGGCCGCGTCACCGGCAGCGTCGGCAGGTACTCGCGCGGCGTGTTCGCCCGCAGCAGGTCGGGATGGCCGTCGAGCAGCGTCGTGCCGGGATCGTCGTAGGGTTCGGTCGCGAGGATCACCGAGTAGGTGTTCTGGTTGCGCAGCCCCAGGTTCAGCGCGCAGAACGCGCCGCCGCTCATGCCGCCGATCGCCCGGTCGCCCCGGTCGGGCAGGGTGCGGAACCGGGCGTCGATCTCCCGCGGCACGGTCGTCGTCAGGTAGGACTCCAGCTGCGGGCCGCCCGGCACGTTCAGGCATTCCCAGTCGGTGCCGGTGCCCGCGGTGGCGTCCACCGCCACGACGATCATCGGCCGCGCGGCCCGCGCGTCCGCCAGCGCCTGCAGGCTCTGCACCGCGCCACCGGGACCGAGCCAGTCGTCCGGGCCGCCGCTGGGATAGCCGTGCACGAGGTACACCACCGGATACCGCTCGCCGGAGTGCGCCGGATCGTCGTAGCCAGGCGGCAGCAGCACCCTGGTCCGGCCGGTGGGGACGCCGAGCCCGGGATCGGGCAGCGAGACGTCGGCGACCCGCACGCCGCCCGGCACCGGATCCGGCTCCGCCGGCGCGGCCGGTTCGGCGTCGCCGTTGCCGCCGCTGGCGAGCATCAGCAACCGCCCGAAGTCGTCGAACGACCGCACGTAGCCGACGTAGCTGTTGACGCCCGCCGCGCACGTCAGCACCGCGAGCAGAACCGGGACGATCAGGGCGATCCGGCGCATTCGCCGCCGCTTGACGACCACGATCGCGCCGACGGTCAGCAGCGCGAGCGCCACCACCAACACCACGGATTCCAGCGGGCTGCGCCCGCCCGCCTGTTCGGTGACCGAAGCAGGCAGCTGCGGTCCCGGGCCTATGCCACTCGTCAATGCCACTCGCACGAGTTCGATTATCGCCCAACGGGCGAAATCGCAGTGCTGATCGGCGTTTTCGGCACTATGGTCCCGGTTTTTGCGTTTCGTACCGGGAAAATCCCGGTGCGCTGGCACTTCGGTAGGTGTCGGCACACCCTCGATCGCCGCTAGAGAACCCGTGCGTACTTTTTGTCGCTACAGCAGCACAAAGTACTCACGGGATCTGTGCAGCCGGAACGCCCGTGCAGGCCCGAAGCCCCTCGGTGAGCAGCTCGCGATCGAGGTTGCGGCCGATGAACACGACCTTGCTGCCTCGCGCATCCCGGCCCCAGGGATCGGCCGGGCGGAGCTCGAAGATCCGGTGGATGCCCTGCAGGACGTGGCGCCGAGCGTCGCCGCGGACCGCGACGACGCCCTTGAGCCGGTACAGGTCGTCGCCGTGCTCGGCCGTCAGCTCGGACAGCCAGGCGCGCAGGACGGCCTCGTCGAAGTCCTCCGCCAGCTCCACGCCGACCGAGGTCACCGCCGGGTCGTGGAAGTGCTCCTGCTCGTCCAGCCAGGCCGGGTGCACGATGCGGTTGAACGCGCCGACGCCGAGGATGTCGTCGAGGTCGACCCGCGAATAGCTGGACGTGATGATCTCGGCGGTCGCGTTGATGCCGCGCAGCCGCTCCCGCAGCGCCGCCACGCCGGCCTCGTCGACCAGGTCGACCTTGTTGAGCACCAGCCGGTCGGCGAACGCGATCTGGTCGACGGCCTGGTGGCCGACGCCGTCGGGCCCGGCCTCGTCGAGGTGCCGGTCGATGTGCTTGGCGTCCACCAGCGTCACGATCGCGTCCAGCGCGAAGTGCTCGCTGATCTCGTCGTCGACGTAGAAGGTCTGCGCCACCGGGTTCGGATCGGCCAGGCCGGTCGTCTCGATCAGCACCCGGTCGATCTTCTCCTTGCGCTCCACCAGCTTCCGCAGCGTCTCGACGAGATCGGTGCGGGCCGTGCAGCAGATGCAGCACCCGTTGCTGAGCTCGAAGAACTGCTCGTCGGAGCGCAGCACCAGTGCGTCGTCGATCGGGATCTCGCCGAACTCGTTCTCGATGACCGCGATGCGGTGCCCGTGGTCGGCGGTGAGGATGTGGTTGACCAGCGTCGTCTTCCCGGCGCCGAGGAAGCCGGTCAGCACGGTCACGGGAATCTTGCTCATTGCGCTCCTCCTGTGGTGCCCAGCAGTCGGCGGGCGTTGGTGCGGGCGGATTCGGAGACCACGATGCGGTCGCCGGCGAAGTCGGGGCCGCGGGTCGCGTCCAGCCCCATCCGGGAGGTGGTGCCGCTGGGGTCCGACGAGGGATCCAGCGGCGATCCCGGAAGTCCGTCCACCACGAACACGTCGCGGTGCGGTTGGAAGTGCGTGGCCAGCGCCCAGAGCACTTCGGCGTCGGAGGTGACGTCCACGTCGGCGTCCACGGCGACGGCCGTCTTCACGTACGGGTCCCAGCCGAGCAGCCCGAGCAGCACCTGCCGGGCCTGGCCGGGGCGCGACGGTCGCAGGGCGACGTAGCAGTGGAAGTGCGTGCCCGAGGTCGGGTAGTGCACGGCGGTGACGTCGGGGAAGCGGTCCTTGAGCTTCTCGGCGAGTTCGGACTCGCGCGGGATGCGCGCCAGGTTCAGGTGATCGGCGGTGTTGCCGCCCTCGACGTCGATGAGCATCGCGTCCCGGCGGCGCAGCACGGTCTCCACGCGCAGCACGTTGTTGGTGGAGCGGTGCGAGGAATAGCCGGAGAACTCGCCGAACGGGCCTTCTTCGGCGTGCAGCTGCGGGTCGATGGTGCCTTCCAGCACGAAGTCCGCCCACGCCGGGACGCCGATGCCGTGCCTGGGCGTGCGCACCACCTCCAGCGGCTCGCCGAACAGCCCGCCCGCCACCGCGCGCTCGTCCACATCGGACGGAACGCGGGCCGAGGCGGCGAGCATGAACAGCGGGTGCCCGCCGATGACCATCGCGACCGGCATCGGCCTGCCGAGCGCGGCGTACTTGGCCAGCAGCCGCCACAGGTCGCCGCGGGAGTGCAGGCTGGTGGCGAGCTCGGTGGGGGAGTGCACCATCGACCGGTGGTAGCTCATGTTGCCCACCCCGGTGTCCGGGTCCTCGGCGATCACGATGCCGCTGGTGATGTAGGGCGCGCGGTCGGAGGCGAAGTGCCGGAGCATCGGCACCGCCGACAGGTCCACATCGGACGATGCGATCCCGGTGACCGGTCCGGAGTCCACGACGCGCGGCGCCAGCGGCCGGGAGGCGCGCGACTGGTACGCCTCGTGCAGTCCGGCGGGCTCGACGCCGAGGATGCGGGAGATCCGCCGCCGCGAGGCGAAGACGTTGCTCACCACCGGCGTCTCCACGCCATCGACCTTGTTGCACACCAGCATCTCGTCGCGGCCGCGCGCGATGAGCTCGTAGATCAGCCCGGTGACGCCCTCCTCGGCGGAAACCGGCTCGTCGATGACGAGGACGTCGTCGGGATGCTCGCGGCGGTAGTCCGCGAGGAAGGCGTGCGCGTCCTGGCGCGGGGAGAGGTTCACCGGAGGGCTCCTAGTAGTGCTTTGTTAACTCGTGTTGTTGAAGGGGTGCTTGCAGATGTGGCATGCGCCGGCCATGACGACGAGGAGTCGTTGCAGTTCGCGGAGAACGGCGTAGATGGTCAGGCCGGCGCATCCGC
>NZ_SMKW01000130.1 GCF_004348985.1 Saccharopolyspora elongata | reverse complement strand
CCTCCTCCAGCTCCACCCCACCCTGACCCGGAAAGAACACGATCCCTCGGTGGCGGTCACCCTCAACCCAACCTGAACCGGGTTGCAGGACCGCGTTCAACTGGGCCGTGATCCGACTCGTGACCGAGGCGTCCACGAGCTTCAACCGCGTCCCCGGCTCCTGGGCTTTCAGCTCACCCATCACCTTGAACTCATCGCGCTCCAACCACCCCCACCGGTGAGGCGTCTTCATCAACAAGCCCTTAGCCCGCGGCGAATTCCCGCGCGACCACACCTTTTCCACCAGATCTTTGATCATGGACGGAGCAATCAGCCGATCCCCTGGCGCACCGGTCGTCGTATACCACCACGAACTCTCGCCGCCATCCTTTTTTCCGGACGGGTGCGAAACAATGATCCCGGCACCGTGCCGCCTCAACACATTGTTGACTTTCGAGATTGTTCCTTCAACAATATGATCTGTGCTTCGGGAGTTCGGACCCCAGATACTCTTCCGAATCTCACCATGCAAGAACTCTTCCCCCGGCGCCTGCACGAAGAAATTCAGCACCTTCAACGGGATTGCCTCTAATAAACTACCCCAATCGGCCGCGGTGAACCGGTGCCCCGTTCGACTATCGATATCGGCCACCGGCATCTTGGGCACATACATATAAGCCGTCTCGCCACCACGTGTCTCGGTGACAATCCAGCCGCTCGACTCCTCGAAACCTCCGCCACCCAAACTCTTTTGGATCGAAGCGTTATGGAACCTGATAAGGCTCGGCTTAGCGGGATTGTCTAGCCGCCGTTTCGGCCACCCCACCTGCTGCAGAATGCGCATAGGTATGGGGCGGCCCGGATTCGCCTTATAGAACTCCAGCAACCTCTCCGCCGGGCTCGCGTCAGGCGCGAGGGGAACCTGCTTGAACGACGCCAACTGCACCTTGCTCTCCTCGGCACGCCGTTCGGAGGGCTGCTGAGTCGCGTCGCCGGGACCGGCGCCGCCCCTCAGCTTCTCCAGCTCCCTACGCACCACCCACCTCGGATTCTCGGTGCGCAGAACGCGTCCGAGTTCAGCGGAGTACCGCTTCAGACGAGCCTCATTCCACCCCCGGGGGCGGTTCGCGATCTTCTCGGCAACGAGGCGAGACACCGTGTTGAACGGGGAAACCCAGCCGATTTCACCGTCGAGATCGACATAAGCAGGGTTAACCGGGGTGTCAAACAGGTTGGTTTCGCTGACGATTCGCTGCGCGGCCTTCAGGTCGTTGTAATCCGGCCTCAGATGCCTCAGATGCCTCAGAGCCTCCGCGGCGGCGTAGATATCGGCTTCACTCGTCAACGGCTCCTGACCGGCTCCGCGGTCAACGGCAAACGACTGATCAGAGGCGGTCCTCAGCTCAGCCCGGAGTGTCCCCAGCCCACGCGCGATCTCCCTGGCGATCCCGACGACGGCATCGCGGTTCAGCTCGGGGTTGCCCAGCAGCGTGCTGATCTCGCCGATAGCGGCGACGTAATGCCTACGTCGGCTTTCCGACTGGTCGCTGACCTTGCTAAGCAGGTCGCGGGCGGTCTGGATCCGGTCCAGCAGGGGGCCGACCTCATCCGGGCCCGGCTGGGACCTGACGAACTCACCGACCTGCTCATCAGTAACAGCGTCTTCCTCCACGCCCACCCGATCCGCAACCAGCGAACGAAGCACACGTGAGGCATGCAGCGCCGAACCCTCCCGGCCGCGTTCCAGCTCCCGTTCACCGGCGACGTCCGTTACCTCCGGGGTGGACGCCGGTGGTGCCGGTTCAATGGCGTCCGGGTCCGCCGCCGGGCGGCCGGTGCTGGGGATGGGTGCCGCCGGCAGGTCCAGATCCTGGCGGATGTTCCTGGCGCGATCGAGCGCCGCGCCCTCGCCCCGGGTCACCAGGTCGAAGACGATGACGTCGTGCAGATCGTTGTGCAGGCGGGGGCCGAGGTGCCACGCTTGCTCCGTGTAAAGGTTCATCTCGCGCTCGGCGATCGCGTGGGCGCGTTCCCGCTGCGTGTGTTTGCCGACCTCGTCGCCGGGGTAGATCGCGTTGAGCAGGTGGCGCACCTGCTGCCCGCGCCAGTTGAGCTGGATGGCGTTGGTCAGCACATCGCGCAGTTGCTGCTCGGTGAAGACGACGCCCTGGGCGAAGGTGTACGTGGCAGGCCGCAGGGCCGCCGGCAGCCCGACAAGGTAGCCGACCACCTGGTTCATGGTCACACCGGGCCCGATGTCCAGGTTGCGGCCCCTGGTCAGGTCGTCCTGACGCGACGCGGGCCGCGCCGGCTCGTACGGCTGGCCGAGGCCATGCATGAACGCTCCGGTTCGCCCGGGAGCACTGCCGACTACGACCCCCTTGGGCACCGCGACGGATTCCTGCTGCCATAGCTGGCCCAGGTCGGTCATGCCGAGGCGCAGTGCGAGATCACCGGTCACCATGACGATGCTGTCGTCGTGCGCGTCCACCTGCGTCACACTGCGCTGGTGGCGGGTCTTCACCGACAGGAAGTACTGCCAGCTACCGCGGAATACGTACTTCTCGCCGTTGTAGACGTTGTTCTTCGCCCGGTTCGTCGCCCCCCGATCCGACTCGAAATGCGTGTCGTGCTCGGCGATCACGTTGCCCTCCGGGATTACCCGGGCATTCGGGTTGACGGCACCCTCACCCTCCGCACGGACGCCCATTCCCTCGCCGCGCAACCCCGCCGCCGCGCCCACCGCCGTGGCCTCGGACTCGCCGAACCGTTTGCTGAGCTGGTCGATCGTGCCCAGCGTCGCGCCCGCCTCCGGCGGCACCTTCTTCAGCAGCGTGAACTCGGCAGGAATGGGCTTGGCGTGGACACTGACGTTCATCCGGCTCTTGCGGAAACCCCGTCGCACCACAACCTTCTCGGCCCCGTAGCGGTCGTTGCTGTGAGCCATGGCGTGCATACCGCCGCGTACCGTGCTGCCGCGCGAGAGCATGTCCAGCACGAGCCGGCCGACACTGCCTTCCTCGGTGTAGCGCGACTCCTTGGCCGCCGCGTTCTCCAGGTCCGTTGCCGTGACCGCGCCCGGCCGCAGCGGAGCATTGTTGACCAGGTCCGCTACGAACGCGCCCGGCGGCAGCGGAGCATTTCCCAGCTGAGCCTTCAACACCGACTCGAACGCCTTGGAGGTGTACTCGCCGATGGCCAGGCTTTGGAGGCCGTCGCCGGCCTCCAAGACGGGGCTCGCGCCGTCCGGCAGCGTGGCGTGGACGGTCACCGAGGGCCCCTGTGCCGGGCGCTGCAGCGCCGGAGCGAACCCGGCTTGCGGCGAAATCAGCCCCACCTTCCCGAGCACAGTCGCCGGCACCGACACCGCGGCGCTTCCCCCTCCCTCCGGCGGCGGCGACTTCTTCCCCAGCTTCGCCGGAGCCTGCGGCCGACCGTCCCGCCGCGGTAGCACGTCCCTGTCAACCGCATGACCCAGCGTGACCGCCTTGAGCAAGAAGCTGGGCTTTTCGTGCCGCGAGAACTCCAGCGTGTGCTTCACCTTCAAGTCGGTGCGGGCGACGAGCTTTTGCGTGGTGCTGACGCCGCGCTCCTCCTTGGCGCTGCCGTCCAGGATGGTCACCTTCGTCTTCTCGCGGACCGCCACGAGTCCGGTGCTGGCCCCGCCGAACGTGTCCGCCCCCCCGCCGGGACGCGGTTCGGCGTGCGCGCCGCCGACCTGGGAACCGCCGCCGAACACCAGGGTCCTGGCCTTGGTCAGCGACGTGAGCACGATCGAGAAGGCGACGGAGGACATCGACGTCGGCATCACCGGGGAACGCCGCACCGGCGTCTCGTCCTCGTGGTCCGACCTTTCCGCGGAGATCCGCACGTTGACCACTTCGTGGAACCCGAACAGCCGCCGCCAGCCCTTGCTCGCCGGATTGACGATCGACAGCACCGCGCCCTGCTCCGTCGTCCTGCCCGCCAGGGCGTCGCTCAACGTGACATGCCCGTGCGGTCCAGCCAGCACTTCCTCGATCGGCTGCAGGATCTTGTCGCGGAACTCGGCATCGGTCACCTGCAGGAAATCGAGTGCCCGCTCGACCTCGGCAAGGGGCTGCTGCCCGTGTATTTCGGACGACTCCACCATCGTCCCGTTGTGCGAACGGTAGTCTCCCGGGTTCTCCGGCAGCAGGGTCTGTACCGGGGACGCCTCGATCCAACGACGAACCGACGACTCCGACACCGACTCCGACAGGTCGTGATCGTCACGCAGCCGCTGCACGATCGTCGCGACCGTCGCACCGGCGTCGATCCACTCCTTGATCCGAGCCCGATGAGGCTCGAGCTCCGCCTCCGCCGTCGCCCGGGCATCCGCCTGCTCCTTCCGGTGCTTCTCCAGCTCCTTGAGCAGCTCGGGCGGCACCTCCTCGCCGTCCGCCTCGTACAAGCTGATGGCGTCCTCCAGCGGCATCACGATCACCGCGGCGTTGGGCACCACCGAGATCGCCGGCCCTCCCGGCAGCCGGCTGTTGATCAACCAGTTGACCGCGCGGCTGGACGTCTCGTAGGTCGTCTTCCGGTCGACGACGAAGACCGCCGTGGGACCGGAGTACGGGAGCGCCTGCAACGGGCCCGGAGCCTTCAGCACGGTGCTTCCGAGGTCCCTGTTGTACAGCCCCAGCAGGTTGCCCAGCACCCGCCCAGCGCTGCCGGGCATAACGCTGATCAGCGACAGCAGGATCCGCACGGCCAGTTGGTATCCCCGAGAACGCGACCTGACCATCAGCGGCAACTGGCTGGCATAGCGGTACAACTCAGGGGAGTCCTTGGCGCTCTGCGCGCTCAGCAGCCGGTAGTTGCCGAACTCGCTGGTGTGGACTTTCTTGGTGAGCAGCCGCGACCACAGGCCGCCGGTCGCCAGCTCGGGCACCTCCTGCTTCCGGCCACTGAGCGCGAGGTCGGCGTCCACTCGATGAGCGCCGTAGCTATCGAACGTATCGACCAGTCGGCCCACCGCGTCGCCGGATCCCTTGTGCGGAGGTGCCTCGTACCGGTACTCCGTCGTCGTCCCGTCGGGCAAGACCTCGGTGAAGGCCTTCAGCCCCTCGGGGCTCGACCACGTCTTGAATAGCCATGGCGGCTTGTGCTGGGGCGCATCCGGCCGTCCACCGTCGGCGGGGACCAGCGAACGAGCACCCGACAGCTCCGCGGCAGCCCGGTCGGCGGGGCTGACCCGCACCGTCTGCGGGAGCGCGAAGTTCCCCACCTTCTTGGGTTCGAGCATGCGGAAGGTGACACCGTCCGGCAGCGACCCGAGATACGTCCGCTCCTCGACCTCACTGGCGGGCAACGGCTTGGTCGCCCAGGCGAGCTTGCTCTCCGGCACCGCCAGCAGGACCGCGTTTTCGATGCGCTCGCTGAATACTCCCTGCCGCGGCGACGGCACGGCTTGCGGCTCGGGCGGAAGCTTATTGCCGGACTCGTCCTTGCGCAGCACCTTCCGGAACGCCTTCGGCCTGGACAACGACCGCGAGTCCGGGGAACCGGGCGCATCGCCGGGCTCCGCACGCTCCGTCTCATGTGGATACAGCGAGTCACCAGGCGTGAGGCCCGCCAGCTGCGCGTCAGCGGCCGTCGGCGCGGCCCGGCGACCACGCACGTCCGAGCCGATCATCGTGCCGCCGGCCAGCAAACTCTGTGCCAAGTTCGGCAGCTGCCAGGAGGTGTGTACGCCCGCCACCCGCGCGTTCGCGTAGCCCTCGACGAGGTTCTCCGCGGTGTACCCACGTGCGTTCTCCGTCGCCCAGCCCTGCATGTTGGTGCGCCGCACGTTGAAACCGGCGCTGACGCCCGTGCTCGGCATGTTCCAGGAGCTCGGCTTGCCCCTCAGGAACGAGAAGAGCCCGAAGACGAACCGCAAGAACCGGTTGACAGAACTCAAGCGGCCACGCAGGTTCAGGCGGTTGTCCTCCCAGGTCCTCGAGCGCTCGGAGGACGGCTGGAAACTGTTGGGCACCTCCGCCTCGATGCGCACCGCGACCCGATGTGCCCTGCCGTCGGCCTCCACCCAGGTGAACGCGAACTCACCGGCCGTCGCACTGCGCATCGCCTCGGTGGCCTTCTCCGCGGCAAGCTCGCCCCGGCCGGCGTCGGGGTGCCCGCCAAGGGCGTCCCACAGAGCGGCCTTGCCCTGAGTGCCAAGTGCAAATCTCTCGGAGACCATCTCGGCGAACTCGCGGACCTTCGGCTCGGGCACCTCCTTCACTTCTCCCGGCGCCACCAGGAAGGCGGGGGCACGGCTCTCGGGCGGCACCTCGATGTCCTTCGACTGCGTCAAATGGCGGGGAACAGGCAAGCCGGCACGGATGGCCACGTGCGCCGGCATCGCTACCCGGTGGTCACCCACCTCGTAGACCAGCCGGCCGTAGAGCGCCTTCACCTTGTTCTCCAGGTAGACCATCGAGAAGGGGCCGTTGTAGGTACCGAACCCGCCTTCCACGTTGAGCCCGCCCATTAGCCCGGCGAGTCCCAGAATCTCGCCGGCGGCCAAGCCGCCACCGCCGGCGAGCTCGACGCCTTCGAGCTGAGACGTGTTGAACTCGACCTTGTGCTCCTCGGCCCGGCTCCCCCCGGTCAAGCCGACAAGGCGGACCCGCGTCCCGGCGGTGATCGCCTCGGTGATCTCCTTCGGTAGCCGAATGCCGTTCTCGGCGAAGCGGTCAATGTCCTCCGGCGTCAGCTCGACGGTGTCCTCATCCTCGGCTGCTTTGACCGGCGTAATGCGCGCCACGCGCAGGCCCGCATCCAGGATCGCCACCGCGGGTCGCCGCCCCTCGGCGCCGGACCCGACCCGGACGGTCATCGTTGCCGCGATGGCCGGGCGGCCGCCGTCGCCCTCCATGACCAGGTTGATTTCGGTGTAGTCGAGGTCATGGCGCGAGTCCACCGCCGGCCCGGCCCACACCAGGGGGCGGACGAAGGCGTTAGAGATCGACGTCGGCTCGATCGTCCCCAGCGGGATCCGCATGGCCGCCCTGGCCGATGCCTCCTGAGTGTCGACGTCACGGTCCTCCGTGCCGCTCGACTCGACCGTGATGGGCGCCAGCGTGGACGGCGCGGCACTGCCCGGCGGCCGATACAGATCGACCTGCACCGGGACCAGGATCCGGTCACCCGCGGCGGTCTGGATCGGCAGCTCCCCGCTGGTGAATGCTGCGGCGAGCTCGACCAGGCTCATCTCGCGGATCTGCGACTCGATGGCCGCACGGTCCTCTCCGCTGTACTCGGCCACCGCGTCGACCAGCGACGAGACGTCCTCAAGGCTCTCGATGGTCAGCATTGAGCTCATAGCAAGCAATTGGAGCTCGGCTTCCCGCTCGACCATCGCAGCGGTGGCGGCGGCAACGGTCTGGTACCTCTCGATGGCCGCGTTCAGCGTCTCGTGCTGCTCGCGCAACTCCGAGCCGAGGGCCTTGGCCGCGTCGTGCAGGAGCTCCGACTGGTCAGCCGCTTCGGCGATCCGGTTGTCCCGCTCGGTCATATCGTCGAGGTCCCGCGAGAGCAGCGACTCGGCTTCCCGTCGCTGCTCCCCGTCGAGCCCAGGGGAGGTGAGTTTCTCGATAGCCTGCGCGGCTTCGGCGATCTTGGCTCGGTAGGTCTGCGCGGCCTCGCGCGTGTCGGCTTCGACGCGGCTCGCCTCCCGGGACCTGGCGCGGACCCTGTCCACCAGGCGCTCGGCCTTGCCGTGGACGGTCTCGATCTGGTCGATGAGCTCGGCACGGGCTTCTCGCAGCTGGGCAAGCCCGGCGTCGGTCACCTGCCACGAGAGGTGGGTGGCGGACACAACGTCCGAGGCTTCCCGCACGAGTCGCTTCGCCCGCTCCACCGCCGCCGCGGACCCGGCAAGACGCTCGTCCGAGTCCTGTGTCGGCAGAGTGCCCGCAGGGGTCTGATCGATCTCACGAAGCAGGTCAGCGTGCCGGCCCCGCTCAACGTCCAGGTTGGCCGCCGCGTCGGTCAGCCGCTGCTGAGCCTGCTCCCACGCCGTCCGAGTCGCACGCGCGCTGGCTTCCGCCGTGTCTTCGGCCCTGTCGAGCGACGCGGGGTCGATTTCTCGCAGGTCAGCGTCGATCTCCGCGAACAGGTCGGCGGACCGGTCGGCCTCCGCCTTGACCTCCGCCACCCGGGCGCCGGTGACTTGCCGGCGGTGCAACGGGGTGAAGCTACGGACGAGACCGCTGTCGTTGGCGATCCACCTGGCGGCCTGCACCACGGACATGTCGTTGGCCGCCGCCTCCGTCTTCACGACAGAGGCCACCGCCTCCGGATCCAGCTTGTGCAGTTTGAGCAGGTACGGGTCGAACAATGCCTGCACCGCGGTCACGGTGCGGGCCTCGACTGCAGGCCTCTCGCCGCTGGAGTGGATTTCGTCGCTGAGCACCTGGCGGGTGAACAGACGCCGATTCGGGCCAGGCTCACCGTCAGCGGATGAGGATGGCTCGGGCGCAGCGGTCTTGAAGGACCGGATGATGTTGTCCGCCACAAACCCCGCGCTGACGCTGTTATCGCTATTCTCGACGATGCGGTCGGCCACCCGGATCACGTCGTCCGGGTCGAGGCCCTGTTCAAGCAGCCACTCCCGATCTTCCGCGGCGATTGACGGCCGGAAGTCCGGCGGAATGTCAGCAAGCTCTGGCGCGTGCGCGAGATAGCGGGCGAAGCGTGTGCGTGTCCACGCTTCGACGCCCATCACCAGCGCCATCAGCGGCGCGTAGCTGCGCCACTCGGTCCTGGCCTGCTCAACGACCCGTGCCATGTCGTCGAGGTTGATGCCGTCCTCGCGGAGCAGCTGCATATCGACGACTCGCAACACCTCCGCGTCGGTGTCCGCACTGACCGAAGCCAGCGACGGCGCCTCCGCCAGTTGCTCGTCGAACTGCCGCCGGTTCCCCCCGCCCAACCGGAGCTCGCGGGAGATGTTCTCCGCGATGCGCCCGATGGGCACCTTGCGGCCTTCCTGCTCCCAGACCGACTGCACGACAGCGGCGACAGCGGTGAACTCGAAGCTGGCACCGAACTTGGCACCGAACACTTCGGCGGTTCCGACATGCCACTGGACGATCCCGCGCAGCTCATGATCGAGATCGGCCTCTGCCGGCGCCGCGGCGCGCACCTGCTCGAACTTCTCCCAGGTCCATTTCTCCGTGCCGAGCGCGCGGGCGACGTGCCTGGACAACGCTTCCGGTTCGACTACAACGGCGCTGGCGTCGATGGCGTTCTGCAGCGCCGTGGCCACGTCGTCCTGCGAATACCGCAGGCGGGCCAGCAGCGCCGGGCTGTGCTGATTCGCTGCCTCCCGCACGGCCGGATCGACCGCGCCACGAAGGAGGGTCTGCTCGCGGAACGCATCGAATTTCTTGCCCGACCACGGCTCCGTCCTTGTTTCCACGGCCAGGTAGTCGGCGATTTGGTCCAGGCTGAGACGACCCTCGGCCTCGTGTTCGAGGTGATTGACCAGCCAGGCGATCTGTTCGGGGTCGTAACCGTTGCGGGCGAATTCGGCCCTGCTGAAGTACGTGACAGCCGAGTCGGGCATGACCTGCCCTCGCGGCGCGCCAGCGTCGGCGTAGAGGGCGGCGACCATGCCCGGACTCAGCGGCTCGATGCCGAGCAGCCGCACCAACGCGTTGGCAACCACATCCACTGGGATGGTGTTCCCGCTTCTCGCCGTGATCGCCGCAGTCACCTGCGCGATGGCCGTCTGGTTGTAGCCATGCACCTGGGTGCGCAGGTCACTGCTGTTCGTGACGACGGCCGCGAATGCGGGGGCGAACTGTTCGGGGTCGGCGCGCAGGCCGGCCGCCGCCAGCTCGACATGCCGCGGCTCCCAGCGCAGAGCCGGCACGCTACCGATCTGGGCGGCCAAAGCCTCGCCCTCGCCGAGACTGGCCACACCGGGCCCGCCCGCCTGGTGCATCCGCCACGCGAGAACGTCGCGAGCCGCCTCCACCGGTGAACGGCTGAGCTGCGGGAAACCACTGATCTTCGGCAACGGATTGATCGACGACAACGCCAGATCCAGCGCCGGCTCCCGCAGCCGCGCCACGTACTCGGGGTCGCCCAGTTCGTCCAGCGCCGCCGACGCCACGTACCCCTCGACATCGAGACGGTCCTGCGTCCACTCACGCGCCATGCTGCCGCGGTCCGCGGCGATCTCGTCCGCCACCTGCAACCCGGCAGCCCAACCCCCGCTGCTCGTCGCGGTGGCGATCATCGTCCTGATAGCCCCGGCCAGCTCCTCGTCACGCTTGTCGGCATCACTGATCTCGCCCGCGTCGAACGCCGCGGCGATCAGCTTGTCCGCGCTACGCAACGCTTCCTCGCTCGGGGGCTGCCGGATCGCGGCCTCCGCCTTCAGCCGCTCCTCCAGCCATGCCGCCCGCAGGTCAGACTCCGCGCCGAACCAGGCCCTCGCCTGCCTTGTCGTCTCGTCGCCGGTCGCTGGGTCCATCCGGTCCGCGGCAACCAGCGGAGCCAACCACTCCCGCTGCTCGTCGCTCAACAACGGGGCCGACTCGGCCAGCACCTCCATCGCCTCTGCTACCCGGTCATCCCGACCGGGTAGCTCGCGCAGCGCGACTTCCGCTGCCTCCAAATTGGTCTCGATGGCCTCCCGAAGCTCGGCCAATACGTCGTCCACCCGCAGGTCAGACTCCTGGCCGAACCAGGCGCTCACCTGCTCTGTCGTCTCGTCGCGGGTCGCTGGGTCCATCCGGTCCGCAGCAACCAGCGGAGCCAACCACTCCCGCTGCTCGTCGCTCAACAACGGGGCCGACTCGGCCAGCACCTCCATCGCCTCCGCTACCAGGTCATCCCGACCGGGTAGCTCGCGCAGCGCGACTTCCGCTGCCTCCAAGTTGGTGTTGATGTCCTCCCGAAGCTCGGCCAAGACTTCGTCCACCGTCTGCCGGACATTGGCCCGCCCCGGCGCGTTCTCTGGCGTGGTGGCACCGCCGCCGAGCCCAGGACGGAACCGGTGCTCGAGAGCCCATTCCGGACGCAACGTCCCCGAGATATGGCTCAGGAGCACCGCTACCTGGTGCCGCCCCTTGGCGCTGTCGGCGATCAAAGCGATGGCGGCCCGGGACTCCGCGTCATAGTTTCTGAGGTCGTGGTGGGCAGCGCCGTCGCCGACACCACGGATGTCGACCTCGTCAAAGATCCGTCGCGCGTCCTGCATGTCCGCCGCGTCGAACTCCATCGAGTCCGCCAGCGTGGTCATGTCCTCGACGGTCCGCACCTCCGCGCCCGAACTCGTGTCCGGACCGCTCCCGTCACGGGGCATGCCCAGGCCGGCGACGACCGATTCGGCGTCCTGCGCGACCCGGCCCCTGTCGGCCTCATTTCGCAGCAGCCACACGACAGCGCTGAGCGCCTCGGGATACCGCAGAGCGTCCTGCTCCAGTCGCTCGAAATCGCTTACCAGGCCCAGGATGGCGCGAGCTGCCGGTACCTGGGCATCGCTCTCGCTCGCCCGCGGAATCCAGCGCACCCGCGACGGTCCCGCAGACCCGTCTGGTTGCAGGCTCTCGCGGCCTGCGAGCGCCACCAGAGCCGACGGGGACTCAGCCTGCTCAATCCGGTCGGCGTCGGATGCCGCCGGCTCAAGCCGGCGCCTCTTCGCCTGCGGCTCTGCGACATCCGGGTCAGGTTCCGTCGTCGCGGCCGGCGGGCCGTCGTCCTGGAAAAGATGCGGATACTTCCGGCGGAGAACCCATTCCGGGCGGACCGAGCGCGTGATGCGGCTAAGCCCTTCGGCATACCGGACCAGCGCCTCAGAGTCCTCGACCAGCTTCGCTTCGGCAGCGATGAGGGTGATGGCGGACTCGGCTTCGTCGACAAAATCGAGATCGTCGGGATCACGCAGGTCGATCTCCTCGAACAGCAGCCGCGCGGACTGCGCGATGCTGCTGTCGACCTCCAGCTCGTCGGCGGCGTCGAGGATGTCCTGGAGCGAACGCAGCGTCCCGCTTCCACCCGTCACGTCGAGAGGTTCGCTCGTCTCAAGGGCGGCAATGATGTCCATCGCATCGCCACGTACGACGGACTCGTCGGGCTCGTTCTTCAGCCGCCATGCGATGGCGTCCAGCGCCAACCGGTAAGCGGGAATTTCCAGGTCTGGCTCGTCGTGCTCGCTCAGCTCGTCGAGGATGCCGAGAGCCGCCTCGTAATCGTCGTCGTCCGGCTGCACCGGCGGTATCCGGCGCACCGGCCCCGCCCCAGGCATCCCGAAGGATGCGGAAGTGTCGAGGGCTTCGATTACCTCCAGGGCGTCGCTGATGCTGAATTCCCCGACATCGCCAGGGAAAAGGGATGGCGCGAATGGCGGTGACGGCACCGGCGGCGGGACAGGCGTCGAACGGGCGCTGTGCCACCTCTCCCGCAGTCGTCCCAGGGCGCCTTCGATGGCCTGCTCTCCGGACTGCCCGGCGTATCGCGCAGGAGTCACGGCCGGTGGCGCGGCCTGCGCCGCGCTGGAGGGTGCTTCCCGTCCAGTGGTGGAGGTCTCGTCCGATGGCAGGCGCTCCGCCTTGCTCAGCACCTCGGCCAGAAACGCGCCGGGAATCCGGGGGTTGGGTTGCATCTGCACCCGCGGCAAGGCTCGACGCAGTTCCCGTTCGCTCACCTCGTACAGCCGGCCCCGGTTCGTGTCCGGCCATGACAACGACGCGGCCGTCGGCCGCGCGGTACCGAGCTGACGTCCGATCGCCTGCGAGCTGTTGCGGATGTCCCGGATGCTGGCCGCGTCGATACCGAGCTCGATGAGGTGTTGAGCAGCAAGGTGGACCAGCGGGGCTTTCAGGTGCAGGTTCGGCGGCTTGTTCTTGAGCTGCTCATCCAGCTTCACCGAGCGGAGCTCTGGTGGCAGGTCCAGGCCATTGCGGTCGATATCGGGCCTCCTGTAGGGCCCGGTGAAATGGTGGACGCTGTCGACGATCGCCTGCGCCAGCTGCATCAGATCCTGCGCCAGCGGGTCCGAGATCTGGCGCAGGGCGCGCACCGGCATCGCAGCGGCCTTGCCCACGCTGACGACCCGCTGCGGGGTCCACGCCTGCGACGGCATCGCCCTCGACTCCGCCCCGGACGCGGCCCCGTCGCGCTCCTGCCGGCCGATTCCCAGGTCGTCGGCCCACCGCTGGACCACCTCAGACGGTTTCCGCGCCGGATCCTTGCGCACCTGGTTGGCCGCGACGAACGTGAGGTCGTTGCCCGTGATTCCCTGCTCGAGCGCGCTGGGCCCGTCGACCTCCTGCCGGACCGCTTTCCGCACCTCCCGCCAGGTGTCCCAGGTCAGGCCCGAGCGTGCCTGTCGCAGGAGCTCCTCGTCGAAACGCCGCCGAGCGGGCTCGGTGAACGAGCCGGGCGGGAAGACCGATCCGTCAGACCGCTTGCCGACCACCAAGATCCTGCGCAGATTACCCAGTATGGCGGGATCGACCGGGACCGGGTCTCCGTCGGCCAGCCACACCGCCACGTTATTGGCACCGCCCGGTTGGCGCTCAACGATGTAGGCCTCACGCGATTCGCCGTCCAGCACGATCGCGGTCGCGGCGCCGCCTTCGTCCGCACGCACCGCTTCGATCACGCCGTTCAGCGTCCCGCCCATGACGACCGGCGCGGTCCACATGCTCTGGCCAAGCTGAGGCGGCTCACCGCCAGGCTCGGCTCGCTTCTTGCCGATCCGCGCGATGCGCGCCTGCCGGATCTCGTCCTCCCGCACCAAAGCGAGTTCGGCCGCGCCGGACTTCACGAACCGGCGAGCGTCGCCGTACCTGAACAGGCCAAAATGTGCAGGCTTCGGCAGCTCGCTCCGCAGCTCCTCGAACCTCGCCGCCCGATCCTCACTCACCGTGGCGACAGCCTGATCGCCAAGAAGCGCCGACCCGTCCGCGTCCATCGCGATGGCGTAGACATTGTCGGCGCCAATGCGAGCATCGCTGCCGGTCATGTCGTCCGACTTGCCGTTGTGGTGCCGCGAGACGGCTACGTCGCTGTCACCCTCGCGCCGCATGGTGAAAGCCTGGTGCCCGGCAGGGTCTACCAGCACCGCGGTCGCACCCTCACCCCGCAACCTGAGCAGGTCTCGGACCTGGGATAAAGCACCCGGCCCGCGGCCGATCGAAATGGGCGTCAGCGTCCATCGCTTGGCCGCGTCAGCTGGCAGGTTCCCGACGGCCGCCTGCACATCCTCCATCATCGTCAGGCTCAATATCGCCAGCGGGTCCGCGTCTACGGTCGGCGGTATATTCGCGTATTTCTCGGCGAGCTTGGAAATCTGCCCGTCCGTCAATGCGGTCTGACGACCGAAGAGCAGCCTGCCGTCAGGCATGTAGGCCACCCCGAACAGCGGCTCGGCACCATCCAGATCGCCCGGTCGCGCCGCCTTGCCGTCGTGCATGCCGAAAATATGGACGTCGTTGCCACGCCGCACCAGGACGAACCCCTTGCGCGTGTCCGGCGCGAACACCAGCGCCCGCACACCGCCGACGTTTCTTGACCCGCGTAGCAATTGTTCGACCCGTCTCATCGCCACCAGGCCGTCGCCCAGATAAGCGAGCGGGTAATTGGGCATGCCTGGCCCGCCGGCCCGATCGTTGCGTCCCGGTCCCAACGCCTTTGCCTGGAAGACCAGCGCCTTGTCGAACCCGTCGACCATGCCGCGGAATCCAGCCAGCGTGTAATCCAGCGTCACGTCGGAGCGTGGTTGGTCGTCGGGGGACGAACCACGCACATGTGAGGACGGCCAGGATGCCGTGATCGCGTCGAACAGTCGTTGGTCTTCCGCCGCCAGCGACGGCCCGGCACCTGCCTCCGGCGGCGCGCCACCGGGGAGATTGTTCTGCTCTGCCCGCGCGTGGAGTCCGTCCGCGACCCACCGGGTACGGGTGTCGAGTCCGGCGCTGTGCACCTCGGCGAGCAGGATTCGGTCCACCAGGCCACGAACATATTCGCCGAGCCGGCCGACGGCGTCCATGTCGAGGATGCGCTGCCGTTCCAGGTATCCCGCCAGCCGCGCTTTCTTGTCGTCCGAATGCGACTCCACCGTCGGCGTATCCGCCACCGCCGTAGCCAACGTCTCGATGAAGGTTTCGACCTGCGGGTCGGCACCCCCGGACCACAAGGCGTCGACGGAACCGCCCATGCCGAGCATGGGATCGACGAATTCGAGGGGGATCTCCCGTACCTGGCCCGTGTCGTTGTCCTCGATCTCCGCGAGGGAGGTCGTATCGGTTCGGTCGGACTCATCGGAGACGGCCGAGAAGATCGAAGCCGCATCGGACTCCTCGGCGAGCAGGGCCCGCTCGTCGGAGTCCAGACCGTCCCGGTCGTCGGGATCGTTCGAGCGGGTCTTCTCGTGAAGGACCTCCGCCGCGGATTTCTCGTCAAGGACCTCCGCCGCAGTCTTCTCGCCGACGTTCTCCGCCGCGGTCTTCTCGCCGCGGGTCGCCGGCAGACCCCGCCCCTTCGAGAGGCCGAACCAGTCCCGCGGGTTCCACGAACCCGGATCGGGCTGCACCCCCAGCAGCTCGGCCACCACCGACGCGATCTCGCGCGCCCGGTCACCCTGCCGGGGCTGACGAAGCAGCAACTCATACAAGCCCAGCAGCGTTTCCGGCCCGTACTTGCCCGTCAACGCCAACTGATTAACCCGGCCAGGCAGGATCGTGTTCAACCACATGAACGACGTGACCCCGGCGTTGGCCAACCGCAGATCCTTCTTCGGCTTAGCCGCATACGCCCGCAACTTCGCCGGCAACGCCTCCGGATCCCCCAACAACCCCGCATACGACCGCAAATCCGGATCAGCAGCAACCAACATCGCCAACACATCACGCCGCGACCCCGGCTTCGAACCCGACCCGGACGTCACGCCCGGTCCCGGCGGCCGACCGCCACCAACCTTCTCCACCACCGACGACGACTCCACCGCCTGCGACGAGTCAGCACCGTCACCGACACCCGCGGCCGCCGTCACCTCCCGCGCCCCACCAGAATGGGAACCATCATCGACCCGGCCCGGCATCCCC
Source organism: Saccharopolyspora elongata (assembly GCF_004348985.1). Taxonomy (GTDB): domain Bacteria; phylum Actinomycetota; class Actinomycetes; order Mycobacteriales; family Pseudonocardiaceae; genus Saccharopolyspora; species Saccharopolyspora elongata. Next base: position 1,345 of record NZ_SMKW01000130.1, on the reverse strand, counting down.
GGACGCACCGTCCCAGCCCTCAGCGACGGCACACCGCGGCCCGACGACCCCGACCCCGCCGCCAACACACCCGGCCCACCAGCCGTACCCGACCCGCCAGTGGTCCCAGCCGACCCGGCCGACGTCCCCACCGACGCAGAACCCGAGATCCCCACCGGCGCAGAACCCGAGACAGCCGCCCCCGAAGTGCCCCCAGCCATACCGGCCGTAACAGCCCCGGGGACACCCGAGGCAGCCGCCGCAGGAACCTGCGACGCCGGGCCGGTCGCCGGCGCCTGACCGGAACCCTGCCCCGTCCCCGAACCAGAACCCGACCCGGTGCCGGTGCCGGTGCCGGTGCCGGTGCCGGTGCCGGTCGCCGCAGCCGGGACCTGGGTCGGTGTCGAGGTCGCGCCGTCACGGCCACCACCAGTGCCGGAATCGACCGCGGCATGGGAAACACCCGGAGCAGAAGGAATCCGCGCTGAAGTCGACTCGCCACCAGTCTCACCAGCCGACTCCCGACCACCGCCAGGCCTACCGGCCGACTCATCACCGCGCTCGCCGCCAGGCACGCCGGCCGACTCATCGACCCGTTCACGGCTACCACCAGACTCGCCGGTGAACTCCCGACTGCCGCCAGGCGTGCTGGCCGATTCATCACCGCGTTCACGGCCAGGCACGCTGGCCGACTCGCCGCCGCGATCGCTTGGACCACCAGACTCGCCGGTGAACTCGCGACTACCACCAGACTCGCCACCGCGATCACGACCAGGCACACTGGTCGACTCATCACCGCGCTCGCCGCTGGGCACGCTGCTGGACTCGGACCCGGGCTCCCGCACGCCATCGGGTTGGCGGGTGGGCTGACCGGTGGGGTCGAAGACCGGGTTGGCCTGATTGTGGGTGACAACCTCCTCGGCGTTGGGTGCCGGCCTGGAACCTGCACCGTGGGGCTGGGACTGCGCGGAACCGCCCAACCCGAACCCCTCGTTCCCGGGGGCGCGGGCGGAGTGCGTGACGACCTCGCCAGGGCTGCCATCGCCGGTGGCGCCTGACTGCGGAACATCCGGCCCCGACGGGACCTGCCGACGATGTTCCGGCACCTGCTGCTGCCCGCCACCGGACTCTTCCCGGACGGCCTCGGATCGTCCCGGATCACCCGGCGTGGCCGGGACCTGGGCATCCGGCGTGGCCGGGACCTGGTCACCCGGCTGCCCCGGCCGCGACGCAACAACACCCACCGGATCCACAACGGACTTGGTGTCCACAACGGACTTGGTGCCCGCCCCACCCTCGGCACCGACCCGCTCACCCGGCACACTCCGGCCACCAGAGGTTTCCCCACCCCCAGACACAGCACCAG
>NZ_SMKW01000012.1 GCF_004348985.1 Saccharopolyspora elongata | reverse complement strand
GCGCCCTTCACTTCGAAGGGGACGGGTTGGCCAGGCGGGCGTGGCGGTGGCCGTAGAGGAAGTAGATCGCCAGGCCGAGGACCAGCCAGGCGCCGAAGCGGATCCAGGTGATGACGTCCAGGTTGGACATCAGGTACAGGCATGCCAGGGCCGAGATGATCGGCAGTACCGGTGACAGTGGCATCTTGAACGGGCGGTGCAGGTCTGGCTTGCGGCTGCGCAGCACCGGCACCGCGATCGAGACGATGACGAAGCCGGATAGCGCGCCGATGCTGACCATGTCGGCCAGCTCCGAGATCGGGATGAACCCCGCCAGCAGCACCTCGCGCCGTACTGCGCGAACGTCGCCTCGGCCTCCCGCTGAACCGTCAGCGCTGGATTCTTCACGAAGCCGTTCGGCCCCTGCACTAGCAGTGCGGAGCCGTTGACCAGCTTGGTCGCCTGCTTGTACCGGGCCAGCGCCTCGCACACCACCACGAAGGCGTCCACGTCCCACGGGGTGAGCACGCCGACCGCGATCAGGCTGGGCGCCAGCCGGTCCCATGCGGCGCGGGCGTCGTCGGACAGATCCTCCGGCGGTGTGACCTCGCCCTCGGGCGGGGTCGGCTCGGCGTCGTTGATCCGGTCCTTGCGGTCGCCGTGCAGCACGCGAAGTGCCGTGGGTTTCGGAGCAGTACCCCGTTTGCCCATATGGCTGCCTCCAGTCAACAACTGCGCCCAAGTATTTGTACATGAGTAGACTTACTGGCATCCATTGGATGTAGACGAAAGTAGTCACCCAAAGCGATTCTTGAAAAGCGTCGATACCGATGATTTGATCACGAGCGTGTTCACAAGAAACCAACCGAGCAAGCGAAAGAATCGATTCCCGTCCCGCGCCGTCGCGATCGCGGCAACCTCGCTCGCTCTCGGTGGAATTATGACCGGGTATGCCAACGCGGGATCCAGTGATATCGACGTAAAGGCCGTGAGGGCTTGGGCGTGCTTCGACGGATCCGCGCTTCCGGACTCGGTTGTCGCTGAGTATGGGCCGCCGAACGGGCAGACGATTCGAATGCGGTGCGGTAGCCCTGGCGGTATCGGCGTGCTCCATGTCGACACCGAACATGAGATCCTAGAGGGAACTGCCGACGCTTTCCAGAACTGCCTTCTTGACACAATGGTTCACGGGCGCTGGGACCGGCCCGGCAGCAATCCAGCCTACTCTGTGTGGGCCTGGAGATTTGGCCCTGGCCCTAACGACGTCGCCGAGTTTGTCTACCAAAACGGCGATGGAGAAGGGGTAACCTTCTACACGAGGGGTCCTGTCAGCAACGATTGGGTACGTTGCGACGCCGCCTAGCCTGAACGCGATCTTTCCAATATAATGCCGCCATGGAAGGTGACTCTACGATTTCGGAAAAGTTCGATGTCGCACTGACTATCAAGAATGGGTGGTGTGAGCTCTCGGTCGAAACTGACGAGCAAACTCATTCATTTAAGGCCACGTTCATGCGGAATGCTCTGAATAATCTTGTCGAGGCGACGCTCGCCTTGGCAGAGGGTGCTGATGTTGCGTGCGTCCTGTGGGGGGGAGAAGGGAACGCCCCCGGGGCAAATGTCTTTCTGGATATGTCGTTGGACCACTACGGCAATATGGGTGTTGCCGTACACGAAGCCGAGCACTGGACGTGGCTTCAGCCGACGACGAAGTGGACGCCGCGCAGGGGAAAGTGCTTGCTTGAAGCATACGTACCCTTCTCGGGCTTCCTAGTTGGACTCACGCGAGAACTTCAGCGCATTCGAGTCAATGATACGGACGAGTCCGCCTTCATTACGCAATGGCGTCACTCGTTTCCTGCGGCCAAGTTTGAAGCTCTCGAACGCATTGGTGGACGCCATGGCTATATTCCGCGTTCCAAAGAAGAGTTGAACAGGCTTAGCAATCCATAAACAGAAGGAGTTAATTTTCGAATGCGTGTAACTGGGGTAATTTTCGGGGTGTTGGCGCTCGCTCTGGCGCTTTCACCTGCCGCATCGGCTTCCCAGGACGGCTCAGTCGCATCCCCTCCGGCACCCGCCTGCGTCACCTGGAAAGTTCAGGAGGGGGGCTTCCTTTATTGGACGATGCGCATCCACAACGATTGTAGGACTCCTCAGTACGTGAGGATTGATACGACCGACGCGCCGGACACTGCTTGCATCAACGTTGCTCCGTATCAGTTCGCAGATGTTGAGATGGCTGCGCCGTCCAGCGGCGATCCGAATGACGGCTACATTCGCGGCATAGTCTTGTGTGGATAGTCGGGGCCAAGGTTGGGTGCGCCAGCAACTGGCGCACCCAACCTTTTACGTGCCGGAGCTGCGCCCGCAGCGCCCGCTGCCCGGCGGCTGCGGAACATGCTGCCCGCAACCCGGCGGACCGCTCCACCTCCAAGTCGGAACCGCATGGCCTCCTCCTTCCCTTACTCGTCGTCCATCTCCACGCCGAGCACCCTGGCCACGGCGTAGCCGTCCATGTACTTGTCGCCGATCGCCAGCAGTCCAGCGTTGCGGAGGAACTTCTCGTGATGATCTTGTGTAGCGCTACGAGTAGCAGACGCCGTATCAAGATCGACAACACCGGTCCTGACCTGGGAGGACACATGCTGTCCGATTTATCGGTCAGATGCGCCCTTCACTTCGAAGGGGACGGGTTGGCCAGGCGGGCGTGGCGGTGGCCGTAGAGGAAGTAGATCGCCAGGCCGAGGACCAGCCAGGCGCCGAAGCGGATCCAGGTGATGACGTCCAGGTTGGACATCAGGTACAGGCATGCCAGGGCCGAGATGATCGGCAGCACTGGTGACAGTGGCATCTTGAACGGGCGGTGCAGGTCTGGCTTGCGGCTGCGCAGCACCGGCACCGCGATCGAGACGATGACGAAGCCGGATAGCGCGCCGATGCTGACCATGTCGGCCAGCTCCGAGATCGGGATGAACCCCGCCAGCAGCATGATCACCACCGCGCCGCCGATGGTCATCCGGTGCGGCGTGCCCCACTTCGGGTGCACCTGCGAGAGCTTCGGCGGCAGCAGGCCGTCGCGGCTCATCGCGAAGCCGATGCGGCCGATGGTGACCAGTTCGACCATCATCACCGACGTCAGCCCGGTCACCGCGCCCAGCGCGATCAGCGCCGCCACCCACGGCTGGCCGACGGACTGGAACGCCGCCGCCAGCGGAGCGGCCTCGTCGATCTGCCGGTAGTCGACCATCGCGGTGAGCACGATCGCGACCGCCACGTACAGCACGGTGCACACGATCAGGCTGCCCAGCAGCCCGACGGGCAGGTCGCGCTTGGGGCGCTTGGTCTCCTCTCCGAGGTTGGCCAGCGCCTCGAAGCCGGTGTAGGCGAAGAACACGATCGCCGCCGCGGTGAACATGCCGCCGATGCCGTACATCGACTGCTCCATGCCCAGCGCCGCCTGCAGCAGCGGCTGCTCCAACCCGCTCGCGGTTTCCGGCGCGGGCTGGGCCGGCGGGATGAACGGGGTGAGGTTGGCGCCGTTGAAGAAGAACAGCCCCGCGACGATCACCAGCACGCACACCGCGACCTTGACCACCACCAGCGCGTTGGTCACCCACGACGATTCGCGGATGCCGACCACCGCGATGACGGTGAGGATCGCGATGATCAGGATCGCGCCGACGTTGATCGTGGCGTCCTCGCCGAACCACTGCGGCGGCAGGCCGAGCAGGTTCGCGACGTAACCCGACCAGCTGCGCGAGACCACCGCCGCGCCGAGCGCGAACTCCAGCAGCAGGTCCCAGCCGATGATCCAGGCGAACAACTCGCCCAGCGTGGCGTACCCGTACGTGTAGGCGCTGCCTGCGGTCGGCACCGCCGACGCGAGCTCGGCGTACGCGAGCGCGGCGAGTGCCGCGACGACGCCGCCGACCACGAACGACAGCACCACCGAGGGGCCGGCGTGCTCCTTGGCCTCGATCCCGGCCAAGGTGAAGACGCCGGTGCCGATGATGATGCCGATGCCGAATCCGACCAGGTCGCGCCCGGTGAGCCGGCGGATCAGACCGCTGCGCTCGCCGCGGGTCAGGACGTCCTCGACGGGCATTGTTCGAAAGACGCTCACAGGCAGGCACCGTAGATGACTCCCGCGCCAACGCCCAGTGAACAATCGCTATGAGTGTCGATGAGGGCACGAAAAGTTATCAACGCCGATGTGAGATCGGCACGAACCGGGAGGAACCGGACGACGATTTCGCGCGAAATCGTCGTTCCGCGTGAGGGCGGTGCGCCGTTTTCGCGCGAAACCGTCGCGTTCCACGCGTGTCGGGCGCCGTTTTCGCGCGAAAACGGCACCCGACACGGTGCCGATCAGGCGGGCACCGAGGAGGTGTCCCGCTCCCACGCGCGGTGCTTGCCGAGAGCAGCGGCGAACTCCGCGATGAACCCCTCCGGCAGCGCGCCCCCGGTGTGCGCGGCTGTGACCACGCCGAGCTCGGTCACCACGCCGTCGGTGCCGGTGGGCTTGCGGGCCTCCGCAACCCCAGCCCGTTGCAGCAGTTCCATGCCCTCGTCGCTGGCCGCCACCGGCTTGTTGTGCTTGTAGGCCTCGGCCACGAAGTGCACGGCGAACCCGTCGCCGGAAAGCGCCCGGACGCTTTCCGCGCCGCCCGGCACGATCACGCCGTCGTAGAGCACCGAGCCCATCGTGTTCATGGCGCGGTCGACCGGGACCTCGTCGCCGTCGGCGCTGCGGACGTCGCCGTCGCGCAAGCCGAGGACCTCCGCCATCGCTCCCCGCTCGGACAGCTCGCGCCGGATCTGCGAGACTTCGGTGGCGTCCACGCCGTCGGCGACCAGCACCGCGACGCGGCGGGTCGCGATGGTGTCGGCGCCCTGGTTCACCAGGCTCAGGGCGGGGGAGCTGCGGCCGTGGTTGGGCGTGCCGCCGCTCGGGGCCGCCACCCCGACGCCTTCGGCCACCGCCACGGCCAGCTCGTGGTCGATCTGCTCGATCTGCTGCACCACGGTCTCGCGGACGTGCTGGTGGTCGACCTTGCCGAGCTCGAAGCGGAACGCCGCGACGATGTGCTCCCTCTCCCAGGGCGCCATGCTGTTCCAGAACAGCGTGGCCTGGCCGTAGAAGTCCTTGAAGCTCTCGCTGCGCTTGCGGATCTTGTGCCCCTCGACCTTCTCCTGGTAGTGCGTGAAGGCGCCCTCATCGGCCAGCGCCGGGCAGCCGCCGCTGAGGCTGTTCTTGAAGTAGCTGGTCCGTCCTCTGTGGACGCGTTGCTGGCCGTAGCCGTCCCGCTGGTTGTTGGCGACCTCGGCCACCGGGCGGTTCACCGGCAGCTGCGCGAAGTTCGGGCCGCCCAGCCGGATCAGCTGGGTGTCCAGGTACGAGAAGTTGCGGGCCTGCAGCAGCGGGTCGTTGGTGAAGTCGATGCCCGGCACTACGTTGGCGGTGTGGAAGGCGACCTGCTCGGTCTCGGCGAAGAAGTTGTCCGGGTTGCGGTCCAGCACCATCCGGCCCACCGGCCGAACCGGCACGACCTCCTCCGGGATGATCTTGGTGGCGTCCAGCAGGTCGAAGTCGAAGTCGAACTCCCGGGACTCCTCGACCAGCTGCACGCCCAGCTCGTACTCCGGGAACTGCCCGGCCTCGATCGACTCCCACAGATCGCGGCGGTTGTAGTCGGGGTCCTTGCCGGCGATCTTCTGGCACTCGTCCCACACCAGCGAATGGCTGCCCAGCAGCGGCTTCCAGTGGAACTTCACGAACGTCCCACGGCCCTGCGCGTCGACCAGCCGGAAGGTGTGCACCCCGAAGCCCTGCATCATCCGGTAGCTGCGCGGCAGCGCCCGATCGGACATCAGCCACATGACCATGTGCAGGGTTTCCGGCTGCAGCCCGACGAAGTCCCAGAAGGTGTCGTGCGCCGAGGCCGCCTGCGGCATCTCGTTGTCCGGTTCGGGTTTCACCGCGTGCACGAAGTCGGGGAACTTGATGCCGTCCTGGATGAAGAACACCGGCATGTTGTTGCCGACGAGGTCGTAGTTACCCTCGTCGGTGTAGAACTTCGTGGCGAATCCGCGCACGTCCCGCACCGTGTCGGCGGAGCCGCGCGAGCCCGCGACGGTGGAGAACCGCACGAAGACCGGGGTGCGGCGGCCCGGATCGGTCAGGAACTGCGCGGTGGTGAGGTCGGCGAGGCCGTTGTCTTCGTAGGGCTGGAAGTGTCCGTAGGCGCCCGCGCCGCGCGCGTGCACCACGCGCTCCGGGATCCGCTCGTGGTCGAAGTGGGTGATCTTCTCGCGGGCCTGGAAGTCCTCCAGCAGCGTCGGGCCGCGTGCTGGCTCCCCTCGATGTCGGCTAACAGCACAGGGGGTTCCCGGCCGCCCGGACCGGTATTCGCCGGCTACGAGCCCAGCGCGGCGGGCAGCCAGTGCAGCAGCTCCGGCGCGCCGGCGACGATCAGGAAGTGCGCCGACCGGCCGACGAGGCTCGCGAGCAGGAAACCCAGCAGCGGGATGCCGGCCGCGCCGGAGAGGAAGCACATCAGGCTGTAGGGCGGGATGCCGGGCACGGCGCTGAGGCACAGCACGCCCAGACCCCACCACGGGCGCTCCTCGGTCCGCTGGTGGAACTTCTCCAACCAGCCGGCCCACCGGCCCTTCCGCTTGGCCTCGACGCGCTTGCGCAACCGCTCGCCGAGCGCGAAGCCGCCCTTGCCCGCCAGGTAGAACAGCGTCTTCCCGGCGACCTGGCCGACGGCCGCGGCCAGCCCGAACGCCCACCAGCTGACGCCATCCACGGTGGAGACCACGCCGAGCAGGTAGAGCTCGATGTTGACCAGCGGGAACACGCTGCCGAGCGCGGCGGTGCCCGCGGTGGCCAGCAGCCACCCGATCACCGGACCACCCGGCCAACGGCACTCCCGCGCTGCGAACCCGGACGGTCGATCAAGTCAGGTGCTCCGTAGCTGCTGAAACAGGGCCGCCCGAGCCTACCGACCCGAACGGGTCACACCCCAACCGGGCGGCCCGGCCGGCTGAGCGGCGCCTCCGCCGACCTCAGGCGTCCGCGGCTCGGTGCCGTCGTGCGGGTGTCGGCGCGGCGTTTTCGCGCGAAAGCGGCGTTTTCCACGCCTGGCGGTGCCGTTTTCGCGCGAAAACGCCCAGATCACCCGATCGGCGCGGGCTCGGAGTTCGGCCGGAGTGGCTCCGTCACGCCTCGCCGGAGCGGGTGGGGTCGGCGTCGGGGTCCCAGGAGAGGAGGCGGACCCGGCTCACCGTCTGGAGGTGGCGGCGCATGGCCGTGACCGCCGCGCGCGGGTTGCCCTCCCGGATCGCTTCGGCGATGCGTTCGTGCTGGGCCAGCGACTTGCCCGGCCGGTTGGGCTGGCGCAGCGACTCCTGGCGGCTCTCCGCGATCTCGGTCGCGATGGTGCGCATGAAGTCGGCCAGCAGCGAGCTGTGCGCGGCGGCGGTGATCGCGGCGTGGAACCGGCGGTCGCCCTCGTTGCCGAGCCCGCCTTCGGCGATCTCGCGGCGCATGTCCGCCAGTGCCGCGTCGATTTCCGCGAGGTCGGCGTCCGTGCGCCGCTGCGCGGCCAGCTCCGCGAGCTTGGTCTCCAGCGCTTCGCGCGCTTCCAGGACGTCCGGCAGGCGGCGCTTGCGCGCCACGAGCTCGGCGACGGGTTCCGCGTCCAGCGACTCGCGGCGCAGGTAGGTGCCGCCGCCGTGGCGGACCTCGACGAGGCCCTGCACCTCCAGCACCACGATCGCCTGCTTGACCGACGCGCGGCTGACGCCGAGGCGCTCCGCGAGCTCCCGCTCCGGGGGGAGCCGGTCGCCGACGCGCAGGCCGGAATCCGCCACGTGCTCCCGCAGTCGCTGCACCACCTGCTCGTACAGGCGCGGGCGGGCGAGCGGTCGCAGGGCTTCGGACACCGGGTTTCCTCCAGGCCGGACGGATGGTGATCAGGCTAACACCGACCTTTTGGTCGAGTGGATGAGCCAATTTTGCCACATCCACTTGACGCGGTGTCCGAAACGGCGCAAAAGTGGTCGAGCCAGTGGACCAATGCCGGCTCGCCGGGCATCGCGGGTCCGCGGGCGGGACATTGACGAACGTGGAGGTGGTCATGGCCGGCGCGGCGCAGGTGCTGTTCCCCAAGTTGCGGAAGCCCGACGAGAAGGAAGCGTTGCGCTTCGGCGAGAAGGCGCTGACCTACCGGGAGCTGGCGGCGGTGGCCGCCGGGATCGCGGAGCGCGTCGGGACAGCGAAGCGGATCGCGGTCTGGGCGACGGCGTCGCCGGAGACCTGCGCGGCGGTCATCGGCGGGCTGAGCGCGGGCGTCGCGGTGGTGCCGATCAACCCGAAGGTGGGGGAGCGCGAGCTCGCGCACATCCTCGGCGACAGCCGGCCGGAACTGCTGTTCGCACCGCCCGGTTTCCAGCGGCCGCAAGGCCTCGGCGACGTCCCGGTGCACGAGGTCGACCTGGACGTGCGCGGCGGAGAACTGCCGCCGGAAGCGGACGAGGACGACCCCGCGCTGATCGTCTACACCTCGGGCACCACCGGGCCGCCGAAGGGCGTCGTGCTGCCGCGCCGCGCGATCCGCGCCAACCTCGACGCGCTGGCGGAGGCCTGGGAGTGGACCGAGCGCGACGTGCTGGTGCACGCCCTGCCGCTGTTCCACGTGCACGGGCTGATCCTCGGCACGCTCGGCCCGGTCCGGCTGGGCGGCACCGTCCACCACGTGGGCAAGTTCTCCTCCGCCGCCGTGGCCGAGGAGCTCGCCGGGCCCGCGACGATGATGTTCGGCGTGCCGACCATGTACCACCGGCTGGCCGAGGACGCCGAGCTCGACCCGCAGATCGGGCGGTCGGTCGGCAAGGCCCGGCTGCTGGTCTCCGGCTCCGCGGCGCTGCCGGCGGTGGAGCACGAGCGCATCGAGCGGCTGACCGGCCAGCGGGTCGTGGAGCGCTACGGCATGAGCGAAACGATCATGAACTGCGGCGTGCGGGCCGACGGCGACCGGCGGCCCGGCTACGTGGGGCGCCCGTTCGCCGGGGTCGAGCTGAAGCTCGTCGACGAACAGGGCGGCGAGATCACCGCCAGCGACGACGAGACCGTCGGCGAGATCCTGGTGCGCGGCTCGAACCTGTTCAGCGGCTACCTGAACCGGCCGGACGCCACCGAGGCGGCGTTCGCCGACGGCTGGTTCCGCACCGGCGACGTGGCCACCCGCGCGCCGGACGGTTACATCCGGATCGTCGGCCGCAAGGCCACCGACATCATCAAGAGCGGCGGCTACAAGATCGGCGCGGGCGAGATCGAGAACTGCCTGCTGGAGCACCCGGCGGTCGCCGAGGTCGCGGTCACCGGCGAGCCCGACGCCGACCTGGGTGAGCGGATCATCGCCTGGATCGTGCGCGCGCCCGGTCAGGAGCCCGCCGAGCAGGAGCTGGCCGACCACGTGGCCCGCCTGCTCACCCCGCACAAGCGGCCGCGCGAGGTGCGGTTCCTGGACGCGTTGCCGCGCAACGAGATGGGCAAGGTGCAGAAGAAGGCGCTGCAGCATGGCTGAGCACACCGCTGCTCGCGCGGTCGTCGAGTCGGTCAGCCGGGGGTTCGAGGAGTTCGAGCCCCCGGCCGGTCCGCGGGCCGGGGACGGCCCGCTGGGCTGGCCCGGCTACGACGAGCAGCGCGCCCGCGCGACCGCGCGGACCGGCTCGGAGGAGTCGGTCCTGTGCGGTCGTGGCTGGGTCGGGCAGCGGCAGGCGGTGCTCATCGCCTTCGACTTCGCCTACCTCGGCGGCTCGGTCGGGGAGGCGGACGGGGCGCGCATCGTCGCGGCGTTCGAGCAGGCCCGGGAGCTGCGGCTGCCGGTGATCTCGCAGGTGGCCTCCGGCGGCAGCCGGATGCAGGAGGGGATCTGCGCCCTGCGCCAGCTGCAGGAGATCGCGCGGGCCTGCCTGCTGACCCGCCAGGACCGGATCCCGCACATCGCGGTGCTGCGCGATCCCACCACCGGCGGCATGTGGGTGGCGCTGGCGGCCGCGGCCGACGTCGTGCTGGCCTCGCCCGGCGCGGCGGTCGCCTTCGGCGGCAGCCGGGTGCGCGACGCGTCCGAAACCGGCGAGGCGTTCCACGCCGAGGGCAAGCTGGCCGACGGCCAGGTGGACCAGGTCGTCGACGACGCGGAGCTGCCTACTGCGCTGGCGGGCCTGGTATCGCTGCTGCATCCGCAGCGCCTGGTGCGGCCGCCGGAACCGGCCCCGATCCCGGCGTCGCTGTCCGGCGGCGAGCCGCCTGCAACGGGCTGGGAAGCCGTGCAGCGGGCGCGCTCGGCGGACCGGCCGCGCGCAGGGGCGTACCTGGACGCCTACTTCACCCGGCGCTTCGAGATCAGCGGCGACCGCGCCGGCGGCCGGGACAGCGGGATGATCTGCGGCTTCGGCGACCACGACGGGCGCACGGTCGCGTTCGCCGCCCAGACGGGCACCGCGAACACCCCGGCCGGGTTCCGCACCGCGGCCCGGCTGATCCGGCTCGCCGATCAGCTCGGCGTCCCGGTGCTGACGCTGGTGGACACCCCGGGCGCGGCCAACGACGCGGCGGCCGAGCGCGGCGGCATCGGGCCGGCCATCGCGGAGGTGTTCGCCGCGGTCGCCGACGCCCGGGTGCCGGTGACCACGCTAGTCATCGGGGAGGGCGGTTCGGGCGGTGCGCTGGCGCTGGCCGCGCCGGAGCGGACCTGGATCACCTCGGACGCCTACTTCGCGGTCATCGCGCCCGAATCCAGCGCGGCCATCCTCAAGCGCGACCCGGCGGAGGCGCGGGACCTGGCCGACCACCTGCGGCTGCGCCCCCAGGACCTGCTGGACCTGGGCTTCGTCCAGGGCATCGCGCGGTGATGCCCACCGCGAACTCGCGGTGGACATCAGCTCGACTCCGGTGGCTATTGGGCATGCGCAAGTCGGGGCTCCCACAGTCCAGGCGGCGGCGGTAATTCCCGCAGGGGGACCGCCACCCGCACCGCCACGCGAGACGAGTCTGGAAACAGCCCCTACATGTGGGTGCCGCCGTCGATGCGCAGTTCGGTGCCGGTGACGAACGCGCCGTCGTCGGAGGCCAGCATCGCCACCACGCCCGCGACCGTCTCCGGCCCCGCCATGCCCTGGCCGATGGCGGGCATGAGCTTCGCGAACAGGCTCATGTCGGCGTCCTCCGGCAGGCCCGGGCCGCGGCCGGTCGTCATGCCGCTGCTGATCGAGCCGGGCGCCACGGCGACCGCGCGCAGGCCCTGCTTGGCGTACTCGCCGGCCAGCACGTGGGTGAACGACTGGATACCGCCCTTGGAGGCCGCGTAGGCCGCCATGTAGGGGTGCGTGAAGCTCGCCGAGGTCGAGCTGAAGTTGACCACGACACCGTGCCCGGACTCCAGCAGCGCGGGCAACGCCTCGCGGGTCATCAGGAACGTGCCGGTCAGGTTGACCGCCAGGATCGTGTTCCAGAAGTCCAGCGTGGTCTCGTGCGTGTGCGCCGACCGCAGGATGCCCGCCGCGTTCACCAGCACGTCGAGTCCGCCGAGCGTTGCCACGACCTCGGCCACGCCCGCGCGCACGGAGCTCTCGTCGGCGACGTCCACCACGGCGGTGGTCAGCCGCTCGGCGGTGCCGTTCTCGGCGGCGGTGGCGGCGGTGGCCGCCAGGCCCTCCTCGCTGCGGTCGAACCCGATGACCCGGCCGCCCTCGGCGAGGATCCGGTGCACCGTGGCCTGCCCGATGCCCGAACCGGCCCCGGTGATCAGGATGCGACGTCCTTCGAAGCGCTCCATGGGAGTTCCCTCTCTTCTGCACGGAATCGACACATCGTGTCTACGTGGCACAACATGCCACATTGCCACCTTATACCTAAACTGGGGGAGTGAACCTCACCGAACGCCGCAAGGCCGCCACCCAGCTGGAAATCGCCCGCATCGCCGCAGCGCTGTTCGCCGAGCGCGGCTCCGACGGCACGACAGCTGAGGCCATCGCCGAGCGCGCCGGGGTGAGCCTTCGCACCTTCTACCGCTACTTCCGCACCAAGCAGGACTCAGTCGCGCCGTTGCTGGCGTTCGGTGCCCGGCGCTGGCAGGACCTGCTGGCGGCCACGCCGCGCGACATTCCGCTGCCGGATGCGCTGGAACAGGCCGCCGAACGCGCCTTGGCCGTCCGCGACGAGGAGGACGTCGAGTCCTTCGGGTGGACGCGGGGCCTGCTGCGCGCGGCCGCCGGCGATCCCGCGCTGCTGGCGGTGTGGGCGAGCGTCAACCAGGAGTCGGAGCAGCAGCTCGTGCCGCTGCTCGCCGAACGCGCCGCCGATGATCTGCAGATCCGCCTGCTGGCCGCGGCGGCCACGGCCGCGATCCGGGTGGCCGTCGAGGCGTGGGCGGTGAGCGACGCCCCTGCGGACGGCGCGGGGTCGGCCGCGGAGCTCGCCGTCCGCTGCATGCGCGAGCTCACTGCGGGTCTCGGCCGCTAGTTCGGCCGGGTTAGGAAGCCTCGGCATTCGTGGCGCGGCAGATTGCGCTCGGTGATCAATGCCACCTCGATGGAGGGAAGATCCGAACACGTCCGTGTTCTAAACTCAGGCTCGCCTGACAAAGGTTAGGCTTGCCTGAGTTGACAGAAGGGCGCGATGAACCGGACGGGGATCGGCGGCAAGGTCGCCATCGTGACAGGCGCGGGTCAGGGCATCGGGGCGGCGGTGACCACCGCGCTCGCCGAGCTCGGCGCCACGGTCGCGGCCGTGGACCGAAACGGCGAGCAGGCCGAAGCCGTGGCCGCCGAGCTGACCGGGCGCGGCCACGCGGTCCATGCCTACCGCGCCGACGTCGCGGACGCCGCCGCTGTCAACGACGTCGTGGACCGAGTCGAGCGCACGCACGGCCCCATCGACGTCCTCGCCAACGTCGCGGGCGTGCTGCAGGTCGGTACCGTGCAGGAACTCACCGACGAGGACTGGCACCGCACCTTCGCGGTCAACACCACTGGGGTGTTCAACCTGTCCCGCGCGGTGTCCAAGCACATGATCGGCCGGCGGCGCGGCGCCATCGTCACGGTCAGCTCGAACGCCGCCGGCGTGCCCCGGCACGGGATGTCCGCCTACGCAGCCTCCAAGGCCGCGGCGACGCTGTTCACCAAGTCGCTCGGACTGGAGCTCGCCGAGTTCGGCATCCGGTGCAACGTCGTCGCGCCCGGCTCCACGGACACCGAGATGCAGCGCGGGATGTGGGCCGACGAGCGCGGTGCCGAACGCGTCATCGCCGGCTCCCCGGAGACGTTCAAGGCGGGCATCCCGCTGCGCAAGCTCGCCACCCCGCAAGACATCGCCGACGCAGTCGTCTTCCTGGCCTCCGACCAGGCCGGGCACATCACGATGCACGACCTGTACGTCGACGGCGGCGCGACACTGCGCGCCTGACCACGCCTGCCGCACACCCGGAAAGGTTGCCATGACCACGATGGACAGTGAAACCGACAGCATCGGCCTCGTCGCGGACGACGAGGCGACCCGATTGCTGGCGGCGTACGAGGCAGGCTCGTCGTTCCTCTTCTCCGCGCCGCACGGCGTGCTCTTAGCTCGCGGCGTGTCCGCGATCGTCCCCAAGACCCAGTGCGCGCGCGAGGAACTGCCCCGGCGGGTGGCCGATTTCCTCAACAGCGCAACGGAATTCGGCCGCCGCAACCCGATGGTGGTGGGTGCGGTGCCGTTCGGTGAGAGCCTGCCCGCGCACCTGGTGCTGCCCGACGAAGTGGTCCGGGCCGCGCCGTTGAACGTCGTGGTGTCGCAGCCGCCGCGCAACGGCGCGCCGGACTGCTCCGTCCGCCCGGTGCCCGCGCCCGCCGAGTACGAGCGCGGCGTCAGCCGGGTGCTGCGGCGGCTGGAAGTCGGCGAGCTGAGCAAGGTCGTCCTCGCGCGCTCCCTGGAGCTGACCGCCGCCGAGCCGATCGACGTCCGCGGCGTGCTGCGCAACCTCGCGCTCGCGGACCCGGCCAGCTACACCTTCGCGGTGGATCTGCCGCGGCACGGCGAGGACGGCACCCGCGACAGCTTCGGCGCGCCGCCGCCGCTGCGGCGCACCTTCCTCGGCGCCAGCCCGGAACTGCTGGTCTCCCGCCGCGGCATGCGGGTCCGGTCGAACCCGATGGCCGGTTCGCGGCCGCGCAGCACCGACCCGGTCGAGGATCAGCGCCGCGCCGCCGAACTGTCCACTTCGGACAAAGATCACCGCGAGCACGCCGCAGTCGTCGATGCGGTCGTGCAGGCGCTGCGCCCGTTCTGCCGCGACCTGCAGGTCCCCGCGCCGTCGGTGATCAGCACCGCCGCCATGTGGCACCTGGCCACCGAGATCACCGGCGAGCTCCGCGACCCGGCCACCTCCTCGCTGGAACTGGCCGACGCGCTGCACCCCACGCCCGCGGTCTGCGGCACCCCGCTGCAGCGCGCCCGCGACGTCATCGCCGAGACCGAACCGTTCGAGCGCGGCTACTACGCGGGCATGGTCGGCTGGTGCGACGCCGCCGGCGACGGCGAGTGGGTGGTCGCCATCCGCTGCGCCGACATCGAGGACGATTCGATGCGGTTGTACGCGGGCGCGGGCATCGTCGCGGGTTCCGACCCGGCCGACGAACTCGCCGAGACGTCCGCGAAGTTCCGCACCGCACTGTCCGCGATGGGCCTGGACCAGGCCGTCTGAGGGGGAGAACATGACCGCATCGCTACCCGGCTGCCCCACCTGGCCGGCGGAGTTCGCGCAGCGCTACCGGGCCGCGGGCTACTGGCGCGGCTACACCTTCGGGCAGCTGCTGCGCGAACGCGCCGCCGAACACCCCGACCGCACCGCCGTCGTCGACGGCGACCGCCGCGTCTCCTACCGGGATCTCGACGTCCGCGCCGACCGGCTCGCGGCCGGGCTCCGCGAGCTCGGCGTCGGCGCGGGCGACCGGGTCGTGGTGCAGCTGCCGAACATCGCCGAGTTCTTCGACGTGTGCTTCGCGCTGTTCCGGCTCGGCGCGATCCCGGTGTTCGCGCTGCCCTCGCACCGGCTGACCGAGATTTCCTACTTCTGCGAGTTCAGCGAGGCCACCACCTACATCACCGTCGACGTCGAGGCCGGGTTCGACCACCGGAAGCTGGCGGCCGAGGTCGTCGCGAAGGTCCCCGGCCTGCAGGTGCTGATCGCGGGTGAGTCCGGAGCTCGGGGTGAGGGGTGTCCCCGCAGTGACTTCCGGGCGCTGTCCGATGTGGACGCCGAACCCGCGGAGCTGGCCGGCCCGGAGCCCGGCGACATCGCCTTCCTGCAGCTCTCCGGCGGCAGCACCGGCGTGCCGAAGCTGATCCCGCGCACCCACGACGACTACATCTACTCCTTCCGCGCCAGCAACGAGATCTGCGGCGTCACCGCCGGCACGGTCTACCTCGGGGCGCTGCCGATCGCGCACAACTTCCCGATGAGCTCGCCCGGCACCTTCGGCGTGCTGCACGCGGGCGGCACTGTGGTGCTGGCCCGGCGGCCCAGCCCGGACGAGGTGTTCCCGCTGATCGAGCGCGAGCGCGTCACGCTCCTCGCGGCCGTGCCGCCGCTGGCGCTGGTGTGGCTGGACGCCGCCGTGAACACCGAGCACGACCTGTCCAGCCTGGAAGTGCTGCAGGTGGGCGGCGCCAAGTGCAGCGAAGAGGTCGCGCGGCGGGTGCGGCCGGTGCTCGGCGCCACCCTGCAGCAGGTGTTCGGCATGGCCGAGGGCCTGGTCAACTACACCCGCCTCGACGACCCCGAGGACGTCGTCCTCGGCACGCAGGGCCGCCCGATCTCGCCGGACGACGAGGTCCTCGTCGTCGACGACGAGGACAACCCGGTGGCACCGGGCGAAACCGGGCACCTGCTCACCCGGGGGCCCTACACCATCCGCGGCTACTACCGGGCCGAGGAGCACAACGCCCGGGCGTTCACCGCTGACGGCTTCTACCGCACCGGCGACGTCGTCCGGCTCACGCCGGAGGGCAACGTCGTCGTCGAAGGCCGGGCGAAGGACCAGATCAACCGCGGCGGCGAGAAGATCGCCGCCGAGGAGGTGGAGAACCACCTGCTGGCGCACCCGGCGGTGCACGACGCCGCGGTGGTGTCGATGCCCGACGACTACCTCGGCGAGCGCAGCTGCGCGTTCGTCGTGCCGCGCGGCACCCCGCCGAAGGCGCGGGAGCTGATCAAGTTCGTGCGCGAACGCGGCCTGGCCGCGTACAAGGTGCCGGACCGGGTCGAGTTCGTCGAGCAGTTCCCGCAGACCGGGGTCGGCAAGGTCAGCAAGCGCGACCTGCGGGAGGCGATCTCCCGCGAGCTGGTCCCGGAGCTGCGGAACCGGACGTGAGCCGAGCGCCCGCAAACCACGACAGACAGGGAGGACCGGTGGCACTTCCGGCCATCGCACCGTACCGCGTGCCGCAGCAGGACGAGCTGCCCGAGAACCGGGTGGCCTGGCGGCCCGAGCCGGATCGCGCGGTGCTGCTGATCCACGACATGGAACGGCACTTCATCAACGCCTATCCGCGCAACAGCGAACCGCTCAACCAGGTGGTGCCGAACATCCACATGCTGCGCGAGCGCGCCCGTGCGGCCGGCGTGCCGGTGGTGTACTGCGCGCAGCCCGGCGGCCAGACGCCGGAACAGCGCGGGCTGCAGCTGGAGTGGTGGGGCCCGGGCGTCGCCGATCCGTCGCAGGAGGCGATCATCGACGAGCTGGCGCCCGGCGCCGGCGACGTGCAGCTGACCAAGTGGCGCTACAGCGCGTTCCAGCGCACCGAGCTCCGCGAGCTGCTGCGGGACTGGAACCGCGACCAGCTGATCATCACCGGCATCTACGCGCACATCGGCTGCCTGATGACGGCGGCGGAGGCCTTCCAGCAGGACGTCCAGGCGTTCCTGGCCGCCGACGCGGTCGCGGACTTCTCGCTGGCGGAGCACCGGATGGCGCTGGACTACGCCGCCAAGCGTTGTGCCGTGGTGGACACTTCGCGGGGGCTCGCGCGATCGCTGGTGCTGCACGAGTCCGAAGTGGCCTGACGAGTTTTCGGGGAGAACGTGGGAATGTCGCAGAAGTTGACGCTGGCAGACGTGCGGGCGCAGGTCGCCGAGCTGCTGTACGAAGACCCGGCGGAGCTCACCGACGAGGAGAACCTCATCGACTGGGGTCTGGACTCGGTGCGGATCATGACGCTGGTGGAGAACTGGCGCCGCCTCGGCGTCCAGATCACCTTCGCCGACCTCGCCGAACGCCCGACCCTGGCGGAGTGGTGGGCGGTCCTGGAACCCAAGCTCCCGGCAGGGGAGTGACGGACGCTAAAAGGCTGTTCTGGACGTGGTGCAGTCGGGTGTGTAGCGCGGGCTTTGTTCTTGAAGCGGCGCAGCCGCTTAGCCCACGCACGCAGCTTGCACCGCCGCGGGTTCTCAGGCGTCGCCTGGCGAGGACAGCCCCGATGCCGCGTATTGGTTCATACGTAAGTCGGGGGTCCCGGTGCCAGGCGACACCTGAGGTTCCGCCACCCGCACCGCCACGAAAAACGAGTCTGGAAATAGGTTCTCAGTCCTGCCAGGGGACTTGTGGGGAGCGGTAGTAGTCGATGCCGGATGCCGTCATGCGCGGGCCGTGGGTGGCCAGGCGCTGGCGGAAGGACTCCCAGTCATGGGTGGACTTGGGGGACCAGCCGAGCTCGGCGATGGCCGGCAGCCGGGGGAAGGCCATGAACTCGATGTGATCGGAGTTCTCCAGGGTCTCCGACCACAGCGGGGCCTCCACGCCGAGGATCGACTCCTCGGGCACGCCCTTGAGATAGCTGCCCGGATCCCAGCCGTAGGCGTCGGCGACCTCGATGTAGCCGGCCCAGTGCAGGCCCAGCTCGGTGTTCTCGTCGTACTTGTGGTCCAGGTAGGACAGGTTCGCCGGCGACGCCAGGATCTTGTTGCCGCGGGCGACCGCCTCGTCGAGCAGCGGATCGGTGTCGGTGGTGCCCCAGTACTGCAGCACCGCGTCGCCCTCGGGCGCGCCCTTGCCGTACTCGTGCCAGCCCAGCGCGGTCTTGCCGTACTTGGCGGGCAGCGGGAGCACCCGCTCGAAGAACTGCTTGTAGTCCTCGTCGGTGGTCGAGTGCGCCTCGTCGCCGCCGATGTGCAAGTACGGGCCGGGGGTGATCGCCGCGAGCTCGCGGATGACGTCCTCGACGAACCGGTAGGTGATGTCCTTGTCCACGCAGAACGAGCTGAAGCCCACCTCGATGCCGGTGTAAAGCGGCGGCGCGACGCCGTCGCAGTTGAGCTCGGCGTAGGAGGCCAGCGCGGCGTTGGTGTGCCCGGGCATGTCGATCTCGGGCACGACGGTGATGTGCCGGGACGCCGCGTACTCGACGATCTCCGCGTAGTCCTCCTGCGTGTAGTAGCCGCCCGGGCCGCCGCCGACCTCGGTGCTGCCGCCGTGCTCGGTCAGCCGCGGCCAGCTGTTGATCTGGATCCGCCAGCCCTGGTCGTCGGTCAGGTGCAGGTGCAGCCAGTTGATCTTGTAGCGGGCGACCTGGTCGATGTAGAGCTTGACCTGCTCCACGGTGAAGAAGTGCCGGGCGACGTCGAGCATCGTGGCCCGGTGCCCGAACCTCGGCTTGTCGACGATCTCGCCGCCGGGCACGGTCCACGGCCCGGACTGCTCGGTCGGGCTCTCGATCGCGGCGGGCAGCAGCTGTCGGAGCGTCTGCACGCCGTTGAACAGGCCTTCGGTGCTGCTCGCGTGGAGGCCGATGCCGTCGTCGGCCACCTGCAGGCGGTACCCGGCCGGGCCGAGCTCGGGGGATCCGTCCAGCGCCAGCGAGATCCCGCCGGGACCCTCGTTGACCGGGGCCGGGAAACCGGTGGCCGGGCGCAGGATCCCGGCCAGGTACTCGCCGACCTCGGCGGCGTCGCCGGCGGCCTCGATCGAGGTCTGCTCGGTGAGTTCGTAGGTGGTGCCGGGGGCGGGCCGCACCGACTCGGGTGCGGGGATGATGTTCTCCATCGCGGTGTTCTCCTCGGCCGGTGCGCCACCGGCGGGCGCTACGAGCCCACCGGTGAGCAGCGCACCCGCCACGACGGCGAGCGCTGCTTTGCGCACCGTCGGTAGGGGCGGTCTGGTCATGTGCCTCGCTCCATGATCGGGGAACGGCCCCATAAAGGTATAGACCATATTTGGAAGCGGCAGCCTCCAACTGGGCGTATCGGGCATGTCGAACGGTCGCCCGCCTCAACGAGCCCGGGTGAGCACCGCGCCGATGGACGCCGCGGTGACGCAACCGAGCGCGACGACCTGGGACGGGGTCAGCAGCTCGGCCAGCAGCAGCAGGCCCGCCGCGGCGCCGGCCGCGGGCTCCAGACTCTGCAGCACGCCGACGACCCTGGGCGGAATCCGGCGCAGCGCGGCCATTTCCAGCGAATAGGGCACGACCGCCGACAGCACGGCGATCCCCAGACCGGCCAGCAGAACGGCGGGCGAGAGCAACGCCGTCCCGGACTCGGCGATGCCGAACGGCAGCGCGATGACGGCGGCGCACGCGACGGCCAGCGCCAGCGGCGAGCCGTTGCTGCTGAGCCCGCCGACGCGATGGCTCAGCAGGAGGTAGCAACCCATGCCGACCGCCGACACCAGGGCGAGAGCGACGCCGATGGCCGGTAGCGGAGCGCCGATCGGGCCGCAGAACAGGAAAACACCCACCGCCGCCAGCGCGGCCCACAGCACGTCGTGCGGCCGCCGGGAGCCCAGGAGCGCTACGGAGAGCGGGCCGAGCAGCTGAAGCGTGCTGGCGACTCCCACCGGGAGGTGCGGCAGCGCGAGGTAGACCACGTTCATCGCCGCGATCGCCGCGCCGAACGCGATGATCAGCCCCCGCGAACGCCAACCCCGTGGGATCTGCGGGCGCCACAGGATCAGCAGCACCGCGGCCGCCATCGACAGCCGCAACGCCGCGACGCCGAGCGGCCCTGCGGCGGAGAACAGCTGCTTCCCGAAAGCCTGCCCGAACTGAACGCTGACCACAGCCCCCAGCACGAACAGGAACGGCGATGCGCCGGTAGCGGAGCGCTGCGGCGGGGTCGAAGTCTTCACGGCTGAAGCCTGGGGCTCACCGCCCGTTCAGGTCCATCTCGCATTTCTTCCGCGCATTGTGAAGAATCACCTACATGATCGACCTGCGTCGGCTCCAAGTCCTCCGGGTGCTCCGGGAGGAGGGCACGGTGACCGCGACCGCGCGGGCGCTCTACCTGACGCCCTCGGCCGTCTCGCAACAACTCCGGTTGCTGTCCCGCGAGATCGGTGCCGAGCTGCTGCAGCCCGAAGGCCGCCGGGTCCGGCTCACGCCCGCCGCGCACATCGTCCTGGAGCACGCCGACGCGATCGCGGCCGAGTGGGAGCAGGCCCGCGCCGACCTGGCCGCGCATTCCGGCGGCGCGGTCGGACAGGTCCGGGTGGGCGGCTTCGCGACCAGCTTCGGCTCGCTGCTGGCACCCGCCGCCGCCCGGCTCCGCGACTCCCACCCGCGGCTGGAGGTGCGGCTGCGGGAGACCGACATCGACGACAGCCTGCGGCTGCTGCTGGCCGAGCAGGCCGACATCGCGATCCTGCCCGTCCCGGGCACCCCGCCGCTGGACGATCCGCGGTTCGACCAGCGGCTGCTGCTCGACGACCCGCAGGACCTGGTGGTGCCCGCGGCGCACGGGTTCGCCGAGCGCGACTCCGTGCGGTTGGCCGAGACCGCGCACGAGACCTGGATCGCGCCGCACCACGACCAGTTCCAGCTGATCGAGGTCGCATGCGCGGCGGCCGGCTTCGCCCCGCGGGTGGCGCACGAGGCGGCGGAGTGGAACTCGGTGCTGACCCTGGTGTCGCACGGGCTCGGCATCTGCCTGCTGCCCAGGCTCGCCACCGTCTCGCCGGACCACCACGTGGTGCGAATCCCGTTGCGGGACAAGCCGGCGCCGTCGCGCAGCGTCCTCACCTGCGTGCGCCGGGGCAGCCGGGCGCAACCCGCGATCGCCGCCGTCCTCCAAGCGCTGGAGGAGGTCGCGCGGAACCGGCAGAGCGGGTGAGGCCCCGCGCCTACCCCTCGCCGCGCAGCGCGGGCCGCAGCTTGTCCAGCACCGCCGGATCCTCGATGGTGGAAGGCACCCTGGTGTCACCGGTGTCGGCGATCTCGCGCATCGACTTCCGCAGGATCTTCCCGGAACGCGTCTTGGGCAGCCCGTCCACCACCGACACGTCGCGGAACGCCGCCACCGGCCCGATCTGCGCTCGCACGGCCGCGACCAGCTCGTCCCGCAGCGCCTCCTCGGAGATGTCCACACCGGACTTCAGCACCACGAACCCGCGCGGCACCTGGCCCTTCAGCGAATCGCGCACGCCGATCACCGCGCACTCGGCGACCGCCGGGTGCGCCGCCAGCACCGCCTCCATCGAGCCGGTCGACAGCCGGTGCCCTGCGACGTTGATCACGTCGTCGGTGCGGCCCATCACGAACACGTAGCCGTCGGCGTCGACGTAGCCGTTGTCTCCGGTGAGGTAGTAGCCCGGGTAGCGAGACAGGTACGACTCGCGGAACCGCTCGTCGTCGCCCCACAGCGTCGGCAGCGTGCCCGGCGGCAGCGGCAGCTTCAGGCAGATCGCGCCGTCGGTCTCCGGCGGCAGCGGGTTCCCGGCCTGGTCCAGCACCGCCACGTCGTAGCCGGGCACCGGCACGGTCGGCGAACCCGGCTTGACCGGCATCGGCTCCAGCCCGCGCAGGTTCGCGCAGATCGGCCAGCCCGTCTCGGTCTGCCACCAGTGGTCGATCACCGGCACGCCGAGCTTCTCCGACGCCCAGTGGTAGGTCTCCGGGTCCAGCCGCTCGCCGGCCAGGAACAGCGCCCGCAGGCCCGAGATGTCGTGGCCGGCCAGCAGCTCGGCGTTCGGGTCCACCCGCTTGATCGCCCGGAACGCGGTCGGCGCGGTGAACAGCGCCTTGACCCGGTGCTCGGCGATGACCCGCCAGAACGCGCCCGCATCCGGCGTGCCCACCGGCTTGCCCTCGTAGACCACGGTGGTCGCCCCGGTCAGCAGCGGCGCGTAGACGATGTAGGAGTGGCCGACCACCCAGCCGACGTCCGAGGCGGTCCAGAAGACGTCGCCCGGCCCGATGTCGTAGATGTTGGCCATCGACCAGCGCAGCGCGACCGCGTGCCCGCCGTTGTCGCGCACCACGCCCTTCGGCCGCCCGGTGGTGCCCGAGGTGTAGAGGACGTACAGCGGATCGGTGGCCTTCACCGGCACGCAGTCGGCCGGTTCGGCCTGCGCCAGCGCATCGTTCCAGTCCACGTCGCGCGGCCCGAGCTCCGCGCGGGCCTGCTCGCGCTGGAACACGATCACCCGCTTCGGCTGGTGCTCCGTCGCCCGCAGCGCCTCGTCGACGATCGGCTTGTACTCGACGATCCGGTTCGGCTCCAGGCCGCACGACGCGGCGACGATCACCGTCGGCCGGGCGTCGTCGATGCGCGCCGCCAGCTCCTTCGGCGCGAAGCCGCCGAAGACCACCGAATGCACCGCGCCGATGCGCGCGCAGGCCAGCATCGCGACGACGGCCTCGGAGATCATCGGCATGTAGATCACGACCCGGTCGCCAGGCTCGGCGCCCTGCGCCCGCAACGCCCCGGCGAACTGCGCCACCCGGTCCAGCAGCTCCCGGTACGTCCAGCGGCGCACCTCGCCGGTCATCGCCGAATCCCAGATCAGCGCCGCCTGGTCGCCGCGCCCGTCGCGGACGTGCCGGTCCAGCGCGTTGAAGCAGGTGTTGAGCTCGCCGTCGGGGAACCACCGGAAGAACGGGTCCGCGGTGGCGTCCAGGGCCCGCGACGGTGCCCGCTCCCACTCGATCGCGGCCGCCGCGTCGAGCCAGAAGCCCTCCGGATCGGCCGAACTCCGCCGGTAGGCCTCGGCATAGGCACCCATGACCACGTTCCTCCTGCATCCGCCCCGCTGTCGCCTGTCGTCCTACCGCACAACGCGGCGTAGCGCCAGGGTCACCGGTAGCGACGCGCGAAACGCTTTTGTCACAACCGAAACACGGCCGATCGGACGAACGGCCGCGCGGACTTCGCCCGCGCTGAGCGCCGCCCGGACACCCGGGTGCAACTCGGCGACACAACGTGTCCGTTTGGCGCTGGGCGGGTAGATCGGCGCGACAGAGCGTGCTCGTCCGAACACAATCAAGCCGAAGTCGATGATCGGGCTAACACCACGGCGCATCGCGCCGACAACCGAATCGGAGGTGCTACAACGATGAGTACGGAACCGGCCTTGTCCGCACAGGCATCCGCCGCCCAGACCGCCGCCGCCGCCCGGGTCGAACCCGGCCGCGGCCCCGCGACCACCGAACTGCCCACCGCGCCGTGCAGCGTGGTGTGGAGCGGTGGCCATTCCTACGTCCTCGAGGGCTCCACCGGGGCCCGCTGGGCGGGCGTCGACGACCGCGGCAGGGCCCGGTTCCTCACCGATGCGGACCTCCGCCGCCGCGGCTGGAGCCGCACCAGGGCGTAGCCACGCCCGGTGGCCGACGGCTCCCGCCGCGAAGCAGCCCGATCGACCGGCTTCGCGGGAGCCCGGCCGCCAAGTGTGTTGTGCGAGGAATGTGAGACCCTGATCTGGTCGGGATGCACAAGTTGCGTCCGAAGCGGGGGCAGGACGCACAACCATTCAGGGGAGGCTCGTGGTGCAGGATGCTGAGCGCACCACGGAAGACACCACGAGCGGGGATCGCGGGATGAATCCCGATCCGGCGGGGCAGGGCCCCGCGGCGGAGCGCCCCGATCCGGGCATGGCCCGGATACGGGAGGCCGCCGCCGGCGTGTGGGCCGATCCATGGTGGACACTTCCGAACCTGCTCAGCGTGATCCGGCTGGCCGGCGTGGCGGTGTTCCTCTGGCTGCTGCTGGGCCCGAAGGCCGACCTGCTCGCGCTGCTGGTGCTGGTGATCAGCGGTATCACCGACTGGCTCGACGGCAAGCTCGCCCGCTGGCTCAACCAGTACAGCCGCATCGGCGAGCTCCTCGACCCGGCCGCCGACCGCCTCTACATAGTCGCGACCCTGGTGGCCTTCGTGCTGCGCGACGTGGTGCCCTGGTGGGTCGCCGCCGCGCTGGTCATCCGCGACGTGGTGCTGACGCTCTGCCTGCCGGTGCTGCGCTGGCACGGCTACGAACCGCCGGACGTGCACTACCTCGGCAAGGCCGCGACGTTCTGCCTGATGTACGCGTTCCCGCTGTTGCTGCTGGTGCAGGAGGACTTCCCGCTGTCCGAAGTGGTCCGACCGATCGCCTACGCCTTCACCTGCTGGGGCGGCGCGCTCTACCTGTGGGCCGGCATCCTCTACCTCGGCCAGGTGATGGCGGCGGTCCGCCAGGCCCGCGCCAGACCGGCCTGAGCGCCGTCCGGACGTCCCGCGCGAAGGGCGCCGTCTGCCGAGGCGATCGGCGGATGGCGCCCTTTCTCGTCGCCCGCTGGAGGGTCGCCTTGCGGCCTGCGCCGCGTGGTGAATACGCTCGCCGAGCCGATCACGCGAACCTCCGTGACCGGTGATCCACAGCACCAGCGGAGCAGGGAGGCGGGACCACGTGGCGGCCCCGGACGAGATCAAGTACACCGAAGAGCACGAGTGGATTCAGCGCACGGCTGACGACAAGGTGCGCATCGGTATCACCGACTACGCCCAGCAGCAGCTCGGCGACGTGGTGTTCGTGCAGCTGCCGGACCTCGGCCAGCAGGTCACCGCCGGCGAGTCGATGGGCGAGGTGGAGTCGACCAAGAGCGTCTCGGAGATCTACGCGCCGGTCTCCGGCGAGGTGGTGGCCCGCAACGAGCAGCTGGAGGACGAGCCGGAGTTGGTCAATTCGGCCCCGCTGGGCGACGGCTGGATGGTCGAGCTCAAGCTCGCCGACCCGGCCCAGCTGGACGGTCTGCTCGACGCCGCGGCGTACCAGAAGCTGACCGAATCCTGACCCGACCAGGCAAGATCGTCGGTCTGTCAGGGGCCGAGAGGAAGATGTCGGGAGTCCCGCGTCCCGTGTCTGTACCTGCACTGTACGTTGGGCACATACTTGGCACGATCTATCCGCGTAGAGGAGAGCTCAGGTGAGCCAATTCCCCGGCCACGGCGACGTTCCGCCGGAGCAGTCACCGGAGACCACCTCGGTCTTCAGGCCCTTCCTCTCGGAGCCGGAGAGCACCGAGAGTGCGTCCCCGGAGCCCGCCGCCGCATCCGGGGTCGATGCGCTGCCCGCAGGGTCCGCCCTGCTGGTGGTCAAGCGCGGCCCCAACGCGGGATCGCGATTCCTGCTGGACCGGGAGACCACCAGCGCGGGACGGCACCCGGACAGCGACATCTTCCTCGATGACGTCACGGTTTCCCGCCGGCACGCCGAGTTCCGGCGCGAGGGCAACGACTTCGTGGTCGTCGACGTCGGCAGCCTCAACGGCACCTACGTCAACCGGGAGCCGGTCGACACCTCGGTGCTGGCCAACGGCGACGAGGTGCAGATCGGGAAGTTCCGGCTGGTGTTCCTGACCGGCCCGATCGACGGGGGCCCGGGCGCCCGCTGAGGGGCCCTTGGACCGATTAGTCCATCCGCCAGCGGGGCGGCGCCGAAGCGGCGTCGCCCCGCTGGCGCGTGAAGGTAGTGCGCAGCCGAGATCGACTGACTTCCCGAGCGGGGAATTTCCCGCCGTCGCAACCGGTTTCCACGTTGTAGCGGCCGCCTTTCGACCGGTCCGGCGGACGGGTCGGCGGTGTATCGTGCTGGTAATGCTCGATGAAGAGCTCAGCCAGCGGTTCGGGCCAGATGCACCGGCAGGAAGGCCGCGGATTCGGTGGTCGACCAGACCGCTAAAGGGATGGGCGTGTCCGCCGCAACGCGGGTAGCGTCGGAGGCGTCGGTGCGCGATCCTCGACGGGGATGTCACGCTTCGGCGCGCTGGAGGAGGCGATGTGACGATGAGCAGCGAGATGCGCGTCGTCGGCGTGCGAGTTGAACTACCAGCAAACCAGCCGATTCTGCTGTTGCGCGAGGCGCACGGCGAGCGTTACCTGCCGATCTGGATCGGCTCGGTCGAGGCGACCGCCATCGCGCTTGAGCAGCAGGGTGTGCGGCCGCAGAGACCCCTTACCCACGACCTGTTGAAGGACGTCATCGGCGCCCTCGGGCGCGACCTGGAACAGGTGCGGATCACCGACCTGCAGGACGGCACCTTCTTCGCCGAGCTGGTGTTCGACGGGGATGTGCGGGTCTCCGCGCGGCCGAGCGACTCGGTGGCGCTGGCGCTGCGCATCGGGGTGCCCATCCACGCCGACGAATCGGTGCTGGACGAGGCGGGGCTGATCATCCCGGACGAGCAGGAGGACGAGGTGGAGAAGTTCCGCGAGTTCCTGGACTCCGTCTCCCCGGAGGACTTCCGCGGCGCCGACACCTGAGCCCGCCGATCGACCGACGACACAGCCCGGCCCCCGTCTGCGCGAGCAGGCGGGGGCCGGGTCGTCCGGGTGCACCGCGCGTCGCGTTGACCTCCCCGCGGGGCAGGCATACCGTCGAACTTACGCGAATTGCCCCGGTGTGATTCGGCCGCTGGGCGGTGTTCGCGGCCTCGGACCGCGATGGTCCGGGAGCTGGTGATCGTCGTCGGCTTCGTGCCGGACGAGGGGAGGCAGGCGTGGTCGAGGAAGCGTCCAACCGGGATGCTGCCGTGGAGCAGGGCGAGCTGTTCCCCGACGCCTCGCTGCCGGACGAACTGGTCGGCTACCGGGGTCCGGCCGCCTGCCAGATCGCCGGCATCACCTACCGCCAGTTGGACTACTGGGCGCGCACCAAGCTGGTCGGCCCGTCCATCCGCGGCGCGGCCGGCTCCGGCTCGCAGCGGCTGTACTCGTTCAAGGACATCCTGGTGCTCAAGGTGGTCAAGCGACTGCTGGACACCGGGGTGTCGCTGCACAACATCCGGGTCGCGGTGGAACACCTGCGCAACCGGGGTGTGCAGGACCTGGCCAGGCTGACGCTGTTCAGCGACGGGACGACGGTCTACGAGTGCACCTCTGCCGAGGAGGTGGTCGACTTGTTGCAGGGTGGCCAAGGGGTGTTCGGCATCGCTGTCAGCGGTGCGATGCGCGAGATCAGCGGCACGATCCACGACTTCCCGGCGGAACGGGCCGACGGCGCGGAGCTGGTCCCGATGGACGACGAGCTGTCCCGCCGGCGGCGCGACCGGCAGGCCGAGACCGGCTGAGCCGACCGGACCCGACCGGGTGGTGTGCGGCCGGTGACATCGCTGGTCCGCTCGGACCCCCTGATCGGGTAAGCTGCGGCACATCGCCGACCCCGTGCGGGAGAGTCCGGCCCGGCCTAGGCCGCGGTCGGCGCCGAAGGAGCAACCCTCCCCGACAACCTCTCAGGCCACCTGGACCGCACGGGCGAGATACCTCTGGAAAGAGGGTGCACCACGGCCGTGGTGCACCCCGCCGACGGTGCAAGCCCGGTTCCCGGGTGAAGCTCTCAGGCGTTCGCTTCGCGGACAGTGACAGAGGGGGAGAGCTGGGCAGTTCCGGCTGCCTGCCGCCCTTTTGCCGCCGCGACGATTGAGGTTTGGCGATGACCGACGTGACCCACGACCGCATTCCCCTGGCCGCCCTGGAGCACGGCACGCCGTTCGCCGACCGGCACGTCGGCCCGATGCCGGCCGAGCTCGCGCGCATGCTCGACGTGATCGGCGTCGGCTCGCTGGAGGAGCTGGGGCAGAACGCCGTGCCGGACACGATCCGGGAAGGCGACCTGCAGCTGGCGCTGCCGGAGCCGGCCACCGAGTCCGAGGCGCTGGCCGAGCTGCGCGAGCTGGCGCGCCGCTGTCGCCCGCACACCGAGATGATCGGGCTCGGCTACTACGGCACGGTCACGCCGCCGGTGATCCTGCGCAACGTGCTGGAGAGCCCCGCCTGGTACACGGCCTACACGCCGTACCAGCCGGAGATCTCGCAGGGCCGGCTCGAAGCGCTGCTGAACTTCCAGACGATGGTCGCAGACCTGGCCGGGGTGCCGGTGGCCAACGCGTCGATGCTCGACGAGTCCACCGCCGCGGCCGAGGGCATGACGCTGGTGCGCCGCGCGGGCCGGTCGAAGTCGCCGCGGTTCGTGGTGGACGCCGACACGCTGCCGCAGACCATCGCGGTGATCGAGACCCGCGCGGAGCCGCTGGGCATCGAGGTCGTCGTCGCCGACCTCGCCGCGGGCGCGCAGGCGTTGCCGGATGGCGAGTTCTTCGGCGTGCTGCTGTCCTACCCGGGCGCTTCCGGCGCGGTGCGGGACCACGAGGAGATCATCGCGGAGGTCCACCGGCGCGGCGCGAAGGTCGTCGTCGCGGCCGACCTGCTTTCGCTGACGCTGCTGCGCTCGCCCGGTGAGATCGGCGCGGACGTGGTGGTCGGCAGCACCCAGCGCTTCGGCGTGCCGATGGGCTTCGGCGGCCCGCACGCCGGGTTCATGGCCGTGGCCAAGGGCTTCGAACGGCAGCTGCCGGGGCGGTTGGTCGGCGTGAGCGTCGACGCCGACGGCAACCAGGCCTACCGGCTGGCGCTGCAGACCCGCGAACAGCACATCCGCCGCGAGAAGGCCACCAGCAACATCTGCACCGCGCAGGTGCTGCTGGCCGTCGTGGCCTCGATGTACGCGGTCTACCACGGCCCGGCCGGGCTGCGGTCGATCGCGACCCGCGCGCACCGGATGGCGGCGGTGCTCGCCGAGCAGCTGCGCCGTGGCGGCGTCGAGGTGCTGCACCAGGAGTTCTTCGACACGATCGTCGTGAAGGTGCCGGGCAAGGCCGACGACATCGTCGCCACGGCCCGCCGGGGCGGCATCAACCTCCGCCGCGTGGACGCCGACCACGTCGGCATCAGCTGCGACGAGACCACCACGCGGGCGCACCTGGCGACGGTGTGGCAGGCCTTCGGCGTCACCGGCGGTGACGTCGACGAGCTCGACATCGAGACGCCGGACGCGCTGCCCGCGGCGCTGGAGCGCACCTCGGAGTACCTGACCCACCCGGTGTTCCACACCCACCGCTCCGAGACCTCGCTGCTGCGCTACCTGCGGCGGCTGTCGGACAAGGACATCGCGCTGGACCGCAGCATGATCCCGCTGGGCTCGTGCACGATGAAGCTCAACGCGACGGCCGAGATGGAGCCGATCACCTGGCCCGAGTTCGGTTCGCTGCACCCGTTCGCGCCCGCGCAGGACGCCGAGGGGCTGCTGTCGATCGTCAAGGACCTGGAGACCTGGCTGGCCGAGGTCACCGGCTACGACGCGGTGAGCCTGCAGCCCAACGCCGGGAGCCAGGGCGAGTTCGCCGGCCTGCTGGCGATCCGCGCCTACCACCGCAGCCGTGGTGACGAGGACCGGGACCTGTGCCTGATCCCGGCGAGCGCGCACGGCACCAACGCCGCCAGCGCCGTGATGGCCGGGATGCGGGTGATCGTGGTCCGCTGCGACGAAGCCGGCAACATCGAGCTCGACCACCTGCGCGAGCTGGTCACCGAGCACGCCGACGACCTCGCCGCGATCATGATCACCTACCCGTCCACGCACGGCGTGTACGAGGACACCGTGCGCGAGGTGTGCGGGCTGGTGCACGACGCGGGCGGTCAGGTCTACGTCGACGGTGCAAACCTCAACGCCCTGATCGGCCTCGCGCGGATGGGCAAGTTCGGCTCCGACGTCTCGCACCTGAACCTGCACAAGACGTTCTGCATCCCGCACGGCGGTGGCGGCCCGGGCGTCGGCCCGATCGGCGTGCGCGAGCACCTGGCGCCGTTCCTGCCCAACCACCCGCTGCAGCCCGCCGCCGGACCGGCGACCGGCGTCGGCCCGATCAGCGCCGCCCCGTGGGGCAGCGCCTCGATCCTGCCGATCTCCTGGGCGTACGTGCGGATGATGGGTGCCGACGGCCTGCGCCGGGCGACGCTGACCGCCGTCGCGGCCGCCAACTACGTCGCTCGCCGCCTCAACAACTACTTCCCGGTGCTCTACACCGGCAAGGGCGGCTTCGTCGCGCACGAGTGCATCCTCGACCTGCGGCAGATCAGCAAGACCAGCGGCATCACGGTCGACGACGTCGCCAAGCGGCTGGCCGACTACGGCATCCACGCGCCGACCATGTCGTTCCCGGTGGCCGGGACGCTGATGGTCGAGCCGACGGAGAGCGAGAACCTGGCGGAGCTGGACCGGTTCTGCGAGGCGATGATCGCGATCCGGGCGGAGATCGACAAGGTCGTCGCCGGGCAGTGGCCGGCCGACGACAACCCGCTGGTGGGTGCCCCGCACACGGCGGCGTCGCTGGCCAAGGACTGGGACCACGCCTACTCCCGCGAGGAGGCGGCCTACCCGCTGGGCACCGACATGACGAAGGTCTGGCCCCCGGTGCGCCGCATCGACGGCGCGCGAGGCGACCGCAACCTCGTCTGCTCCTGCCCACCCCTGGACGCCTACCAGGCGTGACAGCTGTCGGCTGGCGCCGCTTGCCAACTGCGAAAGAAG
Source organism: Saccharopolyspora elongata (assembly GCF_004348985.1). Taxonomy (GTDB): domain Bacteria; phylum Actinomycetota; class Actinomycetes; order Mycobacteriales; family Pseudonocardiaceae; genus Saccharopolyspora; species Saccharopolyspora elongata. The sequence continues at coordinate 124,101 of NZ_SMKW01000012.1, read as the reverse complement.
TGCGGCGACGCCCCCGGACCGCTGTTGCGGCCGGGGGTGTCGTGGTTTCCGGGGCCGGTGACACGCCGGGGGCGGTTCGGTTTGCGTCGGGGCGGCGGCTGATGACACGGTGGCCCCTTCAAACCGACCGGCTCGGAGAAGGGGTTGAGCACAATGCTCACCATCAGTGAGAGCGCCGCAGAGGTCATCAAGCTCGTCCTCGTCGGCGGCGACTCTCCGGAAGGTTCCGGCCTGCGCATTGCGCCGGCGGGCGAAGGACTGCAGGCGTCGATCGCCGCCGAACCGCAGTCGGGCGACGAGGTGGTCGAGGTATCCGGCGTGCGGGTGTTCCTCGAACCGCAGGTCGCCGAGCTGCTCGGCGACAAGGTGCTGGACGCCGAGCGGGACTCCAACGGCGAACTGGCGCTGGCCGTCCGAGACTGACCGAACGGACTCGAACCGTCGTCCTGGGTGTTATGCCCGGGACGACGGTTTTTTCTCGCCGGACTGCGATCTAGGCCTCCTGCCAGCTACTGGTGATTGCGGTATTGCGGCAACTACTCTCGATGCGCAGCTGTTCCGGTCAGGAGGGAGCCCGTCGTGCCGACCACCACGCTCGCCATGCACATGAGCGACGGGTTGCTCAACGCGCAGACGGCGGTGCTGTTCGCGGCCGTGGGGATAGCCGGGCTGGCGGTCGCGCTGACCAAGGCGCGGGCCGACCTGGACGACCGGACGGCGCCGATGGCGGGGTTGGTCGCTGCGTTCGTCTTCGCCGCGCAGATGATCAACTTCCCGGTGCTGCCCGGCGTCAGCGGGCACCTGCTCGGCGGGGCGCTGGCGGCGATCCTGGCCGGGCCGTGGGTCGGCGCGCTGTGCGTGGCGATCGTGCTGGTGGTGCAGGCGCTGCTGTTCGCCGACGGCGGGCTGACCATGCTGGGCGCGAACATCACCAACATGGCGCTGATCGGCACCGCCGCCGGCTACCTCGTCGCCCTCGCATTGCGCCGCTTCGCGCGGCGGAGCCGGACCGGCCTGCTGGTGACCGCCTTCGTCGCGGCCTGGGTGAACACCGTCGCCGCCTCCGGCGGCTTCGTCCTCGAGTACGCGGTCGGCGGCGCGGCCGGTTTCGGCCTCGGCACGGCCGCGGTCGCGATGGTCGGGGTGCACTGCCTGATCGGCATCGGCGAGGGCGTGATCACGGCGGCCACGGTGGGTGCCGTCGCGGCCGCCCGACCGGACCTGGTCCATCTGCTGCGGACCGGGAAGCGGACGGAGGAGAACGTGCGATGAGTGCCCCACGTCGGCGTTTCCTGCTGGTCTTCGGCCTGTTCATCCTCGTCATCGCGGGTGGCGTGGCCTACTTCGCGGACTCCGACCCGGACGGGCTGGACGCGGTCACGCAGCGCGGCTGCACCGTGGTCGAGACCGAGCAGGGCGAGCAACTGGAAGGGCAGTGCATCGCGCAGCACGCCCAGGACCACGCGTTCTCCGGTGGCCCGCTGGCGGACTACACCGTCGGCGGCGACGACCGCTGGACCGGGTGGCCGGGGTGATCGGCGCGGTGGTCACGCTCGGTGCCGCCGGAGGGTTGTTCTGGGGCCTGCGGCGCCGGGCCGGGGGCGAATAGCGGTGGGAGCCGGTCACGCCGGCGCGCTGCACCTGCCCGGCGACTCGGTCCTGCACCGGTCGGCGCCCGAGGTCAAGATCGTGGCGGCCTTCCTGGTGGTGCTGTGCGTGGTGGCGACGCCGCGCGAGGTGTTCTGGGCGTTCGGCGGGTACGCGCTGCTGCTGTTCGGGCTCGTGCTGGTGGCCCGGGTTCCGCCGCGCTGGCTGGCCGGTCGCCTGCTGATCGAGGTGCCATTCGTGGTGCTCGCGCTGGTGCTGCCGTTCACCGCGGGCGGCGCGACCACCGAGGTGGCGGGCCTGGCGCTGTCCACCGGTGGCCTGCTGGCGGGCTGGAACATCCTGGTCAAGGGCACGCTCGGGTTGGCCACGTCGGTGCTGCTGGCCGCCACGACCGCGCCGAGGGAGCTGGTGGTCGGGCTGCAGCGGCTGCGGGCGCCCCGGCTGCTGATCACCATCATCACGCTGATGCTGCGCTATGCCGAGGTGATCGTCGCGGAGGCCAAGCGGATGCGGGTCGCGCGCATCTGCCGCGGGCACGATCCGCGGTTCCTGTGGCAGCTCGGCGCGACCGCGCGCGGGATCGGGAGCCTGTTCATCCGCTCCTACGAGCGGGGCGAACGCGTGCACCTGGCGATGGTGTCGCGGGGCTGGAGCGGCGCGATGCCCGAGCTGGGGGAGTCGCGCCGGACATCACTGGCGACGTGGTGGCTGGGCATGGTGCCACCTGCCGTCGCCGCCGTCGTGCTGGGAGTGGCCTTGTGGACCGCCTGACCGAACCCCTGCCGGAGCGCGCCACCGAGCCGGGGTCCGTCCCGGCGCTGGAGGTGTCCGGGCTGGCGTTCCGCTACCCGGACGGGCACCGCGCGCTCAACGGCGTCGACCTGCGCGTCGAGCACGGGGAGCGGGTCGCGGTGCTCGGCCCCAACGGGGCGGGCAAGACAACCATGACGCTGCACCTCAACGGGGTGCACGCGGCCGAGTCGGGGAGCATCCACGTCGGCGGGCTGCCCGTGGATTCGCGGAACCTCAAGGAGATCCGCCGTCGCGTCGGGCTGGTGTTCCAGGACCCCGACGACCAGCTGTTCATGCCGACGGTGCGCGAGGACGTCGCGTTCGGCCCGGCGAACTTCGGGGTGCGCGGCGAGGAGCTGGCCGAGCGCGTGCGGTCGGCGCTCGACGCGGTGGGCATGGCCGAGCACGCGGACCGCTCGCCGCTGCACCTCTCCGGCGGCCAGCGCAAGCGGGTCGCGCTGGCTGCGGTGCTTGCCTGCCGCCCCGAGCTGCTGGTGCTGGACGAACCGTCGTCGAACCTCGAACCGGTGGCCCGGCGCGAACTCGCCGAGGTTCTGCTGGACTGGGGCGGCACGATGCTCATGGTCACCCACGACCTGCCGTACGCGTTGCAGCTGTGCCCGCGCAGCGTGCTGATCGACGATGGAGCGGTGGTCGCCGACGGCCCCACCGCGGAACTGCTGTCCGACGCGGAGCTGCTGGCCGCGCACCGACTCGAACTCCCCTACGGATTCCGGGTTCCCTGAGGCGATCCCGGCTTTCGGACGTCTTGACCCCGCCGGTTCGCGAGGTGAGGGTGAGCGGGTCTGTCGCAGCGTGGCGAGGAGGCACCGATGGGTTCGGTGGAAACCGTTCGCGGACCGGTAGATCCCGGCGACCCGGGCAGGAGCCCGATGTGCGGGGAGGGGTGAGCGGGATGCCGATCGAACCGCATCCGCGCGGTGCCGCCCCGTTCGACACCTCCGGAATCCGGCGAGACAGCCGTGGAATCGCGCACTACACCGGCCTTCCCGCGTCGTTGGTGACCATGTTCCGGTCCACGGCGGAACGCTTCCCGGACAACGAGGCGCTCGTCGAGGTCGATGGCGAGCGGCTCACCTACCGGCAGTTGTGGGACCGGGCGGCGCGCGTCGCCGGCGGGTTGCGCGCGGCCGGGATCGGCCGGGGCGACCGGGTGGCGAGCCTGCTGCCCGCCGGGGTGGGTTGGGTGCTGGGATTCCTGGGCACGCAGCTGGCTGGGGCGGTCGCGGTGCCGGTGAACATCCGGTTCGCCGCACCCGAGATCGACTACGTGCTGACGGATTCCGGCGCGAAGCACGTGCTGCGACCCGGCGATCCGCTGCCCGACGGTCCGGCCCACGCGGTCGACGACCTGGCGCCGGACGACCTCGCGGCGATCTTCTACACCAGCGGCACCACGGGATTCCCGAAGGGGGCGATGACGACCCACGAGAACTTCCTGTCCAATGTGGAGACCGCGCTGCGGGTGATGGGCACGGACCGCGCCGAGGGCCCGGCGCTGCGCAATCTGGTGTCGGTGCCGCTGTTCCACGTGACCGGCTGCAACACCCAGCTACTCGTGCAGCTCGCCCTCGGCGGCACCACCGTCGTGCTGCCGAACTTCCAGGCGAAGCGGTTCCTGCGCACCCTCGTCGAGGAGCGGATCAACACCCTCATCACGGTCCCCGCGATCTACGCGCTGGCGCTGGCACAGCCGGAGTTCGCGGACCTAGACGTCAGCGCGGTCACCCAGGTCAACTACGGCGGCGCGCCGATCGCCCCGGCGCTGGTCGAGCGGATCAAGGCGGGCTTCCCGCGGGCCCGCGTGGGCAACGGGTTCGGCCTGACCGAGACGTCGTCGATCGCGACGTTCCTGCCGCACGAGTGGGCCGCCGAGCACGCCGACTCCATCGGGTTCGCCGCGCCCGTGGTGGATCTGGCGCTGGATGCGGCGGACCCGGAAAGCGGCGTCGGCGAGCTGCTCATCCGCGGCCCGAACATCGTCGCCGGGTACTGGAACAAGCCGGAGGCGACCGCGAACGCCTTCGCCGGCGGCTGGCTGCGCACCGGCGACCTGGCGAGCATCGACGAGCACGGCCTGGTCCGCGTCGTCGACCGCGCCAAGGACATGATCAACCGGGGCGGCGAGAACGTGTACTCGGTGGAGGTGGAGAACGCGCTGGCCGGGGCGCCCGGCGTCGCCGACGTGGCGGTCGTCGGCGTGCCGGACGACGTGATGGGGGAGAAGGTCGGCGCGGTGGTGGTGCCGCCGCCGGACGGCGAGTTCGACCCGCGGGCCGCGCTGGCCTACCTGGCGGATCGCCTCGCCGACTTCAAGGTGCCGCAGTACTTCGTGGTGCGCGCGGAGCCGCTGCCCCGCAATCCGGGAGGGAAGCTGCTCAAACGCCAACTCCGCGAGCAGACCGAGTGGGGAAACCCCGTCTGGGGCCGCTGAGCCCTCAGGACCCGTGTGCACTTTTGTTGCCATAACAGCCAAAAGTGCACACAGGTTCTTCATGGCTGCCAGGCCGGGTTGCGGCCGGTGAGGCCGACGAGCTTGTCCAGCGGCGTGGCGTCAGTCGGGACCTCGACGGCCGGGCCGAACGGGCTGTCGGGGCTGGGCTCCTCGGTTGCCCGCGCGGACGTGAACTCCAGGGCCGACGCCAGCGACACGGCGTCGCACCGGAACTGCTGCCCGGTGGACTTCGCGATGTCCCAGCCGTGCACCACCAGCTCGTTCATCGCGACGGCGCCCGCGACCGAACCGGGCAACTGGATGCCACCGGCCTGCGTCATGCCGTCCCAGGCCGCCGGGTCGCGCCACGCTTCGGCCATCGCGGTCAGCTGGGCGGGGATGCGGGTGCGCCAGTCGTCGGGAAGCCGGGTGGCGTCCCCTGACGGTCCTCCGCCGGTCTGCGAGAAGTCCTTCGCGGCTGCCGCGGTGAATGCCAGCGACAGGCCGCTGACGTGGTCGATCAGGTCGCCGAGGGCGTACTCGGTGCACGGCGTGGGCGCGCCGAGCTGGTCGTCGGCAACGTTCCCCAGCAGGGTCGCCAGGTGCTCGGCGGCCGGCCGGAGGTCGGGCAGGTCGGTCATTTCGCGGCTCCTTCGCAGTCCGTTCTGGTGGGGTAGACCGCTCCGGTGGCCGATTCTCATCGGTGGGCCCGCCCGCTGCCCAGGGTGCGCCGCGGAGTTACGGTACCGGTCGGTATCGAGCACCACGGGGGCGAACGCATGGGGGACCAACCGCGCAGGGTGAAGTACGTGCTGATCCTGGGCGCGCTGTCCGCGTTCGGCCCGCTGTCGATCGACATGTACCTCCCCGCCTTTCCGACGATCGCCGGCGATCTGCAAGCCGGGCCGTCGCAGGTGCAGCTGTCGCTGACGGCGTGCACGGTCGGCCTGGCCCTGGGGCAGCTCGTCGCCGGGCCGCTGTCGGACACCTTCGGCCGCCGCCGGCCGCTGCTGATCGGGCTGGTGGTGTTCACCTTGGCGTCGCTGCTGTGCGCGGGCGCGCCGTCCGCGTACGCGCTGGCGGGGCTGCGGTTGGTGCAGGGACTCGGCGGTGCCGCCGGAATCGTCATCGCCCGCGCCGTGGTGCGGGACCTGTATTCGGGCGTGGCGATGGCGCGGTTCTTCTCGCTGCTCATGCTGGTCAACGGGCTGGCACCGATCCTCGCGCCGCTGATCGGCGGGCAGATGCTGCGGGTGACGTCGTGGCGCGGCGTGTTCCTGGTGCTCGGCGCGATCGGCGTGGTGCTGCTGGTGGCGACCGCGTTCGGGGTGCGGGAGACGCTGCCCGGCGAGTCACGACGGCCCGGCAGCCTGGGCAGCACGTTGCGGACCTTCGGAAGCCTGCTCGGCGACCGGGCGTTCGTCGGGTATTCGCTGTCCGCGGCGCTGGCGTTCGCGGCGATGTTCGCCTACATCGCCGGATCGTCGTTCGTGCTGCAGGACGTCTACGGCATGTCGCCCCAGCTGTTCAGCCTGGTCTTCGGCGTGAACTCGCTGGGCATCGTGCTCTTCGGGCAGCTCAACGGCCGGCTGGTGGCCCGGGTCGACCCGGGCCGGCTGCTGGCCATCGGGCTCGGCGTGAATGCGGTCGGCGGCGTCGCGGTGGCGGCCTCCGCCGCGTTCGGTCTGGGCTTGCCGGGGCTGCTGCCGGCGCTCTTCCTGGTGGCGTCGAGCATGGGCGTGGTGTTCCCCAACGCCACGACCTTGGCGCTGTCCGGGCACCCCGAGACGGCCGGGAGCGCATCGGCGCTGCTGGGCGTCATGCAGTTCCTGGCCGGTGGCCTCGCGGCGCCGCTGGTGGGTTCGGCGGGCACCGGCACGGCACTGCCGATGGGCGTGGTGATGGGAGCCCTGTCGCTGTCCGCGGTCGTGGTCTACCTCGCGCTGACCCGCCGCGCCCGTGCCGAGGCGCGGACAGGCGCCCGCGCGGAGGAGCGGACCACCCAGCGCTGATCAGCTGGACCGGGCGAGCAGGGCCTCGGCCAGGTCCGTCCGGCTGTAGAGCACGTAGCGCCCCTCCCGCCGCACCGAGACGAGCCCGGCGTCGCGAAGGGCGGTCAGGTGCTGGGAGGCGTTCCCGGCGGACATCCGGGTCCGGCGGGAGAGCTCCGTGGTCGACCTCGGGGCGGACAGTTCGGCCAGCAGCAGGGCCCTGGATCTGCCGATGACCGAGGCCAGCGCGTCGGGCGCGGTGCGCGGCTTCGGGGTCCAGAGCTCGGCGATGCCGCGCGACGGGTAGCGCAGCGCCGCCGGCCACAGCGGCTCCAGCTTGGAGAAGACCGTGGGCCAGACGAACGTCGACGGCACCAGGACGAGGCCCCGGCCGTCCAGGGCGTGCGTGCCGGCGAAGTACCGGTGCGTCACCCGCAGGCCGTCGTCGTGCCAGCGGACCCGGGGGCTGAGCTCGTTGAGCAGCCGCGTGGTGCCGCCCTCCACCAGCAGGGCGCCGCGATGCCGGACGTCCTGGTCCAGCAGGTCGAGCATCTCCGGCCACCACGGCCGGATCGCCCGGTCCCAGTAGCCCTCGATCACCCCGGCCAGCCGGTGCAGTTCGCGGGCCGGGTCGGCGTGCAGCCGGCGGACCGGCGCCGACGCGGGGCGGCCGGCGTTCTCGATCATCGTCCGGACCGAATGCGGTGGCACCGCCCGCAGCCCTTCGAGCTCCTCGGCCAGGGTCGGCCGCGAGGTGGTCGGGGTGGGCGCGAGGAATCCGGGCAGGTACTTGGTCGGGGTCGGCACCAGGTCGAACAGCAGTGACAGGTCGGCGGTACTGCGCTGCAGCCGCCGCTCGGCCGCGGCCCGCCACGAGCCGTGCAGCGGGTGCCGACCGGGCTCCTTCAGTACCCGCACGCTGGCCGCGACCTCCCACAACGGGGAGAAGGCGAACCGGACGCGGGCGAGGTCACCGGCGGACATCGTCATCCTGAGCACCCGATGCCTCCCAGTGGTGGATTCGGCCCAGTCTAAATTCGTGGTCACCCGGCAGGGTGAGAACCATGGTTGCCGGGTGATCAACGACCGAACCGACCGTTTGCCCGGGGAATTCCGGCTGCTGTTCGCCGCCGTCGGCGGCAGCGACCTCGGCACCCAGATCAGCTTCGTCGCGCTGCCGCTGACCGCCGTCCTCGCGCTCGGCGCGGGCCCGGCTCAGGTCGGGGCGGTCGGCGCCCTCAGCACCATCGCGTTCCTGCTGGTCGGGCTGCCCGCCGGGGCCTGGGTGGACCGGCTTCCCCGCCGCGCGGTGATGATCACCACGGATGTGGTGCGCGCCGTGGTGTACGCCTCGATCCCCGCCGCGTGGCTGCTGGGCGCGCTGACTATGCCGCAGCTGTACGCGGTCGCGTTGCTCGGCGGGATCGCGACCGTGTTCTCCGAGGTTGCAGCCCAGAGCTTCCTGCCCGAAGTCGTGGGGCGGGCGCAGCTGGTGCGGGCCAACGCCCGGTTGATGGGGATGCGCGGGGTGAACCAGATCGTCGGCCGGAGCGTCGGCGGATTGCTGGTGTCAGTGCTCACGGCGCCGGTGACGATCGCGTTCGACGCGATCAGCTATGCGTGCGCGGCCGTCGCCATCGGGCGGATCCGGGGTGCGCGGGTGACCACACCGGTGCCGCGAGCGTCGCGGGTGTGGCCGGACGTCGCGGCGGGGGTGCGCCACGTGCTCGGCAACCGGCTGTTGCGGCCCATGGCGGTCGAAGGCGCATTGACGAACTTCGCCACGACGCTGACCCTCACGATCCTGCCGGTCCTGTTCGTCCGGGAACTCGGGATCAGCGAGTGGGGCCTGGGCTTGTTCCTCGCCATCGGCGGCTGCGGTGCGCTGGCCGGGGCGATCGGCGCGCGTGCGCTCGGCGAGCGGTTCGGACACGGCCGGACGCTGTGGATCACCGGGGCGGTCGCCAGCTGCGCCGGGTGCTTCGTGCCGCTGCTCGGGAGCGGCTCGTGGTTGTGGCCGGCGGCCGTGGCGTGGGCGCTGATCACCGCGAAGGCCGGCATCGGGAACGTGCTCGCGGTGAGCTTGCGGCAGGCCGCCACGCCGGATCACCTCATGGGCCGGATGAACGCCACGTTCCGGTTCCTGCTGACCGGTGCGCTCGCCGTCGCTTCCGTGCTGGCCGGGGTGCTCGGCGAACTCGTGGGCGTCCGCGCGGTGCTGTGGGTCTCGGCGGGCGTCTTCGCGGTGAGCTGGCTCGTCGTCTTCTGCTCGCCGCTGCGCTTCCTGCGGGAGCTGCCTACGGAGCCGCGCGTTCCGGCACGCCGGTAACCAGTTGTAACCGACTTCTCGGCCGTGCTATAGGTATCTGGTGGTTACCAGTGAGGACAGCATCCTCAAGCGCGGGGATCTGACCGATCCGAACTGCCCGACCCGCCTGGTGCTGGACCGCATCGGGGACAAGTGGACGGTGCTGGTGGTGACGCTGCTGTCCGACGGCCCGCTGCGCTTCACGCAGCTGCGCACCGGCATCGGCGGGGTCGCCCCGAAGGTGCTGACGCAGACGTTGCGCGCGATGGAGCGCGACGGACTGGTGATCCGGACCGTGTACCCGGAGGTGCCGCCGAGGGTGACCTACGAGCTGACCGACCTCGGGCATTCGCTGCGCGGGCCGGTGGAGGCGATCGCCGACTGGTCCGAGCGCAACGTCAACCGCATCCTCGCCGCGCGGGCCGCCGCCGACCAGGGGTGATCACACCGGCTGCGCCGCCCAGTCGAGGACCTCGCGGCAGGTGTCGATCAGCCGTTGCCGCAGGACCGCGGCCTCGGCGGCGAAGTCGCGCTGCCACCGGACGTAGTCGGCGCGGCCGTCGGGGGTTTCGACCGGAACCGGCTCGTAGCCGAGTTCGTGCAGGTCGTACGGGCTGGCGCGCATGTCCAGTTCGCGCACCCGCACGGCCAGTTCGAAGCAGTCGGCGACCAGCTCGGCGGGCACGAACGGTTCGAGCTTGTAGCTCCACTTGAACAGGTCCATGTTCGCGTGGAGGCAGCCCGGCTGTTCCAGGCGGACCTGGTCGGCGCGCTCGGGCTGCAGCGCGTTGAGGGGACGGGCCTGCGGGGTGAAGAACCGGAACGCGTCGTGGTGCGTGCAGCTGATCGGCATCGATTCGACGACCTCGTCGGTGCCGTCGTGCCCGAGGCGCAGCGGCCACCCGGTGTGCCGGATCTCTTCCGGTCGCGTCCGGTAGACCATGGCCCACTCGTGCAGGCCGAAGCAGTCGAGCCGGGCCTTCCGCGATGCCGTGGCGGTCAGCAGCCCGAGCACGAATTCGGTGCTGGCGCGGCGTTTCTCGGTCAGCGCGGCGGGATCGAGCGCGACGCCCTCCGGCGTCTCGGCGAAGCCCCGGCGGGCCAGGAACTCCTCGCCGCCCGCCAGCGCGACGCCGACGCCGGGCTGCCAGCGCTCCAGCCGGGCCGGGCGGAACGAGTAGTAGGTGAAGAGGAAGTCGAGCACGGGGTGCTTCCGGTGCTCGTGCTGGCGCCGGCGGTGCGGCTGCGTCCAGCGCGCGACCCGCTCCCGGTGGGCGGCCTGCCGGGCGCGCCAGTCCTGCTCAGACAGCACAATCATCGCCGGTCAGGGTAGTCGAGGCGGGTGCGGGGGCGGTCAGCGGCGGAAGAACTTGAACCAGTCGAGGTCCAGGAAGTTCCCGCCTCCGTCCGAGGCGAAGGACAGGTACACGTCCCGCCTGCCGCTCACAGGCTCCAGCAGGTCGAACGGCACCTCCTTCCACTCCTGGCCGTCCACGGCGGACGACACGTTGATCTTGCCGACGATCTTGCCCTTCGGGCCGCCGAGCCGGACCTCGATCTTCGCCCTCACCCCGTCGTCGGCCCACGTCCGCAGCCGCGCGGAAACCTGGGTCGCAGGCTCGGGGCCGAAGTCGATGCCCCGGAACAGGACCCCGTCGCCGTTGTCGATCGGCCCGATGAACCTGACCTGCCCCTCCTTGTCGGTGGCGACGCCACCGGACTCCGTCTGGAAGGACTCCGCCTCGATCATGCGGTAGGCGGACGTGCTGGGAACCTGCCCGGACGTCGGTTCCAGCGGCGCCACGCCCGGGGCTCCGCTCGGGCGTTCGGCGACTCCGGCGTAGAAACCGGCAACCCCGGCGGCGCCCGCGAGCAGCACCGCGAGCCCGCCCGCCACGACCGCCGCCCGGCGCCCGTTCCGGCTTTTCGGCGCGTTCACCGGCGCGGTGGGCGGGGTTTGCGACGAGGTGCCCGGGTGGGTGGGTGTGCGCGGTGCGGGCTCGGTGGCGTCGAGCAGGGCGTCGAACGGGGCCTCCCCGGCGTCGCGCGCCAGGTCCTGGAGGCGGCGGCGCACCTCGAGCAGCGGCATCCGCCGCTCGGGATCCTTGATCATCAGGCCGCTGATGACCTCGCCGATCGGGCCGCTCTGGCGGTGCTGCGGCACCGGCCCGTGCACGATGGAGCTGACGGTGATCAGCGGGTCGCCGGAGGTGTCGTACGGCAGCCGGCCTTCGGCCGCCGCGAACAGCGTCGCGCCGAGGCTCCACAGGTCGGCGGACGGCCCCAGGGAGCGGCCCATCGCGATCTCCGGCGCCAGGTAGGCGGGCGTGCCGACCAGGACGCCGGTGCGGGTGAGCGTCGATTCCGCGGCGTTGCGGGAGATGCCGAAGTCGGCGAGCTTGACCTGGCCGTGCCGCCCCAGCAGCACATTGCCGGGCTTGACGTCGCGGTGCACGATGCCCACCTGGTGCGCCGCCTGCAGGGCCGCGGCGACGCTGTCGACCAGCACGGCGAGTTGGTGCGGGTTCAGCGCCCCGTGCTTGTTGAGCACGCTCGACAGGCTCTGCGCCCGCACCAGCTCCATCACGACGAACGGCTGCTCGCCATCGCGCGCGACGTCGTAGAGCATGACGGCGTTGGGATGGCTGAGCACCGCCATCGAGCGCGCCTCGCGCAGGGCTCGTTCGCGCAGCTCGGCGGCTTCCTCTTCGGGAATGCCGGGCGACAGCCGGAGCTCTTTGACCGCCACCGGACGCTGCAGCAGCTCGTCGGTGCCGGACCAGACGTAACCCATCGCGCCGCGGCCGATGGTGCCCTCCAGCCGGTACCGGCCGCCGATGACGCGGGGGGCGGTGCTGACCTGTTGATGGTGAGCCACGACCCGATCATCTCGCACACCGTGACCCTAATGGGTGACAAATCGGCCAATGGCCACGGTTGCCGAACCGCGTCTTCCGGGCCGCGGCGGCAGCCCGGAAGACGCGCGGCCGTCAGTGCACGTGGGTGGCGTCGCGGACGGTGCCCACGTACTCCTCGACGAGGTCCTCCATGGCAACGACGCCGACGGGTTCGCCCGTGGTGCCGACGGCCACGGCGAGGTGGCTCCCGGCCCGGCGCAGCGACGTCAGCGCCTCGTCGAGCAGGGCGCCCACCGGCACCGTCGGCAGCCGCCGGATGCGACCGGGCGCGATGGGGGTGGAGGGATCGTGCCCGGCTTGGTCCAGCACGTCCTTGACGTGCAGGTAGCCGCGCAGCGCACCGTCATCACCCCGCACCGGGAACCGGGAGAACCCGGTCTCGGTCACCACCCGCTCCACATCGCCCAGTGCCGGGTGCTGCGGCAGCGTCGTCAGGTCCGGCAGCGGCACGAGGACGTCGGCCACGGTGTGCTCCACCGACGACAGCGTCTGCGCCAGCCTGCGGTGCTCGGACTGCTCCAGCAGGCCTTCGCGGCGGGATTCCACCAGGAGCTCGGCGAGTTCCGCCGAGGTGTAGGCGGTGTCGAGTTCCTCCTTGGGCTCCACCCGCAGCAGCCGCAGCACGGCGTTGGCCAGCATGTTGAACACGGCGATCAGCGGCCGGGCCAGGGTGACGAACCCGACCAGCGGCGGCACCAGCCACAGCGCGAGGCGCTCGGGCTCGGCGATCGCCAGGTTCTTCGGCACCATCTCGCCGACGAGCACGTGCAGGACGACCACGATCGCCAGCGCGATCGCGAACGCCACGGCGTGCATGACCGGCTCGGGGACGCCGAGGGCGGCGAAGGGCACCTCCAGCTGGTGGGCGACGGCGGGTTCGCCCAGCCGCCCCAGCCCCAGCGAGCACAGCGTGATGCCCAGCTGGGCGCTGGTGAGCATCAGCGAGCCCTCCTGGCTCGCCTTGATCACGATACTGGCCCGGCTCTTGCCCTGGGCCAGCAGCGCCTCCAGCCGGTCCCGGCGGGACGACAGCAGCGAGAACTCAGCGCCCACGAAGAACGCGTTGAGCAGCAGCAGACCGACACCGAGGACGATCGCGAAACCGTCGCTCATCGGACTTCCTCCACGGCCTCGGCGGGCGCCGGCTGTCGGGTGAGCCGCAGCTCGGCAATGCGGTGGCGGTCCATCCGCGTGACGGTCAGCTCCCATCCATCTGGGTCGAGGCGATCGCCGACCTCGGGGATGCGGCCCAGCCGGGCCAGCACGAAACCGGCGACGGTCTCGTAGTCCCCGTCGGGCACAGCGAACTCGGTGGCCTCGGCGAGCTCGTCCGGGCGCAGCCGCCCGGAGATGATCCAGGTGCCATCGCCGGCGCGGCGCACGGCGGCGATCTCGCGGCGGTCGTGCTCGTCGCGGACGTCGCCGATGATCTCCTCGACGACGTCTTCCAGCGTCACGATGCCCGCGGTGCCGCCGTACTCGTCGACCACCACGGCCAGCTGGAGCCCGGACCCGCGCAGCCGGTTCAGCAGCGCGTCTCCGTCCAGCGTCTCCGGCACCGTCGGCACCGGCCGGGCCAGCGACCCCACCGGAGTCGTCGCGCGGCGGGAGGCGGGCACGCCGAACGCCTGCTTGACGTGGACGACACCGTGCACCTCGTCCAGGTCGGCGCCGTGCACCGGGAACCGGGAGAACCCGGTGCGGCGGGCGATGTCGAGCAGGTCCAGCACGCTTTCGTCGACCGTCAGCGACTCGACGCGCACGCGCGGGGTCATCAGCTCCTCGGCGGTCCGGTCGCCGAAGCGCAGCGACCGGTCCATCAGCTGGGCGGTCGCGGAGTCCAGCGTTCCGTGCTCGGCGCTGGAGCGCACGATCGAGCCGAGCTCGTCGGGCGAACGCGCCGACCGGAGCTCCTCCTGGGGTTCGATGCCGAAGCGGCGCACGACCCAGTTGGCGCTGTTGTTCATGGCGTCGATCAGCCAGCGGAAGACCTGCGAGAACCCGGCGTGGTAACCGGAAACCGCGCGTGCGGTCGGCAACGGCCGGGCGATCGCGAGGTTCTTGGGCACCATTTCGCCGAAGACCATCGACAGCGTGGTGGCCAGCAGGATCGCCAGCGTCAGCGACACCGCCCCGGCGGCCTCGCCGGGCAGCCCCAGCGCGATCAGCGCCGGCCGGATCAGCTCACCGATCAAGGGCTCGGCGACGTAACCCGTGATCAGGGTCGTCAGCGTGATCGCGACCTGAGCGCCGGAGAGCTGGAACGACAGTGTCCGGTGCGCCTTCTGCACGGCCCGCGCGCGCCGGTCGCCGACCTGGCGGACGTGCGCGTCCACCGTGCTGCGTTCCAGGGAGGTCAGCGAGAACTCCGCGGCGACCGCCAATCCGGTGCCCAGCGTGAGGATGCCGACGAAGACGAGGCCGAGAACGGCCAGCAGGATTTCCATCACCGATCACCCCGGGCGGGGAAACCGGCCATCAGATTCGGAAAGCCGGGACTATGTCCCGGCTCGGTACTGCCCTCGGGGGATTGTGCCGCAGGCACTGAAGACGTCACTCCTAGACAGAAATTCGGAAAAATACGACGCCAGTATACGGGGTCTGGACCGGTCCGGCCGCGCCAACATCATCTCGATCGACCGAGCAGGGCCAGGAGCTTGGCCTGCTCATCGGCGTCGGCGGCCACCGGGCGCGGCGGGGCGAAGATCCCCATGTCCGCCCAGGCCGGGATTTGCGGCGCGAACACGGTGTGCACCGCGGTCACCAGCGCCGGGTCCAGCCGGTCGTCGGCGCCGATGCCGCGGGCCAGGTCCCAGGCGTGCACCGCCAGGTCCAGCGTCATCTGCCAGCCGTAGTCCTGCGCCGGGATCACGCCGCCGGTCACGTTGACCTCGCCATCGGTCGCGCCCGGTTCGTCCCACGCCCGCCGGGCCGCCGCGGCGGCCTCCCGCCACGCGCCGACCGGGTCGGCGCCCAGGACGTCACCGTCGAAGCGGTCGCCGACCTCGTCCAAAGTGGCGCCGTCGAGCAGCCACGGCACCCACAGCTGCTCGGACACCAGGTGGCCGAGCAGGTCCCGGACGCTCCACCGCGTACACGGCGTCGGCGCGTCCCACTGGTCGTCGCCGATGTGCCCCACCCTGGTGTCGAACTCGGCCATGGCCCTGCGGTGGGCGTCCTGCAGCTGCATGATTTCTCCCGATGAGCGTTGTGAAATCGGTCACGGGGCGCCCGGAGGTGGCGGCGGAATCCCTGGCCACGCGTCCAGTGTGGCTGGTCGGGGGCGCTCGTGGCATCCGCGGCGAGGCGGGTTTACGCCCCGGTGGTCTGGGCCACTGGGGCGAGACGTAACCTGCCGCAGGTTTCTTCGAGCGGCTACCGCCGCCAGGTCACAAACGAGAGGACGTGATCGTGAGCACACCCACGGTTGCGGACGCACCGCAGAGGGGCTTCTTCGGTCACCCCCGCGGCTTGTCGACGCTGTTCTTCACCGAGATGTGGGAGCGGTTCTCCTACTACGGCATGCGGGCGATCCTCGGGTACTACCTGTACTTCGCGGTCGCCGAGGGCGGCCTGGGGATCCCCGAGTCGACGGCGCTGTCGGTGGTCGGCGTCTACGGCGCCTCTGTCTACATGACCGGCATCCTCGGCGGCTGGCTGGCCGACCGAGTAGTCGGCGCGCAACGTGCGGTGTTCTACGGCGGCTGCGTGATCATGCTCGGCCACATCAGCCTGGCCCTGCCCGGCGGCATCGCCACGGTGGTGCTCGGGCTCGTGCTGCTGGTGATCGGCACCGGGCTGCTGAAGCCGAACATCTCCGGCCTCGTCGGCGGGCTCTACAGCGAACACGACACGCGCCGCGACGCCGGGTTCTCGATCTACTACATGGGCATCAACCTCGGCGGGTTCCTGGCCCCCTTCGTCGTCGGCACCCTCGGCGAGAAGGTCAGCTGGCACGTCGGGTTCGGCGCGGCGGCCGTCGGCATGGCGTTCGGGCTGATCCAGTACCAGCTCGGGCGCAAGAACCTGGGCTCGGCCGGGCTGGCACCGGTCAACCCGCTGCCCGCCGGGCACAAGGGCCGGGTGCTGGGACGCGCGATCGGCATCGGCCTGGCGTTCATCGTGGTCCTGGTCGGCCTGTCGGTGAGCGGCGTGATGGGCCTGGACGGCCTGGTCAACGTGATCAGCCTGATCTCCGCGGTGCTGCCGGTCATCTACTTCGCGGTGATGCTCTCCAGCAAGCAGATCACCAAGATCGAGCGGGACCGGCTGATCGCCTACATCCCGCTGTTCCTGGCGACCGCGCTGTTCTTCCTGCTCTTCGAGCAGCAGCCGAACTCGCTGGCCAACATCGCCGAGGCGGACACCGACCTGAACATCCTCGGGTTCGTGATCCCGGCGTCGTGGTTCCAGTCCATCAACTCGCTGGCGATCATCGTGCTGGCGCCGCTGATGGCGTTGCTGTGGACGAAACTGGGGGAGCGGCAGCCGTCGACCCCGCAGAAGTTTGTCGGCGGCCTGTTCTTCGTCGGCGTCTCGTTCCTGTGGGTCGTGGTGTCGAAGTTCGTCGCCGGCGACGGCAAGCACCTGCCGATCATGCTCGCGCTGGTGTTCGTGATCATGACCCTCGGTGAGCTGATGCTCTCGCCGGTCGGCCTGTCGGCGAGCACCAAGCTGGCGCCGAAGGTCTTCGCCTCCCAGACCATGGGCCTGTACTTCCTGGCCCCGGCGATGGGGCAGGGCCTCGGCGCCCAGGTGGTGAAGCTGTACTCGGTGGACAACCAGCCGGTCTACTTCGGCATCGTCGGCGCGGCCACGATCGGCTGCGCGGTGCTACTCCTGCTCGGCTCCAAGAGCATCAAGCGCTACATGCACGGCGTGAACTGATGTGAACGAAAAAGAGGCCGGCCCCGGTGATCCCGGGGCCGGCCTCTTTTCAGCGCAGGTCGAGGGTGCGGGGTTTCTCCGGGGCCGCCGGGTCCGGGTTCGCGTGGCCCGCGACCGTGACGTTCCCGCTCGGCAGCGCGCCCCGGAGGAGGTAGTCGGTGCCGATCCGGTCCACCTCGGCGTTGCCGGCCATCGCCCACACGCCGTGCTTGCCCGCGTCCTTCTCGGTGACCAGCACCGACGACGGCAGCGACCGGTGCATTTCCACCGCACCCGCGTACGGGGTCGCGACGTCGTGCTCCGAGTTGATCACCAGCATCGGTGGCAGCCCCGCACCGGTGATCTTGAGCGGCTGCTGCCGAGGAGCGTGCCACACCCGGCAGGGCGCGACGGTCCAGCTGTTGTACCAGGCGGCCAGCGGGTAGTCGGCGGCCAGCTCTTCGGAGTCGCGCTCCCACTCGCTGCGGCGGGTCGGCCACGGGGCGTCCGCGCATTCGACGGCGTTGTAGATGGCGTTGCCGTTCTCCGCCGCCGCGTCCTTCGCCGACACCTGCGCGACGAGCTTGCGGTCATCGCCGCGGAGGCGGAAGTCGGCGACCGCCTCGGCGAGGCCTTTCCAGTTGCTCTCGCCGTAGAGGGCGCCGAAGGTGATGTCGGTGAGCTCCGACGGTCCGAGCGCGCCGCGCGCCCCCTTGCGGAGCTCGGCCCGGATGCCGTCCCACGCGGCCTGCACCTGGCCGCGGTCGGTGCCGAGGTGGAACACCTGGTCGTGCTGGGCGATCCAGTCGAAGTAGCCGCCCAGCCGCCGCTGCGCGGCGATGTCCTGGTTGAGGTTGTTTCGGTACCAGACCTCGGAGGTGTCCGGGTTGACCACGCTGTCCAGGACCATCCGGTCCACGCGCTCCGGGAACAGCTGGCCGTACACCGCGCCGAGGTAGGTGCCGTAGGAGTACCCGAGGTAGCTGATCTTCTGCTCGCCGAGCGCGTCCCGGATGCGGTCCATGTCCCGGGCGTTGGTCGGCGTGTTCAGGTGCGGCAGGTACTTGCCGGCCCGCTGCGCGCACCCGTCGGCGTACTCCTGGGCGCGCTGCCAGTTCTGCTCGCGGGTCTGCGGCGAGTCCGGGTCGGGCAGCGGCTGCCGCCAGTAGGTGGCCGGGTCCACGCAGCTGATCGGGGTGCTGTGCGCGGAGTTGCGGGTGTCGAACCCGATCAGGTCGTAGGCGTCGAGCACCTCGGCGGGCAGCCGACCGCCCAGCGTGCCGGCGAAGGCCACCCCCGGCCCGCCCGGGCCGCCGGGGTTGATCAGCAGCGAGCCGCGCCGGGCCTCGGGCTTGCGCGCCGGGGACTTCGCGATCAGCAGCTGCAGCTTCTCGCCGTTCGGCGCGGCGTAATCCAGCGGCACGTCGAGGTTGGCGCACTGCAGCTGCGGGTGGGGCTGGCTGATGTCCTGCGGGCACGCGCCGAACTGCAGGCCGGGCGCGGCCTGGGCGGCCGCTCCCGGCGCCACGGTGCCGGCCAGCACCGCGGCCCCGGCGAGGCCGAGCGCGATCGAACGCTTCACGGGCGTCTCCTCGTGGAGTGGAACCTGGGTCAGGGCGGAGCGTAATCGGTGGCCCGGTTCCACACCCGGCAGCGAAAGTCCGCGTCCCCCGGCCGATTCCGGTTCAGCCGGCCCGCAGGGCGGCGGCGACGCGACCGACATCCGCCCCGGTGGTGCGCCAATTGCTGAAAGCCGCGCGCAGACCGGGCGTTCCCTTGTAGACGGTCGGGGTGAGGAACGCTTCCCCGGATCCGGCGACGGAGCGGGCCAGTGCGCCGACTCGCTCGGCGGTGGGATCGTCGGCGAGGGTGAAGCAGACGACGTTGAGGCGCACCGGTGCGAGCAGCCGCAGGTGCGGCATCCCGGCGATCCGGTCGCCGAGGTCGCGGGCCAGCGCGATGTCCCGCTCGACGATCTCGCGGTGCCCCTGCCGCCCGTAGGCGGCGAGCGTGAACCAGGCCGGCAGGGCGCGCAGGCGGCGCGAGTTCTCCGGCGTGAGGTGGACGAAGTCCGGTTCCTCGGTGACCGGGCCCAGATACGCGGCCGCGTTCTGGAACACGCGGACCTGCAGGTCCCGACGCCGGGTGAACTGGACCGCGCTGTCGTAGGGCACGTTGAGCCACTTGTGCAGGTCCACGCACACCGAGTCGGCCTCGTCGATGCCGGCGACCAGTTCGGCGTGCGGCGGGGACAGCGCGGCGAAGCCCCCGAAGGCGGCGTCGGCGTGCAGCCAGAACGGGAAGTGCCGACGCAGCCCGGCGATCGCCCGCAGGTCGTCGAAGTCCACGGTGTTGACCGTCCCCGCATTGGCCACCACGATCGCGGGCCGCCCGTCGAGCGCGGCGAGTTCGGCGGCCAGCAGATCGACGTCGACCGCCTCCCGCCCGGGCAGCGTGGCCACCTCGCGAACGCAACCGCGGCCCAGGCCGAGCATCGAGAGTGCCTTGTAGACGCTGGAATGCGGACTGCCGGAAAGCACCGGGACGTTCCCGAGAGCGGCCACGCCGTCTTGCGCCACGGACACGCCGAGCTGCTCACCGACCCATTCGCGGCCGATCGCCAGCCCGACGAAGTTCGACATCGTCGCGCCGCTGACGAACGCGCCTTCGTGCGCAGTGCCGAGGCCGAACAGCTCGCGCAGCCAGCCGGTCGCTTCGCGCTCCAGGTCCAGCGCCGACGAGTCGCCGCCGGCAGCCGCGTTCTGGTCGAACGTGCTGGTCAGCCAGTCGCCTGCCACGGCAGCCGGGGTTGCGCCACCGGTCACGAACCCGAGGTAGCGGGGCCCCGCGCTGCCGGAGAAGCCCGGCGCCCAGTGGCTCTGGAACCGTTCTAGGGCGGCTTCGGCGCCGACGCCGGAATCGGGCAGCGAAGCAGGGTTCGGTGGTGCGGGCGGTACGGCGGCAGGCCGCTCCGCGACCCCGGACAGCGCCTCGACGGCGCATCGCCGGGCGATGTCGAGCAGTTCTGGCAACCGGGCGAGGTCTTCGGAGAGCTTCGGGTGCAATGCGACATCCTTCGTGAGCGTTTGATCCGGTAAGAACCGGAAAACTCGCTCACGACCGTAACGAAGCAGGCGCGCGGCGGCGCGGTCCAATCCGGATCGACTGGACTGCTCGGTGGCTCAGGCGGCGAGTTGCTTTTCGGGCGTGGCCGCGGGGAGTTCGCGGGCCAGGTCTTCGACGACCTGGGTCGTGCGGTCCAGCCAGCGGATGGTGCGGTGCAGGGAGGTCGGGCCGTCGGTCAGCGATTCGGCGATGTCGTGCAGCGCGTCGGCCGTGCTGTGCGCCGAGGCGATCGCCGCCTCGAAGCTGACCTGGGCCTCGTCGGTCAGCGACTCCACCGCGTCGGCCAGCGCCCACAGCAGCTCGGCCAGCCGGTTGCGGGTGTCCTCGTCGACCATGTCCACAGTGGAGGACAGGGCGACCGCCAGGTTGCGCACGTAGTACGCGCAGCCGCTGAGCATCGCCACCGGCCGCTGGGCCTGGCTGCGCCGGGAGCGCAGCCGGTAGCTGGTCAGCGGCTTCGCGCTGGTGATCACCCGCTGCAGCCCGTCGTCGAGGTCGCGCATCGACTCCTGCAGGCCGGCGACCGTGCCGTGCTCGCTGATCTCGGTGCCGGTGCCGCGCAGGAAGTCCCGCAGCGTCAGCAGGAAGTCCTGGATGTTGGTGCGCACCAGGAAGCGCGTGCGGGTGGGCAGCACGAACACCGCCGCCAGCACGCCCGCCGCCGCGCCGACCGCGGTCTCCCACAGCCGCGTCTCCAGGACGGCCTCGTCGAAGGTGCCGAGCATTCCGTAGAGCGCGCCGAGCAAGGCGGTGATGAAGAACGTCATCACCGCGTACGAGTAGCCGGCGAAGTAGAAGCCCAGGAACACGCAGGTCAGGATCATGGCGATCTCGGCTGGGGTGTTGCCGGAGATCTGCGCGGCGACCAGGATGCCCGCGACCACGCCGAGCATGGTGCCCGCGGTGCGCTGCCACGCCCGCACCAGCAGCTCGCCGCGGCTGTTGGTGCTGATGAACACGACGAACGCGGTGATCACCGCCCAGTACCACCGGTTCGGCGAGACCAGCTGGCCCAGCATGATCGCCAGCGCGGTCGCGCAGGTCACCTGGATCGCCATCCGCAGCTCTGGCCGCCGCAACCCGGTCTCGTCGTCCTCGGCCGGCTCCGGCTCGCCGACCGGTTCCGGCGGCACCTCTTCCCGGCGTTCGCCGCCGAGCTCGCCGGTCGCGTCGGCCAGCTCCGCGAGCCCGGCGCCGAGCCGCCGCACCGCCATCGCGATCTCCACCGAGCCCTGCTGCTCGATCCCCTCGGCGACCAGCCGCGTGGCCTCCCGGACCTCCCGCGGCTCGGTGTTGAGCACCGCGAGCAGCGCGGTGATCGCGTGCGGCACGGTGGCGCCGCCGCTGGGGTGGTCGACGAGCCGCATCAGTGGGGTGAGCAGGTTCTCGGCCGCGAGTTCGACGTCGAGGATGCGCTGCCGGAGCAGCTCGCGGCCGGTCTCGTCGAGGTCGTCTAGCTGGCCGACGGTGTTCTCCAGCATCAGCGAGGTCTCGTTGAGCCGCACCGAGCGGTTGTGCAGTTCGCGTCGCCGCTGCGTCGAATCCGGGTGCTCGGCGACGTCGCGCACCGCGTGCAGGAGCCCGTGCACCTGGGCGCGCAGCGTGTGGCGGCCGCGTTCGAGCACGCCTTCGGGATCGTCCCGCAGCACGAGGAACCGCATCGCGAACGCGGCCAGCGCCCCGACCACCGCCGCCGCGATCAGTGCGGGCAGCTGCGGCAGCTGGGGACGCAGGAACATCGCGAAGAAGTAGCCCATGAACGCGACCATCCCCAGCGGGAAGAAGCGCGGCCCGAACCGGCGGATGTAGGTGGCGGTGAAGATCACCACCAGGAACAGCAGGCTGTGCGGCAGCGGCCACGGCGAGGTGAGGATCGACAGCAGCAGCGCGAGCACCGCGGGCAGCGGCATCAGCAGGTTGGTGATCTTCTGCTGCCGCCGGTCCGGGTCGTTGATGCCGAGCGAGGAGTTGATCGCCACCACCGCGGCCAGCATGGCCAGCGGCAGCGGCTGTCCCCACCACACCAGCAGCGGCAGCACCACCACGAGCGAGAGTGCGACCGACAGCGTCACCCGGGCCGCGGTGCGCAGGCGGCGCAGCGCCGGGTCCGAGGCGAGGAAGCGGTTCCACCACTCGCTCCACATGCGCCGCGCGCTCCTTCGGGGTGTGCGCCGAACCCGGATGGTCCTGCTCGGGCTCGGCCGTTCGCGGTAGCGAGATTACCCGGACGGGCCGCGCGGGTCAGCTACCGCGGTGGCGGCGGACGCTCTCCTCGACGAGGTCCAGCACCGCGGGGAGGTGTTCCGCGGGCAGACCCATCGCGAGGTGGGACACGAGTCCCTCCAGCACCAGCTCCAGGTAGGCGGTCAGCACGTCGACGTCGACGTCGTCGCGGAGGTTGCCGGCGTCGCGCTGCCACTTCAGCCGGGCGCGGGTGGCGGCGGTCAGCTGCTCGGAGCGCTGCGCCCAGCGCGCCCGGAACTCCTCGTCCGTGCGCAGCCGGCGCGACACCTCCAGCCGGGTGCCCAGCCAGTCCGCGCCGGGCGCGCTGCCGGTGCCGCCGGCGGGCTCGGCGAGCAGGTCGCGCATCACCTGCACCAGGCCCTGCTCGGCCACCACGTCGGCCATCCGGGTCGCGTCGTCCTCGGCCAGCGCGAGGAACAGTGACTCCTTGTCCTTGAAGTGGTGGAAGATCGCGCCCCGGGAAAGGCCGGTCGCTTCTTCCAGCCGCCGCACGGTGGCGCCTTCGTAGCCGAAGCGCGCGAAGCACGACCGGGAGCCGTCGAGGATCTGACGGCGCCGGGCGTCGAGGTGGTCTTGGCTGACCCGAGGCATGTTCTGATCGTCCCAGGTGCGGCCGCCACATTGCAATCCGTACGTACGTTTTGCTGCGCATGTCCCAACCGATGGGCGACCTCCGACCATATGGTCGCCGGGACCGGCGCAACCGTTACCCGCGTGGCGGTCGAGATCCGGGAAAGCGGGTTGGGGAACGGGTTTCCCGTTTCGCTAGTACCAGTTCTCCGGATCAAGAACAAGGGTCGCGGGCGTCAGGGGGGAGCGGTAGCGTCGGTAACCGGCCAATTACAGGGGGTGATCAATTTGCCCACTACGACCGACCCCGCCGCCGCCGACTTCCCGGCCTCCCGGGTCCGCACCAGGGCCGAGGCCGAGGCCTACGTCGCGTCGGTGTGCTTCAAGCACGGTCCACCGCGACTGCTGGGCATCGAACTCGAATGGACCGTGCACCACTCCGACGACCCGGGCCGGACGCTCGACGCCGCGACGCTGATCGCCGCGCTCGGCCCGCACGCCCCGCGCTCCCTGGTCCCGGACAGCCCGCACCGCGAATTGCCCAACGGCTCGGTGCTCACCGTCGAGCCCGGCGGCCAGGTCGAGATCTCCAGTCTTCCCACCACGTCCATGCGATCGCTGTTCAGCGTCGTCGCCACCGACGCCGAGTACGTCGAGCGCCGGCTGCGCGCCGCCGGCCTGGTGCTCGGCGAGCAGGGCACCGACCCGTGGCGGTACCCGAGCCGGATCCTGCAGGTGCCGCGCTACGCCGCGATGGAAACCGCCTTCGACCGCATCGGCCTGGACGGCCGGTTGATGATGTGCAGCACCGCCGGCGTGCAGGTCTGCCTCGACGCCGGCGAACCGGACCGGGTGGCCGCCCGCTGGGCGGCGCTGCACGCGCTGGGGCCGGTGATGATGGCGACGTTCGCGAATTCGCCGATGCTCTTCGGCGAACGCACCGGCTGGGTGTCCACCCGCACCCGCGCGCTGCTGCGCACCGATCCGCCGCGCACCCGGCCCGGCCCGATCACCGTCGACCCGGCGGCCAGCTGGGCCAAGCGGGTGCTCGACACCGCGATCGTGTGCCTGCGCCGCGACGACGGGGACTGGACGGCGCCCAGCGGCATCAGCTTCGCGGAGTGGATCCACGGCGCGCTGCCGCACCCGCCCACCCGCGACGACCTCGACTACCACCTGTCCACGGTGTTCCCGCCGGTCCGGCCGCGCGGCTACTTCGAGGTCCGCTACCTCGACGCGCAGCCCGGCCAGGACTGGATGCTGCCCGCGGGCGCGCTGATCGCGCTGTTCCGCGACGAATCCACTGTGGACAAGGTGCTGGCGATGACGTCCCCGGCGGTGGGCCGGTGGGTGCACGCCGCGCGGCACGGGCTGCTGGACCCGGCGTTGGCGCGCAGCGCCCGCGACGTGTTCGAGCTGGCGTGCCGGCACCTGGAGGAGGAGCCGGACAGCCCGGCCGGACTGGCCGGGCGGCTGGCCGACTTCGTGGCGCGGCGGCTCGCCGCGCCCGCCGACCGCTGACGAAACCGGAGGTGACCGGTGGAAAGCACGCAAGACCTGGTGGATCTGGGGATCGGCGACCTGCGCGCGCACGTGGCCGCGGAACTCGCGCGCACCCGGCAGCGCAGCGCCGAGCTGACCGATTCGGTCGACGACGAGGACCTCGTGAAGCAGCATTCGCCGCTGATGTCGCCGCTGGTCTGGGACCTGGCGCACGTCGGCAGCCAGGAGGAGTTGTGGCTGGTGCGCGACGTCGGCGGCGCGCCGGCGATCCGCCCGGAGATCGACGACCTCTACGACGCGTTCCAGCACGCCAGGGTCGACCGCCCGCAACTGCCGCTGCTGGGGCCGGCCGAGGCACGTGAGTACGTCGCAACGGTGCGCTCGAAGGTCTTCGACCTGGTCGACCGCGTCCCGCTGGAGGGGCGGCGGCTGGTCCAGCAGGCGTTCGCCTTCGGCATGATCGTGCAGCACGAGCAGCAGCACGACGAGACGATGCTGGCCACCCACCAGCTGCGGGACGGGCCACCGGTCCTCGCGGCCGAGCCACCACCGTCCGATGTGGACGTTCTGTCGCCCGAGGTGTTCGTGCCCGGCGGGCCGTTCACCATGGGCACCTCCGCGGAACCCTGGGCGCTGGACAACGAGCGACCGGCGCACCAGGTCCACGTCGACGACTTCTACCTGGACAGCACGCCGGTCACCAACGGCGCCTACCTGGCGTTCATCGACGCCGGCGGCTACGACGACCCGCGCTGGTGGAGCGACGCGGGCTGGGCGCACCGGCAGCGGGCCGGCCTGCGGGCGCCGCGGTTCTGGTGGCTGGAGGGCGACCGGTGGCTGCGCCGCCGGTTCGGTCACGTCGAGCCGGTGCCGCCGGAGGAGCCGGTGGTGCACGTCAGCTTCCACGAGGCCGAGGCGTACGCGGCGTGGGCGGGCAAGCGGTTGCCCACCGAGGCCGAATGGGAGAAGGCCGCGCGGTTCGACCCCGCGAGCGGCCGGTCCCGGCGGTACCCGTGGGGCGATGCCGACCCGCGTCCCGAGCAAGCCAACCTGGGGCAGCGGCACCTGCAACCGGCGCCCGCCGGAGCGTATCCGGACGGGGCGGCGCCGTGCGGCGCGCGGCAGCTCATCGGCGACGTCTGGGAGTGGACGGCGACCGATTTCTCGCCGTACCCGGGGTTCTCGGCGTTCCCGTACCGCGAGTACTCCGAGGTGTTCTTCGGGCCCGACTACAAGGTGCTGCGCGGCGGCTCGTTCGGCACCGACGCCGCCGCGTGCCGCGGCACCTTCCGGAACTGGGACTACCCGATCCGGCGGCAGATCTTCGCCGGCTTCCGGTGCGCCCGGACGCCCCGAAGAGGGGAGCGCGACTGACCGATGTGCCGGCACGTGGGATACCTGGGGCCAGCCATGACGCTGGCGGAATTGCTGCTCGAACCGGTCCATTCGCTGCTGGAGCAGACGTGGGCGCCCAACGACATGCGCGGCGGCGGCACGATCAACGCCGACGGCTTCGGCGTCGGCTGGTACCGGCCGGATGGCGGGGTGGCCCGCTACCGGGCCGCCGTTCCGATGTGGACGGACGAATCGTTCCGGCAGACGGCCGCGGACGTGCGCAGTGGCGCGGTGGTCGCGGCGGTCCGCTCGGCGACCGCCGGCATGCCGGTGACGCCGGGCGCGTGCGCGCCGTTCACCGATGACACCTGGCTGTTCAGCCACAACGGCCGGGTCACCGGCTGGCCGGATTCGCTGGCGAAGCTCGCCGCCCGGCTAGAGGTCGTGGACCTGCTGACGCTGGAGGCGGCCACCGACTCGGCGCTGCTGTGGGCGCTGCTGCGGCAGCGGCTGGCCAACGGAGAGGAGCCGGACCGGGCGGTGCGGGAGCTGGTGTGCGAGGTCGTCGCCGCCGCACCGGATTCGCGGCTGAACCTGCTGCTCTCCGACGGCGCCCGGCTGATCGCCACCACCTGGACGCACGCGCTGTGGGTGCGCCGGGCGGAGGCGTCGGTGGCGGTGGCGTCGGAGCCGTTCGGCCCGGAAGCCGGGTGGGTGGAGGTCCCGGACCGGTGCCTGCTCGTCGCGGACACCACGGATGCGCGGGTGACGTCGTTGTCGGAGTTGTCGATGGGGGAGCGATGAGCGAGCCGGAACTTCTCGTCCGATTCACCGAGGAAGACGCGGCCCGGGCGCTGCGCACCGACGCCCGCGAGGGGCTGACGGACAGCCCGAAGTGGTTGTCTCCCAAGTGGTTCTACGACGCTGCGGGCAGCGAGCTCTTCGAGCGGATCACGACCCTGCCGGAGTACTACCAGACCCGCGCCGAGCAGCAGATCCTGCAGCGGCGCGCGCTGGAGATCGCCGAGATCACCGGCGCGGCCACCCTGGTCGAGCTCGGGTCCGGGTCGTCGGAGAAGACCAGGCTGCTGCTGGAAGCGCTGCGCAAGACCGAGACCCTGGAGCGGTTCGTGCCGCTGGACGTGTCCGGATCGGCGCTGCGCGCCGCCGTGGAGTCCATCGCGCTGGACTACCCGGAACTCCGGGTGCGCGGCGTCGTCGACGACTTCACCAGCGGTCTGTCCGCGCTGGACGCGGGGGCGGGCCGACTGGTCGCGTTCCTCGGCGGCACGATCGGGAACCTGCTGCCGGCCGAGCGCGCGGGTTTCTTCGCCGCGGTGCGCGCGGCGCTGCGGCCGGGCGAGTGGCTGCTGCTGGGCACCGACCTGGTGAAGGATCCCGGGCGGCTGGTGCGCGCCTACGGCGACGCGCAGGGCGTGACCGCGGAGTTCAACCGCAACGTGCTTCGGGTGCTCAACCGGGAGCTCGGCGCCGACTTCGCGCCCGAGCGGTTCCGGCACGTGGCCCTGTGGAACGCCGAGCAGGAGTGGATCGAGATGCGGCTGCGGGCCGGCCGGCCGATGCACGTCCGGCTGCCGGAGCTCGGCCTGGGCGTGGACTTCGCCGAGGGAGAGGAGATCCGCACCGAGATCTCGGCGAAGTTCCGGCACGGCCGGGTCCGCGACGAGCTGGGGGTGGCCGGATTCGAGCTGCGCCACTGGTGGCTGGACGACGCCGAGGACTTCGCGCTGTCGCTGGCCGTGGCGAGGTAGAGCCGATCGGTGAATTGGGCGGTGACCACCCCACCGGCGGGTGATCGCGGTGGCGCGCGCGGGCGGGATCACGAGTATTGCGGTGTCAGCGTCCGAATTTCCCAGAAAGGGACGGTTTCGATGCGTCTACGCGCAACTGTTGCCGCCGCACTCGGTGCGGCCGGTCTGCTGCTGTCGCTGCCCGGTTCTGCGCTCGCGGCGGACGGCGAATTCAGCTACTGGGTCGAGGGGACCAACGCGTACCACCAGCGCGCGCTCCTCGACCCGGCCGGGCGGCTCTGCCACCGGCTCGAACTGCCGAACCCGGAAGCCCCGGCCTACGGGGTGCGCAACAACACCGACGCAACGGCGATCGTCTTCCTGGACTCGAACTGCTCCAGCGACGTGTACTACTACGTCCTGCAGCCGGGGCAGCAGGCCCCGCGCGACGTCGCGGTGCGTTCCGTGACCTTCTCGCGCTGATCGTCGCATTCGACCGCACCCGCCCGGCCTCCGGGCGGGTGCGGTTCTGCTATCCGGAGCCGAGTCGTGGTCTCGCCGGGCCGCCGGGGGCGCTGAGGCAGCCCATGCACGGCATGCCGGCCGGTTGCGCGGACACCTCGGCGACGTTCGCGGGGATCTCCACGCCGCAGTGCGTGAGCCAGCGCTCCGGGGCGCCGGCCTCGGGGGCGACGGCGAGGTGTGCTTGGCGGCTGGCCTTCGCTGACGATCCCGAAGGCGAAGCGCACCACCACGGTGCGGGTCGCGTGCCGCTGCTGCTCGGCAGGTTGCCAGTGGTTCGGTCGAAACATCTTCCCCACCTCCGCGGACGGGACTGGCGCGCGGGGGACGCGTGACGTCCGGTGGCGGGCATTGACCCGTTCGGCTCAACGTCCTCCTGCGGCAATGATCGACCCATCACCCGAACGGCGGGCGAACCGGGGTCACCGTGCACGCACGGTGGTCAAATCGGGTGAGCCCGACGGCGGGGCTCCCGTCAGGTGCAGGCGTCCGGCCCCGGCCTTCCGCAATTTCAGTGGACATCGGGCCTTCGATGGACCGCCATGATGGGTTAGGGAGCCGCTGGCACCGCGGGTACTTCGTTTCGCGGGGTGCGATCGCGGTGCGGGGAACGGCGAAGGCCGTTTTTCGCTGCAGAGGCGGTGAATCGGGCTCTGGGCCGGCCGCGCACCGACAGCCACTGGGGGGAGGTGCCGTCAGTGCGCGGCCAGCGGCCCAAGGCTACACCCGGCGCCGCGGCGTCCTTCCCCGGCGGGCACGAACTTGTGGCTGGGACTGGGAAAGCGGCCGGATCGCGCCGCTTCGGGGCAGGAACAGCAGGGCGGTCACTCCGGCGAGCAGCGCGCAGGCGGCGGCGACCAGGGCGCCCAGGTGCAGCCCTTCGACGAGCAGCCGTGCGCTGACGTCGAAGGCCGGTTGCCGGAGGTCGATCGGGAGCCGGTCGATGATCGACAGATCTCCGCTGGACAGCGGGTCGATCGCGGCCGCCGGGAGCGCCGGCAGCCGCGTTGGCAGTTCCGCCCGCAGGTGCGAGACGAGCAGCGTGCCGCAGACCGCGACGCCGAAAACGCTGCCCAGCTGCCGGAAGGTATTGGAAATTCCCGACGCGGCACCGGCTTGCTCGGGCGGAACCGCGCTCAGCAACGCAACGGTGGCGGGCGCGCCGACCAGCGAGACCCCGGCGCCGAGCAGCGCGAGCGCCCACCAGTACTGCTCGTAGCCGGTGCCGACGCCGAGCCCGGTGAGGGCCAGCAGGCCGATGGCGGTCAGCGTCGAACCGGCGACGATCGGCGGTCGCGGCCCGAGCTTCGCGGCCAGCACGCTGGCCAGGTAGGAGAAGATCATGATCGCCAGGTTCAGCGCCAGGAACCGCAGTCCGGCCGCCGCCGCGCTGAGCCGGTTCACCTGCTGCAGGTAGAGCGTCAGCAGGAAGATGCCGCCGTAGAGGCCGAGCAGGCCGAACAGGTTGACGGCCCCGGCGACCAGCACCACCGGGCTGCGGAACAGCCGGATCGGCACCATCGGGTCGGGGTGCCGCAGCTCCCAGCGCACGAAGACGACCAGCCCGGCCGTGGCGACCACTAGCGCGGCCACGACTGGCGTGGCCGTCCAGTCGCGTCCGCCTTCGATCAGTGCGTAGGTGAGCGCGGCGATCGACGCGGCGAAGAGCAGCTGTCCCAGCGGATCCAGCGAACGGGTCCCTTGTGGACGGTGGTTCGGGAGCAGGCGTCGGAGGGCGAGCGCGGCGGCGACGCCGACCGGGATGTTCACCCAGAAGATGCTCGGCCAGCCGAAGGCTCCGACCAGCACGCCGCCGAGCAGCGGCCCGGCGGCGAGCGCCAGCCCGCCGATGCCGGCCCAGGTGCCGATGGCCTTCGCGCGTGCTCGTGGATCCGGGAACACCGTGCTGATCAGCGCCAACGACACCGGGATGAGCACGGAGCCCGCGCCGCCCTGCAGGATGCGTGCCGCCAGCAAGGCCTCGAAGGTCGGCGCGAGCGCGCAGAGCGCGGAGGCGGCGGTGAACGCGACGAGTCCGCCGAGGAACAGCCGCCGGTGGCCGAAGCGGTCGCCGAGGGTGCCCGCGGTGAGCAGCAGTCCGGCGAGCATGAGCGTGTAGCCGGCGACGATCCACTGCAGATCGCCGACGCCGACGCCGAGGTGCGCCTGCACGTCCGGCAGGGCGATGGCGACGATCGTCGCGTCGAGCTGGACCAGGAAGACGCCGCTGCTGATCAGCGCCAGCAGCAGTCGTGGATGACGTTCGGGGACAGGGGAATTCGGCATTCGGGAGAACCTCGCGGAGTGATCGGAGGGCGCGAGCGCGCCGCCGCGAACGCTAACTGAATGACGCTCAGTCAGTCAATGAGCGCGGCTCAGTGAGCGCCGTTCAGTCGAGTGCTATGCTGGCGCCCGCCGCACAGCAGGAAGGTCGCCGAGATGTCCGCACGAACACCGGCACGCCGCCGGGTGACGATGAGTCCGGAGGACCGGCGCGAAGCGATCCTGCAAGCCGGGACCGAGGTCTTCTCGACCACGGGTTTCGCGCGGGCGACGATGGCGGAGGTCGCCCGGGCGGGCGGGATCGCCCAGGGCACCATCTACCTCTACTTCGAGTCGAAGGAACACCTGCTCGCCGCCGTCTGGGAGCGCTACGTCGAAGGCATCCTGGAGATCGCCGACCGGGTGCTCGCCGGCGACGGGTCGAGGTGGTCCACATTGGACGAGCTGTGGGCGGCACTGCTGGACCACGCGGTGCGCAACGCCGAACTGCACCGCACGGTCTACGGTTCGGCCAACGCCAAGGCCCTGGAGCTGTGCAAGGACATCAACCGCCGGGTGATCGACCGCATCGGCGACTTCGTCGCCGACGGCGTGCCCGACGGCACCTTCGCGCCGGACGCGCCCACGGCGTTCCGGATCGTCTACCACGGCGTGGACGGCCTCCTCGACGAACTGATCGCCACCGGGGCCGAGATCGACGTCGCGGACCTGACGAAGCAGACCCAGGACCTGACCCGTCGAACCCTGAGCCCCCGGCCCTGAGGGGTTCACGATCCGCTGTGCAGATCCCGCGCCAGGAGTGCGACGTGCAGTGACACCAGGGATTCCGGCGCGCTCAGCGATACGCCCAGCAGCTGCTCGATGCGCGCCAGCTGCGCGTAGTAGGCGGTTCGGGAGAGGTGCGCCGCCGCCGCTGCCGCGGACTTGTTCCCGCCGTGGCGGCACAGCGATCGCAATGCGTCCAGCAGCCGTTCGCTGGACATGATCGGCCCGAGCTCCCGTTCCGCGAACGCGATCAGCCGTTCGTCGCCGCGCAGCAGGTGCAAAAGCCCGCGCAGCCGCACGTCGTCCAGGCGGTGGAACTCGCGGCCGCCGTCGTCGATGTGCAGCGCCGCCTCCGCGACCTGCGCGGCCTCGGTCAGCGTCCGGCGCGCCCCGGCGATCGAGCCGACGACGCTCCCGACCGCCACCACCACCTGCAGCGAATGCGTGCCCGCGGACCGGCGGACCTCCGCCGCCAAGCGGGTCAGCACGGCGTCGGCTTCGGGCGTTCGCAGCGATACCAGGGCTTGGACGGTGACGTCGTCGACGACGCCCACCAGCACCGGCAGCTTCGCCTTGCGCGCGGCGAGTGCCGTCGCCTCGGCGAGATCCCGCAGCGCCTGCTGGGTTTCCAGCGCCGGGGCGACCGTCGTCGTGGTGTGCGGGCGGACCGCGATGCCCACCAGCGGACCGTCCAGCGGCACGCCGACGCCCGCGGACCGGGCCGCCAGATCGGCGGTATCGGCGTTGCCCGCGAGCAGTTCGGTGATCAGCGTGCGGTGCGTCTGGCGCTCCAGGCTCTCCCGGTCGCGGGTCGCCAGCCGGTTCACCGCCAGCGCCGACGCCGCCCGCTCGGCGACCACGACGTGCCGGTGCGGCGGCTCCGGCCCCAGCATCACCAGCCGCCCCCAGTCGTCACCGCGAGCCCCGACCACGGTGGTCAGCCACCGCTGGTCCGGGTCGTAGGAGGTGCGGCCGGACTGCACCACCGAGCGGGACCGCTCCGCCCACTCCGCCAGCAGCGCCACCGGGTCCTGACCGGCCGAGTCGTAGGCCAGCACCTGGTGGGCGAGCGTCTCGAGCACCACCGGGCGGCCGGCGATCCGCGCCGCTTCCCGCAGCACCGACGCGGGTTCGGCGCCCGAGATGGTCAGCGCGGTGAACGTCTCGTGGATGGCGTGCGTCGCGCGCAGCTCGGCCAGCTGGGCGTCGCGGATCCGGGCGATCACCGCCTCGGTGACGGCCACGAACTTCGTTTCCTCCGACAGCGTCACCAGCGGCAGGTCGTGCCGGTGCGCCGCGTCCACCAGCGCCGTCGGCACCCGGTCGCGCCACCGGCGCACCAGCTCCACCACCAGCCCGCACGCCCCGACCGCGGCGAGCTCGTCGACGTAGCGCACCAGCTGCGCGGGCTCCTCGGGGAGCGCGATGCCGGTGGTCAGTACCAGCTCGCCGCCGCTGAGCAGCGGGGCGATGTCGGCGATCTCCGCGACGTGCACCCAGCGCACCCGCCCGTCCAGGCCGGAGGCGCCGGCCACCACCCGAGGCTTGCCGCGCCGCAGGACCGGCAGCTCCAGCACCTCGGACACGGTCGGCAGCGCCAGCACATCCGGCGAGGTCGGTTTCATCGCGGCATCCATGGTGTACAAACCGTAATGCCTGCGGCGCCATATTAGTACAGGTTGTCCGTGGAAGCGGCCGCCGCGGCCGACCAGACTGGCCGCAGCGGCACGCACGACCGCCGCGGAGGAACCGGCCATCCCTGGAGGGAAGAGGACGCTGATGACGGAATCCTTGCTGGCCAGGCACCGCGCCGCCATGCCCGGCTGGCTGGCGCTCTACTACGACGAGCCCATCGAGATCGTCGCGGGCGAGGGACGGCACGTCACCGACGCCGACGGCAACACCTACCTGGACTTCTTCGCCGGGATCCTGACCAACGCCATCGGCTACGACGTCGCCGAGATCAGCGACGCGATCCGCCGCCAGGTCGACACCGGCATCCTGCATACCTCGACGCTCTACCTGATCCGGCAGCAGGTGGAGCTGGCCGAGCGGATCGGCGAGCTGTCCGGGATGACCAACCCCAAGGTGTTCTTCACCGGCTCCGGCACCGAGGCGAACGAGACCGCGCTCATGCTGGCAACCGAGTACCGGCGCAGCAACCAGGTCCTCGCGCTGCGCAACTCCTACCACGGGCGGGCCTTCGGCACCCTCGGCGTGACCGGCAACCGCGGCTGGTCGGCCAGCTCGCTGTCGCCGGTGAAGGTCAGCTACGTGCACGGCGGCTACCGCTACCGCAGCCCGTTCCGGGACCTCTCCGACGCCGACTACATCGCCGCCTGCGTCGACGACCTGCGCGAGGTCATCGAGACCACCACCGCAGGCGACGTGGCCTGCATGATCGCCGAGCCGATCCAGGGCGTCGGCGGCTTCGCCACTCCACCGGACGGGCTGTTCGGCGCCTTCGCCGAGGTCCTGGAGGAGTACGGGATCCTGCTGATCTCCGACGAGGTGCAGACCGGCTGGGGCCGCACTGGCGAGCACTTCTGGGGCATCCAGGCGCACGGCGTGGTGCCCGCGGCGATGACCTTCGCCAAGGGCCTGGGCAACGGGCTGGCCATCGGCGGGGTGGTCGCCGAGGCGGAGCTGATGGACTGCCTGACCGCCAACTCGATCTCCACCTTCGGCGGCAACCCGATCTCCACCGCCGGCGCCGGGGCCGCCCTGGCCTACCTGCTCGACCACGACCTGCAGGGCAACGCCGCGAAACTCGGCACCCGGCTCCTCGACGGCCTGCGGGCGCACGCCCAGCGGTGCCCGCTGATCGGCGACGTGCGAGGCAAGGGCCTGATGATCGGCGTCGAGCTCGTCGAACCCGGCACCCGCACGCCCGCCGCCGCGTCGGCCACGCGGGTGATGGAACTGGCGAAGCGGCGCGGAATGTTGGTAGGCAAGGGCGGGCTGCACGGGAACGTCCTGCGCCTGGCGCCGCCGATGACGCTGACCGAGGAGGAAGCGGCGCAGGCGCTGCAGATCCTCACC
Source organism: Saccharopolyspora elongata (assembly GCF_004348985.1). Taxonomy (GTDB): domain Bacteria; phylum Actinomycetota; class Actinomycetes; order Mycobacteriales; family Pseudonocardiaceae; genus Saccharopolyspora; species Saccharopolyspora elongata. The sequence goes on along the minus strand of NZ_SMKW01000012.1, from coordinate 90,022 downwards.
GAAACAATCTCGCTGGCCGAGCAGGAGCTCCACGCATGACAGAACTGATCAGGCACTGGATCGCGGGCAAGCCCGCCGACGCGGCCCCGCAGCGCAGCGGGGAGGTCTTCGACCCCGCCACCGGGCAGGTGACCAAGCGGGTCGCGTTCGCAGCGGAGTCCGATGTGGACGCCGCGGTCACGGCGGCCGCCGAGGCGCTCAAGAGCTGGCGGCGCGCGTCGCTGGCGAAGCGGTCCAACGTGCTGTTCGCCTTCCGCGAGCTGCTCAACCAGCGCAAGGGCGAGCTGGCCGAGATCATCACCGCCGAGCACGGCAAGGTCGTCTCCGATGCCGCCGGCGAGGTGCAGCGCGGCCTGGAGAACGTCGAGTACGCCTGCGGCATCCCCAACCTGCTCAAGGGCGGCTTCTCGGAGAACGCCTCGACGAGCGTGGACGTGCACTCGGTGCGGCAGCCGGTGGGCGTCGTCGGGGTGATCTCGCCGTTCAACTTCCCGGCCATGGTGCCGCTGTGGTTCGTGCCGGGCGCCATCGCCTGCGGCAACGCCGTGGTGCTCAAGCCCAGCGAGAAGGACCCGTCGGCGGCGAACTTCATCGCAGGGCTGTGGCAGGAGGCCGGGCTGCCCGACGGCGTGTTCAACGTGGTGCACGGCGACAAGGTCGCGGTCGACGCGCTGCTGGCGCACCCGGTGGTGAAGGCGGTGTCGTTCGTCGGCTCCACGCCGGTGGCGCGCTACGTCTACGAGACCGGCACCGGCAACGGCAAGCGGGTGCAGGCCCTCGGCGGGGCGAAGAACCACATGGTGGTGCTGCCCGACGCCGACCTCGACCTGGCCGCGGACGCCGCGGTGTCGGCCGGGTTCGGCTCGGCGGGGGAGCGGTGCATGGCGATCTCCGCGGTCGTCGCCGTCGACCCGGTCGGCGACGAGCTCGTCGCCAAGATCGCGGAACGGATGGCCAAGCTCAGCGTCGGCGACGGGCGCCGCGGCTGCGACATGGGCCCGCTGGTCACCGCCGCCCACCGGGACCGTGTGACGTCCTATGTGGACGCCGGCATCGAAGCGGGCGCGGACCTGGTGGTGGACGGGCGCGGCGTGCGGGTCGACGGCGGGGACGACGGGTTCTGGCTGGGGCCGACGCTGTTCGACCGCGTGGGCACCGACATGTCGATCTACACCGACGAGATCTTCGGCCCCGTCCTGTCGGTGCTGCGGGTGCCCGGCTACGACTCGGCGATCGAGGTGCTCAACAACAACCCGTACGGCAACGGCACGGCGGTGTTCACCGAGAACGGCGGCGCCGCGCGGCAGTTCTGCGAGGAGGTCGAGGTCGGCATGATCGGCGTGAACGTGCCGATCCCGGTGCCGGTGTCGTACTACTCGTTCGGCGGCTGGAAGGACTCGCTGTTCGGCGACGCGCACGCCTACGGCCCGGACGGCATCCAGTTCTACACCCGCACGAAGGTGGTCACCACGCGGTGGCCGGACCCGTCCCACGGCGGCGTCAACCTCGGGTTTCCGCAGAACAGCTGAGGTCGGGCCGCGCGCCCTCCCCGCAGGTGTCGTGCGTGGCAATGGTCGCCCCGGCGGCCACGGCCACTCACGACACCTGCGCGACAACGGTGCAACAGCTGAATAAAGGAGTGGCATGTCGGAGCTGATCTATCTCAGTGCGACCGAAGCGCGCGCGCTGTTCGCCAAGCGCGCGTTATCACCGGTGGAGCTGCTGGAGGCGCTGATCGAGCGCACCGAGCAGGTCGAGCCCAAGGTGAACGCCTTCACCGAGCGGCTCTTCGACGAGGCCCTGGCGGCCGCCGCGCAGGCCGAGGCCCGGTACCTGGGCAAGGGGCCCGCGCCCCGGCCGCTGGAGGGAATCCCGGTCGCCGCCAAGGAGAAGCACGCCATCGCGGGACGGTCGCTGACCGAGGGATCCTTGATCAGCGAGGGCGGAGTGGCCGCCGAGAACGCCCCGGTCATCGACCGCGTCCTGGATGCGGGCGGCATCATCCACGCCCGCACCACCACGCCGGAGTTCAGCATCTCCCCGTTCACCCACACGCCGATGTGGGGTATCACCCGCAACCCGTGGAACCCGGACTACACGCCCGGCGGCTCCTCCGGCGGGTCCGCCGCCGCGCTAGCCGCCGGCACGGCGCTGCTGGCCACGGCGTCCGACATCGGCGGCTCCACCCGGATTCCCGCCGCCTTCACCGGAATCGTCGGGTTCAAGGCCCCCTACGGCCGGATTCCCGGCACTCCGCCGCTGTCGATGGACTTCTACCGCGGCGACGGCCCGCTGGCCCGCACCGTCGACGACACGATCCTGTTCGCCAACACGCTGATCGGCCCCGACCCGCGCGACCACACGTCGTTGCGGCCCCGCATCGCGCTGCCCACCGAGTACGAACCGGCCGCCGGGATGCGGGTGGCGCTGTGCGTGCGCCTCGGTGACTACGACGTCAAGCCGGACGTCGAGCGCAACACCCGCGCGGCCGCCGACGCGCTGGCGCAGGCCGGTGTGGTCGTGGAGGAGATCGAACTGCCCTGGACCCGCGCGGAGATCGGCCGGGCCACCGGCAAGCACTTCGGCACCATCTTCGGGGCGCTGGTCCAGGACGTCGTCGGCGACCGGCGCGACCTCGTCGCGCCCTACACCGCGGCGTTCCTGGGCTGGGCGGCGAAGGCCGCGGACCGGGGCGGCTTCCTCGAGGGGCTGCGGATCGAGACCCGCATGCAGCGCGAGCTGGCCGAGGCGATGTCCGGTTTCGACGCCCTGCTGTGCCCGACCGCGGCGATTCCGGCGCTGCCGGCCGGGGACGACCTGATCGGCGAGTTCGAAGTGGACGGTCACCGCTTCGCCCGGTTCTCCGACGCGACGCTGACGACCCCGTTCAACATCAACAACCGGTGCCCCGTGCTCGCGGTGCCCAGTGGCCACGGCGACAACGGCGTGCCCACCGGTGTGCAGATCGTCGGCCACACCTACGACGACGCCACGGTGTTCCGGCTGGGCAAGGAACTGGAGCGGGTCCGGCCGTGGGCGTACACGGAAAGCCACCGTCCGGCGCTCTAGCGCGACGCCGATCGCTGGGAGGATGTGCCGGGCGGAGCGGTCGGAACGAGTCGAGGGCGCCCCGTCCGGGACGATCGGAGACCGGTGATCTCCGGCGAGATCGCGGTACCCGGGACGGGGGCTCGGGGCATCTCCTACGCTCGCGGGCATGCCCGCACTCAGTCCTCGGTCCGTCCTGGAAGGCCGCAGCACCAACCGCGCGCCGATACCGCTGATCATCGGCCTGGTCGTGTCCGGGTTCTGCCTGCTGCTGGCGCTGGCCTTCTACCTGCTGCAGGGCGGGCCGGTGAACGTGGTGATCGGCACCGCGCTGGCGCTGCCGACCGCCGTCGTGCTCATCGGCCTGATCCTGCTCATCGACCGGCTGGAGCCGGAGCCGCAGCTCAACCTGTGGCTGGCGTTCGGCTGGGGCGCCGGAGTGGCCATCATCGGCGCGCTGGTCGTGAACACCGGCAGCGAGATCCTGATGGCTCCGGCGCTGGGTGCGGAGGCCGCCTCGGTGGTCACGGTGTCGATCGTCGCGCCGGTGGTCGAGGAGAGCTTCAAGGGTGCGCTGCTGCTGTACCTGCTGTGGGTGCGGCGGCACGAGATCGACGGGCCGACCGACGGGATCGTCTACGCCGGGATGTGCGGGCTGGGCTTCGCGCTGGTCGAGAACGTCCTCTACTACATGCAGGGCTTGGGCGCCGAGACCGGCGAGATCTGGGTGACGGTGCTGATCCGCGGCGTGATCGCGCCGCTGGGGCACCCGATGTACACCGCGATGACCGGACTAGGCGTCGCCTACGCCGCGACGCACCGGGGCGTGGGCCGGTTCTTCGCCGTGGTCGGCGGTTGGTGCGGGGCGGTCTTCCTGCACGCGCTGTGGAACGGCAGCCTGACGATCGCCGGCTTCCCGGGCATGGTGGTGGCGTACCTGGTGCAGTTCCTGGTGCTGATCGCGCTCGTCGTGATCGTGGTGCTGGACCGCAAGCGACTGGTGCACCTGATCCGCAAGTACCTGCCCGCCTACATCCCGAGCGGCCTGGTGCAGCCGCGCGACGTGCAGATGCTCGGCAGCCTCGCCGGTCGCCGGCAGGCGCGGCACTGGGCGCGCGCGCAGGCGGGCGCGACCGGGGCGCGGGCGATGGGCGACTACCAGCTGGCGGCCACCGAACTCGCACTCTTGCACGCGCACGCCGAGAAGGAGACGATCCCGCCGGAGAAGTTCTTCGCCAGGCGGGAGGCGATCTTGGGATTGATGCGGGCTGCGCGGGACGCTTTCTTCCGGCGGCTGCCGCAGGCGCCTCCGCCGCCGTGGGCCCGCCAGGAGCGGTCGGGCTTCTTCGCCCCGCCCGCGCAGCTCGCGGCGGGCCGGCTGCCGGCCTACCAGCCGCGCCCACCGGCCGCCCGTGGCCCGCAGCCGCCCGGCGGGCACCGGCCGCCGGGGCGTCCGCCGCAGCCGCCGGGGCCGAACGGCCCGCGGCCCGGCGGTCCCTGGGGCCCGAGGTGAGCGTCAGATCGTGCGGATTCGCGGCCACAGCGCGGGCCACGGCTGCAACGGGTCCTGGTAGAGCGTGATCGTGTTGCCCTGCGCCACGTTCACCAGGCCCGTCTCGACCTCGCCGAGTTCCCGCGATCGTCCGAAGTGGACGGAAAGCGGATTCCTGCTCCCGACGTAGAGCACGGAGTCGGTGGTTTCCGGCGGTGCGCCGAAGAACCAGTAGCCGCGGTGCGGGCTGTAGGCGCGGGGCAGGCCCGCTTTCCGGCCGAAGACGTCGAGCGCCCCCGCCAGGTAGTAGTTCTCGGCGACGATCGCCGTGCGGCGCTGCTGCTCGGCCGGGAGCGCTCGGTAAGCGCGGGCCACCGCTTCGGTGAGTTCGGGCCAGCCAGTCTCGTAGAGGCGGACGTAGCTCGGTAGCTCGGGATGGCGGGCCAGGAAGCCCAGCGGGTAGACCGGCAGCAGCGACAGCGGCAGGACCGCCGAGAGCAGGTAGGCGGGCCACAGCAGCTTTCCCGTGCGGCGCTGCAAGCCGGTGGCCGCCGCGGCGAACAGCAGCCCGAACAGGCCCGCGACGTAGTTCGGCCGGCCGCCGGCGGCAAGGAAGAACAGGAACACCGCGATCGCGGCCCAGCCGAGGAACCGGAACGGCAGCAGCTCCGGGGCCCGCAGGAGCCGGAGGGCGCCGTAGCAGCAGCACGCGGCGCCCACCAGCAGGCCCGCGTAGAACAGCGCAGTCGGCACCATGAGCAGCCGGTCGTTCTCGCTGTTCACCGCGGTGCCCATAGCCAGGGCGGGCCAGCCGTGGCGGGCCTGCCACCACAGCGTCGGGATCGCCGTGACCAGCGGGATCGCGGCGGCGAGCCACAGCGCCGGCCGGGCGAAGAGGGATCTCGGGCCGGTGATCGCGATGCTCACCAGCAGTGCCACGATCAGCACGAGCACCTGGAACTTCGTCTGCACCGCCAGGGCGGTGATCAGGCCGACGCCGAGCAGCAGCCGATCGCGGTCGACGCCGCCGTGCAGGAGCCTCGCCCAGCGGGTCAGCGACCAGAGGATGGTCGTCCACTGGAGCAGATCCATTGTGGACGCGTGAGCCAGTGGCCGTTGAGCAGGATCCACGGAGAGAGCGGATACGCCGCCGCGGCGAGAACCTGGGCTCGCCTGCTCCCGCCCAGCTCCCGTGCCATGAACGCCGCGACGATCGCGCCGAGCGCCGTGGCGACGGCCGGGAGCAGCCGGAAGGCGAACAGGGAGCCGGGGAACGTCCGGTCCAGGAACGCGGCGAGGAGCGGGACCAGCGGCTGCTGGTCCATGTACCCCCAGTCGGGGTAGAACTTCCCGGCAGCCAGGAAGTAGAGCTCGTCGGTGACGTAGTCGTAGCGGGTCGTCAGGGCGAGCAGGAGCGCGAGGGTCGCCGCGGCGACGACCGGCACCGCGGAGCGGGCGAACGGCGGGAGGGCGCGGGGGATGCGGTCGGTGGTCTCCGCGGCGGCGGTGCTGGAACTCGCGCTCATCTGCCCCCCTGACCTCGCGCGTTTCGCGACGCAGTTTAGTTGTGGTAGCGGGCCGTGGTGCCGATCTCGGGTTCCCGCGCGCGGCGCGGGCACGCCTGTTCGAACGGGCAGGCAACGGCGTGCCAGGATTGCCGGATTGGGCTACAAACGTGCGCATGGCGGAAAACTCGAACGACGACCTGTCCGCCCTGCAGCCGGGCCAGGTCGAGTCCAAGGACAACGGGGAGCGGTTCGGCCGCTCGGCGGGCGGGTGCCTGGTGCAGCTGCGCCGCCGGGTCTCCGAGCCGGGGTTCGTCGTCACCGTGGACGCCGAGCCGCGGCCGGACGTGCCGACCGAGCTGATCACCCACGAGTGGGCGGCGGCCAACGCCGCGTTCGACCGGTACATGCACGAGTACTGACGCAACCGTCCACAAAGGAAATCTAGGTTCGAGCGCAAGTCTTCCTGTCGCCCGCAGGCGCGATGACTCGCGCTGGAGGTCTTGCGGCCAAACCGGAGTTGGATTCAATATACGTTCCACTCCCGCCGGGCCGAGCCGCACCCGCCGGCCGGGATCTTCGCCGATGCAGCCATCTGGAGTGCGCATGCCCTCACTGCCCGCCGCCCGCCGACTGCGGCTGCTCGTCGTCGGCGCGCTGGTGGTGTCGCTGACCGCCGTCGGCTGCACGAACCCCCACGAGAACGTCACGGGCACCGCGGACGGGCCCAAGTACGAGACGTTCGACGGTCTCGCCGCCGATCCGGCTGTCGCCGCGTTGCTGCCGGCGCGGATCCGCGAGGCCGGGACGCTCAACGTGGTCATGAACGTCTCCAGCGCGCCGACCAAGTTCTACGCCGAGGACAACACGACGATCGTCGGGCTGAACCCCGACCTGGCGCGGGCGATGGGACGCCTGTTCGGCCTCCCCGTGACGCTGCACAACGTGCCGCTGGACGGGATCATCCCGGGGCTGCAGGCGAAGCGCTACGACTTCACGATCTCCAGCATGTCGCCCACGGCCAAGCGCCTGGAGACGCTCGACATGGTCCGCTACGGCTCCTGGGGCAGTGGACTGGCGGTCAAGACCCGCAATCCGCTGGGCCTGTCCACCGAGCGGCTGTGCGGCTTCAAGGTCGCCGTGCAGCAGGGCTCGATCCAGGAGTCCCAGCGGCTGCCCGAGCTCAGCGAGCGGACTTGCAAGGGCACCGACCCGATCGAGCCGGTCATCCTGCCCAGCCAGAACGATGCGCTGCTGCAGTTGGACAGCGGCCGGGTCGACGCGGTGTTCGCTGACACGCCGGTGCTGGCCTACGCCCAGACGCAGGCGCCGGACTCGTTCGAGCTGATCGGCGAGCTGAACGTCAGCGCGATCACCATCGGGCTGCCCAAGGACTCCGACCTCACCCCGGCGGTGCAGGCCGCGCTGCGCACGCTGATGGAGAACGGCGGCTACCGGCGCATCTTCCACCGCTGGGGGATGGACGCCAACGCGATCGTCGACCCCGTCGTGGAAACCCCGGCTTCCTGACCAGCGAGGAGAACCCCGCTCATGACCACAGTGGACGCAGCGGTCGGCGAGACCGGCCGGCTGGTGATCGTCAAGCGGCCGAGGCCGTGGCGAATCGTCGGGACAGTGGTCCTGGTGCTGCTGGGCGCGGCGCTGCTGACCAGCCTGGTGACCAACGAGCAGTACGAGTGGGACGTCGTCGCGGAGTACCTCACGGCGCGGTCCATCGCCGAAGGTGCGCTGCTGACCGTGGAGCTGACCGCGATCACCATGGTCGCCGGGCTGCTGCTGGGCATCGTGCTGGCCGTGATGCGGCAGTCGCAGAGCAAGCTGATCAGCGGCGCCGCGGCCGGTTACATCTGGTTCTTCCGCGGCACTCCGCTGCTGATCCAGCTCATCTTCTGGTTCAACCTCTCGGCCCTGTACCCGGTGCTGGAGCTGAAGATCCCGTTCGGCCCGGTGCTGATCTCCGGCAACGCCAACGTGTTCATCACCCCGTTCGTCGCCGCGGTGCTCGGGCTGGCGCTCAACGAGGCCGCCTACATGGCCGAGATCGTGCGCGGCGGCCTGCTCGGCGTGGACCGCGGGCAGACCGAGGCCGCGCAGGCGCTGGGCATGGGCAAGCTGCACATCCTGCGCCGGATCGTGCTGCCGCAGGCGATGCGGATCATCATCCCGCCGACGGCGAACCAGACGGTGGCCACGCTGAAGAACACCTCGCTGGTCAGCGTGCTCGGCGCGATGGACCTGATGCACAGCGCGCAGGTCATCTACTCCCGCACCTACCAGACGATGCCGCTGCTCATCGTCGCCGCGCTGTGGTACCTCGCGATGACATCGGTGCTCACCGTGGCGCAGCACTACGTCGAACGGCACTACGGGAAGGGGGCCGTCGCGTGAGCACCCCGCTGGTGAAGCTCAGGGACGTGCGCAAGTCGTTCGGTTCGGTGGAGGTGCTGCGCGGCATCGACCTGGAGGTCGACTCCGGCGAGGTGTGCTGCATCATCGGCCCCAGCGGTTGCGGCAAGTCGACGCTGCTGCGCTGCATCAACCACCTGGAGCGGGTGGACGGTGGCGAGGTGCAGGTCGACGGCGCCCGGATCGGCTACCGGCGGTCGGGCAACCGGCTGATCGAGCTGCCGGAGCGCGATATCGCCCGGCAGCGCGCCGACATCGGCATGGTCTTCCAGCGCTTCAACCTCTTCCCGCACATGACGGTGCTGGAGAACCTGCTGGAGGCGCCGTGCCGGGTCAAGCGGGAACCGCGCGAGGAAGTGCGCGAGCGCGCCCGTGAGCTGCTGGAACGGGTCGGGTTGGCGGCCCGGGAGGACGCCTACCCGGGCCAGCTCTCCGGCGGGCAGCAGCAGCGGGTGGCGATCGCCCGGGCGCTGGCCATGCGCCCCAAGGTGATGCTGTTCGACGAGCCGACCTCGGCGCTGGACCCCGAGCTGGTCGGGGAGGTGCTGGCGACCATGCGCGACCTGGCCGCCGACGGGATGACGATGCTGCTGGTCACCCACGAGATCGGCTTCGCCCGCGAGGTCGGCAGCACGCTGGTCTTCATGGACGAGGGCACCATCGTCGAACACGGCGACCCGCGCGAGATCATCGCCGCCCCGAGCCACGAACGCACCAGGTCGTTCCTGTCGAAGGTGCTTTGACCCTGCGATCTCCATTGAGGTTTTTCCAACCTCGATTTGCCTGGCGGTGCGGGTGGCGGAACCTCAGAGGCTCCCTGGTCTGTGGGTGCCCCTCCTGATGTATGTCCAATACACGGCGGAGGGGCCGTCCTCGCCGAGGGAACCCCGGCAGGGGTGGGCACCGTGAACCCGCGGCGGTGCCGGTGTCGTAGGTGGGCTATGCGCCTGCGGCGCATGCGACACCCCATCGACGTGCAGCCTTGCGACCCGCGGCTGCGGGCCGACCAGAATGAAAAACGCTCATTGAACCCGGACCTCTGATCTCCATTGGAATCGCGGGGGTTCGACCATCCGGTGCAAATTCACGGACAGGGGCCGAGAGAATGACCGCAAGCAACCTGGACGCCCAGGTCGGCATCATCGGGACCGGCACGATCGGCAGCATGCTCGCCTGGCAGCTGGCGCGCCGCGGCGTCGACGTGCTGGCCTTCGAGCAGTTCTCGCCCGGCCACGACCGCGGCGCGGTGGGTGGCGAGACGCGCCTGTTCCGGCTCGCCTACGCCGAAGGCGCGCAGTACGTGCCGCTGCTGCGCGATTCGCTGCGGCTGTGGCGGGAACTCGAAGCGGAGTCGGGCGACGGCATCCTCACGCAGTGCGGTGGTCTGGCGATCGGCGACCCCGCGGCGGATTACATCTCCGGGCTGGTCGAGAGCGCCCGCGAGACCGGGGTCGCGGTCGAGGTGCTGTCGAGGGACGAAGTCGCCCAACGGTATCCGCAGCATCGGCTGCGCGACGGCGAGGTCGCGGTGCTCGACGAGCAGGCCGGTTTCCTGCGCTGCGAGCAGGCCGTTCTGAGCGCCACCCGGGTAGCGGAAGGGGCCGGGGCGGAGGTGCTGCGCTACACGGAGGTCACCAACATCGCCGAGGACGGCGACAGCGTTCTGGTGCACACCACGGGTGGCACGCATCGGGTCGGTGAAGTCGTGGTGTGCGCGGGCTCGTGGGCATCGCGGTTCCTGCCCGGGGCGCTGGCCGCGGCCGTGGAGCCCCGGCGGGTCCTGCTCTCCTGGTTCGGGACCGAGGCCATCGACGACTATCGGCCGGAGCGCTTCCCGATCTTCATCCACCACGACGGCGGCGTGCACGTCTACGGAACGCCCACAGTGGACGGTGTCATGGTGAAGGTCGCCGGGGCGGTCACCTCACACCTGGTGCCGGAACCGGCGGCGGTCGACCGGCGGCACAGCCTCCCCGAGATCCGCACCATCGCGGGCGCGGTCCGGCAGATGCTGCCGGGCCTGCACCCGGAGCCGGTGCGGACGGACGCGTTCACGGACCTGTTCACCACCGACGGCAAGCCGCTGGTCGGCCGCATCGGCGGTGGACGGGTCGTGCTGGCCACCGGGCACTCCGGGCGCGGCTTCAAGTACGCGCCCGGCATCGCCGCGATGGTGGCCGACGCGCTGACCGGCAAGGCGGGCCCGCCGGAATTCCTTGCGCCGGAACGGTTCTGAGGCCGCGCCCCGCATGCAACGGGCAGTCGACAGCGGTCGCCTCCTCCCGGCTCCGGGCGCATCGGCCGGGCGCCGGTTCGTGCTCCGCGACGTTCGGAGCCCGGGCCGCGCGGGCCTGGCGGCCACCTCCGAGGTACCGCGGGTGCCGGTCGGGGCGGGGCACCGCAGACGCCCCGCGTGCTCCGGGCATTCCGCCCGACCTATGGCAGCGGGACCGAGCGGGCGGCGGTTTCGCCGGGGACCGGGGCGGGTAGTGCGAGGGCAGCCCAGCACCGCAGTCGAAAGGATCAGCCATGACCACTGCGCGCGACATCATGCATGCGGGGGCTCAATGCATCGGTGAGGACGACAGCCTGTACAAGGCCGCGCAGATGATGCGCGACCTGAAGGTCGGGTCGCTGCCGATCTGCGGCCGGGACGACCGGCTGCACGGCATCATCACCGACCGCGACATCGTCCTGCGCTGCTGCGCCGAAGGACGCGACCCCGCCGGGATGAAGGCCGGCGAGCTGGCCCAGGGCAAGCCGTACTGGGTCGACGCCGCCTCCGACGTCGGCAAGGTGCTCTCGATGATGGAGGAGCACCAGATCCGGCGGTTGCCGGTGATCGCCGACCACCGGCTGGTCGGCATGATCAGCGAGGCCGACCTCGCCCGGCACCTGACCGACGAGCAGCTGGCGCACTTCGTGGAGAGCGTCTACGCGATGAAGTGAGTTCCCTCGCCCGGCGCCCGGTCGCGGCCGGGTGCCGGTTTCCGGCGCCGGCCAGCGCCCCGCAGACGAGCTATTTATCCTGGTCAGTGCCCTCCCTAGGAGTTCGGCGCGAAGGGGGCGGGGATACCAGATGACCACACGCGTCTTCGTGGTCGACGACCACGACGTGATCCGGCGGGGAATCGCCGCGCTGGTGGCCGCGGAGGACGACCTGGAACTGGTCGGCGAGGCCGCGACGGTCGCCGAGGCGCTGGCCTGGGTACCGAGGGCGCAGCCGCAGGTCGCCGTCCTGGACGTGCGGCTGCCCGACGGCAACGGCGTCGAGCTGTGCCGCGAACTGCAGTCGCAGCTGCCCGAGCTGCGCTGCCTGATGCTGACCTCCTTCGACGACCACGACGCCCTGATGGACGCGATCATGGCCGGCGCCGCCGGGTTCGTGCTCAAGGGCGTGGTCAGCGAGGAGCTGGTCACCGCCATCCGCACCGCCGGGGCCGGGGAGTCGCTGCTGAGCCCCAAGAAGACCGAGGCGATGCTGGCCTGGCTGCGCCGCGAGCAGGAGCAGACCGACCCGCTGCGCGACCTGACCGCCCGCGAGCGGCAGGTGCTGGAACTGATCGGCGAGGGGCTCACCAACCGGGAGATCGCCAGCCGCATGTTCCTCGCCGAGAAGACCATCAAGAACTACGTGTCCCAGATGCTGGCGAAGCTGGCCATGCGGCACCGCAGCGAGGCCGCGGTCCTGGCCACCGAGCTGCGGCTGGACCGCGATTCGCGCGGCAAGCGCTGAGCGGGGGGCGGAGGCAGTCATGTCGTCACAGCCGTCGGACGTCCCGTCCGCGGAGCTCGGCCTCGCCGGGCCGGTGAGCGATGAAGTGCTGCTGACGCGCCTGCTGATCGGGCTGCGCGAGCTGCGGGACGGCAACTTCCGTCGCCGCCTGGTGTTCTCCGGCGGCGGCCTGGCGACCGAGATCGCCACGGTGTTCAACGAGCTCGCCGAGCGCAACCAGTTCCTGGCCGGTGAGCTGCAGCGGGTCGGCGCCGCCGCGGAGCGGGGCGACTGGCCGATCCCGCAGATCGACTTCGACGGCTCCGCGTACGGCGGCTGGACGGTCGCCGCGAACTCGGTGAACGGGATGATCAGCACCCTGCTGGCGCCGATGGCCGAGCTGAACCGGGTGCTGGGGGCGCTGACCCGCGGCGACCTGTCGCAGCGGATGCCGCGCCGCGCCGCGGACGCCGCCCTGCCCGGCGAGCTCGCCGGCCTCAGCGGGGCCGTCAACGACATGCTGGACCAGCTGTCGCTGTTCGCCCAGGAGATCACCAGGGTCGCGCGGGAGATCGGCACCGAGGGCAAGCTCGGCGGCCAGGCGCAGGTGCCGGGCCTGGTGGGCACCTGGCGGGACCTGGCCGACACGGTCAACGGGATGGCCGCCGACCTCACCGGCCAGCTCCGCGACATCTCGCACGTCGCGAAGGCGGTCGCCGCCGGCGACCTGACCCGCAAGATCACCGTCGAGGTCTCCGGCGAGACGCGCGAGCTCAAGGAGACCATCAACACGATGGTCGACCAGCTGTCGGCGTTCGGCGAGGAGGTCACCCGGGTGGCCCGGGAAGTGGCCAGCGAGGGCAGGCTGGGCGGTCAGGCCGAGGTGCCCGGCGCGGCCGGCACCTGGCGCGGGCTGGTCGACTCGGTGAACTTCATGGCCAACAACCTCACCGTGCAGGTCCGCAACATCGCGCAGGTCGCCACCGCGGTCGCCCAGGGTGACCTGACGCAGAAGATCGACGTGGACGCCCGCGGCGAGATCCTGCAGCTGAAGAACACCCTCAACACGATGGTCGACCAGCTGTCGGCGTTCGCCGATGAGGTCACCCGGGTGGCCCGCGAGGTCGGCACCGAGGGCAAGCTCGGCGGTCAGGCGCGGGTGCACGGCGTGGCGGGCACCTGGAAGGACCTCACCGACAACGTCAACATCATGGCCGACAACCTGACCATCCAGGTGCGCAACATCGCGCAGGTGACCACCGCGGTGGCGCGCGGCGACCTGTCGAAGAAGATCATGGTGGAGGCCAAAGGCGAGGTCGCCGCGCTGGCCGAGACGATCAACGGGATGGTCGAGACGCTGCGCGCGTTCGCCGAGCAGGTCACGCTCGTCGCCCGCGAGGTCGGCACCGAGGGCATCCTCGGCGGCCAGGCCAGGGTGCCCAACGTGGCGGGCACCTGGAAGGACCTCACCGACAACGTCAACATCATGGCCCGCAACCTGACCAACCAGGTGCGCAACATCGCCCAGGTGACCACCGCGGTGGCGCGCGGCGACCTGTCGAAGAAGATCGACGTGGACGCCCGCGGCGAGATCCTGGAGCTCAAGACCACCATCAACACGATGGTCGACCAGCTGTCGGCGTTCGCCGCCGAGGTCACCCGGGTGGCCCGCGAGGTGGGCACCGAGGGCAAGCTCGGCGGCCAGGCCGAGGTCGCCGACGTCTCCGGCACCTGGCGGCGGCTGACCGAGAGCGTCAACCGGCTGGCCCTCAACCTCACCACCCAGGTGCGCGCCATCGCGCAGGTGGCCACCGCGGTCACCGAGGGCGACCTGACCCGGCAGATCACCGTGGACGCCTCCGGCGAGGTCGCGGAGCTCAAGGACAACATCAACGCGATGATCAGCAACCTCAAGGAGACCACCAAGGACAACCAGGAGCAGGACTGGCTGAAGACGAACCTGGCCCGGATCTCGGCGCTGATGCAGGGCCAGCACGACCTGGACGCGCTCGCCCAGCTGATCATGACCGAGCTGGCGCCGCTGGTGTCGGCCCAGTACGGCGCGTTCTTCCTGCGGCGGGCGGGGGAGGACGGCCGCAGCATCCTGGAGCGCACCGCCGCCTACGGCCGCCCCAGCGACCGCAACGGCCGCCCGCCGCTGCGGTTCGAGCTGGGCGAGTCACTGGTCGGGCAGGTCGCGGCCGACCGCAAGTCGATCCTGGTCAGCGACGCGCCGCCGGGCTACATCCGGATCAGCTCCGGGCTCGGCGGCAGCGCGCCCACCAACGTGGCGATCGTGCCGGTGCTGTTCGAGGGCGAGGTGCTGGCGGTGATCGAGCTGGGGTCGGTCAATGCGTTCACCCCGGTGCACCTGGACCTGCTGGAACGGCTGAAGGAGACCATCGGCGTCGACGTCAACACGATCGTGGTGAACTCGCGCACCGAGGCGCTGCTGGCCGAGTCCCAGCACCTGGCCAAGGAGCTGCAGGCGCGGTCCGAGCAGTTGCAGCAGCAGCAGACCGAGCTGCAGCGCTCCAACACCGAGCTGGAGGAGAAGGCGGCGCTGCTGGCCAGCCGCAACCGGGACATCGAGCTGAAGAACATCGAGATCGAGCAGGCCCGCCAAGAGCTGGAGGAGCGGGCCCGGCAGCTGTCGCAGGCCTCGGCCTACAAGTCGGAGTTCCTGGCCAACATGTCGCACGAGCTGCGCACCCCGCTGAACAGCGTGCTGATCCTGGCCAAGCTGCTGGCCGACAACATGGAGGGCAACCTCACCTCGCAGCAGGTGGACCTGGCCAAGACCGTGCACCAGGCGGGCACCGATCTGCTGCAGCTGATCAACGACGTGCTGGACCTGTCCAAAGTGGAAGCGGGGCAGATGCACCTGCTGCCCGAGGACGTCGAGCTGGCCGATCTGGCCGCGCACGTGGAGTCGCTGTACCGGCCGCTGGCGGCGGACAAGGGCCTGGACTTCCGGGTTTCCGTGGCGCCGTCGGTGCAGCAGACCCTGCGCACCGACCGCAACCGGCTGGAGCAGATCGTGCGGAACCTGCTGTCCAACGCGGTCAAGTTCACCGACCGGGGCGGCGTCGAGCTGCGGATCCGCCCGGCGCAGCCCTCCGAGGTGCACACCCAGGCGCTGCGCCACGCCCGGCAGCGGCTGGCGTTCTCGGTGCGCGACACCGGGATCGGCATCCCGGCCGACAAACTGAACCTGATCTTCGAGGCGTTCCAGCAGGTGGACGGCACGACCGTGCGCAAGTACGGCGGCACCGGCCTGGGCCTGTCCATCAGCCGCGAGCTGACCACGCTGCTCGGCGGCGAACTCCAAGTGCAGAGCGAGCCCGGCGAGGGCAGCACCTTCACGCTGTACCTGCCGGTCGAGCCGCCGCCGGGCAGGGCCGCGGAGCTCGTCGAACCGGTGGCCGAGCCGGGACGACTGCCGCGCCCCCACGTGCCGAGCGCGGCGGAGACCAGCCTGGACGTGTCGGCCGAGGGCATCGACCCGCCGATGCGGTCCACCGAGCTGATCCGGCAGGAGGGCCACCAGCACATGCTGCACACCGACGAGCCGGAGGAACACGCGTCACTGCAGTTCAACGGGGAGAAGGTGCTGGTCGTCGACGACGACTACCGGAGCGTGCAGGCGATGACGCTGCTGCTGGAGCAGCACGGCCTGCAGGTGGTGCACGCGGACAACGCGCTGGCCGGGCTGAACGCCCTGCAGCAGCACGGCGACATCGTGATCGTGCTGATGGACGTGATGATGCCGGAGATGGACGGCAACGCCACCATCCGGATCATCCGGGAGATGCCGCGCCACCGGGACCTGACGATCGTCGCGATCACGGCGAAGGCGATGAAGGGCGACCGGGAGGCGAGCATCACGGCGGGCGCCAACGAGTGCCTGAGCAAGCCGGTCGACGTCGGTAGGCTCCTGGAGCTGCTGGCCGAGCACCTGCCGGCCGGCCGCGCCCCCGAGACCGGGGGCTGAGGGTCAGTCGACCTGCTCCGGTTCTTCGATCGTCGGCATGTCGGCGAGCTGCTCGCGGAGCCGCTGGGCCCAGGCGAGGTCGCGCGCGAACGTCGCGTCGAAGTGGTCGATGCCGTGTGGATCAGCCATGGCGGTGTCCCAACTCTGATAGCTCGCAGGCTGTTGCCGACCACCATAACCGCAGGTGGAAGACCGGCCGACGGCCCGGGGGCGCCCTATCGGGCAACGGCCGGGGCGGCTGTTGCCGGTGTGCCGCCAGGGGCGTTCCAGGGCCCCCGGCGGCCGACGAACGTCACACTTCCGGGTCTTTCGGCACTGTCCCGACCGCCACCGGTTCCCTCTTCTTCTCCGGCGCCGCTGCGATCAGCGGGTCCTGGCGCAGCTCCCGCCACAGCGAGACCGCCAGCGCGAGCATCACCAGCACGAACGGCGCGGCCGTGACGATCACCGTGTTCTGCAGCGCGTCGAGCCCGCCGGCGACCAGCAGCACGATCGCGGTCACGCCGGTGAGCCCGCCCCACAACGCCAGCACCGACGTCCGCGGCCGGGGGTGCCCGTCGGAGGACAGCATGCTCAGCACGAAGGTGTTGGCGTCCGCGCCGGAGACGAAGAACAGCAGCACCAGCGCCATCGCGATCAGCGACGTGATCGTCGGCCACGGCAGCGTCTCCAGCATCGCGAAGATCGCGTTGTTGGAGTCCGCCGCGGCGGCCTGCGCCACCTGCCCGCCGCGGAAGGCGTCCTCGAAGATCGCCGTACCGCCGAAGGCGGTGAACCAGAGGAAGAACACCGCGCTGGGCACGCCGAGCACGGCGATCACGAATTCGCGGATGGTGCGGCCCTTGGAGATGCGGGCCAGGAACACGCCGACGAACGCGCCCCAGGAGATCCACCAGGCGAGCATGAAGTAGGTCCAGCTCTGCATCCACTCCAGCTCGCCGAAGATCCCGGTGCGCAGGCTCATCGGGATGAAGTCGCCTGCGTACTGGCCGAGCGACTCCACCAGCAGGTTGAGCACGAAACCGGTCGGCCCGAGCAGCAGCACGAAGCCGAACAGCAGCACCGCCAGGCCCATGCTGGTCTCGCTGAGGAACCGGATTCCCTTGTGCAGCCCGGTGATCGCGGAGATGGTGAACAGCAGCGTGACGACCGCGATGATCAGGATCTGCGTGCCGGTGCCGCCCGGGATGCCGAACAGCCTGGACAGCCCGCCGTTGATCTGCAGCGCACCGAGCCCCAGCGACGTGGTCGTGCCGAACAGCGTCGCGAAGATCGCCAGCACGTCGATGGCCTTGCCGAGCGGGCCCTCGACGCGGTCGCCGAGCAGGGGCCGCAGCATCGGGCTGACCAGGCCCTTGCGGCCCTTGCGGTGGGTGGAGTAGCCGAGCGCGATGCCGAACACCGCGAAGATCGCCCAGGCGTGCAGGCCCCAGTCGAAGAACGAGTACTGCATCGCGACCACGGCCGCGTGCTTGGTGCCCGGCTGCGCCAGCCCGTGCGGCGGCGTCACGAAATGGCTGATCGGCTCGGACACCCCGTAGGCGACCAGGCCGATGCCCATCACCGCGGCCAGGATCATGGCCAGCCAGCTCAGCGTGCTGAACTCCGGCCGGTCGGTGTCGGCGCCCAGCCGGATGCGGCCGTAGCGCGTGGTGGCCAGCACCACCAGGAAGCCCAGCATCGCCAGGCTGGCGACCAGGTAGACCCAGCCGAACGAGCCGGTGATCCAGTTCAGCGCGGCGCCGGTGACCGCGTCGAGGCTGTCGGTGAACAGGGTGGCCCAACAGACGAACAGGGCGCAGAGCACCACCGATGTGTAGAAGACCGCGCCCAGCCGGTTGGCCGGGGGCGTGCTGGCTCGTGCCATGAGGTCGACTCCAGTGGAAAGGTTCGGACCCGGCCCGGGCGCGCGCATCCGGCGCAGCGACCCGAGCGGGAAGAGTGAGGGGAAGCACCCCGGACGCGCGAAGCGCGTGCGACGACGGGCGCAGAGGTGGAGGCTTTGCGGAGGCTCTTCCTGTAGGAGATCGCGGCCGGAGGTCCCGTCGGACCTCGATGCTGGCGACCCGGGCAACTGCCGCGCGGAAAAAGCCCGCCGCCGAAACGAGAACTATACCGCACCCGCGCGCGACCACAGTGGAGGCGACCGGCCGTGTGGCGGAGCACACGGCCGGTCGTCAGCGTCCCGCCACGCGCAGCCGCAGCAGATATTCCTTGCGGTCCAACGGATTTCGGTCCGTCCTGGCCGGGTCGGGATCGCGTCGCGGACCGGTTCGTAGCGGTCGAAAGTGGAATCGGGCACGCCCTCTCGCGCGTCAGCCCCGGCAGCTGCTGCTGCAGCTCGTACACCCGCGCCGCCGGGATCTCGCCCTCCAGCAAGCACGACGAACCGCGCATCGTCGTCGTCCCGGGCGCGGCGCGTAGTCGCGCGAGCACGGGCAGCACCGTGCCGAGCGCATCGGCCGGGAGCTTCGGCCTCGCTGTCGGTAGGCGCGACGTTGCTCAAGTGCGATGTTCCACACAGCCCGGCAGATTCCGCCGATGTGCTCGGCGAAGTCTGCTTGCGCAGGTGTGAGTGCGAGCCTGTACTTGCGTCCGGTCAGCATCGTCTCACCACGCTTGCCGCTCGAGGCTGCAACTGGCGTCCTGCTCGGGGGCAGGTTCAAGTGCGAACCGGTACGAGGGCGCCACAGTGGACATCGCGCAAGAGTCTATCGGCAGCCACTGACAGATGATCGTCAGCTCGATACGTCCTGCGCGTTGTGCTCATCGCCCTGCGCACTATTGCGTGGTTCGCGCAGCGATCACTATCGTGTAGCTCGCAGCGCCGGCCGTGCGACGGGCGGCCGGATGTGTTCCGGCGAGCGGAAGAGCAGGTGATCATGGGATCGCGAGTCTTGGTCGTGGCCGATGACCTCAGCGGTGCCGGTGATTCCGGTGTTCCCTTCGCGTTGCGTGAAATGCGCACACTGCTGGCCCTCGACGACACCGGTGACGCCGAGGTGTTCGTCGCCGACACCGACAGCCGCCATCTCGAACCGGTGCAGGCGGCCGAGCGCGTCGCGGCGGCGCTGCGCGGGCACGCCGCCGGGCGGGTGGTGTTCAAGAAGATCGACTCGACGCTGCGCGGGAACCTCGCCGCCGAGATCGGCGCGCTCGTCGAGCACGCCGATGGCGCCGGGGTGCTGCTGTGCCCGGCGTCCCCGGCGACTGGGCGCACGGTGCTGGGCGGTGTCGTCCACATCGGCGGAATCGCGTTGCACCACACCAATTCCTGGGCCGCGGAGGTCGCCGATCCGCCCGTCGACATCGCCTCGGCGCTCAAGCCGCTGGCGGTGCGGCACGTGGCGCTCGCGTCGATCCGCGGCAACGCGGCGGCGCTGCGGGCGAAGCTCGCCGAACTGCTCGCCGAGGCCGACGTCGTGATCTGCGATGCCGTGGCCGAGAACGACCTCCGGGCCGTGGTGATGGCCGGGGCGGCCGGCGGTCGCCGGCCGTACTGGGTGGGCTCGGCAGGGCTGGCGGATGCGCTGGCCGAGCAGCTGCGGCCGGGCCGCGAGGTCGAGCCCCCGGCGCCGGTCGGCGGCCGCGCGCTGGCGGTGGTCGGCAGCGCCAACGACGTCTCCCGCGAACAGGCGGACTTCCTGGCCGAGCGAGTCCCGCACACCCGCCGATTACCGGTCCGGAACCTGCTCGACGCGAACGCCGCCGCACTGGCGCGGATGTCCGAGCAGCTGCGCGACGCGCTGGCCACCGGCGACGTCGTCGTCACCGTGGACGGCCCGGTCGACGCCGGGTCGGCCCGCCGCGTCAACACCGCCCTGGCCGAGGTCTGCGCACCGGCGTCGGAACACGCCGAGCTGCTCGTGCTCACCGGCGGCGAGACCGCTCGCGCGGTGCTCAGCAGGCGCGGCGTCACAGGCCTGCGGCTGCTCAACGAACTGGAACCGGGCGTGGTGCTCGCGCGCACCGAGCCGCAGCCCGGCTACGTCATCACCAAGGCCGGCGGCTTCGGCACGCCGGAGACGCTGCACCGGGCCATCGCGGCGGTGCGTTCCGGAAGGGGACTCGGATGAACCTGCCCACCATTGCCGTCACGATGGGCGATGCGGCCGGCGTGGGACCCGAAGTGGTCGTGCGCGCGCTCGTGGAGCCCGAGGTGCGCGGGCTGGCCCGCTGCGTGGTGGTCGGCGACGCCGCGCGCCTGGCGAGGGCCGCCGAGATCTGCGGCGTCGACGTGCGGTTCAAGACCGTCGGCTCGCCGGCCGAGGCGACCGGCGAGGCGGGCGTGATCGACGTGCTGGACCTCGGGATCATCCCGGCGGACCTGCCGTTCGGCGAACTGTCCGAAGTGGCCGGTGAGGGCGCCTTCCAGTACGTGGCCAAGGCCGCCGAGCTGGCGATGGCCGGAGAGGTGCAGGCGATCTGCACGGCGCCGCTGAACAAGGCCGCGCTGCACGCCGCGGGGCACCGCTATCCCGGGCACACCGAACTGCTCGCCGAGCTGTGCGGCGTGCCGGAGGTGTCGATGATGCTGTCCACCGGCAAGGTGCGGGTCATCCACGTGACCACCCACATCGGGCTGGTCGACGCCATCGAGCGCATCGATCCGGGCCTGGTGGAGCGCACCGTCCGGCGCGGGCACCGCACGATGGTCGATTCCGGCATCGCGGAGCCGAAGATCGCGGTGTGCGGGATCAACCCGCACGCCGGGGAGAACGGGCTGTTCGGCCGCGGCGAGGAGGAGGAGAAGATCGTCCCGGCGCTGGAGTCCTGCCGCGCGGACGGCATCGACGCGCAGGGGCCGCTGCCCGCCGACACGGTGTTCTTCCGCGCGGGCCGGGGGGATTTCGACCTGGTGGTGGCCATGTACCACGATCAGGGGCACGGGCCGGTGAAGATCCTCGGGCTGGAGGCCGGGGTGAACATCACGGTGGGCCTGCCGGTCATCCGCACCTCGGTGGACCACGGCACCGCCTTCGACATCGCGGGCACCGGCCGGGCCGAGGCGGGCAGCCTGGTCGAGGCCCTGCGCCAGGGCGCGGCACTCGCCCGCCGCCCCTGACCTCGGTCTGTTTTGTAAGCGGCGGTAGCCGCTTGCGGTGTGGGACTCAGTTTGCACCGCCGCGGGTTCTCAACGGTGTCCTGCGGGGACACCCCGCACCCCGGGCTATCTCGCGAGGACAGCCCCAGCGCCGCGTATTGGGCATGCATAAGTCGGGGATCCCGGAGTCGAGAAGGCATCTGAGGTTCCGCTACCCGCACCGCTACGCAAATTGCTACCAAGAATTTCCTTGCTGGGAGGATGGCACGGTGAGCACTGATTTCGGGCAGCGGATGTCCGCGGGCCAGCGGCGCGCGTTGATCGAGCGGCTGGTGACCGAGCAGGGCGCCGTGCAGGTGGAGGAGCTCGCGGCATCCCTGGCGGTCACCCAGTCCACCATCCGCCGCGACCTCTCGCTGCTGACCGAGCAGGGCAAGCTGGCCCGCACCTACGGCGGCGCGATGCCCGCGACGGCGACCGAACCGTCGCTCGGTCAGCGCACCGCGCTGGCCACCGCGGAGAAGGACCGCATCGCGCGGTGGGCGGCGGCGCGGATCGGTGCGCCGGAAACGGTGCTGCTGGACGCCGGGACGACCACCGGCCGCCTCGCCCACCACCTGCGCGACCGCGCCGGGCTGACGGTGATCACCAACGGCATCCCGGTGCTCACCGAGCTGGCCGACGCCGACGCGGTGCAGGTGATCGCGTTGGCGGGGGAGATGCGGCACATCAGCCAGGGCTTCGTCGGACCGCTGGCGGAGCTCACTCTCTCCCGGCTGACGGCCGACAAGGTCTTCCTCGGCGCGGACGGCCTCGATCCGCGGCTGGGCATCTGCGAAGCGAGCCTCCTGCAGACCCGCCTGAAGGAGCAGATGATGGCCCGCGCCCGCGAGGTCTTCGTGCTCGCCGACAGCAGCAAGCTGGGCGCGGCGCCGTTCAACGCCTGGGCCCCGCTTCCGGCGATGTGGACGCTGGTGACGGACGACGGCGCGACCGACGACGACCTGGCGCCGTTCCGGGCGTTGCCGGGCGCCGAGATCGTCGTGGTGTGAACCCGCGCGTCACTCGCGGTGCAGGAAGTCCTGGATCCGCTTGCGGAGGTCCGTCCGGTCGTAGGTGTTCACCAGGGCTCCCGCCATCCGGACCGGGTCGCCGAAGAAGAAGTGCTCGTAGAGGTTCTGTCGGCCGGCGAACGACGAGGCGCTGGCGTCGAAGGCCAGCTTGAACAGGCGGACCCGCTCCGGGCCGTCGATCGCCTTGCCCTGCAAGTACTTCTGCACATCCGCCGCCGCGCCGCCGAAGACGTCCTGCTCGCCCGGCAGCGCCATCAGGCCGCTGGCGGCGAACTTGCGGACGATCTCCGGGAAGCGCTGCGACGCCTTCGGGTACCAGTTGCGGGCCGTGTTCAGCGGCGCCCACAGCGGGGTGTGCACGCCGAACTCGTTCGTCGTCGCCTGGGATTCCGCAGACTGCAGCAGGGCCTTGCCGATCTCCACCGCGCCGATCACCTCGGCGATGTCCTGCTGGATGTGCTGGAAGCCGTCGATGCCGATGGCGTCGGCCAGTTCCGAGAGCAATCCCAGGAAGAACTCGCTCTTGGCCACCGTCCGCGTCACCACCTGGTGCGTCATGTGGGTGGTCGCACCGGTCCGCGAGTAGAAACCGTTGCACAGCTCGGGATCGCGCAGCACGAACACCCGCTCGTAGGGCACGTGCACGTCGTCGAAGACCACGACGCAGTCGCTCTCCTCGAACCGGGACGCCAGCGGCTCGTCGAACGCGCTGCGGTTGCCGTGCAGCGGTTGGCGCGCCACGAAGCGCAGGCCCGGGGTGTCGGTGGGGATGGCGAAGGCGAACGAGTAGGGCTCGTCCTCGGGAGTGCCGCGCAGCACGGTGGACGGGAACACCAGCAGCTCGTCGGAGATCGGGGCGATGGTGGCCAGCATCCGCGCGCCGCGCACGACGATGCCGTTGTCGTCCTCGCGCACCACGTGCGCCATCAGCGCGCCGCCGCCCTGCTGGCCGCCGCTGACGCTCCGGTTGATCTGCGGCGGGATCAGCGTGTGGGTGAGCAGCAGGTCTTCCTCGCGGACCTGCTGGTAGTAGCGCTCGATGTTCTCGCCGAAGGCGGGATCGGCCTGCGCGAACCAGGATTTCGCCCGGCCGAGCGCCATCAGCGAGCTGTTCAGGTAGTCCCCGGTGCGGCCGAGCATGCCGAAGGAGCGGTTCGCCCAGGTGCGGAACGCCTCGCGCCGCCGGGCGAGGTCCGCGGCGTTCTCGGGCACCAGGAACGAGGTGCCCACCCGGTCGCCGGAGGTCGGCGACGGGTAGGTGAGCACGTCCCGGTACTCGGGGCTGACCTGCATGTCGAACAGTTCGGCGTAGCTGCGGGCGACGCCGGCGAACGCGGGGTGGTCCGGGGTGCCGCCGATGGTGGTGTCGCCGTCGATCTGGACGTGGATGCGCCGCCGCGCGAGGTCGTCGAGGTACTGCCGTCCCGAACGAGCGCCCACGGTTCCTCCAGGTCATGCGTGAGTCGCGGTTCTCACGGTGCGGGCGGCGTCTGCTACTTCCGCAGGGGGACCGCCGCTCGCGCCGCAACGAGAAATCTGTTCAGAGCAGGTGTTCCAGGCCGAGCGAGGGTTCGGCGATGGTGACGAAGCGGCCGCCCGCGAAGCCGAGCAGGTCGCCGCCGCGGTAGTCGAAGTCGACGACCTCGCCGATGTGCAACGTGTGGTCGCCCGCTTCGCAGGTCTGCCACGGGCGGCACTCGAAGTGCGCCAGCGCGCCCGCCAGCCGCGGGGCCGCGCCCGTGTCCAGCCAAGCAGGTTCCAGTTGCGGCCGCCCGGCGAAGTGCATGGCCAGCGCCTGCTGCTCCGCGCCGAGCACGTTGATGGTGAACGGCCGTCCGGCCAGTTCGCCGTGCGCCTTGGCGGCGCGCGCAACGCTCACCAGCACCAACGGCGGGTCCATCGACACGGAGGTGAAGGAGTTGGCGGTGAAGCCGTGCCGTCCGGTCGCGCCGTCGAAGGCGACCACCGTGACGCCGGTGGCGAACCTCCCGAGGCAGGAACGGAACCGGCGGTGGTGGACATCGCCGGGTGAACGCGCCGTTTCCGGTATTGGCATCTCGACCACCACCTCGTGTTCGACCGCGTTCCGAAAGCTTCGGTGTTCTATAATCGAATTCCCTGTTCTCTTTTGGAACGCTAGTGGCGTGTGAGCGGCGGCACAAGGGGTGGGCGGCTATGTTCGCCGACATGGTCGAACGGGCGAAGAACGACGGGGCGCGGTCCCAGACGCTGTCGCGCGGCATCCAGGTGCTGGAGCTGCTCGCCGCGGCGGAACGGCCGCGCAGCATCGACGAAATCGCCGCTGACCTCGGCGTGCACCGCTCGATCGTCTACCGGATCGTGCGCACCCTGGAGGATCACCGCTTGGTGGCGCGGGATTCCGCCGGGCGTTGCGCGCCGGGCGCGGGACTGGCGGTGCTGGCGCACGGCGTCGCCCGCGATCTGCAGAGCGTCGCGGTGCCCGAACTCGCCGCCGTGGCAGCGGATTTGGCGATGACCAGCTTCGTGGTGGTGCACGACCACGGCGAGTGCGTCACGCTCGCCAGCGTCGAGCCCCGGCGCGCGGCCGGGACCGTGGCCGAGCATCCCGGCACCCGGCATCCGCTGGAGCACGGCGCGCCGGGGGTCGCGCTGCTCGTGCTGCTGGGGGCGGAGGGGCTGGGGGAGGACGTCGCGGCGCGCGTGGCCGAGGCCCGTCGGCGGGGGTACGCGACGAGCCGGGACGAGGTGATCCCGGGCCTTTCCTCGGTGGCCGTGCCGATCCCGTCGCGCGGTTCCTGCGCGGCCGTGGCCGTGGTCTACGTGTCGAGCGACCGGGAGCCTGCCGAGCTGGCGGAGCGGCTACAGGCCGCCGCGAACGCGATCGGCGCCCAGGTCGGGTGACGGCAGCGTCTTCGGCAGGCCGGGGCGGCGCAGCGCTGCGCACAAGGCTGAAGCGACCAGCGAAAGCGCCGCTGCGGCCAGCAGTGCGGCCGGGGGTCCCCACTGCGCGACGACGATGGCGGCCAGACCGATGCCTACCACGCCGCTGAGCGCCTTCGCGCTGTAGACCAGCCCGTGCACCTCGGCGCTGCGCTGCTCGCCGAAGTACTCGCGGGCCAGCGCGGCGAACAGCGGGTAGAACGCGCCGCCACCGATCCCCGCCGCCGTCGCACCGGCGATCACCAGCACGACGGATTCCTGCGAAACCGCTGCCAGCAGCAGGATCTGTCCGATGGCCTGGATCATCACCACCCAGCGCAGCGCGCGCCGGCAGCCGATCCGGTCGGCGATCGGGATCGCTAGTGCCCGCCCGGCGCCGTTGGTCGCGACGAACGCTGCGGCGGCCGGAGCGGGTGCCAGAGCGGCGGTGAACAGCACCAGGAACGCCGCGTTGAACAGCGAAACCGTTGCAGCGCAGAACAAGCACGCCGCCATCGCCGGGAGCACCGGTGTGCGCAGCGCCTCGGCCGCCGAGTACTGCCGCGCTGCCGGCGGTCTGGTGCGGGCCAGGGCCCATGCGCGGGGATCGAGGTGCGCGGGCCACCAGTGCCGCGGCGGGTCGGCCAGCAGCAAGCCGCAGCCGAGCACCGCGGCGAACAGCACGAGCGCGAAGACGTCCAGCGCCGCGGTCACGTTCCACGGTCCGGTGAGCAGGGCGAGGACGAACGGCACCGAGCCGTACGCGAATGCTCCGGTGACGAACCCGACCCGGGAGGCGGCGCGCTCGGGGAACCACTTGGCCGCCGTCGAAGTGCACGCGGCGTAGACCAGGCCGGCGCCCGTGCCGCCGAGCACGGAGTACCCGGCGAGCAGGCCGGGGAAGGCGTGCGCGTGCGCCAGGCTGAGCACGCCGAGCGCGCAGAGGAAGGCGCCGGCGATTATCGCCGAGCGCGGACCGGCGCGGTCGCGCTGCCGCAGGTGCGCCACCGGAAATCCGGCGCCCGCCTGGAAAACCGCCCATCCGGCCAGCGCCCAGAACAGGCTGCCGTTGTCGTGGCCGCCGGCGGCCAGCGCGGGAACCGCCGCGCCGTAGGCGTACTGCATGGCGCCGACGAGGAGCATCGGCAGCCAGCACAGCCACAGCACCGTCGTGCGGGAACGCCCGATGAGCTCACGCGGCACTTCGCCCACCCGGTACCTGCGGCCGTGGTGGTCGCGGACCTCGTGGTTCGGCGTGTGCAGGCCGATCATCGCCCACCGCCCTCTCATGACTGGTCCGCCTCTCCGCGATTCACAGTGGTGGTTACGTTCAGCCCAGTCTCCCGTTGCGTGGTTTCTCGTGGCTGGTTTGCGTCACGGTCCCCTGGGGTGCGGTTGAGGAGGGCTGAGGTTGACACAGGGCTCTCATGCCGGCACCGGCCTCAAGCGGTGCGCCCCGGCGTAGACGTTCATGCTGGTGCCGCGCAGGAATCCGACCAGCGTCAGGCCGGACTCCGCGGCGAGGTCCACGGCCAGCGACGAGGGTGCGGAAACTGCGGCCAGCACGGGGATTCCGGCCATCACGGCCTTCTGCACCAGCTCGAAGGACGCCCGGCCGCTGACCACGAGCACCGTCGCGGACAGCGGCAACCGGTCTTCCCGCAGCGCCCAGCCGACGACCTTGTCGACCGCGTTGTGCCGCCCGACATCCTCGCGCAGGCACAGCAGTTCGCCGTCCAAGCCGAACAGGCCGGCGGCGTGCAGGCCGCCGGTGCGGTCGAAAACCCGTTGCGCGGCGCGCAATCGGTCGGGGAGTGCGATCAGCACGGCCGGGTCCAGCGGGGCGGGGTCGTCGCGGACCGGCCAGGTCGCGACGGTGCGGACCGCGTCGAGGCTCGCCTTTCCGCAGACGCCGCAGGAAGAAGTGGTGTAGAAGTTGCGCTGCAACGAGGTCTCCGGCGGGGCCGTGCCGGGCGCGAGCGCCACGTCGAGCACGTTGTAGGTGTTCGCGCCGTCGCTGGTCGCGCCCGCGCAGTAGCGGATGCCCAGCAGGTCGCCGGTCCGGCGCACCGCGCCCTCGGAGACCAGGAATCCGGCCGCCAGGTCGAAGTCGTCGCCGGGCGTGCGCATGGTGATCGTCAGGGGTCGTCCGCCGAGGCGGATCTCCAGCGGTTCCTCGGTGACGAGCGTGTCCGGGCGTGCCCGGCGCGCGCCGTCGCGGAGGCTGATGACAGGTCTTCTGCTGGTCACGCGGCCCACCGGGCATCACCCATCCAGGTGCTACTGATCACATGAGCTTCACTATTCGGACAAATGACGGGATACTGTATGCACGAAAGGAGGTGCATCTGAATGCGGATACTTCGTTCCGTGCTGCGGCATTTCGCCGACCTGCCGCGCGGTTACGCGGCGGACGGGCGCATGCTGGGGCTGGCCACGTCCGCCGCGATCGAATCCAGCCGCACGGATCGTCAGCGATCCGGCGGCGCTCGGTCCGAAACGGCCGCCCGGGAGCGCTGAGCCGCGAGCGCCGTCATCTCGGGGCACCGCGAGGCAGCAGCCGCTCGTGCACCCACACGAACCCGATCGCGAACCCGACGCTGATCAACGCCTGGTACGCCAGGAAGGCCAGCGGCTGCGGCGGCCAGTCGAACCGCTCGTCCAGGACCAGGCGGGTGCCCACGTCCTGGACGAGCCGGGCGACCGGGAAGGCGATCACCCAGTACAGCGCCACCGGGGCGAAAGCGCCGCCGCGCAACACGCCGTGCTCCCGCAGGGCGCTGCAGCCTGCCCCGAGCGCGGCCAGCGGCAACGCCAGCATCAGGCCGGTGACCGCGGCCCACCCCGGCGGCGCCCCGCCGGCCAGCACGAGCGTCCCGGCGAACAACCCCGCTACCGCCCCGATCACCAGGCCCGGCGCGGACGTCCGGCTGCTGATTGGCATGTCAGCTCACGACCACTCCGTACTCGACGAGGCTGTAGAACAGCATTCCGAGGTAGAACACCGCGCCGAAGCCGATGATCACGTTGCTCCACCACCGCGGCCGGATCGGGCGCGGCAGCATCCGGTTGTTCACCAGCAGCAGCACCACGCAGTAGGCGCCCATCGCGAAGGTGGACAGGAACGCGAGGACGTCCAGGATCGCGCCGGGCCCGTCCGCCGGCCCGAACAGCAGGATCAGGATGCCGAAGGCGATGACGCCCCACAGGAACGCCGCGTACAGGTGCGACATCCGGAAGCGCCGCGCACCCGGCACGAAGTGGTAGGTCATGTCGGCCTGGCCGCGGGAGAACGAGTCGAACAGGCCCAGCGTCGCGTTCAGCCCGATCAGCGCGATGAACCCGAGGAACACCGAGCCCAGCACCGGGCCGCCCGCCGCCGAGAACGCGTCGGCCATCGCGCCCAGCGCGGCCTCCCGCTCCCCGGACTCGATCAGCCCGCGCACGCCGGGGTTCTCCCGCGCCGCCGACTGCGCCAGCACGGTGAACGAGATCGTCACCAGCATGGTGATGCCCCAGAACAGCAGCAGCGCGTCGAAGGTGACCCAGCGCCGCCAGCCCTTCCACTTGCGCATCTCGTCGGGATCGGTGGTGTCGAACATGAACCCGCGGGAGGGCATCGCCTCCTCCTCGCCCGCGTGCCGCAGGCCGCGGATGCGGGGGATGTGCGCGCCCATCCCGGCGCCCTTGTCGCGCAGGTGCAGCGTGTACCACATCTGCTGCATGCCGGACGGCCCGGCGAAGGCGATCGAGCCCACCACGACCGGGAACCACGACGGCGACATCGCCTCCGCCGGGAAGTACCCGAAGTGGAACATCCCGGTGATGGTGGCGGTCAGGTCCGAGAGGTCGCCGACCATCGCGGCCACCACCGCGGTGCCGACCACCAGCAGCCCGATCAGCACCGACAGCACGTTCTCCAGCAGGTTGTAGATCACCTTGGCCAGCGTGAACACCACGCCGACCAGCAGCAGGCCGACGCACGCCGACACGACCCACGGCACGCCGGTGATCTCCTCCAGCGCCGCCGCGCCCGCCGACAGGTGACCCGGCCAGATGTAGACGGCGATCGCGGTGACGAAGAAGAACCACATCACCGGCTTGGCCACCCGCGCGGCGCCGGAGAAGATGCTCTCGCCGGTGGCCATCGCGTAGCGGGCCATCTCCAGCATCACCACGGCCTGCAGCGTGACCCCGATGAGGAACAGCCAGCGGATCTCGGGGCCGAAGACCAGCACCAGCCTGGGCCACATGTACGACTCGCCCATGCCGACCCCGAGCGCGACCAGGAACACCGTGGGGCCGAGCAGGTGGACCGACGGCGGCGACTCGGGCAGCTTGCGGATCGGCATCGGCTCCAGCCCGCCGGCCCGCCAGACCTCGTCTCGTCCTATTACAGGTTCTGGATCTCTCCCGGGCGCTCTCTCAGCGTCCACATCGGACCTCCTTGCCCTGGTTGGACTACTTCAAGCCGGTGCGATGCCCGCGGGGGAGTGGCGATTTCGCGCGAAATCGCCGCTCGCCACGCGTGCCGGATGGCGATTTCGCGCGAAATCGCCGACCTGCACCGGACTCAGCCGAGGAGGCCGGCGGCGCGGGCCCACTGGTACTTGGCGCCCAGCACCGCAACGGGCTTCTCGGTCGTGTAGGGGTAGGCGACGATGCCGTGGTCGAAGAGGTATTCGGCGGCCTTCTCGACTTCCGTGTCACCGGCCAGCGACACCACGATCGGCTTGTCGACGCCGTCGGCGCGGGCCTCCTCGGCGACCCGAGCGGCGAGTTCCGCGAACACCATCGGCGGGGTGACGATGGTGTGCCAGTAGCCGAGGACCAGCGCGTGGATGCGCGGGTCCCGCAGCCCCAGCCGGATGGTGGCCTCGTAGGTGCTGGGCGGCTCGCCGCCGGTGATGTCGATCGGGTTGCCCGCCGCCCCGAACGGCGGGATGTAGCGCCGGAACTCCTCGTCGAGGTCCGGGGGGATGTCCATCAGCCGCAGCCCGGCCGCCACGCAGGCGTCCGACAGCAGCACGCCGGAGCCGCCCGCGCCGGTGATGATGACGACGTTCTCGCCCTTCGGCGTGGGCAGCACCGGGATGCCGCGCGCGTACTCCAGCATCTCGTTGAGCCCGGGCGCCCGGACCACGCCGGACTGCCGCAGGATGTCGTCGTAGACCTTGTCGTTGCCCGCCAGCGCGCCGGTGTGCGAGCTGGCGGCCCTGGCACCGAGATCCGTGCGCCCGGCCTTGAGGACCACGACCGGCTTCCTCTTGGTGACCCGCTGGGCGGCCTCGACGAAGGCCCGGCCGTCCTTGAGGTCCTCCAGGTGCATCGCCACGCAGTGCGTGTTGTCGTCCTGCTCGAAGAACGTCAGCAGGTCGTCCTCGTCCACATCGGACTTGTTGCCGAGCCCGACGATCGCCGACACGCCCATCTTGGTGGTGCGGCTGAAGCCCAGGATGGCCATGCCGATGCCGCCGCTCTGCGACGTAAGGGCCACGCCGCCGCGCACGTCGTAGGGCGTGCAGAACGTCGCGCAGAGGTTCTGCGGCGTGTAGTAGTAGCCGTAGATGTTCGGCCCCAGCAACCGGATCCCGTGCTTGCGCGCGACCGCCACGACCTCCGCCTGCAGCTCGTGGTTGCCGGTCTCGGCGAACCCCGACGGGATCAGCACGGCGGCGGCGACCTGCTTCCGGCCGCATTCCTCCAGCGCCGCGGCCACGAACTTGGCGGGCACGGTGAACACCGCGACGTCGACCTCGCCGGGCACGTCGGTGATGCTGCGGTGGGCCTTGCGGCCCAGGATCTCGTCGGCCTTCGGGTTGACCGGGTGGATCTCGCCCGCGTAGCCGCCGTTGATCAGGTTCTTCATCACCGAGTTGCCGATCTTGCCGTCCTCGTTGGAGGCGCCGATCACGGCCACGCTGCGGGGATTCATCAGCCGTTGCATCGCATGCACGATCTCCTCCGGCGAATGCCGGACCGGCGGGGCGCTCTCCTCGGTCGCCAGGACGATCCGCACGTCGGCGGCGGTGGCCCCGGCGGCGGTGGCGAACACCGGGTTGAGGTCGAGCTCGGCGATCTCCGGGAAGTCGTACACCAGGTCCGAGACCCGGCGCAGCACGTCGGCCAGGGCGTCGGCGTCCACCGGCTCGCTGCCGCGCGCGCCGCGCAGCACGTCGGCGGCGGCGATGTCGTCGAGCATCGAGCGCGCCTGCTCCGCGGACAGGGGAGCGAGCCGGAACGTGACGTCCTTGAGGACCTCGACGAGCACCCCGCCGAGGCCGAAGGCGACGACCTTGCCGAACGTCGGATCGGTGGTGGCGCCGACGATCACCTCGTGGCCGCCGACCATCTGCTGCACCTGCACCCCGGCGATCGCCGGGTTCTCGGTGAAGGCGTGCGCATTGGCGAGGATCTGCGCGTAGCCGGTGCGGATCGCCTCGTCGCCGCTGACGTCCACGAGCACGCAACCCGCGTCGGTCTTGTGCAGGATGTCCGGCGAGACGATCTTCAACGCCACCGGGCCGCCGAACTCCCGCGCCAGCGACACCGCCTCGTCGGCGCTGGTCGCGAGGCCCTCCCCGGCGGTCGGGATGCCGTAGGCGTCGCAGAGCACCTTCGCCTCCGGCGCGGTGAGCGCAGCCCGGCCTTCCGCCCGGACCGCGTCGAGCACCTCCCGCACGCGGGCACCGTCGTAAGCCATGCTCAGATCACCCCGTTCGACTTCAGCTCGGCCAGTTCGGTTTCGCCGATGCCCAGCCGGTCCCGGAAGATCTCGGCGGTGTGCTCGCCGAGCAGCGGGGAGCGGTCGACCCGCACCGGGGAGTCGGACAGCTTGATCGGGCAGCCGACGGTCTTGAACGCGCCGCGCTCCGGGTGGTCGACCGTGACGATCATGTCGTTGGCGGCCAGCGACGCGTCCTCGATGATCTCCTGGGTGGACAGGATCGGCCCGCACGGGATGTTGTGCTCGTTCAGGGCCGCCAGCACGGACCACTTGTCCAGGCCGAGCGTCCACTCCTCGATCATGCTGAACATCTTGTCCAGTTTGGACAGCCGTGCCTCCGGCGTGGCCCAGTCCGGGTCCTCGACCAGCTCGGGTCGCCCGAGCAGCCGCGCGACCGGCGCCCAGCCCTGCGGCTGCACGATGACGTAGATGTAGTCGTTCGGGCCGCCGGGCTTGCAGCGCACCGCCCAGCCGGGCTGACCGCCGCCGGAGGCGTTGCCCGAGCGCGGCACCTCGTCGCCGAAGGCGGCGTTCGGGTACTCCCGCAGCGGGCCGTGCGCGAGCCGCTGCTGGTCGCGCAGCTTGACTCGGCACAGGTTGAGCACGGCGTGCTGCATCGCCACCGAAACACGTTGTCCCCGGCCGGTTTGCGCCCGCTGCAGCAGCGCGGCGAGGATGCCGGCGACGGTGTGGATGCCGGTGCCGGAGTCGCCGATCTGCGCGCCGGTGGCCAGCGGCGGCCCGTCCTCGAAGCCGGTGGTGCTCATCGACCCGCCCATCGCCTGGGCGACGACCTCGTAGGCCTTGTAGTGCGTGTACGGGCCGTCGCCGAAGCCCTTGATGGAGGCGTAGACCAGCCGAGGGTTGATCTCGCGCAGCCGCTCCCAGGTGAAGCCCATCCGGTCCACGGTGCCGGGCCCGAAGTTCTCCACCAGCACATCGGAATCGGCGACCAGGTCCGCGAAGATCTCCTTGCCGCGCTCGGACTTCATGTTCAGCGTGATGCTGCGCTTGTTGCAGTTGAGCATGGTGAAGTACAGGCTGTCGGCGTCGTCGACGTCGCGCAGCTGGCGGCGGGTGATGTCGCCGGTCGGTGCCTCCAGCTTCACCACGTCGGCGCCGAGCCAGGCCAGGATTTGCGTCGCGGACGGTCCGGATTGGACATGCGTCATGTCCAGCACCCGGACACCTTCGAGTGCAGTCATGTCAAGGCCCCTCACTTGTACATGGTCTGGTTCATGGTTCCGGGCGCGTATACATCCGGATCGACCCAGACGTTGATCAGCGACGGCAGTCCCGACTCCCTCGCGCGGCGCAGGGCCGGGCCGATCTCGCCGGGGTCGCGGACCTCTTCGCCGTAGCCGCCGAGCATCTGGGCGAACTTGCTGTACTCGACGTCGCCGAGGGTGTTGCCGACCCGGCCGCGGTCCTCGCCGTACTTGGCGATCTGGCCGTAGCGGATCTGGTTCATCGACGAGTTGTTGCCGACGATGCCCACGAACGGCAGGCCGAAGCGCACCATCGTCTCGAAGTCCCAGCCGGTGAGGCTGAACGCGCCGTCGCCGAACAGGCACACCACTTCCTGGTCGGGGCGGGCGTGCTTGGCCGCCATCGCGAACGGCACGCCGACGCCGAGGGTGCCCAGCGGGCCGGGGTCCATCCAGTGCCCGGGCGCCTTGGGCTGGATGACCTGACCGGAGAAGGTGACGATGTCGCCGCCGTCGCCGATGTAGATGGAATCCTCGGTGAGGAACTCGTTGATCTCGTGCACCAGCCGGTACGGGTCGATGGGGGAGGCCGTGGAGAGCTGGCGCGGCAGCCGCTTCTCGTAGGCCGCGGTCTCGACCTCGCGCAGTTCCTGCACCCATCCCTTCCGGCCGCTCGCGCCGTTGTCCAGCCTCCCGGAGGTGGCTTGGGCGAGCGCGGTGAGCACCGCGTCGGCGTCGCCGACGATGCCCAGGTCGATGTCGCGGTTGCGGCCGACGGTGCGGTAGTCCAGGTCGATCTGCACCACGGTGGCCTCGGGCGAGAGCCGGCGGCCGTAGCCCATCCGGAAGTCGAACGGGGTGCCCAGGATGATGATCAGGTCGGCGTTGTCGAAGGCGTAGCGGCGGGCGAGCTGGAAGTGCAGCGGGTCCCCGGGCGGCAGCGTGCCGCGCCCGGCGCCGTTGCAGAACGCGGGCAGGTTCAGCTCGCGGACGAGCTTCACCGCCGAGTCCGTCGCCCGGCAGGTCCAGGTCTGGCTGCCCAGCAGGATGCACGGCTTCTCCGTCTTGACCAGCAGGTCGGCCAGCTTCTCGACGGCGTCCGGATCGCCTGCGGAGCGGGTGGTGGCGCGGTATCCGCCCGCGCCGGGGATCCGCGCCTTCTCCAGCGGCACCGACCCGTCGAGGATGTCGCGCGGGATTTCCAGGAACGACGGGCCGGGCGCGCCGTGGAAGCACTCCCGGAACGCCATCGACACCATGTCGGCGACGCGTTCGGTGTGCGGCACGGTGGCGGCGAACTTGGTGATCGGGTTCATCATGTCGACGTGCGGCAGGTCCTGCAGCGAGCCCATCTTGTGCTGCGACAGCGCGCCCTGCCCGCCGATGAGCAGCATCGGGCTCTCGGCCCGGAACGCGTTGGCCACGCCGGTGACCGCGTCGGTGGTGCCGGGGCCGGCGGTGACCACGGCGCAGCCCGGGCGGCCGGTGATCCGCGCGTAGCCGTCGGCGGCGTGCGCGGCGACCTGTTCGTGCCGGACGTCGATCACGTCGATGCCCTCGTCGACGCAGCCGTCGTAGATGTCGATGATGTGCCCGCCGCAGAGCGTGAAGATGGTGTCCACGCCTTCGGCCTTGAGCGCCTTGGCGACGAGGTGACCGCCGGAGATCAGCTCGGTTTCGCCTGCTTGGTCGGGTGTCGTCTGGGCCATCTGCGCTCTCCTCCAAGCCGGTGCCTACGGTCGGCTCCATACTGCATACCGTATGAGGTGCTCTTCAGGCTTACCGCAGAACCAGGTGGGTGTCCATAGCCGGATTCGGCTTTCCGCGCGGCCCCGTGTTTGTCCACAGTGGAATTTCTCGGCGGAGTTCGCGCTGGTCAGGGGATCGCCATGTGGCAATCTGACGTATTGCCAGATGAGGTGCGGGTGGCGCAATCTTGCCGGAGTGTCACATACTGTATACACTGACTGGCGGTGGTTGCCCCGGCGTCGCCGCCGAACGGGCCGGCGAGCACGGGATTCCCGCAGTGGGCAGCCGTTCGGTAGCGGCTTTCCCGCTCGAAAAACGGAAACGCCGACCGCTTGTGCCAAACGCCGGAATGCGTTGTTGCAGAAGAGAACCCGCTCGATCTTCCGCATCGAGGAGGCGGCAGGAATGGGGTACACGAGGCTGATCGAGCCCCTGGTGCGCGACGGCGGCGACCTGCGGCCCGCGTCGTGGGAGGAAGCGCTCGACCGGGCCGCTGAGGGAATCGCGCGCACCGTCGAGGAGCGCGGGCCGGACGCCTTCGGCGTCTTCTCCTGCGCCCGCGCCACCAACGAGATGAACTACGTGGCGCAGAAGTTCGCGCGCGCCGTGATCGGCACCAACAACGTCGACTCCTGCAACCGGACCTGCCACGCGCCGAGCGTGGCGGGCCTGGCCCAGGTCTTCGGCAGCGGCGGCGGCACGTCGTCCTACCAGGAGATCGAGGACGCCGACCTGATCGTGCTGTGGGGCTCCAACGCCCGCGAGGCGCACCCGATCTTCTTCCACCACGTGCTCAAGGCCGTCAACCGCGGCGCCAAGCTGTACGTGGTGGACCCGCGGCGCACCAGCACCGCCAAGTGGGCGCACCGCTGGCTGCAGCTGCACGTCGGCACCGACATCGCGCTGGCGCACGCGATCGGCCGGGAGATCATCGCGTCCGGGCTGGTCAACCGCTCCTTCATCGACCGCGCCACCGGCGGTTTCGACGCCTACGCCGCCGAAGTGCGGCAGTGGACGCCGGAGGTCGCGGCGCTGGAGACGGGAGTGCCCGCCGAGCTCATCGAGGAACTCGCCCACGCCTACGCACGCGCCGACCGCGCCCAGCTGTGCTGGACGCTGGGCATCACCGAGCACCACAACGGCACCGACAACGTGCTGTCGCTGATCAACCTGTCCCTGCTGACCGGGCACGTCGGCCGCTACGGCAGCGGCCTGAACCCGTTGCGCGGGCAGAACAACGTGCAGGGCGGCGGCGACATGGGCGCGATCCCCAACCGGCTGCCCGGGTTCCAGGACATCCTCTCGCCCGAGGTCCGCGAGCGGTTCGACGCGGCCTGGGGTTCGAACATCCCGCCGCGCTACGGCTGGCACCTGACGCAGATGTTCGAGGCGATGGATCGCGGCGACCTCACCGCGGTGTACGCGATCGGCGAGAACCCGGTGCAGTCCGAGGCCGACTCCGGTCGCACCCTCAAGCGGATGCGGAACCTGGAACACCTGGTGGTGCAGGACATCTTCCTCACCAAGACCGCGCAGCAGGCGCACGTCGTGCTGCCCGCCTCGGCGGCCTGGTGCGAGACGGACGGCACCTTCACCAACAGCGAGCGACGGGTGCAGCGGGTGCGCAAGGCGCTGGATCCGCCCGGCGGGGCGCGCAACGACATCGACATCATCTGCGAGATCGCGCGGCGCCTCGGCCACGACTGGCACTACGACACCGCAGAGCAGGTGTGGGAGGAGGTGCGGGCGCTCTCGCCGATGCACCACGGCATGTCCTACGAGCGGCTCGCGGAGCTCGGCGGCATCCAGTGGCCCTGCTTCTCCGAGGATTCGCTGGAACCGACCTACCTGCACAGCAGGCTGTGGGCGGACGACCCGATCGTGCGCGGCGAGCCTGCGGTGTTCGCGCCGGTGCGGCACAGCCCGCCGGTCGACGAGCTCAGCGAGGAGTACCCGCTGCGGCTGACCACCGGCCGCCGGCTGGACTCCTACAACACCGGCGTGCAGTCGCAGGGCTTCAACTCGCCGATGCGGCGCGGCGAAACCCTGGACCTGTGCCCGGCCGACGCCGAGGCGTTGGGCGTGGCAGAGGGGGAGCGGGTGCAGATCTCCTCGCGCCGCGGCTCTATCGTCGCGCCGGTCCGGCTGGACGCCGGGCTCCGGCCGGGCCTGGCGTTCATGACGTTCCACTTCCCGGACGAGGTGGACGTCAACCTGATCACCATTGAGGCCACCGATCCGGTGGCGGGCACGGCCGAGTACAAGGCCGCGGCGATCCGCGTCGACAAGCTGCCGGCCGGAGCCCACCAGGAGGCGCTGTGGATCTGAAGCTGCTCAACGCCGCCCCGACGGATGCCGAGCGCGCGGCGGTGGACGCGCTGCTCGGCCCACCCGGCGGCAACGGGCACGGCCCGCCGGCGGGCCGGGATCAGCTGCTGCCCGCGCTGCACGCGGTCAACGACCGGGTGGGCTGGATCAGCACGGGCGCGTTGAACCACATCTGCGAACGGCTGGCCATCCCGCCTGCCGATGCCTACGGCGTGGCCAGCTTCTACGCGCTGTTCGCGCTGGGCCCGCGCCCGCCGCGGGTGGTGCACGTCTGCGACGACCTGGCTTGCAAGGCGGGCGGATCGGCGCAGGTGTGCGCGGCGCTGGAGGCTTCGCTGGGCGCGGCGGGCAAGGATCACGACGGCGTGATGTGGCTGCGCAGCCCGTGCCTCGGCGTGTGCGAGCGCGCTCCGGCCGCGCTGGCGTTCCAAGCCGGTGACCCGGCCCGCGCGCAACTGGTCGCCCCGGCCACCAGCGAGTCCACTGTGGATCTCGCGGGAACCGGTCCGGTCGACGGTGATCGCGAGCCGCCGGTGCGGGACTCGGTGCCGCAGGCCGGCGATCCGCAGTTGCGCCTGCTGCGCCGGATCGGCGTGGTCGACCCGGAAAGCCTGGACGACTACCGGGCGCACGGCGGCTACGAAGCGCTCCGGAGAGCCCTGGACATCGGCGCGGCCGAGGTGATCCGGCAGCTCACCGAGGCGCGGCTGACCGGGCGGGGCGGCGCGGCGTTCCCGACCGGCCGCAAGTGGGAGGCCACCGCGGGCCAGCCGTCGCGACCGCACTACCTGGTGTGCAACGCCGACGAGAGCGAGCCGGGCACCTTCAAGGACCGGGTGGTCATGGAGGGCGATCCGTTCGCCGTGATCGAGGCGATGACCATCGCCGGCTTCGCCACCGGCTGCGCCCGCGGCTACCTCTACATCCGCGGCGAGTACCCGCGGGCCACCCGCCGCCTGCGGAACGCGATCGCCCAGGCCCGCGAGCGCGGCCTGCTCGGTCGCGGCATCCTCGGCCGGGACGGCTTCGACTTCGACATCGAGCTGCGCCGCGGCGCGGGCGCTTACATCTGCGGCGAGGAGACCGCGATCTTCAACTCGATCGAGGGCTACCGCGGCGAGCCGCGCAGCAAGCCGCCGTTCCCGGTGGAGCGCGGCCTGTTCGGCAAGCCGACCGTGGTCAACAACGTCGAGACGCTGATCAACGTGCCGCTGATCCTGACCGGCGGCGGAGCGGAGTACGCG
This sequence comes from Saccharopolyspora elongata, assembly GCF_004348985.1. Lineage (GTDB taxonomy): Bacteria > Actinomycetota > Actinomycetes > Mycobacteriales > Pseudonocardiaceae > Saccharopolyspora > Saccharopolyspora elongata. Next base: position 51,567 of record NZ_SMKW01000012.1, on the reverse strand, counting down.
CGCACCGGCACCGAGCAGTCGACCGGGACGCGGCTGTTCTGCCTCTCCGGCAGCGTGCGGCGGCCGGGCGTCTACGAGGTCGCGTTCGGCACGACCCTGCGGGAACTGCTGGAGCTGGCCGGCGGAGTGCGCGACGGGCGGCGGTTGCGCGCGGTGCTGCTCGGCGGCGCGGCGGGCGGGTTCGTCGGGCCCGACCGACTGGACCTGCCGCTGAGCCTGGAAGCCGTGCGGGAGGCCGGCACCACGCTGGGCTCCGGGGTGGTGCTGGTCTTCGACGACACCGCCGACCTGCCCGCGTTGTTGCTGCGCATCGCCGCGTTCTTCCGCGACGAGTCGTGCGGGCAGTGCGTGCCGTGCCGGGTCGGGACGGTGCGGCAGGAGGAGGCGTTGCAGCGGCTCGCGCGGGGCCGCGGCGACGGCGCGGACGACCTCGCGCTGCTGCGCGAAGTCGGCCAGGTGATGCGGGATTCGTCCATCTGCGGGCTCGGGCAGACGGCCTGGAACGCGGTGGAGTCCGCAGTGGAGCAACTCGGCGCGTTCGCAGCTGGAGGGTCGCATGAGTGACGATTTCACCGCCGCCCGGGCGGATGCCGGGGGAGGCGCGGCATGACCGCCGTCGACATCGGGCTTCCGCGCCGCCTGGTCGAGTTCACTGTGGACGGTCGCACCGTCAGCGTGCCGGAGGGCTCGACGATCCTGGACGCGTGCGCGGCGCTGGGCATCTCGATCCCCACGCTGTGCTGGGGCGACACGCTGCAACCCCGCAACGCCTGCCGGGTCTGCATGGTGGAGGTCGAGGGCTCGCGCACGCTGGTGCCGTCGTGCTCGCGGCAGGTCGCGCCCGGCATGGTGGTGCGCACCGACTCCGAGCGCACCCGGCGCAGCCGCAAGGTGGTGCTGGAACTGCTGGCGTCCTCGGCGGATCTGTCGACCACGCCGCAGGTCGGCGAGTGGATGGCCGAGTGCGGCGCGCGGCCGGAGCGGTTCGGCCCGCCCGAGCCGCCCGCCGACGACCACGACGAACGCCGGCCGGGAGAGCACGAGGAGCCGGACGGCAGCGCGGCCGCGACCGTGCGGCAGGACGCGAAGGTCGACAACGACCTCTACGTCCGCGACTACGGCAAGTGCATCCTCTGCTACAAGTGCGTGGACGCCTGCGGGCAGCAGTGGCAGAACACCTTCGCCATCTCGGTCGCCGGGCGCGGCTTCGACGCGCGGATCTCCACCGAGTTCGCCCGGCCGCTGCCGGAATCCGCCTGCGTCTACTGCGGGAACTGCATCGAGGTCTGCCCGACCGGCGCGTTGAGCTTCAAGACGGAGTTCGACATGCGCGGCGAGGGGACCTGGGACGAGTCGCGGCAGCAGCAGACCACGACGGTGTGCACGTTCTGCGGTGTCGGCTGCAACCTCACGCTGCACACGCAGGACAACGAGATAGTCCGGGTCACCTCGCCGCACGACAGCTCGGTCGGCCACGGCAACCTGTGCATCAAGGGCCGGTTCGGCTGGCAGCACGTGCAGAACCGGGAGCGCAAGGGCGAGCCGTGACCGGGTCCGCCTGCCCGATCCGCTACTTGTCGCGGGGCTTCGCGCGGGTGTGCATCCGCTCGCCCTGCGGCCCGAACAGGCTGAGGATCTCCACCGGCGCCTCCCCGGTGCTGCCGAACCAGTGCGGCAGCCGCGTGTCGAACTCGGCCGCCTCGCCGACCTTGAGCACGACGTCGTGGTCGGCGAGCACCAGCCGCAGCTTGCCGTTGAGCACGTACAGCCACTCGTAGCCCTCGTGCGTCCGCGGATCGGGGTCGCTGCGGTCGGCGCCGATGACCATTTTGAAGGCCTGCAGCCCGCCAGGGTGCTGGGTGAGCGGCACCACCGTCATGTCGTGCTGCCGGATCGGCTTCAACCGCACCCGGGGATCGCCGACCGGCGGGGCGCCGACGAGCTCGTCCAGCGGCACCTGGTGGGCGTTGGCGATCGGCAGCAGCAGCTCCAGGCTGGGCTTGCGCTGCCCGGACTCCAGCCGGGACAACACGCTGATCGAGATCCCGGTCGTTTCCGACAGCGCCGCGAGGGTGCAGTTGCGCTCCTGGCGGATGCGTTTGAGCCGCGGTCCGACGGCGGCGAGGACGTCTTCCATGTCCTTATTGCAGAAACAGCAACAAGGTTTGTCAAGTTCGCCGGGCCGGGCGCATGGTGGGTGCCATGAGGTCGGAAACGGTAGACGTACTGGTCATCGGCGGTGGCGCCGCCGGGTTGAACGCCGCGCTCGTGCTTGCGCGGGCCCGCCGCCGGGTGCTCGTGGTCGACTCGGGCGAGCCGCGCAACGCGCCGGCGCACCAGGTGCACGGATTCATCTCGCGGGACGGCACGCCGCCGGCGGAACTGCTGGCCACCGGTCGAGCGGAGGTCGAGAGCTACGGCGGCCGCGTCGAGGCCGGCGAGGTGCGCGCGGTGCGGCGCGACGGCGGGGAGTTCGACGTCGAGCTGGCCGACCGCGTGGTGCGGGCGCGCCGGTTGATCGTGGCCACCGGACTGCGCGACGAGCTCCCGGAGGTCCCCGGCCTGCGGGAACGCTGGGGGCAGGACGTGCTGCACTGCCCGTACTGCCACGCCTGGGAGGTCCGGGACCAGCGGTTCGGCGTGCTCGGCTGGCAGCAGGGGGCCGTGCACCAGGCCCTGCTGGTGCGGCAGTGGTCGGACGACGTGGTGTTCTTCGCCGAAACCCTGGACGGCGACAGCCGCGCGAAGCTGATCGCGCGCGGCGTCCGGATCGTCGACGGCGCGGTCGGCGGCCTGGAGGTGGCGGGCGACGAGTTGCGCGGCGTGCGGCTGGCGGACGGGACCGTCGAGGCGCTGACCGTGTTGTTCGTGCCGCCCCGGTTCGTGCCCAACGACGCGTTGCTGACCGGGCTGGGCTGCGAGCGCGGCGACGACGGCTGGGTGCGGGTCGATCAGGGCGGGCTGACCAGCGTGCCGGGGGTGTGGGCCGTCGGCAACGTGGTGGACCCGCGTGCCCAGGTGGTGAACGCGGCGGCGGCCGGCGGGAAGGCCGCGATCGCGGTGAACGCAGACCTGGTGGAAGCGGATCTGCTGGAAGTGGCGCGGTGAAGGACGTCGACTGGGCGGCGATGGCCGACATGCTGGAGCGGGAGGGCGAAACGCACGACCCGTACGTGCGGGAAGCCATCGGGGAACTGGAACACCTTGCGCCGCAACGGATCCTGGACATCGGCAGCGGTCCGGGGGTGGTGGCCTGCCTGCTGGCGGCGGCGTTTCCGAAAGCCGAGGTCACGGCCGTGGACGGGACGCCGGAACTGCTGGCGCGCGCCGAGCGGCGGGCCGAGCGGTCCGGTGTCGAGGTGCGCACGCGGGTGGCCGAGTTCCCGGCGGGCCTGGACGGCCTGGAACCGGCTGACCTGGTGTGGTCGGGGCAGGTCGTGCACCACGTCGGCGATCAGCAGGCCGCGCTGGACCGGCTGGCCGGGCTGCTCGCGCCCGGCGGCGTGCTGACCATCGTCGAGGGCGGGCTGCCGGAGCGCTGGCTACCGCGCGACCTCGGCTTCGGGCGTCCAGGCCTGCAGACCCGGCTGGACGCGGCCACGGCGGACCGGTTCGCCCAGATGCGGGCCGAGCAGCCCGGATCGGTGCGGGTGCTGGAGGACTGGCCCGGCATGCTGCGCGCGGCAGGCCTGACCGACGCGCGCAGCAAGACCTTCCTCGTCGACCGCCCGGCGCCCTTGGCCGACGGGCCGCGACGGTACGTGCGCCGGTTGCTGGAGCGCCAGCGCGGGGCTTTCGCCGAGGTCCTGGACCCCGAGGACGTGGTCACGTTGGACAGGTTGCTGGACCCGGCCGATCCGGCGGGCATCGACCGGCGGCAGGACCTGTTCCTGCTGACCGCCAAAACGGTGCACTTCGGCCGCAGGCCGGGATCCTGATGCGCGTTCCGGGTGGCTAACGCGACCCGGAGCGCTCGTCGAGCGGGGTCGGCTGCCAGGCGCGGGCGAGCTGGTCGCGAAGCAGGGCCTCGGGGCTGTCGTCGTCGCCGTTGAGCAGGTCGTCGAGCCGGATGACAGTGTCGCAACGGGCGATCACGAGTCCTCTGGCGACGAGGTCCTCGCCGTACCCCGCTCGCTCGGCGATGCGGGCGGCGGCGGGTGCACCGACCGAGATGACGAGCCCCGCGACATCCGTTGCCGGATCGCCTGTTTCGGCGTCCGTCCAGTCCAGCACGCCGGAAATCGCGCCGGATTCGTCGACGAGCAGGTGCTCACCCTTCAAGTCGGCGTGCAGCAGGACCTGCGCCCGCGGCGGGCCGACCGGCACAGCCAGCCGCTCCGGGGCGCATTCCGCCCGCAGCCGGTCCTGCGCCGCGAGCCGGCCGGCGGCGGCCGCCGCTTCGCGCACCAGCTCGGGGACATCGCGCTCGGCAGCAGTCGGGACACCCAGTCCGGCGGCGGTGGCGATGGGCACCGCCCGTAGCCCGGACAGCATCACCGCCAGGTCCCGTTCGCCCGCTGCGGACACCGGCCGCGCCTCCGCGGAAGTTCCGGGCAGGCGTTCGTCCACTGTGAACGCCAGGCCGGGTGCCCATTCGCCGGCGGCCGCCGAGCGGGGCAGCGCCACGCCGACGCGGTGGCGGAGCAGGTCGCGGACCGCGAGCTCGCGGCGTTGCCGACGCGTCGACCCGGCGTCCGCGGCGAACCGCGCCACGTGCCGTTCGCCCACCGACCACGCCAGGTGCTCCCCGCCCTCGTCGATCGGGCGTACCTCGAGCGGGCCGCGCAGCGCCAACGCATCCGCGACCAGCGAAGCCACCTGCCGCGCGGTCAAGTTCGTCGAGACCGTCACGCCGACTCAGCCCTCGGAGTTCTGCGCCAGGTAGGTCTCGCGGGTGTGCTCGGTGTGCTCGCGCATCAGCCGGGCCGCCCGGTCGGCCTCGCCCTTGCTGATCGCGTCGATCAGGGCCGAGTGCTCGTCCCAGGACTTCTTGCCCCGGGACTTGGCCACCGGGGTGTGGTACCAGCGGACCCGGCGTGCCACCTGGGCCGCGATCTCCTTGAGGATCTTGTTGCCGGACATCTCGGTGATCAGGTGGTGCAGTTCGGCGTTGGCCGCGACCATCTCGTCGATGTCGTCGGCCTTGAGGGCCTGGACGCCGCGCTTGTAGACCTGCTTGAGGCCGGCTACGCCCTCCTTGGTCGAGTTCAGCGCCGCCAGCCGGGCGGACTCGGCCTCCAGCAGCGTGCGGACGCTCAGCAGCTGGTCGGCCTCGTCCGGGGTGGGGCTGTGCACGAACGCGCCGTAGCCCGGCCGCAGGTCGACCCATTCGTCCTTCTTCAGCCATTGCAGCGCTTCGCGCACCGGCTGGCGGGAAACGCCGAGCAGCTCGGCGAGTTCCTTCTCGACCAGGTGCTGGCCGGGCTTGAGCTCGCCGGTGATGATGAGTTCCAGGATGGCTTCGTAGACGGTTTCCCGGAGCGGGACCGGGCGCGCGACCTGGCGCGCGGCGATGCCCTGCGGCAGTTTCGAGGTCAGCGACATGCGGTCAACTCCGGGGCTGGGCCAGGTCCGCCCGGCGGTCCTGGTCGATCGGTGCGCTTGCGGTCGGCTCGGGTGTTTTGCCCGATGGCTTTAGCATACAGTATGCGTCACTCCGGAACCCGCGGCGACGCCCCGCCTGACGTGATCGTCCACATGGGACGGAGCGCTGGGCCGAACGGATGGAACGGCCTGGTGCTGCTGGACATGGCGTGCGCGGCGGGGCTAGAACCACTGGTGCTGGGCCGAACAGCGGCCTGCGGGGGACAAGCGATCCTCCCAGCCGGAGGCGCTCATGCACGTGCCTGCGTTGTTGTGGTTCGCGACGGCGGGAATCCTGCTCGCGCTCGTAGCCCGCGATCTGGCCTCGGGCTGGCGGGCGCGGCCTGAACCGTCGCCGCGCGACGACGCGCTCGCCGTCGGCGGCTACCTCCTGCTCGCCGCGCTGTTCGGCGCCGCGGTGCTCGCCGTCGGCGATGCCCCGAGCGCCGGGGCGTTCTTCTCCGGGTGGGGCAGTTCGCTGGCGGTGACGGTCGACGCGCTGGTGGTGTTCGTGCTGATCACCAGCGGAGCGCGGGATCGGCGCCGAGTCGTGGTCCTCGGCGTGGCCGCTTCCGCGCTGGCCCGGTGCGGGCTGATCGCGTTCGGCATCCCGAGCGCCTCCGTCATCGCCTGGATCTCCGCGCTGTTCGGCGCCTGCGTGCTCGCCGCCGCGTGGCCGGTCTTCCGCCACGACGACGCGGCGACGCTCCCGGCCGTGCTGGGCAGATCCGGAGCCGCACCGGCCGCGGCAGTGCTGGCGGCCGCTGTGCTCGGCCTGTTCTCGGTGTCGGCGGCGGTGACCGGCGGGGCCTACCTGGCGTTCTGCGCAGCCATGTTCTCCCTGCTCGGCTTCCACCGGCTGTTCCGCCTGGTCGCCGGCCTGATCGACCGGATCCCGGACGCCTCGGCCGGGCTCGCGGTGGTGCTGGTGTTCATCGGCGTGAAGGCGGTGCTGGCCGGGGCGACCGGAACCGCGCCGGACGCGCAGGTGACGGAGCTGACGCTCGGGATGATCGCCGTGGTCGCCGCGCTGAGCGCGATCACCGCTGCGCGGGCGCCCTCGCCCTGATCCGGAATTCGCGCGGGCCGCCCGGCGTTCTGGAAGGACCACGAGATTCCGGTTGGAGGCCCGCGATGGCTTCGGAGGATCGGTTCGACGAACTGGACGTCTACTCGCGGACGGTGGCGGCCGTCGCGGCGGCGATCACGCCCAGCGTGGCGAGCCTGCACTCGTCCGGCGAATGGGGTGAGGCCGCCGGATCGGCGGTGGTGTTCACGGCCGACGGCTTCATGCTGACCAACGCGCACGTCATCGGCCGCGCCGGCGGTGGTACCGCGCGCTTCGCCGACGGCACCAGCGCCCCGTTCACCGTCGTCGGCACGGATCCGCTCTCCGACCTGGCCGTGGTCCGGGCGGCCGGGCAAACGCCGCCGCCGGTCCGGCTCGGCGACAGCGACCGGCTGGTGGTCGGGCAGCTCGTCGTCGCCGTGGGCAATCCGCTCGGGCTCGCCGGATCGGTCACCGCCGGCGTGGTCAGCGGGCTGGGCCGGTCGCTGCCCGTGCGCAGCGGGAACGCGGCCCGGATCATCGAGGACGTGATCCAGACAGACGCCGCCCTCAACCCCGGCAACTCCGGCGGCGCGCTGGCGGACGCGCGGGGCGTCGTGGTGGGCGTGAGCACCGCGGTCGCCGGGGTCGGCCTGGGCCTGGCGATCCCGATCAACGCCACCACTCAGCGCATCGTCGACTCGCTGGTCCGGGACGGCCGGGTCCGCCGCGCCTTCCTGGGCCTGGTGACCATCCCGGCGCCGCTGCCGGACGACCTGGCCGAACGCACCGGGCAGAACACCGGGCTGCGGGTCGTCGACGTGGTGCGGCAGAGCCCGGCGGCCCGGGCCGGACTGCACCGCGGCGACCTGGTGCTGACCGCGGGCGGCAGCCCGGTGCGCGACGCGCAGGGCCTGCAGCGGCTGATGTTCGCGGAGGCCATCGGCCGGCCGCTGCAGATCACGGTCACCCGCAACGGCGCGCTGGTCGACGTGATCACCGAACCCGTGGAACTCCGGGACGGCCGGAGCCAGGCGGGCGGAGCGGGCCCGGCAGCATAGAGTCGGACGGTGCTCTCCGGATCCATCCCGGTCACGCCGGCGCTCGGTGTGGCCATCGCGTTGCTGCTGGTCACCGCCGCGGCGGTCGCCGGCCTAGGCGGGATGGCGCGGTACCGGGACGTGCTGTTCGCCGGCCTGCGCGGCGCCGTGCAGCTGCTCGTCGTATCGCTGCTGATCGCCTACATCGTCCGGTGGACCGCCCTGGCGGCGCTGTTCATCGTGCTGATGTTCGCGATCGCCGCGCACACCGCCGGGCGGCGGATCACCGGCGACCGCACGTGGCTGTGGGCGGCGCTGCCGATCGCCGCCGGCGTCGCCCCGGCGGTGCTGCTGCTCGTCGTCACCGGCGCGGTCCCGCTGACCGGGCTGGTGCTGATCCCGCTGGTGGGCCAGCTGATCGGCGGCGCGCTGGTGGCGACCGCGCTGGCCGGGCGGCGGCTGCTGGACGAGCTGCAGCAGCGGCGCGGTGAGGTGGAGGCCGCGCTGGCGCTGGGGCTCGTGGACCGCGCGGCGCGGCTGGAGATCGTTCGGCCGGTGGCCGGCAGCGCCCTGGTGCCCGCGCTGGACCAGACCCGCACCGTGGGCACCGTGACGCTGCCGGGCGCGTTCGTCGGGATGCTGCTCGGCGGCGCGAGCCCCGTCCAGGCCGGGATCGTCCAGCTGTACGTGCTGGTGGCGCTGCTGGCGGTGGAGTCGGTGGCGATCCTGGTCGTGCTGGAGATCGTCGCGCGCGGCCTGCTGACGCGCACCGGAGCGCGCCTATTCTTCCGGTCATGACGGACTCCCGGCGATGGCCCCTGCACGGGCGGGCCGCCGATGCGGCGCTCGCGCTGGTGGTCGCGGCGATGGTCGTGGGTTCCGGGCTGCTGCGGTTCCCCACCACGTTCGCCGACTTCCACCTGCTGGACGGCCTGCTGATCGCCGCCGCCTGCGCCGCCCTGCTCCTCCGCCGCCGGTTCCCGGTGCCGGTCGCGCTGTTCACGCTGGTGGCGTGCGGTTTCTACTACCCGCTGAGCACCTTCGACGGGCCGCTGGTGCTGGCGTTCGCGGTCGCGCTGTTCACGGTGGCGGCCGAGGGGCGCACCGCGGTGGCGGCGGTCCTCGCCGTCGCGGCGATGCTCCTGGTCGGCTACGGCGAGGTGGGGTCCGGCCGGCGGCACCTCGACAACACTTCGACGTACCTGCTGGCCGGGTGGCTTGTCGCGGCGGTCGCGATCGGCGGCCTGGTCCGCAACCGACGCGCCTACCTGCGCGAGGCCGAGCAGCGGATGCTGGCCGCCGAGCGGGAGAAGGACGAGGAAGCGCGCCGGCGCGCCAGCGACGAGCGGTTGCGGATCGCGCGGGAGCTGCACGACGTGCTCGGCCACCACATCTCGCTGATCAACGTGCAGGCCGGGGCCGCGCTGCACCGCCTCGACGCCGATCCGGGCCAGGCGGAACCGGCGCTGGTGTCCATCAAGCAGGCCAGCAAGGACGCGCTGCGCGACCTGCGGGCCACGCTCGGCGTGCTGCGCCAGGTCGACGAGGCGGCGCCGACCGCGCCCACCCCGAGCCTGGCCCGGATCGACGCGCTGGTCGAGCAGGCCGGGGTCGCCGGGCTGGCGGTGCGCACCGAACTCGCCGGGCCGGTCCGGCCGCTGCCGCCGGAGGTCGACCTCGCCGGCTACCGGATCGTGCAGGAGGCGCTGACGAACGTGACCCGACACGCCGACGCGCGCACGGCTTGCGTGCGGATCCGGTATTCCGATCATGATGTGCGGGTGGAGATCGACGACGACGGAGCCGGCGCAGCGGGCCGGAACACCCACCGGGGCAACGGGATCCGGGGGATGGAAGAACGCGCGCAGGCGCTCGGCGGGGAATTCTCGGCCGGGCAGCGCCCGTCCGGCGGTTTCCGGGTGCACGCTCGCCTGCCTTGGAGGAATGCCACGTGATCCGGGTGCTGCTGGCCGACGACCAGACGCTGGTGCGCGCCGGTTTCCGGTCGATCCTGGGCAGCGAGGACGACATCGAGATCGTGGCGGAGGCGCCGGACGGCGCCGAGGCGGTGCGCCGCGCCGCGGAGCTGCGGCCCGACGTGGTGCTGATGGACATCCGGATGCCGGACCTGGACGGGCTGGAGGCGACCCGCCGGATCGCCGCCGACCCGAAGCTGGCGGCGGTGAAGGTGATCATCCTGACCACCTTCGACCTGGACGACTACGTCTACGCCGCGCTGCGCGCCGGGGCCAGCGGTTTCCTGGTCAAGGACACCGAGCCGACCGAGCTGATCCACGCGGTGCGGGTGGTGGCCCGCGGCGACGCGCTGCTCGCCCCGGCCATCACCCGGCGGCTGATCGCGGAGTTCGCCGACCGCGCCGACCGGCCGGCGCCGCACCCCCGGCTGAACTCGCTCACCGACCGGGAGCGCGAGGTGCTGACGCTGGTGGCGCGCGGCCTGTCCAACGACGAGATCGCCGGGCGACTGGTGCTCAGCCCGGCAACGGCGAAGACGCACGTGAGCCGGATCATGAGCAAGCTGGCCGCGCGCGACCGGGCGCAGCTGGTGGTCTTCGCCTACGAATCCGCGTTGATCACGCCGGGCTGGCTGGAGTAGCGCAACTCCAGGCGTAAGGGATCGCCCCTAGGGCGCAACCGCGGCGGTAGCCGAAGTGTCCGCTCTGGACTGACGACCCGGGGTGCGCCTCGCCGCCAGTGTTGTCGGCGTGAATCCCGAGACCCTCGATCTGGCGCGCCTGCAGTTCGCCCTGACCGCAGGCGGCCACTTCCTGTTCGTCGCCCTGACCATCGGACTGGCGACGCTGGTGGCGTGCATCCAGACCAGGGCGACGCTGTCCCGGAATCCGGTGCACCAGCGGATGACCCGGTTCTGGGGCCAGCTGTACGTGATCAACTACGCCGTCGGCATCGTCACCGGGCTGGTGATGGAGTTCCAGTTCGGCCTGGCCTGGAGCGGGCTGACGCACCAGGCCGGCAACGTCTTCGGCGCGTCGCTGGCGATGGAGACGCTGGTCGCGTTCTTCGTCGAGTCGACTTTCCTCGGGCTGTGGATCTTCGGCTGGGGCCGGCTGAACCGCTGGGTGCACCTCGGGCTGATCTGGGGCGTCACGATCACTGCGTACGCCTCGGCCTACTGGATCATGGTCTCCAACGGATTCCTGCAGAACCCGGTGGGCTACGAGCGGGTCGGCGACGAGCTGCGGCTGACCGATTCCTGGGCCGTGCTGACGAATCCGGCGTCGATCGCGGCGTTCTGGCACATCCTGGGCGGAGCGCTCGTCACGGCAGGCTTCTTCGTCGCCGGGATCAGCGCCTACCGCCTGTTCCGCCGCGACCCGGAGGCGGATCTGTTCACCAAGTCGCTGCGGATCGGGGTGTTCACCGCGCTTCCGGCGTTGTTCGTGACCGCGACCGCGGGCGGGATCCAGTTCGACGTGGTCGGTGACTACCAGCCGATGAAGCTCGCGGTGTGGGGCGGCAGGCAGGCGGAGATCGCCTGGTTGCAGGCGGAGCAGGTCGCCCGCTTCGGTGCCGGTGATTACGTGCCGCCGGAGGCGTGGGTGAGCGCCGGCGGTTCGGTGATGATGGCGGCGTTCGGGTTCATGTTCCTGCTGCTGTTGCCGAGCGCGCTGCTGGCCCTGTTCAGGCCGGTGGTCCTGAGGTTCCGGCCGTGGCACCTGCTGCTGGTGGCGGCGATCCCGCTGCCCTACATCGCGATGCTCGCCGGCTGGGTGTTCCGTGAGATGGGCCGCCAGCCGTGGGTGATCAACGGCGTCCTGCTCACCCGGGACGCGGTCTCCGACGTGTCACCGGCGGCGATGCGGGCATCGCTGGTGGCCTTCACCGTCCTCTTCGGACTCCTGCTGGTGGTGAACTGGGTGCTGCTGCTGCGCCAGGCCGGTCGCGCGCCCGACCAGGTCGCCCTGGGTCGCCCGGAGGCCGAAGTCCGCCCGACCCCGATCACCGCGTCGCTGTGAGGAGACCGCTCGTGGAACTGCTGGCCGTCGTGGCGTTGGGCGTTTTCGCCCTCGGCTACTTCTTGTTGGGCGGTGCGGACATCGGGGTGGGCATGCTGCTGCTGGTGCTGGGCCGCGACGCGGCGCAACGCCGCCTGGTGATCGCCGCCATCGCCCCGTTCTTCCTCGGCAACGAGGTCTGGCTGGTGGCCACCGCCGGCGTCCTCGTCGGCAATTTCCCCGAACTGGAGGGAGAACTGCTCAGCGGCCTGTTCCCGGCGGTGGTGCTGCTGCTGTGCGGCTGGATCCTGCGCGACATGGGGCTGTGGCTGCGCGGCCGGGCGGATGCCCGGGCCTGGTGGGCGATCTGCGACGCGACGATCATCGGTGGCAGCTGGGCGGTCGCGCTCAGCTGGGGCTGGATGTTCTCGGGCCTGCTGGCTGGCCAGATCCACGCCGTGGTCACCGGGCCCGGCGCGGTGCTGGCTGCGGTCGCGATCGCGGCGGTGTTCGCGGTGCACGGGCTGGCCTTCGCCGCGCTTCGGCTGTCCGGTCCGCTGCACCAGCGGGCGAGGGCGTTGTTCGGGCGCGGCGACGAGCGGCGGGCGTTCGCGCTGACGTCGGCGGCGATGGTGGTGCTGTGCCTGGTGGTGGGAATCCGGCTACCGCTGCTGGACAACGCCGCCGATCCCGGCACGCTGGGCCTGCTGCTCCCGGCGATGCTGGTGATCACGCCGCTGCTGATCGCCGCGCAGGCCTACTCGTGGTGGGTGTGCCGGGGCCGGGTGGAAAGGCCGTCGTACCTGTGAACAAGCGACTGCTGGGACTGCTGCCCCGACCCGTCCTGATCGCCCTGGCGTGCCTGGCGCTGGCGCAAGGCACGCTGATCATCGCGCAAGCCGATCTGCTGGCCCGCGCCATCGCCCGGCTCGACCCCGGCTACCTGCCGTGGCTGGCGGGTGCGGTCGTGTTGCGGGCCTGCGCCGCGTGGGCCGGTGGTGCGCTGATCCAGCGCGCTGCGGCGGACGCGAAGGCGGCGGTGCGCCGCGACTTGTTGGCCCGCGCGGGCTCGCAGCGGTCGAGCGGATCGTTCACCACGCTCGTCACCAGGGGGCTCGACGCAGTGGAGCCCCTGCTCACCGGCGTGGTCCCGCAGTTGGTGGTGGCGGCGACGGTGCCGCCGCTGGTGCTGGTGCGGCTGGGCTTCGCGGACTGGTCCTCGGCGCTGATCGTCGCCGCGACCATGCCGCTGATCCCGTTGTTCGGCGCGGTGATCGGGCTGCGCACCCGCGACGTCACCCGGCACCAGTGGGCGCACCTCCGGCGGTTGGGCGGGCACTTCCGGGACGTCCTGGCCGGGCTGACCACCCTGCGGGTCTTCCGGCGGGCCGAGCGCCAGGCGGCGGTGATCGGTCGGATGGCCGACGAGCACCGCAGGGCGACGATGGGCGCGCTGCGCGTGGCGTTCCTGTCCGGCTTCGTGCTGGAAGTCGTGTGCTCGCTGGCGATCGCGCTGGTGGCGGTGCCGATCGGCCTGCGCCTGCTCGCCGGCGGCCTCCACCTCGACACCGCCCTGCTGGTGCTGCTGCTGACGCCGGAGGCGCTGATCCCGCTGCGCGCGCTGGGCACCCGGTTCCACGCCGGGGCCGAGGGGATGGCCGTGGCCGAGGAGGCGTTCGAGATCCTCGACCGCCCAACGGGCGAGCCGGGCGGCCGGCGCCGCGCGATGGCGGGCGAGATCAGGTTCGACGAGGTGACGGTCCGCTTCCCCGGCCAGGAAACCCCGGTGCTGGACCGGGTTTCGTTCGTGGTCCGCCCGGGGGAGCGGGTCGCGCTGGTCGGGCCCAGCGGCGCGGGCAAGTCCACGGTGCTCCACCTGCTGCTGGGCTTCGTGGCGCCGGAGAGCGGGCGGATCCTCGTCGACGGCGTCGACCTGCGGGATCTCGACATCGACCGGTGGCGACGCCGGGTGGCATGGGTGCCGCAGCACCCGCACCTGTTCGCCGCGACCGTGGCCGACAACATCCGCCTCGGCGCACCGGAGGCATCGATGGAGCAGGTGCGCGCGGCGGCCCGCGCTGCGCACGCCGCGGAGTTCGTCGAACGGCGACCGGAGGGCTACCGGTCCCGGCTGGGCGAGCGCGGGGCGGACCTGTCGGCGGGTCAGCGGCAACGCATCGCCGTCGCCCGCGCCTACCTGAAGGACGCGCCGATCGTGCTGCTGGACGAGCCGACGGCGCGGCTGGACCTGCACAGCGAGTCGGCCTTGGCGGCATCGGCGGCGACGGTGCTCAACGGCCGCACGGCCATCGTGGTCGCGCACCGCCCCGCCCTGCTCGCGACGGCCGACCGGGTCATCCGGATTCGCGGCGGTGTCGTCGAATCCCCGGCGGAGGTGGCGGCGTGATCGCGATGCTGCGGCTCTTCCGCGCGCCTCGGCTGCTCGCCGCGGTGGCGTGCGGAATGGTGGCCGAACTCAGCGCCGTGGGCCTGATGGCGTTGGCGGCCTGGCTGATCGCCCGCGCCGCGGAGCAGCCCGCGCTGTCCGCGCTGAGCCTGGCGATCGTCGGCGTCCGAGCCTGCGCGCTGGCGCGCGGCACGTTCCGCTACCTGGAGCGGCTCGCCGGGCACGACGCAGCGCTGCGCGTGGTCGCCGAGCTCCGGCCGAAGGTGTTCCGGTCGAGGCTCGGGCGACCGCCGTTGCGCGACGGTGACGCGCTGGCGCGCCTGATCGCCGACGTGGACAGCGTGCAGGAGTTGCTGCTGCGCTGCCTGTCACCAGCGGCGATAGCCCTCGTCGTGGGCGCTTCGTCGGCGCTGGTGTGCCTCGCGGTCGCCCCGGCGGCCGGGTCGGTGCTGGTCGCGGGCCTGCTGCTGGCTGGTGTGGTGGTGCCGCTGCTCGCGGTGCCGATGACGGGCAGGAATCTGGCTGCGGCAGCGGAGGATCGTGCGCTGCTCGCGGTGGCCAGTGCGGATCTCGTCGACGGCGCAAGGGAATTGGCCGCGTTCAACGCCACCGCCGGGGCGACGGCCCGAGCCGGGGAGCACACCGCGCGGATCGTCCGCCGCGAGCGGGCTTCCGCCCGGGCGGCCGGCTTCCTGACCGCGGCCGGGATCGCGGTCCAGGGCCTGACCGCGGTGGGCGCGGCGTGGCTCGCGCTGCTCGACGGCCGTCAGCAGGTCACGGCCGCAGTGGTGGGATTCCTGGCGCTGGCGGCATTCGAGCCGGTTCTGCCGCTCATCGAAGCCGCGCGCAAGTACGCCGAACACCGTCCGGCGTTGCGGCGGGTCGCCGAGCTGGTGACCGTCGCGCCGAAGCCGGATCCGCAGGCGAACGCGGGAAGGCTCGCCCTCCACGACGTGTCGGTGCACTACGCGGCTCCGGCGCTGCGCGGTATCGACCTGGTCATCGAGCCGGGCCGGACGGTTGCGATCGTCGGCGCCAGCGGGGCGGGCAAGAGCACCGCGCTCGGAGTCCTGGCCGGGCTGGTCGAGCCGTCGACCGGGCGGGTCGAGCGCCCGGAAACCCGTGCGGTGACCCAGGACGCGCACGTCTTCGACACCACCATCCGGGAGAACCTGCGGCTGGCCGCACCGGATGCCACCGATGAGCAGCTGGCACGCGCCTCGGCGCAGGCCGGACTGCTCGGCTGGATCCGCGGCCTGCCTGCGGGCTTCGACACGTTCGTCGGGGAGAGTGGCCAGGACATCTCGGGCGGCCAACGGCAGCGCCTGCTGCTGGCCCGGGCGCTGCTTGCCGACCCGCCGGTGCTGCTCCTGGACGAACCGGGTGAATCCCTGGAGACCGGGCTGGCGGACGAACTGCTCGCCGGTGTCCTGCGCGCGCGATCCGGCCGCACGACGGTCGTCGTCACGCACCGGCTGGCCTGCCTGCCGGAGTTCGACGAGGTGCTCGTCCTGGATCGCGGCCGGATCGTGCAACGCGGCCCGCACGACGAACTGGTGGCCGTCCCCGGCCCCTACCTCGATCTCTGGGAGGCGGAGCTGCTCGTCGGCGCCCGGTGATCATTTGGTTGAAACATTGACTGAATTGTCGCCGCGGCGCAGGATGATCGTTCACCGAAGCCGGGAAGAGGGGTGCAGCCGCGTTGACCCAGCAACGTCCAGCGGGCTTCTTCGCCGACCGCACGATCGGCGGGCTCGCCGACGCACTGCGCGCCGGCGAGGTGACCGCGGTCGAACTGGCCCGGGCCGCCTTGGCGTCCATCGGAGAACTCGACGGCGAGCTCAACGCCTTCGTGACCGTCGACCGCGACGGCGCGCTGAAGGCCGCCGAGAAGGCCGACGCCGAGCTGGCCGAAGGCGTCGACCGGGGACCGCTGCACGGGATCCCGGTGGCGGTGAAGGACATCATCGACGTCGTCGGCCTGCCCACGACCATGGGGTCGGCGCACTTCGCGGCGAATGTCTCCACATCGGACGCCGAGTGCGTGCAGCGGCTGCGCGACGGCGGCGCGGTGCTGGTCGGCAAGACCACGACGCACGAGTTCGCGTTCGGGGCCAGCGGTGACAGCTCGCACCACGGGCCGTCCCGCAACCCGCACGACCCGAGCCGGGTCACGGGCGGGTCCAGCGGCGGCAGCGGGGCCGCGGTCGCGGCCGGGATGGTGCCGCTGGCGCTGGGCACCGATACCGGCGGCTCGGTGCGCATCCCGGCGGCGATGTGCGGCGTGGTGGGCTTCAAACCGGCGTTCAACGCGATTCCGACCGGCGGCGTGTTCCCGCTGTCGCAGTCGCTGGACCACGTCGGCGTGCTGGCCAGGACCCCGCAGGACTGCCGGACCGGCTACCGGGTGCTGGCCGGGCTGCGCAACACCGTCAGCCGCGAAGCGGGGGAGGCCGCGAGCATCGGCTGGATCGACCCGGGCACGCTGCACCCGACTGATCCGGACGTCACGCGGACCGCCCGCGCCGCCCTGGACCTCGACGGCCTAGAGGTGCGGGACGTCGAGCTGAGCGACCCGGCCGTCCTGCACAAGGCCTTCGCGGGCATCCAGTACAGCGAGGCGTACGCGATCCACGCCGAACGCGTGGCGCAGAACCCGCAGCTGTTCACGCCGGACGTCCTGGAACGGCTGGAAGAAGCCGCGAAGACCGCGGGCTGGCAGCACGTGCGGGCAGTCGCGGCCCGTGACCGGTGGCGCGCCGAGATCGACGGCCTGCTCACCCGCGTCGACCTGCTGGCGCTGCCGACGACCTGCGTCGTCGCGCCCGCCATCGGTCAGCGCGAGATCGAGATCGACGGCGCCGCCGAGACGGTCCGCGGCGCCCTGGTGTCGCTGACCAAGACGTGGAACGTGGCGGGCATCCCGGCGGTCTCGGTCCCGGCCGGCACCGTCGGCGACCTCCCGGTCGGCGTCCAGTTGGCCTGCCGACCCGGGCACGAAGACCTCTTGCTTGCCGTCGCGGCCAGGATCACCGACGCCGCACGATGACCGCCAGGCGCGGTTTCGCGAGGACCGACTGAACCGTCGGTCTCCCGCGAAACCGGCGCCGGCCGGTCAGCCCTGCACAGCGGTCGCGACGGCCTTGCCGAGGTCCTCGGTGGTGGCCTTGCCGCCGAGGTCCGGGGTGCGCGGCGCCGACGCGTTGGTCAGGACCTGCTCGATCGCGCGGACCACGTCGGCCCCGGCCTCCGGCAGGCCGAGGTGGTCCAGCATCATCGCCGCGGACCAGATCTGGCCGATCGGGTTGGCGATGCCCCGGCCCGCGATGTCCGGCGCCGAGCCGTGCACCGGCTCGAACGTCGACGGGTAGTCGCGCTCCGGGTTGATGTTGCCCGACGGCGCGACCCCGATCGTGCCGGTCACGCCGGGCCCGAGATCGGAGAGGATGTCGCCGAAGAGGTTGCTGGCGACCACCACGTCGAAGCGCTCCGGCGTCATCACGAACCGCGCGCACAGGATGTCGATGTGGTCCTGGTCGACGGTGATGTCCGGGTACTCGGCGGAGATGGCCGCGAACCGCTCGTCCCAGTACGGCATCGAGTAGTAGATGCCGTTGGACTTCGTCGCCGAGGTGACGTGCGGCTTGCCGAGCTTGCGGGCCAGTTCGAAGGCGTAGCGCATGATGCGGTCGGTGCCGCGCCTGGTGAACGCGGCGGTCTGCAGCACCATCTCGTTCGGGGTGCCCTCGCCCTGCCGCCCGCCGAGCTGGGAGTACTCGCCCTCGGTGTTCTCCCGGACCACCCAGAAGTCGATGTCGCCGGGCTCCTTGTCGCGCACCGGCGGCGTCACGCCCGGCAGCAGCCGCACCAGGCGCAGGTTGACGTACTGGTCGAACTCGCGGCGGATCGGCAGCAGCAGCCCCCACAGCGAGATGTGGTCGGGCACGCCGGGCCAGCCGACCGCGCCGAGCAGGATCGAGTCGTGGTCGCGCAGCCGGTCCAGCCCGTCGGCGGGCATCATGCGGCCGGTGCTGCGGTAGGTCTCGCAGCTCCAGTCGAAGTGCCGGAAGTCGAACCGCACCCCGTACTTCGCGCCGATCACCTCGAGCACCCGCAACGCTTCCGGCATGACCTCGTTGCCGATCCCGTCACCGGGCAGGACCGCCACTTCGTACTGCTGCAATCTGCACCTCGCGCCTCTCGGAGAACCGTTCCAGTCGCCATCTAACGCCGCGGGCCCGCCCGCGGCCAAGACCCCGGGGCGAATCGCCGGTGGCGCTCCGGCCCGGCACCGGCTACCAAGGACGGCGTGGATGCGACACGGGCATTGCGCGAAATCGCGTTCTGGCTGGAGCGCGAGGGCGCGCCGACCTACCGGGTGCGGGCGTTCCGGCGCGCCGCCGCGGTCGTCGACGACCTCCCGGACCTGGACCAGCGGGTGGCGTCCGGGCGGCTGACCGCGCTGGAGGGCATCGGCAAGACCACCGCCGCCGTCATCGAGGCCGCGCACCGCGGCGAGATCCCGGACTACCTGGCGCGCCTGCGGTCCGAAGTGGACCTTCCCGAGCACGGGCAGCGGCTGCGCGCGGCGCTGCGCGGCGACTGCCACACCCATTCCGACTGGTCCGACGGTGGTAGCCCGATCACCGAGATGGCCATCACCGCGCGGGAGCTCGGGCACGAGTGGATGGTGCTCACCGACCACTCGCCCCGGCTGACGGTGGCCCGCGGCCTGTCCGCCGACCGGCTGCGCCAGCAGCTGGAGGTGGTCGCGGAGCTCAACGAGCGCCTCGCGCCGTTTCGCATCCTCACCGGCATCGAGGTCGACATCCTGTCGGCCGGCGAGCTGGACCAGGACGAGGACCTGCTCGCCGAGCTGGACGTCGTGGTGGCCAGCGTGCACTCCGACCTGCGGATGGCCGCGCCGGCCATGACGCGGCGGATGTGCGCGGCGGTGGCCGACCCGCACGTGGACGTGCTGGGCCACTGCACCGGGCGGCTGATCGGCGACAGGAAGCGGCCGCAGTCCACTTTCGACGCGGTGGCGGTGTTCGAGGCGTGCCGGGACAACGGCGTCGCGGTCGAGATCAACTCCCGGCCGGACCGGCTGGACCCGCCGCGCGAGCTGATCCGGCTCGCCCGCGACATCGGCTGCGCGTTCAGCATCGACTCCGACGCGCACGCCCCGGGCCAGCTGGACTGGCTGGCCTACGGATGCGCGCGGGCCGAGGAGTGCGAGGTGCCCGCCGACCGCGTGATCAACGCGCTCCCGGCCGAGGACCTGCTGGCCCGGCGGTGAGCCGAGCGCACTACGATCCCCGCCGGATCGCTCCGCAGCTGATCACGCATGGTATTTGAAAGTTCAAATACTGTCCGGGTATGCTGATCGGGTGACCGAAACCCGATGGCTGACCGACACCCAGCAGTGCGCCTGGCGGAAGTTCGCCGCCCTGATGACCGTCGTCCCGGCCGCGCTGGACAACCAGCTGCAACGGGACGCCGGCCTGACCCACTTCGGCTACTGGGTGCTGGCGATGCTCAGCGAGCACCCGGAACGCGCGCTGCGGATGAGCGAACTCGCGGCCCGGTCCAACGCCTCGCCGTCCCGGGTGTCGCACGTGGTCGCCCGTCTGGAGCAGCAGGGCTGGGTGCGGCGGCAGCGCGCGTGCTCCGACGGTCGCGGCAACGTCGCGGAGCTCACCGAAGCCGGCTACGAGAAGCTCGTCGCCTCGGCCCCCGGCCACGTGGAGAAGGTCCGCGACCTGATCTTCGACGGCCTCTCCGAGGCCCAGGTGCGCCAGCTCGACGAGCTCTGCGCCGCCATGCTCGCGCACCTGGACCCCGAGGGGAACCTCACCACCGCGCCGCCGCAACGGGACTGAAAACCCTCACGCCGCCTCGTCGGTGTCGTCCTGCTGCGCGAACTGGGTGCGGTAGAGCTCGGTGTACAGGCCGCCGCGGGCCAGCAGCTCGGTGTGCGTGCCCTGCTCCGCGATGCGCCCGCCGGAGACCACCAGGATCCGGTCCGCTTCCCGGATCGTGGCCAGCCGGTGCGCGATGACCAGCGCCGTTCGCCCGGACAGCGCGGTCTTCAGCGCCTGCTGCACCGCCGCCTCGGACTCCGAGTCCAGGTGCGCGGTCGCCTCGTCCAGCACGACGATCGGCGGCGCCTTCAGCAGCAGCCGCGCGATCGCCAGCCGCTGCTTCTCGCCGCCGGAGAGCCGGTAGCCGCGGTCGCCGACCACCGTGTCCAGCCCGTCCGGCAGCGACGCGACGAGGTGCCCGAGCTGCGCCGTCCGCAGGGCTTCGGTCAGCTCCTCGTCGGTCGCGTCGGGCCGGGCGAAGGTGAGGTTGGCGCGGATCGAGTCGTGGAACAGGTGCGAGTCCTGGGTGACCACGCCGACCGTCGAGTACAGCGAGGCCAGCGTCGCGTCGCGGACGTCCACGCCGCCGATGCGCACCGCTCCGGAATCCGCGTCGTAGAGCCGCCCGGCCAGGTTGGTGATGGTCGTCTTGCCCGCGCCGGAGTGGCCGACCAGCGCGATCGTCTGGCCCGGCGCGGCGCGGAACGAGATGTCGTGCAGGACGTCGTGCGCGGGCGCGTTGTCCTGCCGCGCCACCGATTCCAGCGACGCCAGCGAAACCTCGCTGGACGCCGGGTAGCGGAACGACACCGCGTCGAACTCGACGTCGGCAGCCCCGGCGGGCAGCGGCTTCGCGGCCGGCTTCTCCTGGATCATCGGCCGCAGGTCCAGCACCTCGAAGACGCGGTCGAAGCTGACCAGCGCGGTCATCACGTCGACGTGCACGTTGGACAGCGCGGTCAGCGGCCCGTACAGGCGGCTGAGCAGCGTTGCCAGCGCCACCAGGGTGCCCAGCTCGAAGGCCCCGGTGAGCACCAGCCCGCCGCCGAGCCCGTAGACAACCGCGGTGGCCAGCGACGCCAGCAGCGTCAGCGCGACGAAGAACACCCGGCTGTACATCGCCGACACCACGCCCATGTCGCGCACCCGCACCGCCCGCCGCGAGAACCGCTCGGACTCCTCGTCGGCGCGGCCGTAGAGCTTGGCCAGCATCGCCCCGGCGACGCCGAAGCGCTCGGTCATCAGCGAGCTCATCTCGGCGTCCACCTTCATCTGCTCCCGGGTGACCCGCTGCAGCCGCCGCCCGATCCACCGCACCGGCAGCAGGAACAGCGGCAGCATCGCCAGCGCGATCAGGGTGATCTGCCAGGACAGGGTGAACATGGTGGCCAGCACCAGCACCAGGCTCAGCACGTTGGACACCACCGACGACAACGTGCTGGTCAGGGCCCGTTGCGCGCCGATGACGTCGTTGTTGAGCCGGCTGACCAGCGCCCCGGTCTGCGCCCGCACGAAGAACGCCACCGGCATCCGCTGCACGTGGTCGAAGACCTCCGAACGCAGGTCGTAGATCAGCCCCTCGCCGAGCCGCGCGGAGTACCAGCGCTGCAGCAGCGACGTCGCGGCCTCCAGGAGCGCGACGCCGGCGACGGCCACCGCCAGCCAGACGATCACGCCCATGTTCTGCGGCACGATCCCGTCGTCGATGATCGCCTTGAACAGCAGCGGGTTGACGATGCCGAGCACCGCGGCGAACGCCACCAGCGCCAGGAAGGGCATGATGTCGCGGGTGTAGGGCCGGGCGTAGCGGAAGATGCGCCGGGCCAGCCCGGGCGAGAGGCGTTGCCGGGTCACGGATTCGTCACTGGCGAAGGAGCGCATCGTCTCCCATGTCACCGTCATGTTCGCAGTCCTCTTCAAGCGGTCCAACGCGGTCGAGCACCATCCTGAAACTTCGCGTTAAGTCGAAGTCAACGCCGCGGGACGAGCGTCGATTCCCGCGCGGGCGGGTCGGTCGGCGCAGTGCTGGACGGCTATCTTGAACAATGCTTCACGTACGTTACTCTGTGCGCTGGCTCGGACACGGTCCGAACTCGCGGGATTGACTGGTAGGCCGCTGCGTCGGACGGGAGCGACCGCGTGTTGATCAGCACTTCGGCCGGGGGTGGGCGTTGACGGTTTCCGGGCAGGATCCCGCGCGCATCCCGCTGCGCGTGGCGGACCGGTTCTTCCTGGCCGCGCACACCGGGGAACAGCGCCTTTCGCCCAGGATCGACGGCTCGCTGGTGGCGCTCGGCTGCGCCGGCGGGCTGCTGGCGGAGCTGATCCTCGAAGAGGAGGTCTCGGTGACGCCCAGCGTCCGGCCCAGCGGCAAGGGCCGCTGCCCGGACTTCCTGTCCTGGGCGATCCTGCGGGAGATCCGCGAGGAGTCCGGCCACGACGTGCGGACGTGGCTGGAGTACCTGAGCCAGACCGCCACCGAGAAGGTGCGCGCCCGGCTGACCATCACCGACGTGCTCCGGGAGGTGCCGGTGTCCGGCGGCTGGCGCGGCGGGTCGGCCGCGGCCTGGAGGCTCACCGACGACGGCGTGCGCAACCCGGAGGTGGACCTGGAAACGCTGTTCACCGGCGCCGAAACGGCCAGCGGCAGCGGCATGATCACCATCCCGGCCCGGCTCGCCGAGATCACCCTGGCGCTGCTGCTGCGGGAAACCGGCGTGCTGCGCCAGATCCGGCTCGCCAAGCACGTCACCAGGCAGGGCGAGTACCGGATGGAGTCCTGGGAGCCGCGCATCCCGGGCCCGCTGCGGACCCTGGTCAGCGAGGTGGGCGCCGCCCGTGGCCAGTCCGCGATAACCCCGAGGCACTGAGAGCGCAGAGGAGCGAGCGTTGCCACCGTCCAAAGTCTCCGCAGCCCTGGCCCGCGCCCGGCTGGGCGTGACGTCGATCGTGTTCTTCACCGTCGCCGCCGCGGCCCCGGAAACGGTGGTCGGAGGGGGTGCCGTCAGCGGGTTCGCGGTGTCCGGGGTGACCGGGATCCCGCTGGGCTACCTGGCGATCGCGCTGATCCTCGGGCTGTTCGCGATCGGCTACGTCACGATGTCGCAGCACGTGGAGAACGCCGGCGCGTTCTACGCCTACGTGGCCAAGGGGCTCGGCCGGGTGGCCGGCACCGCGGCCGGCGGCCTCGCGCTCGTCTCCTACCTGATGATCCTGGCCAGCCTGCTCGGCGGGTTCGGCGTCGGCGCGGCCGCCTTCGTGCAGCAGATCAGCGGCGCCGAGGTGTCGTGGTGGGTGCTCTCGGCCGCCGGCCTGGCGCTGATCGCGGTGCTCGGCATGCTGCGCATCGACGTCAACGGGCGGGTGCTGGGGGTGCTGCTGCTCGCCGAGGTGGCGATCATCCTGGTCTACGACGCGGCGTTCGTGTCCGCGCCGTCGGCCGCCGGCGTCGTGCTGGACACCCTCAACCCGGCCCAGCTGATGACCAGCGCCGCCGGGGTGATCCTGGTGATCGCCTTCACCGGTTTCATCGGGTTCGAGAACTCCACGGTGCTCGCTGAGGAGGCGAAGAACCCGCGCACGGTGATCTACGCGACCTACATCTCGCTGGTCGTCATCGGCGGCCTCTACTCGCTGTCGACCTGGGCGATGACGGTGGCCACCGGGCCGGACGCCATCGTCTCGCAGGCCGAGACCCATTCCACGGAACTGCTTTTCGTGCTCGCCGGGCAGCGGCTGCCGGGCGTGCTGGTGACCATCGGCTCGGCGCTGTACGTGACGAGCCTGTTCGCCGCGACGCTGTCGTTCCACCACGTCTGCGCCCGGTACTTCTTCGCGCTGGGCCGGGAAGGCGTCGGCCTGCGCTGGTGGGGGACGACCAGCTCCCGCACCTCGGCCCCGGCGGCGGGCTCGCTGACCACCACCGCGATCGTGGCCGTCGTGGTGGTGCTGGTGGCGGTCACCGGGCTGGACCCGATCACCTACCTGTTCTTCTGGGGTGCCTCGGTGGGCGCGCTCGGCGTCCTGACGCTGGTGCTGCTGACCTCGATCGCCGTCGTCGGCTACTTCATCCGCGAACGCGACCACGGGCACGGCCGGTGGCGGACCGCCGTCGCACCGGCGCTGGCCGCCGCGGTGCTCGCGGTGGTGCTGGTCCTGACGGTGACGTCGTTCGGCACCGTGCTCGGCGTGCCCGACGGCGACCCGGCCGCGTGGGCGCTGCCGCTGGGCTTCGTGGTCGTGCTGGCGCTCGGCGCGGGCTGGGGCGCGGTGCTGAAGCGGTTCCGGCCGGAGGCCTACGCGCGGATCGGGATGGGCGCCCGCGCCACCACCGTCCAGGCCGACGCGGAGCCCGCTGATGTCCACTGAGGACGTCCGGGTGCGCACGCTGCTGCGGGCGTTCGCCGACGACGCGTTCGCCCGGTGGCTGCTGCCGGACCCGGAGCACCGGCACCACGTGTACCGAGAGTGGTTCGTCATGGTCCTCGCGCAGGCCGGTGCGGCCGGGCGGGTGATCAGCGGCGCGGACGGCCTCGCGGTGCAGGTCTGGCTCGCGGCGCGCACCGGGCCGCCGAGCATGCTCGACGACGCCGACTCTCAGCGCCTGCTCGACCTGGCCGGGGACCGGGCGCACCGGTTCCGGGAGTTCGGCGCCCTGAGCGCGGAACGGCACCCGCGCGACCCCCACGAGTACCTGGCCCTGATCGGCGTCGACCCGGCGGTGCAGGGCACCGGCGTCGGAAGCCGGGAACTCAGCGGCGCCCTCCGCCGGTGGGACGCCGAGGGGATGCCGTCGTACCTGGAGGCCAGCAGCGCCCGGAGCCGGAACCTCTACCTGCGCCTGGGCTTCCAGGACCACGGCGACCCGACCGTCCTCCCCGGCGGCCCCAGCCTCTACCCGATGTGGCGTCCCGCGAGCTGACGCTCCCGATCAGGGCTGGTGGACGATCTCGCCCGCCTGGACGACCATGCGCAGCGGCTTGGTCAGGGCCGTGATGTCCGCCAGCGGATCGGTGTCCAGGACGATCAGGTCGGCGTGGGCGCCGGGGGAGAGCGTGCCGATCCGGCCGGGCATCCGCACCAGGTCGGCGGCCACCGCCGTCGCGGAGCGGATGATGTCCAGCGGCCGCTGCACCTCGGCGCGGATGCGGAACTCCTCGCTCTGGTAGCGCTGCATGCCGCCGAGCAGGTCGGTGCCGAAGGCGACGTTCACGCCGCCGCGCACCGCGCGATCCAGCGCGCCGAGCCCGCCTTCGAACACCTGCGCGACCTTCTCCCAACTGCCCTTCGGCAGGCCGTGGTCCATGCCTTCCCGCTGCAGCGCCCAGTACGTCACCAGCGTCGGAACCAGGAAGGCGCCGTTGTCGACGAGCAGCCGGACTCCCTCGTCGTCCAGCAGGTTCCCGTGCTCGACGCACCGCACCCCGGCCTCCAGCGCGCGGTTGATCGCCGCCGGCGGGTAGGCGTGCACGGTCACGTAGCGGCCGGCCGCGTTCGCCTCGTCGACGATCGCGCGCAGCTCGTCCATGGAGTACTGCGTCGAGTCGATGTGGTCGGCGGGGGAGGCGACCCCGCCGGAAGCCATCACCTTGATGTGGTGCGCGCCGCGGCGGAGCTCGTCCCGCGCGGCCAGCCGCACCCCGTCGACGCCGTCGGCGATGCGGCTGGAACCGCCGCAGAACGGGTGGTCGTCGTAGACGCGGACCCCGGCGGTGCGCTTGTCGCCGTGCCCGCCGGTCTGGCTCAGCGCCTTCCCGCCGAAGATCAGCCGCGGCCCGCGGATCAACCCGTCGACCTGCGCGGCGGCGAACCCGTAGTCCGCGCCGCCGACGTCGCGGACGGTGGTGAACCCGCGGTCCAGCATCGCGCCCATGTTGCGCACCGCCCCGGCCGCGATGTAGCTCGGCGACCAGCCGCGCAACGCCGTGGTGTCGGCGGTGATGCCCGCGACGTGCACGTGGGCGTCGATCAGCCCCGGCAGCACGTACCCGCCGCGCAGGTCGATCTCGGTCGCACCGGCCGGGCCGGTGGCGCGGCCACCGGACTCGGCGATCAGCCCGTCGGCGCAGACCAGGTCGGCTTCCCGGTAGTCACCGGTTTCGACGTCCAGCAGCCGGGCGTTGCGCAGTACCAGGGAGGTCACGAGCGTCCTTTCAGCATTTGATTGGAGACAGCGGGAATCCGGACGTACATGAGTCGGGGATCCCGGACCGAGGCGGCATCTGAGGTTCCGCTACTTGCACCGCTACGAGAAACGACACTGGAAGCGTCCTAGCGGACAGGGGCGCCGGGGCCGAGCGGAATTCCCAGCGCCCACCAGGCGAAGAACAGCAGGGTCCAGACCACGAGCATCGAGAACGCCAGCGGGATGGTCATCGACGCGAGGGTGCCGATGCCCGCGTTCCGCCGGTAGCGCTGGACGAATCCGAGCGCCATCACGAAATACGGGCTCATCGGGGTGATCACGTTCGTGCAGGAGTCGGCGATGCGGTACAGCGCCTGGGTCGTCTCCGGCGGGATGTCCAGCAGCATCAGCATCGGCACGAACACCGGCGCGACCAGCGCCCACTGCGCCGAACCGCTGGTGACCACCAGGTTGATCAGGCTGACCAGCACCAGGATGCCGAGGAAGATCAGCAGGCTGTGCGCGCCGAGGGACTTCAGCAGCGCCGCGCCGTGGATCGCGGTGACCTCGCCGATCTTGGTCCACTTGAAGTAGGCCAGGAACTGCGAGACGGCGAAGAACAGCATCAGGATCGGCGCGATGTCGCGCAGGCCCTGCGTCATCAGGTCCGGCACGTCCCGGCTGCGGCGGATCTCGCCGACCGCGATGCCGTAGGCGGTACCGGTGATCATGAACAGCAGCGACAGCACGATCGCGATGCCCGACAGCAGCGGCGAATCCAGCAGCGAACCGTCCGCTCCGCGCAGCGGCGAGCCGGTCGGGAGCGTCGCGACCACCAGCGCCGCGACGTAGACCAGCGCGGCGATGCCCGCGTTGCGCAGGCCGCGGCGCTGCTGCGGGGTGAGTTCGAGCGCCGAGTCGTCGTGCTCGACATCGGCGTCGTCCTCGCCGGTTTCCACCCGCCTGGCCAGGAACCCCTCGACCACCAGGGTGATCACGGCGGACAGCAGCACCGAGGAGACCGCGGAGAAGAAGTAGTTCGCCACCGGGCTGACGACGTACGCCGGGTCCAGCGTCCCGGCGGCCGCGGTGGTCAGCCCGGACAGGATGACGTCGGTCGGCGTGATCAGCGGGCTGGCGTCGGTGCCCGCCGAGATGGCCACCAGCGCCACCACGATGCCCAGCACCGGGCTGCGCCCGACCGCGCGGAAGACGATGGCGCCCAACGGGATCAGCACGATGTAGGCGGCATCGGAGGCGACGTGCGCGATCATGCCGGTGAACGCCAGCGCGAAGGTCACCCAGCGCCGGGGCACCCGGATCACCGCGGCCCGCAGCATCGTGGTCAGCAGGCCCGCCTTGTCGGCGACCGCGACGCCGATCATGGTGACCAGCGCGGTGCCCAGCGGCGGGAACGTCACGAAGTTCTCCACCACGCCGGAGACCGCGGTGCGGACGCCGTCGATGGAGATCAGGCTGCGGACCGCGACGGTCTTGCCGTCGGCGGGGGAGATCGCGGTGGCGCCGAGCGCGTGCAGCCCCCAGCTCAGTGCCGCCAGCACCGCGCTGAGGATGCCGAACAGCCAGAACGGGTGCGGCAGCACGTTTCCGGCACGTTCGATCCCCGAGAGGAAGCGGACCAGCACGCCGGTGGACCGGCTGGGGGTTCGGGCGGTGCCACGCACGCTGCGACCTCCTGGGGCGAGGGCCGGAGCGCGATCGGCCGCCGGCGAGGATGGCCGGAACGCTACGTGTCGATGGAACAATCAGTCAATGGCCAGCTTATGATCGATGTATTCATTCGGCGTGGTCGCCCGAGTGGGGATGATTCGTCCGAGGGGAGGTTGTCGTGTCGCGACCGCCGCACGTCCCGGGAGCGGGAGTACCGCGCCGTACGATCACCGGTATGGCCGAGTCCCTGGACGCCGCCGACCTCGACCTGGTCGCGGCACTGCAACGCGCGCCGCGCGCCGGTGTGCGGCTGCTGGCCGACGTCCTGGACATGGCGGCCAGCACCGTCAGCCGGCGGCTGACCCGGCTGGTCGAGGCGCGGCTGCTGAAGGTGATCGGCCAGCTGAACTGGTCGGTGCAGCCCGCGCACCCGCAGCACCTGTGGATCTCCGCGCAGCCTGGCGCGGCCGGGCAGGTGGCCCGCGAGGTCGCGGCGCTGCCGGAAACGCAGTTCGCGGCGATCACCTCGGGGCGGTCCGACGTCTACTGCATCCTGCAACCGGCCGACCGCGCCGCCAACGCGGACCTGATCACCGAGCGCGTCGGCGGCATCCCCGGCGTCGCCGCCAGCCACACCGAGATCGCGCTGCGCTCCTACGCCTCGGCGGCGACCTGGCAGCTGGACCGGCTCACACACGAGCAGGAAACCCGGCTGCGCGCGGAGAACCCGGCCGTCCGGCAGGACGTCCGGGCGGAGCTCGGCGAGGACGAGCGGCGCGTGGCGCGGGCGCTGCAGGAGGACGGCCGGGCCAGCGCAGCCGACATCGCGCGCCGCCTCGACCTGAGCCAGTCCACCGCCTACCGCATCGCCCAGTCCCTGCTGGAGCGCGGCATCGTGATCCCGCGCGTCGAGATCGAACCGGCGGTGCTCGGCTATCCGCTGGAGGCGGTGATCTCGCTGACCACCGAGCTGCGCGCGATCACCGGCATCGCCGCCGAACTGGGCCGCCACCCCACGGCGCGCTTCGTGTCCACAGTGGCGGGAACGGCGTCGATGATCTACCACGGGGCGTTCCGCGACGAGGACGACCTCGCGGGCCTGCTCACCGGCGACCTGGCCGCGCTGGAGGGCATCAAGTCCGTCGAGGTGGCCGTCGTCCTCCGGGTGCTGACCCGCTACTGGCTGCCCCGCGAGGGGGTCCGGCTGGCGTAGTCGGCGATTTCGGCGGAAACCGGAGTGCCGATTCCCACGGAAACCGCCGCGCCTCAGGTCTCCGCGCCGACGTAGTCGAATTCCCAGGTGCCGTCCGGTCGCCTCCTGCCGCGCTCGTAGATCAGCAGTGGCGGCACGGCCTGGGAATTGCGGGCCCGCGCGGGGAACGTGATGCGCGGTACCGGTTTGCCCGACACGTCCGCGGAAACGGCGACCTCGTGGCCGTCCTCCGGCCCACCGCGCAGCCGGACCCGGATCTCTGCCACGCGAAGCTCCCTTCTTCGGACCAGCAATGCCGTGACCGGCGCCTCATCGGCGACGACACCGCTTCGACCAGGATGCCCGGAACGAGGTTCCTGCTGTCACTGGATCGTGTGGCCGGAAGGGAAGTCGTCAGATCATCTCGGTGATGTTGGGCTCGACGTCGAGGAGCGCCCGGCCGAACAGCTCCGCGTTGCTGGCCGGGTGGGCGAGCGCGTGCCGGGCGGCGGTCTGGACGTCGCGCAGGATCGCGTGCAACGGGTCCGATTCGGACAGCGCCGACGCACCGTAGGCGGAGACGAGCCCGTCGACGGCTTCGCGGCACTGCTGGATCGCGTGGCTGGAATGCTGCCGCAGCCGGGCGCGCTCCAGGTAGCCCGGGTGGGTCCCGGACAGCGCGTGGCCGTCGACCACCGCCGCCGACCGGTCCGCGATCAGCCGGGCGACGTCGATCTTCGTCGACGCCTCCGCCACGGCCAGCTGGAACGCGGTCGAATCGCGCTGCCGCTGGTAGCTGGTGAACGCGATGCCCTTGCGGCCGGCCTGCGACAGCACGTGGTCCAGCGCCTCCTCGGCCATGCCGAGCAGCGGGGCGATCAGGAACGTCGCCAGCGTCGGGACCACGGCGGTGCGGTAGCGCGGGGAATCGTTGCGGCGGCGCGTGAACACGCCCCGCGTCGCCGGCCCCCGGCGCAGCAGCCGGTGGTCGGGGACGAACACGTTCTCGCCGATCAGCAGGTTGCTGCCGGTGCCGCGCATGCCGAGGGTGAACCACGTGTCCTTGACGCGCAGCTCGCTCATCGGGACCAGCCCGAACGCGGCGTCCGCCGGCTCGTCGCCGTGCGCCGGCAACGACATGCCGAGCATGGCCCAGCCGGAGTGCAGGCAGCCGGAGGCCGGCGCCCAGCTGCCGCTGACCTGCCAGCCCCCGTCGACCCGCTCGGCGGATGCCTTCGGCGTGAGCACCTGGCACACCTTGGTGTCCGGGTCGGCGCCGAAGACCTCTTCCTGCGCCTGGTCGGGGAAGAGGCCGGTCAGCCAGTCGCCACAGCCGAGGATCAGTACCAGCCAGCCCGCGGCGGCGTCACCCCGGGTGACCTCGGCGGTGGCGTCCATGATGGTGCGCAGGTCGGTTTCCAGTCCGCCGAACCGGCGCGGCACCCACGCGCGGAACAGGCCCGCCTCGTCGAGCGCGGCGATCGACTCGTCGGCGAGCCGCCGTTCCTGTTCGCCTTCGGCCCGATGCTGCTCCAGCAGCGGCCGCAGCGCCGCCGCCCGCTCGACGAGATCCGCCCGCGCACCGGTCCCCATGGTCGACCTCCAAATCACACTGATCGACGATCAGTGTGCACCGGCCGTCACTCGGTCGTGCGGCCGGTCCGGGAGGCGATCTCAGCCCGGGGTGACCAGGACGTGGAGGGTCCGGGGGCCGTGCACGCCCTCGACCCGGTTGAGCTCGATGTCGCTGGTGGCGGACGGGCCGCTGATGAACGTCATCGGCCGGGTCGGGTCCAGCCGGCGCAGCGCGGTCGGGACGTCGTCGGCGACCTGGGATTCCCCGACGACGCAGATGTGCACGTCCGGCACCAGCGTCGCCGCCCGGCGCCCCTGGCCGGGGCCATGATCGAGCACGATGGTGCCCGTCTCGGCGATGCCCACCACGGCCGTGGTGATCACGGCGTCGATGCGCTCCAATCCCGCCGTGTCGATGTCCGATCCGTCGTCCACTTGCCCGAACTCCGAGCTCAGCGCGTCATACCACTGTTGTGGTACCCCAGTTGGGGCGAGTACCCGGCGGGCACCCGCGGCGCGCGCGGCGGCCACGATCGCGGCGGGCAGCCCGCCCGGCTCGACCCGCTCCACCGTCGCCCGGTAGTCCGCGACCCGCTCGCAGAACAGGCCCACCAGATCCGCCGCCGGGCGTTCGGTGCGGTAGTCGCGCGGAATGCTCGACACCGGAACCCGCTCCGTCTGCACCAGCGCCGAGCGCACCCGGCCCAGGATCGCCTCGCGCGCCGAATTCCCCGCACTCATCGCGACTCGCCTCCTCGGTTGCGCTCCCACCAGGAGCGGAAGGATTCCTCGGCCGGAGCCGGCGCGTCCCGCGCATCGGTCCAGCGGGACAGCGGTGGGGGCAACCGGCCGATGGTGCCCTTGCGGCCGATGACCCGGCGGCTCAGCGCCGCCACCCTCTCGGCCGCGGCCAGCCGCTTCGCGTCGCCGAACACCCAGGACGCCAGGCCCATCAGGGCGTCCATCGGCTTGGACCGCCAGCCGTGCTCCTCGACGACCCGGGTGCGCAAGTGCACCAGCAGGTCGGGGATGTTGATCGCGACCGGGCACACGTCGTAGCAGGCGCCGCACAACGAGGACGCGTACGGCAGCGATTTGTCCACTTCGGACGCCGTCCCGCGCAGCTGCGGCGTCAGCACCGCGCCGATCGGGCCCGGGTACACCGAGCCGTAGGCGTGGCCGCCGGTGCGCTCGTACACCGGGCACACGTTCAGGCAGGCAGAGCAGCGGATGCAGCGCAGCGCCTGGCGGCCGACCTCGTCGGCGAGCGCGTTGGTGCGGCCGTTGTCCAGCAGCACCACGTGGAACGACTGCGGCCCGTCCCCGGCGGTGACGCCGGTCCAGGTCGAGGTGTAGGGGTTCATCCGCTCGCCGGTGCTGGAGCGCGGCAGCAGCTGCAGGAACACCTCCAGGTCCTGCCAGCGCGGCACCAGCTTCTCGATGCCGACCACGCTGATCAGCGTCTCCGGCAGGGTCAGGCACATCCGGCCGTTGCCCTCGGACTCCACGACCACCAGCGTGCCCGTCTCGGCCACCGCGAAGTTCGCGCCGGAGACGGCGACCTTGGCGCGCAGGAACTTCTCCCGCAGGTGCCGACGGGCGGCCTCGGCCAGCCGGGCGGGCTCGTCGGTGAGGTCCGCGGGCGCGGGCGCGCCGACCTTGCCCATCTCGCGCTGGAAGATCTCGCGGATCTCGGCGCGGTTGCGGTGGATCGCGGGCACCAGGATGTGGCTCGGGGTGTCGTGTCCGAGTTGGACGATCAACTCGGCGAGGTCGGTCTCCCAGGCGTCGATCCCAGCGGCCTCGAGGGCTTCGTTGAGCTCGATCTCCTGGGTGGCCATCGACTTGACCTTGACCACCTCCCGCTCGCCGGTGGCCCGCACCAGGTCCACGACGATCCGGTTGGCCTCGGCGGCGTCGCGCGCCCAGTGCACGGTGCCGCCCGCCGCGGTCACCGCCGCCTCGAACTGCTCCAGGTAGTTGTCCAGGTTGGACAGCGTGTGCGCCTTGATGGCCGCGCCGGCCTCGCGCAGCTCCGCCCAGTCGTCGAGCTCGCCGACGACGCCGGCGCGCTTGTCCCGGATCGTCGAGGTCGCGTTCGCCAGGTTGTGCCGCAGCTGCGAGTTGGCCAGCTCCCGCTTCGCGGCCTGCGGGAACGCTGGCATGCCCAGGTAGGTGCCGGTCACCGGTCGATCCCTTCCGTCGAGGCCAGAATCTCGGCCAGGTGCATCACCCGGATCCCGGAGCGCTGCCGGGACAGCAGCCCCCCGATGTGCATCAGGCACGAGGCGTCCCCGGCGCAGAGCACCTCCGCATCGGTCTCGCGGACGTGCCGCGCCTTGTCCGCGCCCATCGCCACCGACACGTCCGGGTTCTTCAGCGCGAAGGTGCCGCCGAACCCGCAGCACTGCTCGGCGGCGGGGAGCTCGGCGAGCTCCAGCGACCGCACCGCGCGCAGCAGCCGCAGCGGCTTGTCGCTGACCCGCAGCAGCCGGGCGGAGTGGCAGGTGGGGTGGTAGGTCACCCGGTGCGGGAAGTACGCGCCGACGTCGGTCACGCCGAGCACGTCGACGAGGAACTCCGACAGCTCGTGGACCTGCGGAGCGATGCTTGCGACGGCGCGGCTGAGCCGCTTGTCGCCCTCGGCGACCATCGCGTGCTGGTGGCGCACGGACGCCACGCACGATCCGGACGGGGCGACCACGGCGTCGTAGTCGGCGAAGGCGTCCACGAAGGTCCGCAC
This sequence comes from Saccharopolyspora elongata, assembly GCF_004348985.1. Lineage (GTDB taxonomy): Bacteria > Actinomycetota > Actinomycetes > Mycobacteriales > Pseudonocardiaceae > Saccharopolyspora > Saccharopolyspora elongata. The sequence continues at coordinate 18,343 of NZ_SMKW01000012.1, read as the reverse complement.
CGAGGAGATCGCCTGCTTGCGGTAGCCGGTGTTGGTGTGCATCTGCCCGCAGCAGGTCTGCGCGGCCGGGAACTCGACCTCGCAGCCGAGCCGCTCCAGGACCTCCACCGTGGCTTTGGGCGCCGCCGGGAAAATCGCGTCCCCGAGGCAGGTAGCGAACAACGCCACCCTCATACCCATCACTCCATTCGATTCGCGTCCGTTCACCGTGGAAGCATCCACGACAGGACGTTGGACTGCAGGAAGACGAGGACGCACAACGCGAGCAGCAGCCCGACGCTCCACTTGAGAACGTTGCGCAGGATCGTCGCCTCGGAACCCGCCATGCCGACCGCGGTCGCGACGATCGCGAGGTTCTGCGGACTGATCATCTTGCCCATCACGCCGCCGGAGGTGTTGGCCGCGACCAGCAGGGCGGGGTCGACCCCGATGCGTTGCGCCGCCACCTGCTGCAGGCTCGCGAACAGCGCGTTCGCGCTGGTGTCCGAGCCGGTTACCGCGACCCCGAGCCACCCGAGCACGGGCGAGAGGAAGACGAACGCGGTGCCGACCCCGGCGATGGCGATGCCGATCGTGGTGGTCTGCCCGGACTGGTTCATCACGTAGGCCAGCGCGAGAACGCTGATGATGGTCAGCCCCGACCAGCGCATCGACACCACGGTGCGCCCGAGTTCGGACAGCGCGGCCGGCAGCGAGATCCGGTAGGTCAGTGCGACACCGAAACCGCAGAGCAGCAGCAGACTTCCCGGCGAGGACAACCAGCTCAGCGTGAACACCGTGGTGCTCGACGGCGCGCCAGAGGCAGACAGCAGCGCGCCGTGCAGGCCGGGCCACGGGATCTTGACGTCGGTCGCGGCCAGCGCGGCACCCGCCGGCTTCCACAGTTTGACGACCGAGAACACCGCGACCACCAGCAGATACGGGAACAGCGCGAGGAAAATTCGCCCGCTGCTCAACCGCTGCGTGGTCGGCTCGGCGGTCTCCGCGCTGCCGGTGATGCGGGCGCGGGCCTCGGCGCTGCCGCCCGGCTGCCAGAACCGCAGCAGCACCACCAGCGCGACGGCCCCGACGAGCGAGGACACGATGTCGGTCAGCGGCACCGAGATGTAGTTGGCGCAGACGAACTGCGCCGCGGCGAACGCCGCTCCGGTCACCAGCGCCGCGGGCCACGTCTGCCGCACGCCGCGCCGCCCGTCGACGACGAGCACCAGCAGGACGGGCACGAACAGCGCCAGCAGCGGCGTCTGCCGGCCGACGACCGCACCGATGTGCTCGAACGGGATCCCGGTGAGCTCGCCGGCGGTGATGATCGGCGTGCTCAGCGCGCCGAACGCGACCGGCGCGGTGTTGGCCAGCAGCACGGTGACCGCGGTGCGCAGCGGCGGGAAGCCGACCGCCACGAGCATCATGCCGGTGATCGCGACCGGCGCGCCGAAGCCCGCCAGGGCTTCGAGCAGGCCGCCGAAGCAGAAGGCGATCACCACGGCCTGGATCCGCGGGTCCGGCGACAGCAGGGCGAAGCAGGCGCGCAGGTCCTCGAAGCGGCAGCTGCGCACGGTCAGCTGGTAGAGCCAGATCGCCGTGACGACGATCCACAGGATCGGTAGCACGCCGAAGGCGGCGCCCTGGCCTGCGGAGAGCAGCGCCAGGTCGGCCGGCATGCCGTAGCCGAGCACGGCGACCAGCAGCGCGGCCGCGAGCCCGGCGACCCCGGCGAGGTGCGCCTTCACGCGCAGGACGCCGAGTAGCACGAACACGGTGAGCAGGGGTATCGCCGCGGCGAGGGCGGACAGGCCGAGGCTGCCCGCGATCGGGGCGGTGACGGGTTGGTACACGACGCGACACCTCTCTGTGCCGTTGACCATTCTATGGTCGGACCAAAGGCTGGCGGTACCATAGGTAACGCTGGTGGCGTTTGTAAAGGGGAACGGATGGCCGAGGCCGACGAGCGGGGCGGGAACTGGCGCCCGGTGGCTCGCACGCGCACCTACGAGCTGGTCATCGACCGGATCGAGGAGCAGATCGTCAGCGGCCAGCTGCACGTCGGCGACCGCCTGCCGCCCGAGCGGGAACTGGCGCAGATGCTCGGCGTGAGCCGGGCGGCGGTGCGCGAGGCGTTCCGCGCGCTGGAAGCCCAGGGCGTGCTGCGCATGGCGGTCGGCACCGGCCCGGACTCCGGCACCACGGTAGCCGCGCTGCCGAGCCAGGCCCTGACCCGGCTGCTGAGGCTGCACGTCGCGCTGGCGAACTTCCCGGTGGCCGACGTCGTGCAGGCGCGGATCATGCTCGAACGCGAGAGCGCGCGCAACGCCGCGCAGCGCGCCACCGTGCCGGAGCTCAAGGAACTGCGCGAACTGCTGGACGAGATGGACGACCCCGACTGCGACCGCGAGCGGTTCAACGACCTGGACACGGAGTTCCACGTCGGGATCGCTGAGGCCGGTGGCAACCGGCTGGTCGCGGACATGACGATCGCGATCCGCGAGTCGATGCGCCGCCCGCTGCTGGCGGCCTTCGACGAGCTCGGCGACAAGTGGTACCCGATCGCCGACCGGCTGCGCCACGACCACCGGCTGATCCACCAGGCGCTGGAGTCGGGCGACGCCGCCGCGGCCGAGGACCACGTGGAACGCCACATCCGCGGCTTCTACCGCGACGGCTGGGCCCCGGAACTGAGCTGAAGCCGGAACCTCAGCGCGAAACCGCGCGGGACTGCGGGGCGACCGCGAGGTCGGCGCTGATCCGGGCCGCCGTCGCCTGCAGCGGCGGCAGGAGGTTCTCGCGGGCTTCTTCCGGGCTGGTGCGGGAGGCGTGCGAGGAGATGTTCACCGCCGCCACCACCTTGTTCGCCCGGTCCCGGATCGGCGCGGCGATCGAGCGCAGGCCCGCTTCGAGCTCCTGGTCCACCAGCGCCCAGCCCTGCTCGCGGATGCGGGCCAGCTCCTCCTCGAACGCCGCCGGGGTCGTGATCGTGTGCGGGCCCAGCGGCTCCAGGTCCACTTCGGACAGATAGGCGTCCAGGGCGGCGGGCTCGAGGTCGGCGAGCAGCACCCGGCCCATCGACGTCGCGTAGGCGGGGAACCGGGTGCCGATGTTGATCGACACCGTCATGATCCGCGAGGTGGGGACGCGGGCGACGTAGACGATGTCCGGGCCGTCCAGCACCGACACCGACGCCGACTCGTGCACCTCGGTCACCAGCCGCTCCAGGTGCGGCTGGGCGATCTCCGGCAGCGACACGCTGGACAGGTAGGCGAAGCCCAGCTCCAGCACGCGCGGGGTGAGCGCGAAGACCCGGCCGTCGGTCCACACGTAACCGAGGTGCACCAGGGTGTGCAGGAACCGGCGGGCCGCCGCGCGCGACAGGTCGGTCGCGCGGGCGACCTCCGACAGCGTCATCTCCGGGTTGGACTCGTTGAACGCGCGGATCACCAGGAGCCCGCGCGCCAGCGACTGGACGTAACCGCCGCTCGTGTCGGACACGGGTTCCATGGCGTTTCTCCTGCTTCAGTCGGACTGCTCGTCGCCGAGGATCGTATTGGCGATCGCGAAGGCGCTGTTCGCGCGGGGCACCCCGGCGTAGATCGCGACGTGCATGAGCACCTCCCGGATGTGCTCCGGCGGGACGCCGTTGCGGCGGGCGGCCTTCACGTGCATCGCGAACTCGTCCTCGCAACCCACGGCCGCCAGGATCGCCAGCGTCAGCATGCTGCGGGTCTGTCGGTCGACGCCGTCGCCGCTCCACAGCTCGCCCCACGCGTAGCGGGTGATGAAGTCCTGGAAACCCTCGGTGAACGGGGTGATCTTGGTGTTCGCCCGGTCCACGTGCTCGTCGCCGAGGACCTGCCGGCGCACCTGCATCCCCTGGTCGCGCCGGGTTTCGTCGTCGAGGCGTTCGGGCATCACAGGCTCCTCGTGAAGTGGTCCAGCAGCAGCCGGTTGACGGCCTCGGGCTGTTCGGCGTTGGCGAGGTGCGCCGCCGGGGAAAGCACCTCCAGGCGGGCGCCCGCGACGGCCGCGGCGATCTGCTCCGCGTGCGCCGGGGGAGTGGCCGCGTCCTCGGCGCCCGCGATCACCAGCGTCGGCGCGGTGATCTCGCCCAGCTTCGGCAGCAGGTCCATGCCGGCGATCGCCTCGCAGCAGCCCGCGTAGCCCTCGTCGTCGGCCGCGGCGAGCATGCCGCCGAACTTCTCGACGACGTCCGCCCGCTCGGCCAGGGCCGGGGTGAACCACCTCGGCAGCGACGGCTCGACCATCGCCTGCGTGCCCTTCTCCCGCACCAGCGCCGCACGGTCCCGCCACATCGACGCGGGGCCCAGGTCGGCGGAGGTGCAGATCAGCGCGAGCCGGTCGATGCGCTCCGGCGCGTGCTCGGCCAGCCACATGCCGGTCATGCCGCCCAGCGAGACCCCGGCGAAGTGGGCCCGGCGGATGCCGAGGGTGTCCAGCAGCGCGAGCACGTCGCCGCCGAGCTGCTTGAGCGCGTACGGCCCGGGCTTGCCCGCGGTGCCGCCGTGGCCGCGCTGGTCGTAGCGCAGCACCTGGAACTCCTGCGCCAGCGCGGGAACCTGCTCGTCCCACAGCGTCAGGTCGGTGCCCAGCGAGTTGGACAGCACGACGACCGGCGCGCCGTCGGGTCCGGTCAGCTCGTAGTTCAAGTTCACGGGTTCTCCAGTTCGGCATGTGCGGCTAGGGCGCGGTCGACGAAAGAGGCTCCAGCGCCGAGGTAGTCGGCGGGCTCGGTCGCGGCGACTACCTCGGCTTCCGAAAGCACCGCCCGCACCTGCGGATCGGCCAGCAGTTCCGCGCGCAGCGTCGTGCCCTCCTGCACCGCGCGGCGGCACAGCCGGGCGACGAGGGCCTGCGCCTCGGTGCGGCCGAGACCGGCCATCAGCGCCCCGGCCGCGCTTTCGGCCATCACCAGACCGCCGGTGAGGGCGAGGTTGGCGGCCATCTTCTCGGGGTGCACGCGCAGTTCCGCCAGCAGCCGCCGGGCCTGCGCGGCCGCCGCGGCGACCAGGCGCAGCAGTTCGGTCAGCGGTTCCCACTCGGACTGCCAGGCCCCGGCGGCGCGCTCGTACTCCTGCGGCATCGCCGACAGCAGGGTCGCCACCAGGCCGGGCGCCCGCCGGGTCGCGGCGGTGATCAGCACCGCCGACACCGGATTCTGCTTGTGCGGCATGGCGGAGGACCCGCCCGCCTTGCCCTCGGCGAGCTCGCCGACCTCGGTCTGCGCGTGCAGCTCGACGTCCAGGGCGATCTTGCCGAGCACCCCGGCCGCGGTGCCCAGCGCCCCGGCCAGTTCGGCGACCCGGGTCCGGTCGGTGTGCCAGGGCACGACGGGTTCGGCCAACCGGAGTTCGGCGGCGAGCAGCCCGACGACCCGGACGCCGTCGGTGCCGAGCGAGGCGAGCGTGCCCGCGGCGCCGCCGAGCTGGACGGCCAGCCGCTCGTCCTGGATGCGGCTGAGCGCGGCGATGGCTTCGTCGAGCGCGGTGAGCCAGCCGGCGCAGCGGCAACCGAACGTCGTCGGCAACGCCTGTTGCAGCAGCGAGCGGGCGATCATCACGGTGTGCCGGTGCCGTTCGGCGAGCCTCGCGCATTCGGCCGCCGCGGCACGCAGATCCGCGATGATCAGGTCCAGGACGTCGCGTGCCACCAGCATGGCGGCGGTGTCGATCACGTCCTGGCTGGTCGCCCCGCGGTGCACGTGGGGCTTCGCCTCGGCGCCCACCAGGGCGGTCAGGTCCCGCACCAGCGCGATCACCGGCGTCGCCGACGACACCGTGCGTTCGGCGATCGAGCCGACGTCGAACAGCTCGGCCCGGCAGTGCCGGGCGATCTCCTCGGCGGCCGGGACCGGGATGACCCCGGCCTCGGCCTGCGCCGAAGCCAACGCCGCCTCGAAGCGCAGCATTGCCTGCAACCAGGCGGAACCGCTGGTCCGCTCCGCCGCCGCCGGCGTGCCGAACATCGGCCCGAACAGGTCGTCAGACCGCGAAGAAGACTGTTTCGCCATCGCCCTGGATCCGGATGTCGAAGCGGTAGCCGCGGTCATCGGCCGCCGCGACCAGCGTGCCGCGGCGCGCCGTGTCCACTGCAGACAGCACCGGGTCGGCCGCGTTGGCCTGCTCCTCGTCCGGAAAGTAGACGCGGGTGACCACCCGGTTGAGCATGCCGCGGGCCAGCACGGTGACGTCGAGGTGCGGCGCCTCGGTCGCGCCGTCCGGCGTGGGCAGCGGGCCCGGCTTCACGGTGCGGAACCAGAACCCGCCGTCGGCGTCGGTCGGGCACCGGCCGAATCCCTGCCACGACGAGGACTCCGGGCGAGGGTCGTCGGGGTGGTCGAACCGGCCGTGCTCGTCGGCCTGCCAGATCTCGACCACGCCGTCCGGGATGGGATCGCCGTTGCCGTCGGTGAGCCGCCCGTGCAGCACGAACGCGCCCGGGTGCTCGGCGGCGACGACCTCCTGGCCGCCGTCCCAGAGGATGCCGCCGGGCAGGGCGTAGAACGGGCCGACCGTCTGCGACGGCGTGGTGGCCGGGGGCTTGGGGGCAGCCATCAGTCGTCGTCCTCCTCTTCCTCGTCCTCGAACACCGAGCCCTCCGGGCCGCGCAGCACGATGTCGAACTTGTAGCTCAGCGCCCACTCCGGCACGGTCGTGTCGAGGTCGAAGCGGGAGATCATCCGTTCCCGGGCCTGCTCGTCGCGCACCGAGTTGAAGATCGGGTCCTGGTGGAACAGCGGATCGCCGGGGAAGTACATCTGGGTGATCAGCCGCTGGGTGAACGCCTGCCCGAACAGCGAGAAGTGGATGTGCGCCGGGCGCCACGCGTTGTCGTGGTTGCGCCACGGGTAGGCGCCGGGCTTGATGGTGATGAACTCGTAGTTGCCGTCGGCGTCGGTCATGCACCGGCCGGTGCCGGAGAAGTTCGGGTCCAGCGGCGCCGGGTGCCGGTCGCCCTGGTGCCGGTAGCGGCCGGCGGAGTTGGCCTGCCAGATCTCCACCAGCGTGTTCGGCACGGGCTTGCCGCCGGAGTCCAGCACGCGGCCGCTGACGATGATGCGTTCGCCCAGCGGCTCGCCGTCGTGCTGCACGGTCAGGTCGTGGTCGCGCTCGCCGCAGCGGTCCTGCCCGAGCAGCGGCCCGGTGATCTCGGTGAGGTACTGGGGCAGGTACTGCAGCGGCTGCTTCGGGTAGCGCAGCGCGGACGAGCGGTACTCGGGGGTGTTCAGCGCCGGGTGGGACTGGTCGTCGCTGCCGTACTCCGGCAGGATCAGCCCGGCCGGCGACCGGGTCTCGTGTGTGGTCATCGCAGCTCCTCTTGCGTCCAAGCTGTCAGGCGGGCAGGACGACTGCCAGTCCCGGGCCGTGCACGTCGGTCATTTCGCGCCGCCGATCGTCGCCTTGAGCTCCCGCAGCACCGTCAGCTCGGTCTCGGTCGGCGCCTGCAGCACGGTCGGCTCGTCGACGACCTTCAGCTGCCAGCCCACCGCTTCCCGGGCCTGCTCGACCGTCGAGCCGGGGCTGAGCTGGGTGAGGGTGAGCTCGCAGGTCTCCGGGTCCGGCTCCAGCACGCCCAGGTCGGTGATCACCTTGACCGGGCCGCGGCCCCGCAGGCCGAGCTCCTCCCGGTCGCCCTTGCCGGTGCCGTAGCCGACGGAGGTGACGAAGTCGACCTTCTCCACGAAGCTGCGCGGGCTCATCCGCATCACGATGAGCACCTCGCGGCAGGACGCGGCGATCTCGGGCGCGCCACCGGCGCCGGGCAGCCGGACCTTCGGGTTGGCGTAGTCGCCGCCGATCACGGTGGTGTTGATGTTGCCGAAGCGGTCCACCTGCGCGCCGCCGAGGAAGCCGATGTCGATGCGGCCGGGCTGCAGCCAGTAGTTGAAGATCTCCGGCACGCCGATCACGGAGTCGGCGGTGTCGGCCAGCACGCCGTCGCCGATGGACAGCGGCAGCCGGTCGGGCTTGGCGCCGAGCGTGCCCGACTCGTAGATCAGCACCAGGTTCGGGGCGTGCGTGCGGCGCGCCAGGTTCGCGGCGGTGCTGGGGAGGCCGATGCCGACGAAGCACGCCGCGCCGTCGCGCAGGGAGCGGGCGGCGCCGACGGTCATCATCTCGTCGGAGGTGAATTCGGCGGAGCTCATCGGGCACTCCTCTCAGTGCTGAGGACCTCGGTCGCCAGCCAGTCCTCGAACTTCTCGCGGTCCCGGCCGATCGGGTCCCACTGCTGGTAGTAGGCGTTGTTGCGCTCGTAGTAGCCCTGCGCGTAGGACGGGGCGGCGCCGCCGGGCACCTCCGCGACGGCGGTGATCACCCACTGCGGCAGCACCACGGCGCCGGGGCGCGGGGTCAGCTCGTCGACGATCTCCTCGACGGTGACCAGGGAGCGCTTCGAGGCCAGCACGGTCTCCTTCTGCACCCCGGTGATGCCCCACATCTGCACGTTGCCGGCCCGGTCGGCCTGCTGCGCGTGGATGATGCCGACGTCCGGGTTGATCGCCGGGACGGCGGCCAGCCGCTCGCCGGTGAAGGGGCACTCGATCATCTTGATGGTGTCGGTCTGCGCCGGCAGGTCGGTGCCCGCGTAGCCGCGCAGCACGGCGAAGGGCAGCCCGGAGGCGCCGGCGGCGTAGCGGTTGGCCATGCCGGCGTGGCTGTGCTCCTCGATCTCCAGCGGCACCGGCCAGGAGTTCTGGATGGCGTCGCGGAAGCGGTGCAGCGAGCCGACGCCGGGGTTGCCGCCCCAGGAGAAGATCAGCTTCCGCGCGCAGCCCGCCCCGATCAGCTGGTCGTAGACGATGTCGGGCGTCATCCGGACCAGCGTCAGGTCCTTGCGGCGCTGCCGGATGATCTCGTGCCCGGCCGCGACCGGGATCAGGTGGGTGAAGCCCTCCAGGGCCACCGTGTCGCCGTCGTGGACCAGCTCCGCGATGGCCTCGTCGAGCTGCAGGATGCGAGCCACCCCGACCACTCCTCGCTGTGCGCATAGTGAACGTCTGTGCTTTCTGCGAACACTACGGCAGCGCGCAGAACCAGGTCAAGGGAAGCGCGTGCGGTTTAGCCAGGTCCGGGCATGCGGGGACCCGGCATGGACGAGGGATCAGCCGACCGGTCGTTCCGGGGCTGCGCGTGCCGCCAGGGCGGCCTGAGGTGGTTGCGTGCTCACGGCGCGGTTACGTCAGAGGTAGCCGGTCTCCGGCAGGTCGTCACCGGGCAGGGCGAAGACGTCGACCGCTGCTTCGGCGGCGGCGGTCGCCTGGAGGTAGCCGGTCTCGCCCCAGGAGAGGAGGTCGCCGGCCTTGCCCGGGTGGACCAGCAGCCGCCGGTAGGTCCGGCCGCTGTCGGGGTCCGGCTCCGGCGGGTGCACGGTGGTGATCAGCGCGGCCATCCGCACCTGGGCGTATGGCGAGATGCCGTCGTCCACGCACTGGTACCCGAGGTAGTGCGGCTCGCCGATGCCGACGGTGACCTCTTCCATGGTCTCCCGCCGCAGGATGTCGACGTACTCGACCTCGCCGGGCTCCGGGCGGCCGCCGGGCAGCGAGTGCTTGCTGCCGTCGAGGCGGATGAGCAACCGGCCGTCCGGGACGAAGAGGAACCCGTACACCTGCCGCACCGGCAGGCCCTCGGGCACGGCGCTGGTGTGCCAGGTGAACTTGGGCATCGCTGCGGGTCCCTTCCACGAAGCCGGAAAAGGATCACCCTAGCCGAGGCGCCCCCGGAAACCCCCGATCGCCGCGCCCCGAACTGCGCCGGTGTGGCTCCTGCGGTGTCGAGGACGATCGCGCGCATGCTCCCCGTTCTACCCGCTACCGCACGGCGCCTCGTGCAGCCTCGGTTGCCTTGTGCAGTGAGTCCACGAGCAGGTCGCGGTACTTCTCGGCCGTTGCCGGGTCGTCGCCGGTGATCGCGTCGTCGATCGCCGACAGCGGCTGGACCGCGTAACCCGTGTACAGGCCCGGCGCGTAGACCATGTGCTTGTACCAGTCCCGGCCGGGCAGGCCTTCCTGCTGGGTCAACGCGCGTTCCTGGGCGATCAGTGCGTCGTTGATTGCGTCGGCGCGCTCGCCGCGGACGCCGTGCGCTTCGCTCTCCAGCCGCTTGGCCGCCGCGTGCCATTCCCGCGCCGCGGCGTAGGCGGGGGAGAGGTCGACGACCTGGCCGTCGGCCTGCTTCTCGTCCAGGTCCCGCAGATGGCCCTCGACCGCTGTCGCGTAGTCGGAGTAGAGCATCAGCGCGATGTCAGAACCGGCCATGCGCAACGCGAAAGTGCCCGCGTACGCGGCGGACGCCTCGTGGTACCGGTAACCGGGGTCGAGGAACTCGCGCATCATGCGCAGGTCGTCGTAGGCGCTGTGGTACTCGCCGCTCGGCGTCGACGTGCCGAACTCGGCCGAGGCGATGCCGAGGTGGTCCAGGAACGGCGTGTAGTCCGAGCCGCTGCCCAGCCGGTCCGGCACCGGGTCCTGCTCACCCGAGGCCTGCTGCCAGTTCCGGTACAGCGTGCCGTGCTCGGGATCGCGGACGTCCTTGGCGATGTCGGCCAGCACGGCGTCGAGCGCGGGGACCGAGCCTGCGGAGAAGTTCTTGCCGCCGCCCGCGCCGTCCATGTTCAGGTACACCAGGGCGTTCTCCAGCAGGTCGGCGCGGTGCTGTTCGACCCATTCGGTCGCGCCCAGCAGCCCGTACTCCTCGCCGTCCCAGCCGGCCAGCACGATGGTCCGCTCCGGTTGCCAGCCGCGGTCGCGAAGTTCGGCCAGCGCCCGCGCCGCTTCCATCAGCGTCGTCCACCCCGACACGTCGTCCTTGGTGCCGTAGGTCCAGGAGTCGTAGTGCGCCCCCAGGACCACCTTCTGCTCCGGGTGCTTCGAGCCGGGGATCTCGACGATCACGTCGTTCACCGGGATCTGCCGGTAGTCGATGTCCAGGTCGAGGTCGACCCGGGTCGGCCCGGGGCCCACCCGGTAGGTCAGGTCCAGGCCGCCCTGCCATTCCGCCGGCGCCTCCGGGCCTTGCAGCGCGGCCAGCAGGTGCTGGGCCTGGCCGTAGGAGATCGGCGTGGTCGGCACGCTCGTCATGTTCTCCGCGTCCGACGGATCGAGGCGGGGCGTGTCCTGTGTGGACGGTCGTCCCGGCGTGAGCGGGTCGCCCGGGTACTGGAAGATGTACTGCACGCTGCCGCGCTGGATGCCGTCGGCGTTGCGCCACGGCCCGTTCGGGTAGACCTCGCCCCGGGTGAAGCCGTCGTCCGCGGGGTCGGAGTACAGGATCACGCCCGCGGCGCCGTGCTCTTCGGCGACCTTCGACTTCACCCCGCGGAAGCTCTGCCCGTAGCGGGCCAGCACGATCTTGCCCCGGACGTCGACGCCCATCTCGGCGAGCCGCGCGTAGTCGTCCGGCAGGCCGTAGTTGACGTAGACGACGTCCGAGGTGGCTTGGCCGGCAGGCGAATAGGCGTTGTAGCCGACGACCACGTCCTCGAAGTTCTCGTGCCACGGGTAAGGAGGTTCCTTCACCTCCAGCTCCCGCCGCTGCGGGCCGGTCATGGTCACCGCGATGTGCTGCGGCACCGAGGCGTAGACGCTGTAGCTCTCCAGTCTCGCGTTCAGGCCCCACTTGGTCAGCTCGTCCACCGAGTAGTTCGCCCTGCGCTCGGCGCCTTCGGTGCCGACCCGGCCGGGGTAGGTGGACATCGCTTCGCTCATCCGCGCCGCGCTGTCGGCATCGACCTCCCGCTGCAGCGCCCGCTCCCAGGACCGCAGGTCATCGGGTCCGCCCTGCGCGGTCGCCGGCGAGGTCTGCGCGGTGAGCCCGACCACGAGTGCCGTGGCCAGCGCCGCCGAACCGAACAACCACCTGCGGGGCCGGAGCGGTGCGTGCTGGGACATCCGTCCTCCTGAATGCCGTGGCATGCAGCGAGCAAGATTCGGTTAGCAAGACGAAAGGTACAAAGGGCTATCCGGCCGCACAACGATCACCACTCGTTTGCCCGGGTTACTCCTCGGTCGGGCCACCGACGATGCCGAGTCGGGTGCACGTCGGGGCGTCCAGGTAGTCCAGGGCCAGGCGGCGGAAGACGTAGTCGGGGAAGGAGTGGGCGTAGCCGATGTCCGCATCGGACACCGGGCCGCGCGGTTCGAACTGCATGCCGGCGTATTTCGCCACGTAGGTCTCCAGCGGCACACCGTGCTGCAGGCCCAGCGAGACGGCGGCGAACAGGCTGTCCAGGAAGCCGCTGAGCGGGCTGCCCTGCTGCTCCACGCTCACCCAGACCTCGCCGAGCTTCCCGTCCGGGTAGGCGTTGGTGGTCAGGTGGCCCGTGACGCCGCCGATGTCGAACCGGAGGGTGTAGCCGCGGCGGCGGCGCGGCGGGTGCTGCCGGGCAGCGCTCTGATCCATCCGGATGACCCGGCGCCTGCGGCGCGCCGGGGCGTCGGTGCGGGCCATGCCAGGGGTCGCTCCTTCGTGGGGTCGTCCTATATGGACAATGCGGGACGGTACCGCAGCGCTGCGCCACCGCCGCGCCCGGGCGGCCGCTTCACGCCTGGCGCCGCGCGCGCAGCGTCCCGTTCGACAGCACCACATCGGTGCCGAACGCGGCGCTGATCCGGGCCAGGGTGGCGCGGAGCCAGTCGGCGTCGGCGGCCGATGCGGGGTGCAGGCACATCTGCCTGGCCTGCATCGGGAGCATGCGCAGGTCGACGAGTTCGCCGCCCGCGTCCAGCGACGCGAAGAACAGCAGGCGCAGATCGTCGCGGTACTGCTCGTAGCCCGGGATGCCCTCGTAGTCGTCGATGAAGTCGCCGCAGCCGTAGAGCACGAGCCGGTTGTGGTAGATCTCGATCGGCCGTGGGTGGTGCGAGGAATGCCCGTGCACCACGTGCACCCCGCCGTCGATCAGCCGGTGCGCGAAGCGGACCTGGCCGGCCCCGACGCGGTACTGCCAGTTCGTGCCCCAGTGCAGCGAGACGACCACGACGTCGCCGGGCCGGGTCCGCTCGCGGATCTCGCCGGCGATCTCGGCGGCGCGCCGGTCGGAGAGGTCCGGCAGGAAGTTGACGCCCGACCGCTTCGCGGTCGCCGCCCAGCTCGCCGGGATGCCGCTGCACGCGGCGCCGTAGCCGAAGACCACGACCCGGCCGCGAGGCGTGCCGATCACCGCCGGTCGGCGCGCCTCCGCCGCGTCGTGCCCGGCGCCCACCCAGCGCAGACCCGCCCCGGACAACGCATCGAGCGTGTCGTCGAGCCCCCGGCGGCCGAAGTCCAGGACGTGGTTGTTGGCGAGGCTGCAGACGTCCGGATGCCCGGCGGTCAGGCAGCCCACGTTCGCCGGGTTCATCCGGTAGTGCACGCCCTTGCCCGGGGCGAACTCGCCGCTGCAGGTGATGCTGGATTCCAGGTTGATCACCCGCACGTCGGGCGCGGCGACGTCGAGAGCGCGCAGTGCGTCGCCCCAGGGCCAGGCGAAGCCGACGGGCTTGGTGATCGGGCCGTTGCGCGCCTCGGCCGCCGCGACGTAGCTGCGCGCGTCGTGCAGGTACGCCTCGTGCAGGCCCGGATCGCCGGGGTGCGGCAGGATCTGGTCGACGCCGCGGCCTGGCATCACGTCGCCGCACAGGAAGAGCCGGATCGGGTCCATTCCGTTCACGGCGCCAGCACGACCCAGACCTGACCGGGCGCGGGCAGCAGCGGCTCGCCCGACGGGCCGGTGTAGGTGGCCGCGGCATCGGGTGCGGGCCGGGACCAGGTGCCTTCGAACGATCGCCCGTCGCGGAGCACCGAGACCGCGCCGCTGCCGATCGTTTCGGCGATCGGGGACGGGTTGCCCGCGGCGTCGCGGATCGCCGACTCGCGGACCTTGACCCGCTCGATCACCACCGTCGGCGGGCCGAGCCGCCCGCCGTCGACCGACGCGAACGGCGCCCCGTCCATCGAGGCCAGCCACCGGTGCTCCTCGGCGGACCACTGGAAGCCGACGGTGGCGGAGGGGTAGGTGACCTCGTAGTGGTCCGTCGGCGTGCCGCCGCCGGGGGTCGGCCCGGCGACGATCCGGTTCTGACCCGGCCAGGGCGCGCCGGGCGGCAGCTTCGCCGGGTCGAGGAACAGGTTGTGCGGGACGGTGCGCGACTCGTCGCGGGTGTAGGCGGCGGGCTGGTGCCCGTCGGAGGCGTCGGTCACCGGGGCCGCCGCGATGAGCGGCAGCAGTTCGGGAGCCGCACCGGAGTACGCGAGCGTCGGGTGGCCGAACTGGGGGAGCAGCACGGCGTCGGTCTCCCGCGCGCTGCGCACCGGCCCGATGGTCGGCGGCTGGTGCGAGGCGAAGATCGCCAGCAGCCGGCTGTAACCGCCCTCGACCGGCTCGACGTAGATCACGTCGGCGGCGCCGATGCCGACCGGCGGCCGGGCATCGGCCACGTTGTCGATCTTCACCGCGAGCACCGGCGGGCCCGGCGGCGGGATCCCGGCGGGTGGCGGGGCGGTGCCGCTGGTGGCGGGCTGCTGTTCCGGCGGCGCAGGGGACCCGGCGCGCGGTGTCGAGAACAGGCCGCAGGCGGCCGTGCCGAACACCGCGAGCAGGATCAGCGCCGCTGCGAACAGCGTGCGCGTGCGCCCGCGTCGCATCGTTTCTCCCGGCATTCCCTCCGCGCTCCAGGCTACGCCCGCAGTGCGCCTGCCAGGGCGCGAAAGCGGGTCAGCGCCAGGCGAAGACCGGTTGCTCCAGGTCGGCGACGCGGGTGTCCCGGCCGTGCAGCACGACCTCGCGGAACTGGTGCAGGACCGCCGCCGTGGGGGCGTGCACCAGGGTGTCCAGCAGCGGCAGCTGGATGACCGGCCGGTCGGACTCGGCGATGGCCACGAACCGGGGCGCGATGTCCAGCTCGGACAGCGTCACCAGGTCCACTCGCGCGACCTCGTCCGGATTCGGCGACAACTCCGGCGCGGAGCCGATCCACACCACGATCGGCGAGATGACATAACCGGAGCGCGTCGCGTAGTCGTCGAGCCGCCCCAGCACGTCCTGCTCCCGCGCGGCCACGCCCAGCTCCTCGCTCAGTTCTCGCAGCGCGGCCTGCCGTGCGTCCTCGCCGGGATCGAGCCGCCCGCCCGGCAGCGCGAACTGGCCCGCGTGCGCGCGCAGCGTCGCGGCCCGGCGGGTCAGCCAGATGCCCAGCTCGCCGCCGTCGCTGGCCAGGGTGATCGCGACCGCTGCGGCCCGGCGGCCCTGCAACGGGATTCGCCTGGTGCGGAACCGGGCCAGGCGGGCCGCGATCTGCCGGCGCGCGTCGTCCGGTCGCTGCGGGAGGGTGGCGAGTTCGTCGACCATCGCGGTCCTACCTTTCGATCGGGTGCCAGGGGACCGGTCAGCCGGGTGGCAGGCCGCGGCCCAGTAGGTCGAAGGCCTCGTCCAGGAAGTCGTGCAGGTCGGTGTCCGGGTCGGCCTCGTGCCAGGACTGGATCGAACTGCGCATCGCCGTGATCGAGGTGGCCGCCAGCAACCGGACGTACCGGTCCGCGCGGTCTCGCCCGAGCCGCTGCGCGAGCCCGTCGGCGAGCGCAGCCTCCAGAGCGCGCGAGGCGAGCACGATCCGGCGCAGCGCCTCGGGGTGGTCGCGCAGCAGCCGCGCCTGGTCGCGCCAGATGGGCGCGGCCATCGCGGCGTCGATGGCTTCGCCGAGCGCGACGTGCGCCACCTGCAGCGGCGAGCGCTCGGCGGGCTGGGCCAGGATTCGCCGCGCGGTGCTCGCGACGCTCTCCGGATCCCAGGGCACCAGCACTTCTTCCTTCGCGGTGAAGTAGTTGAAGAAGGTGCGCGGGGAGACCTCGGCGCGGGCGCAGATGTCCTCGACGGTGACCGCGTCCATGCCGCGGTCCAGGAACAGCCGGACGGCCGCCTGTTGCAGGGCCTGCCGGGTCGCCCGTTTCTTGCGCTCGCGCAGCCCGCACGCCTGCTCGGCATCCGCGCTGCTCGCGGCCGTCGTCCTGGACATCGGGGGCGTCCGTTCCTCTCGTCGGGGCGGCCGTCTCAGCCTAGTGCCCGGTTTCCGGCATCTCCGACAAACCGATGTTGCACCCGTGCATTTTTGCACAGACTGCAGAAATACGTTAGGGTCGCTAACCGTCAATGGGGTAGTTCTCGCCCTCGGCCGGGCGATCCGAACCAGTGCAGCGCCGCACCCCCGTCCCGTCGTGAGGAGGCTTCTTGACCGAGGCACAGCCGAGCTCACTGGTGCGCACCCTGGCATCGGCGCTGTGGTTCCCGATGTTCTTCATCGTCGGATTCATGGTGTGCTACCTGCTGCCCTTCCACGCCCCGGCGCCGCACAACATGCCGGTGGCGGTGGTCGGCGAGCAAGCGGCGCAGCACCTCGACGCCGCCTTCGCCCAGGCGATGCCCGGCGGCATCGACGTCACAGCGGTACCCGACGAGCAGGGCGCGCGCGACGCGATCCTGCAGCGCCAGGCCGTCGCCGCCTACGACCCCGCGGACGGGCAGCTGTTCTACGCGAAGGCCAACGGCTCGGCGCTGATGATGGTGCTGCAGCAGGTGTTCACCCCGATCGCCACGGTCGGCGGCCACCACCTGGCGCTCCTCGACCTCGCCCCGGCCGCGCCCGGCGACGTCATGGGCACCGGCCTCTTCTACGTCCTGCTGGCGATGAACATCCCGCCCTACATCACGGTGATGATGCTGCTGCGCGCCGCGCTGACCACCCGGCAGAAACTGCTGGCGCTGGCCGGAGTCGGCGCGTTCGCCTCCGTGGTGTGCTACTTCGCCGCGCTGTCGATGGACGTGATCTACAACGAACCGGTCCTGATGCTGATCGGCTTCCTGCTAACCCAGGCGGTCGCGTGGACGACGTTCGGGCTCGTGCCGTTCGTGAAGCAGTTCATCCCCGGCGTGGCCATGGGACTGTTCGTGCTGCTGAGCATGCCCTCCAGCAGCGGCGCCATCCCGAAGGAACTGGTGCCGGTGTTCTTCCAGTCGCTGCACCGGTTCCTGCCGCTCGGGCAGGCCGTGGACTCGATGCGCGGCGTCCTGTACTTCAACGGCGCGGGAGCCCTGCCCGCCGTCCTCGGCCTGGCTGCCTGGTGCGCGCTGGGCGTCCTGCTGGTGGTGTTCAACCAGCTGCGCATGAAGCGGAAGAAGGCCGCGGACCCGGAAGCGGTGACCACCGCGGGCGCCTACGAGCACGAGGACGATAGCGAAGTCGTGGTGGACCCGGCGATCGAAGCACCCCGGCCCAAGCACCACCACACCCTGGCCGGCACCGTGCGGGCCGCCGGCGGAGAGCCGGTGCCCGGCGCCATCGTGACTGTCACCGACCCGACCGGCGGTCAGCTGGCGCACCTGGTGACCTCGAACTCGGGCGAGTACGAGGTGCACGATCTGCCCCGGCAGTACGTCACGGTGGTCGTCTCCGCGCCGGGCATGCGACCGGCGGTGGACCGGGTCGCGGTGCGGCCGGGACGCATCGCCGGCTACGACTTCGTCCTGGAGCCGGAAGCCCGGCACCACCGGATGGCCGGTGCGCGCTGATCAGCCGTCGGCCGGCGGGTGGCGCACGATCAGGACCTCCTTGAGATCCGCCACCGCGCTGCCGTCGTCGCGGGTGACGGCGGTTTCGCGGACCACGAACTCCAGTTTGCCGTTCTTTTTGGCGTAGACGTCGGTGATCACCGGGCGTAGCACCAGGGTGTCGCCGGCGTGGGCGGTGGAGTGGTAGGTGAACCCCTGCTCGCCGTGCAGGACGTGGCGTAGGTCGACGCCGAGATCGGCTATGAAGCCGAAGGAATCCGGGCCTTGCAGGGTTAGGCCGAACAGGAACGTCGGCGGTACCGGGAGATCTGGGTGACCGGCGGCTCGGGCGGCGGAGCGGTCGGTGTAGATCGGGTCCGTTTCGCCTATCGCTGCCGCGAACTGTTGGAGGCGGCCCGGTTCTATCTCTGCCTCGATCTCCGGGAGGCGCTTGCCGATCACCGCTGGATCGATCGCCATCTTTTGGGCGTCCTTTGCTGGGTGGGGTTGGGGTTGGGATCGTACGGGGGGTTTGGGGGTTGGGGGGTTCGGGCCTTTGGAGGGGTTGGGGTTTTGCTGGGGTTTTGGTTGGAGGTGGGGCGGGGTTGGGACTTTTAGAGGTTTGGTGTGTTTTGGGGCCATCCCCGCGATGGGTGGATCGTGGGGCTGCGGGCCGGAGGTCAAGCCCGGCCTAGCGGCCGCCCCTTCGGGGTTTCAGCCTTGACATCCGACCCGCAGCCCCGGGGCGGCTTTGTATCGCGGGGATGGCCCGGAGTGGGCTGGCGGGGTGGCGGCTTGCGTTGCGGGGTGGCCG
>NZ_SMKW01000129.1 GCF_004348985.1 Saccharopolyspora elongata | reverse complement strand
CGCGACCAGGTCTGGATCCATCGAAAACCCTGTTCCGCCCACCACTGATGATCACAGAAAGCAGGCCAGCCAGTGTTCACGAGGTCCTGAGACACAAACTGTTCACGAGGTCCTGAGCGAGGACAGGTCGTTCCAGCGACCATCACCACTCACGACTGAGCGCCGGGGGTTGACACCGGGTGGTTTGTTGAGGGGAGCGGGGTTCTCCGCCCCACGCGCGACGTAAGGGGGACGAGATGGCGGTTCCAGAAGCGACCGGCCGCGGTGCGGCGAGCTGGCCCACCAACGGCAAAGATCTCAAGGCCGATCCCAGTTCGCTGCGCGGTTACGGCACGAACGTCGCGACCATCGGCAAGAACCTGCAGTCCGACACCATGGGCGGCGCCATGAACATCAATGGCGTCGGCGACGACATCTCCATCAGCACCGGCGGTTTCCCGGAGGGCGGGCAGGCCGATCAGCTGATGGCCCGCAACGCCCAGGAGATGATGCGGTTCCTGCAGGACATCCGGCAGAACCACCTGGCGATCTCGTCGGTGGCACACATCTGCGCCGACCTGTACGAGGACACCGACGCCGCCAACGGTGTGCGGCTCTCCGGCGTCGAGTGGGCCTTCCACGAGCCCGGTGCGGAGCGCCCGCCCGGCGCACCCCCGTACCTCAAGGAGACGATCGCCGACAACGCGGCCGACCAGCCCAAGGGCCTCGGCAAGCTCGGCGACGAGAAGCTGACCGGCACGCACCACTTCTCCGGCGGCGTGGTCTACATGTACGAGTCCAAGGACGGCCGGACCCGCAGCGTGGTGCAGACCGAGGACGGCATCACCGAGACCGGCTTCGACAAGGACGGCAACGAGAGTTACAGCACGACGTCCAAGCCGAGCGGCGCGATGATCACCAAGACCTACGACGAGAACGGCAAGGTGGTCAGCACCACCAACCGCACCGTCGACTCCAGGAAGTTCTCCGGCGGCCGGGACGAGGTCACCACCGTCCGCACCAAGCAGGCCGGCAAGGACGAGACCGTCGTCGAAGAGCACAAGGTCACCAAGAAGTACTCGGACGGCACCGAATCCCGGCACTACTACAAGGAAGACGAAGACGGCAAGCGCAGCGACGAGCGCCACATCGGACGGCAGCCCAAGCGGGTCACGCCCGAGGACTGGGCCGACGAGGCGCGTCGCACCATGAAGGAGAACCGCCGGATGGCCGGGGGGATGTGATTCGGATGGCCGGACCCGCTGACGACTACTACGGCTACAACCACGACGCGCTGGAGAACTACTCCAACGGCGGCGGCGCCGGGCCGATCGGCCCGGACGAGCTCTACTACAGCGGCCAGACCGACACCGGCAAGGACTACACGCCGGGCCCGGATTCCAAGGCCGCCGGGGACAACGACATCAAGGTGATCCGCCGGCAGATCATGGGCGAGCAGCCCGGCACGGCCGACGAGCGCGGCGACCAGTTCGCCAACGTCGCGACGATGCTGTCGCACGTGCAGTCCCAGCTGCGCGGCCAGACCGAATCGCTGAAGGCGGAGTGGGATTCCCCTGCGGCCAAGGACGCGTTCCTGAGCAAGGTCGGGGAAACCCTGGCGTACCTGGAGGTCTGGGAGAGCGCGGCGAGCCGCACGGCGAGCGGGCTGCACGGGCTGGCCGCGGCGATGCGCGAAGCGCAGGAGGACATGCGCGCGCTGTGGACGGAGTACAAGCAGGACCTCCGCGACATCAACACCAGCTTCCAGCAAGAGGTGTCGATGGAGGGCTACAGCAGCGCCGCGTGGGAAAAGGCATTGGACAAGTCCCACGAGAAGTACAACCAGAAGGCCCGGGAGCTGGCCAGCCGGACGGCCGACAGCTACGCCCCGTACATCACCAAGCTGGCGCTCGGGCGGGCGATGAAGGTCGACCCGCTGAACGCGATCCAGCACCCGGGCGCGCTCGGCCTCAAGCCGCCGAAGCTCCCCGCAGCCCCAGGCGGTCCCGGAGGCCCCGGTGGCATGGCGCCGCCCGACGGAGCTCCCGGCGGGCCGAACGGATTTGCACCTCCCGGCCCCGCACCTGGCGGACCGAACGGCGCGGCTCCTCCCGGCGGCGACGGCCCTAACGCGCCTGTCGGCGCACCGCCGCCGGCTGCAGCGCCGCCCGGAGCGCCGAAGGGATCGACGCCACCCGGCCAAGGCCCCGGAACGCCCCCGGGTACAGCGCCGCCGAACGGCGGACCAGGCCAAGCGCCGCCCGGCCGCGCACCCGGGACACCGCCGGGCACGGCACCTCCCGGCCAGCCACCGCTCGGAACACCACCGCCGGGCCGAGCCCCCGGAATGCCGGACGGCGTCACGCCGCCCGGCAAAGCACCGGGCGGCCCGGCACCAGGAGCACCGCCGTCGCTTCCCGGCGGCGGTGGCGCACCCGAAGGCAGCGCACCGCCTGCGCTCGCCCCACCGACCGCGCCGGGCACCGGGCCCGTCATCGGCCATCCCTCCCCCGGTGCGCCGATCGGAACCCCGGCGCCCGGCGCACCCGGCGCTCCTGGCACGCCGGGCATGACGGCGCCGGGCGATGCCGCGCCCGGCAGGCCGCCCGGCACGGGCGCGCCCGGAATCAACGCGCCCAACGCGCCTGGCACCGGCACGCCGCCGGGAACGATGACTCCGCCGCCACCGGGCGGCTCGGGGGCGCAACCGCCGAAGCAGCAGCAAGGCAAGATCCTCGGCCCGCGCATCGGAAACCCCGGTCTCGCAACGCCTTCCGACCCCGAGGCCGGCACCATCCGGCCGCCGGCGGGGCAGACCGCGCCGCCACCGGGCGCACCGGGTTCGCCCGGCTCCCGGCCTGGAGGCCGACCGGCGACGGGTTCGCAGGCGGAGGTTCCCGAAGCGTTCCTCCCGCCGCCGAACGCGGCGCCTTCGGTGCTGGGCGGCGAGCAGCGGCGAACGCGCCCGGGCAGCAACGCGGAGTCGCCGGACCGCCACTCCGGCAGGAGCGACGTCCCGCCGCCGGTGCTGAGCAACCCGCACCGAACTGGACCGCTGAAGACCTTCACCGAACGGCGAGCCCAGCGGAAGCGCGAACGCGAGAAGAAGCTGAAGCCGCAGCCGACTTCGGAGTTCGCGGTCGACCTGCCGCTGAGCACCGCGCCGGTCCTGGAAGCCAGGACCGCACCGGAGGTCGACGTGCAGGCGGAACTGGGTGCCCAGGTGCCCGCCGCGCTGCGCGACCGGCCGTCGGTGCTCGCGGCGCACGAGCCGGAGGACATCGGCGCCGACCGCGCGGCCCGGCGCACCCGGCCCGCGGAAACGCCAGCGGACCAGGACCTCTGGGAGGTGGAAACGCCGGGCGGCCCGGTGGTGAACGGCGAAGCGGAGTACCGCTACCGCCCGGAACCGGAACCGACCCTCAACGGCAAGGCCTGACACCGGTGAGCTGAAAGCCCGTGAGTGTTTTGGAGTGCCATGGCGCCCCAAACACTCACGGCCCGGATTCCCAATTTTAGGCAAAATCGGAAACCCACCCGCACGGTCCAGAAGCGCCCAATTTTAGGCAAAATCGGGACCCGACCTGCCCCGGTCCGGCGGGTTCAGGGCTTTCCGATTTTAGGCAAAATCGGGACGGGGCTCTGGCCTTCAGGAGGCGGGGTGGCCGGTCGGCGCGCTGGGGGAGGAGTGTCGCGCCGACCGGCCCGCAGGACCCGTCCGCCGCAGGTCGGGGGCATCGGCGGCCGGGCCTGGGTCAGGTGCCGTCAGAGGCGCCGGAGGGCGTCCAGTATTCGGCGCTGAACTTCCAGCGACGGCGTCTCGTCGTCCGATGTGGACGGTGGTGGCTGGGGTTCGCGGAGCCGGTGCCTGCCGCCCTGATCCCGTTGTCGCCGTTCGGCCTCGACGTGCGCGATGAGCTGCCACACCGTCAGGGCGCCTTCGCCGCCACCGGCGTGCTGCGGCCGGTAGGACTTCCAGCACGTGATGATCAGGTAGAGCGAGACAACACCGGTGATCCCGGCAATCCCGGGGAGCACGGCCAACACGTCAGCAGGTCCTTCCGGTAGCAGGGTCGGGAAGCTGTCGAACTATTCGGTGCGCCTCGGCATCGCAATCACCGCACGTCGACCACAACCAAGCGATCTCGGAGTTGTCGGCGAACAACGCCTGGCGGCACAACGTCGAAACGAAGGTCCCGGTCGGATAGGCCAAAGCCCCATCGGGCCGCCGATCGGTACTCGCATGCCGCAACCCAGCAGCAGGAACCCAGTGGAAGGGATATGGCTGAAAAAGTCGCACGACCACCACTCCGGTCTTGGTCAAAGCTGGTTCAAGTGGATCTGTATCCAGAGTGCTGGATCTGATCCAGTCGCACAATCGCTCGTCCAGGCGATCATCGACGCTCGATCGCGTACCTAGGATTGGTTCATGACCCGATCCAGGCCCGGCAATCCCAAGGCCCGCACGCTCGGCGCCGAGCTGCGAAAAGCGCGAGAAGAAGCCGGGATCGGCGTCCGCGAGCTGGCTCGGATCCTCGGTTGCGCACACGCGTGGGTCACGCGAAGTGAAGCCGGAACGCGTGTCGCTACGCCAGAAGACGTAACAGCGATCGCGGTCGCCCTCGGCATCTCGGGAGCAGAGCGCGAACGCCTCGTCGATCTCGCCCGAGAAGACAGCGGCCCCAACTGGCTCCGAACCGGTATCCCCGGCGTACACCAGGACCTCGCCACGCTGATCAACTACGAGCGCACCGCCAGCTCAATTTTCGAAGTTGCGCCGCTCGTGATTCCAGGTCTCCTGCAGACACCGGACTACACCCGCGCCGTCATGGTCGACTGCGCGCCGGGCGAGCTTGAGACGCGCGTTGCGATGCGTGCTTCCCGGCGCGACATCCTCAGCGCCCGGAAGGCGCCCGCCTTCGAAGCCCTGATCCTGGAAAGCGCGCTGACAGCACCGATCGTGGAGGCGCAAGTGATGGCGGACCAGTACCGCCACCTGCAGAAGATCGCGAAACTCGAGAACGTGACCATTCGGATCGTCCCGTTGCTGCCGCCGCGATGGACACCGGCGCACAGCGGCCAGTTCATGCTGTTCGAGTTCCCGAAGGCGCCACCGCTGGTGCATCTGGAACATTTCGCGTCCGCCGCGTTTCTCACCTCGCCCGGCGTCGTAACTGCCTATTCGGAAGCGCTGAGTACTCTCCGTGCCGAATCGATGAGCCTCGATGACTCGATGGAGTTCATCGCTGCATGCACGACCAGAGCAGAGGAGACCGCACAGTGATGGAACAACCGACCGGCTGGCGCAAGTCCCGGTTATCCAGCAACAACACCGCATGCGTCGAGGTGGGTGCGCTAACCGACGGCGCGGCGGTCCGCGACAGCAAGGACCGCGCCGCCGGGTACTTCGTCACCGACCGCTCGCAGTGGTCGGCGTTCATCGGCGCCGTCAAGTGTGGCCGGTTCGAGCGGTGAGGCTCGGGTTCTGGTCGTGGCCCAGCCGGTGACGGTTGTGCCTGGTCAGGGTCGTGAGTACTTTGTGTTGCTATAGCAACACAAAGTACTCACGAGTCAAAGCCACCGGATACCGTTCAGTAGCGGCCTGGGGCGCCGAGTTCTTCTTGCTCGCGGTCCGCCGGGTTTACCCACACGTAGTGGTTCTCCGACTTCGTCAGCACCGCCAGCATGTCGTCGTGCACGGCCTGCAATTGCTCCGCCGTTCGCGACGTGAAGCGGCGAGCCGCCGCGATCGCCCCCGCTTCGTCAGCCGCCAACCGCTGCAGCAGCAGGACATCCGCTTGCAGTGCCGCGTGGGCTCGCTGCGGCGTGAACCGGTGCAGCACCATGACTCGCGTTTGCCACGGCGCGGGCTGCGCCGGTGACGGCGGTGATTCCGCGTCGTACAGGGACAGCACCGGTGCGTCCGCCGAGGCCACGACTCCCGCCGGAGCGCCCGGTTCCAGCACCGCGACCCGGTCGGCACGGCCCGTCGCCGCCTGCCCGAGGTCCGACCAGCCCGCCGGTTGGTCGGTGAACACCAAGACCTTCGCGCCGAAGCGCAACGCCCGGTAGGCCAGCAGGCGCGCCGCCCAGGACGCGCCGACCAGCGCGATCGACACCGGTTCCGGCTGGAACAGCGTCATCGTCACCGGGAAGCCCGCCTGGTTCCGGCCCAGCGGGAAGCCGAAGGACGTGCCGGTGAGCTGCAGCAGGTCGAGCTCCGGTTCGGTCGCTTGGTGCCTGCCGATGTCCAGCCTCGGCACCGAACGCTGCTTGCGAGGCCGCCAGCCGCGCGGCTTGCGCACCTCCACCGTCGGCGTGTCGTCCTGGCGCGGGCCGGGTCCGCCGGGTGGCAGCGGCGCGGCGACGGCCTGCGCGGCCGCCACCGACGCGGACGCCGCGGCGGTGTTCGTCAGGACCGCGCCGCCGGCCTGCTGGTTCCACTCCGACGTGCCGAGCGCGGGCGCGAACGCCGCGTCGTCGGCGTCCTGGCTCTTCGAGACCTTGATCGGCCCCGTCGTCTCCGGCGGCTTCGCCACCGAGATCACCGGAACTCGCTTGGCAGCAACGGGTTTCGGCGGCTCCGGCCGCGCGACCGCAGGCGGCGCGACCGCCGACTGCACCGGGTGCTGACCCTCGTTCACCGCGCCCCTCCTCCGGTCGGCGCCGACGCGTACACCGCTGGCAGCTGCTGTCCATCCAATCTGGACAACCGGCCGCCCGCTTGCTCGACGAGGCGCGCCACCAGCTCGCACGTCTGCTCGTACCGCTGCGCGTCGGCCGCCACCCGGACCAGCGCGGACAGGTCGGTGCCACGCTGTCCCGGCTCCAACGCGATCGAGATGCTGACCTGAGCGTCCGGCACCTCCGCCAGCGCCGACAGCAGCAGCGCGCCGCGCTCCGGGTTCGGCCACGACCGCATCCAGAAGCAGCCGTGCCGCAACCTGGTGGAACGCCAGGAATCCCACTCCTCGCGCGGCTGCACGGGCCGCCGGTCCGCCGGTTCGGCTAGGTCGCAGGAGCGCACCAGCGCGTCGAGCAGCCCGTTGGTGTCGAGCGGCCGCGCGCGCAGTCCCCTGCGCCGCAACAACCTCTCGACCCGCCTGGCCAGTTCGGCGAGGAGCACCGGGACATCCGGATCGCTGTTGCTGTCCACTGCCGACTGGGCGACCACCTGCGCGTCCAGCCGCACCGCGATCCACACCACGTCGTCGCGCCGGCTCGTGCCCGGCAGCGGCGCGCTGTGCAGGACGACCTGCACCACCACGCCCGGCTGCTCGGTCGCCATCCGCGCCAGCGCCGCCATCGGAACCGGCGGCCGCGGCCCCTCGTCGTCGGCGACCTCCAGCACGGCGAACCAACCGGCGCCGTCGCTGCCCATGCCCAGCCGCGAATCCCCTTCGCCCGCAACGTCTTCCACGGTCAGGTCGGGCGCCAGCTCGCACAGCGCGGACAGCCGCGCGTCGTCTCGGCGGGCCGCGACGATGCCGCGCCTGCGGCGGAACCGCAGGCGGAGCCAGAGCATCTCGGTCCACCACTGGTCGCCGCGCCAGCCGAAGGTGGCCACGGCCGCGGCCAACCCGATCAGGCCGCCCACGATCAACGCCCACAGCGCCTGGAACAAGAAGAAGCACAGGGCGAGCTGCACGACCTCGAAGGCGAGCAGCCGCGTTAGGCTGACCGGACCAATGCGGCCCGGCCTGCGCTGCGGGCGGAACCACTCGTCATCCCGCGAACGGCCGAACGCGCTCGACTTCGGCGGTGCGCTGGTCTGGCTTGTCATCGAAGGCGGATCCCTCCCACGCGGCAAGGCTATCCCGACCACGGCGCCGCGGACAGTACCCGATTCGACACCAGCCGTACCCGGACCGCACCGCACCGCCGCCGGAATCCCGGCTCCGGCCGCACAGCCAGCGAATACGCCGCAGGCGAGCCGCCGATCCGCGCGTCAGCGCGCTGCCAGCAGCGTTCGGCACGCTGGGCAGGGCGTGCACCCGTGTCCGGAAGGCTTGGCAGGTGGCGGCCCCGCTGCTCGAAATCGACGACGTTCCCGGAACCGAACGGCCTTCGGCGGCCGTCGATTCGGTGCGCCTCTACCTGGCCGGGATCGGCCGGACCGAACTCCTCGACCGGGCCGGGGAAACCGACCTGGCCGAACGCGCGGCGGCCGGGCTCCGCGCCGAAGAAGCCCTGGAAATCCCGGATCTGCCCGCGGCCCGCCGCGTCGAGCTGCGAGCCGTCGCCGACGACGGGCGCGTGGCCAGAGCCGCGCTGGTGGAGGCGAACCTGCGGCTGGTGGTGAGCATCGCCAAGCGCTACACCGGGCGCGGCATGCCGCTGCTGGACCTGATCCAGGAGGGCAACGTCGGGCTGCTGCGCGCCGTCGAGAAGTATGACCACAGCCCGGGTTTCCGGTTCGCGACCTACGCGACCTGGTGGATCCGCAAGGCGATCAGCCGGGCGTTGGCGGACCAGTCCCGCACCATCCGGCTGCCGCTGCACCTCACCGAGCAGCTGACCCGGCTGGCGCGCCTGCGCCGGGAACTGACGGCGAAGCTGGACCGGGCGCCGGGACACGACGAACTCGCACAGGCGCTGGACATCCCGGTCCGCCAACTGCTCGAACTGCTCTCGCTCGCGCAGGAACCGCTGAGCCTGGACCAACCGACCGGCCCGAACGGCGGCACGCTGGCCGATCTGCTGGCCCTGCCCGACGACGGCGAAGCGGCGGGAATCCACTTGCTGCGCAACGAGATCGAAGACGTCCTCGGCACCCTCAGCCCGCGAGAACAACAGGTCATCCGGCTGCGCTGCGGCCTCGACGACGGACGCCAGCGAACGCTGGCGGAGATCGGCCACGAGCTCGGCGTGACCCGCGAGCGGATCCGCCAGTTGGAGCACCGGGTCCTGCGCAAGCTCCGCGAACCAGCCCGAGCGGACCGCCTCCTCGCCTACGTCGGCTGACCCGGCCTGGCGGTCCACGCAGGCGGATCGAAGTGAACGGCCTGTTCGCTCCGCTAGAAGAGGTGAACGGCCCGTTCACTCCACCCGCCCGGCGTTACGGGTTTCGAGCGAACGGCCTGTTCACCTCAATAGACGAGGCAAACAGGCCGTTCACTCCACCCCCGATCCCCAGGCCCGCACTGCGCGGGTTTGGCGCGAACGGTCCGTTCACCTCGACAGCTGCGGCCCCGGCGCTACTCGCGGCCGGCCGAGGTGAAGCTCATGTCGGCGTAGCGGGTGCCCGCGACCTTCGCCGAGATCGGCTCCAGGAGCTCCAGGTCCGCCGCCGTGAGCGCCAGGTCGGCGCCGCCGAGGTTCTCGTCGAGCCTGGTGCGGCGCCGGGTTCCCGGGATCGGGACCACCGCCAGGCCGTCCTGCTGCGCGTACAGCCAGGCCAGCGCCACCTGCGCGAGCGTCGCGCCGTGCCGCTGCGCGACCTCCCGCAGCGGCGTCAGGAGCTCGGCGTTGCTGGCGGCGTTCTCCCCGGAGTACTGCGGGAAGTTGCGCCGGAAGTCGCCGTCGGAAAGGTTCGCCGCGTCGGCGAACGCCCCGGTGAGGAAGCCGCGGCCGAGCGGCGAGTAGGGCACGAGCGCCACGCCGAGCTCCTTGGCCGCCGGCACCGCGGTGTTCTCGACGTCCCGGTTGAACACCGACCACTCGCTCTGCAGCGCCGCGATCGGGTGCACCGCGTGCGCGGCGCGCAGCTCGGCGCCGGTCACCTCGGACAGCCCGAGGTGGCGCACCTTGCCCTCGGCGACCAGTTCCGACATCGCCCCGACGGTCTCCTCGATCGGCACCGTCACGTCGCGCCGGTGCATGTAGTAGAGGTCGATCACGTCGATGTCCAGCCGCCGCAGGCTCGCCTCGGCCGCCGCGCGGACGTAGGCCGCGTCGCCGCGGAAGCCCCGGTAGTTCGGGTCGTCGGCCTTGCGGACCAGGCCGAACTTGGTGGCCAGCACCACCTGCTCGCGGTTCGCGTTCACGAACGGCGCGAGGAACTCCTCGTTGGCACCGGAGCCGTAGATGTCGGCGGTGTCGAACAGCGTCACGCCACGTTCCAGAGCGTGCTCCAGCGTGCGCCGGGCCTCGTCCTGGTCGGTCGGGCCGTAGAACTCGCTCATCCCCATGCAGCCGAGGCCCTGCGCGCCCACCACCGGGCCGGATCCCAGCTGAACCTGCCGCAACGTCATCTCGTTTCCCCTTCGGATCGGCTGCCTTCGATGCTGGCCGCCGCCGCGGGCGCGCGGCAGGGCGGGTTTCTCCTGGGTGTGGCACACCCAGGCTGGGGTCGTGGCAGCATCGGAGGGGTGAGCAACGAGCTGGGCAGCTTCCTGAAGGCGTGCCGGGCGCGCCGGAAGCCGAGCGACGTCGGCATCCCGGCCGGGCCCGGGGTGCGGCGGACGCCGGGCCTGCGGCGCGAAGAGGTCGCGGCGGTGGCCGGCATCAGCATGGACTACTACACGCGGCTGGAGCAGGGCCGCGAGCGGCACCCGAGCGAGGCGGTGCTGGACGCGCTGGCGCGGACGCTGCAGCTCGACGCCACCGAGCGCCACTACCTGAGCAACCTGGCCAGGCACGTGTCGCGCAGCCGGAACCCGGCGCAGCAGGAGGCCGAGCCGGTGCGGCCGACGGTGCTGCGGCTGCTCGACATGGTCGGCGAGGCCCCTGCGTACGTGCTGGGCGGCGGAAACGACATGGTGGCGGCGAATCCGGCGGGCCTCGCGCTGCTCGTGGGTATCGACCAGTGGCCCGCGCAGCGGCGCAACACGACCCGCTACCTGTTCCTGCACCCGGCGGCCCGGACGCTGTTCGTCGGCTGGCGCGAGGTGGCGCAGCACTCGGTGGCCGACCTGCGCGCGACCTACGGCGACAACCCGGCCGACCGGCGGCTCACCGCGCTCGTCGACGAGCTCACCACCAAGAGCGAGGAGTTCCCGGCGATGTGGGCGAGCCACCAGGTGCATCCGAAGGCGGCGGGCGTGAAGCGCTTCGACCACCCGGCGGTGGGCCGGATGGACCTGGACTACGAGGTCCTGGCGGTGCGCGGCGGCGACCAGCGGCTCGTCATCTACCAGGCCGAACCGGGCACCCCGGACCACGACGCGATGACGCTGCTCAGCATCGTCAGCCGCCGCGAGGAGCCGCACCGAACGCACCACGGGTGATCCGGGCGCTGAAGTACGGTCGGCAGGTGCTCCGACCTGACTACCCGATCACGACCGACCGCCTGCTGCTGCGCCCGTTCACCACCGACGACACGGCGGACGTCTGGGCCTACCAGCGCCAACCGGAGGTCGCCCGCTACCTCCTGTGGGAGCCGCGCGACCGCGACCAGGCGCGGGACGCCGTCGCGCAGATGGCCGGGGAGACCCGGCTCGACGCCGAAGGCGACTGCCTCAGCCTCGCGGTGGTCGCGCCGGAGCTGGACGCGATCGTGGGGCAGGTCGAACTCGTCTGGCGCAGCGAGAAGCACCGGGAGGGCGAGCTCGGCTACATCTTCAACCCCGACCACCAGGGCCGGGGCCTGGCCACCGAGGCCGCCCGCGAAGTCCTCCGCCTGGGCTTCGAAGAACTCGGCCTGCACCGGATCATCGGCCGGTGCAACGCCCTGAACACCGCCTCGGCGCGGCTAATGGAGCGCCTCGGCATGCGCCGCGAGGCGCATTTCGTCCAGAACGCCCACGTCAAGGGCGTCTGGCGCGACGAACTCGTCTACGCGATCCTCCGATCCGAATGGCAGGACCGGGCTTAAGGGATCGCCCCCAGAATGGCGTGCAGGCACACGTGAGCCATGATCGCCTAGAACGGTGAGCGCCGTTTTCGCGCGAAACCGGCGCTCCGCGTGAGGGCAGCGTGCCGTTTTCGCGCGAAACCGGCGCTCCACGTGAGGGCAGCGTGCCGGTTTCGCGCGAAACCGGCGTTCCACGTGAGGGCAGCGTGGCGTTTTCGCGCGAAACCGGCGCACCGCGTGAGGGCCGCTTGGCGTTTTCGCGCGAAATCGCCCCCACCGGGCTCCTTCGGGACGAGTGTGCCCGGACGACGCCTCGGCCACCGCTGGCACTTTCGGGCATCCAGGCGGCCCGAAAGCGAAGAATTCCCGCTCTGCACGTATCGACCCGGTTTCAGATCGGATTTCGACGGTCCCGAATCGCTCGAACGGTGGAATGGTGGGCCCCGCAGTTGATCAACCGAGGACACGACGAGGGTCCGACGCGTCCCGCGGCGGCCGACCGGCCGCGCCCGGGACTCGTAAGTGCTTTGGAGCGTCATAGCAATCCAAAGTGCTCACGAGCGCGCAGACCACTGGCAGGTTCGGTGATCGACAGCGCACCCCACAGGTCCACTTAGGACACCAGTTCTGGTTTTGCGAGGTAGCGAACTTTGACTGCCAGGAAGCTCCACTGGTGGCGAGCCGCTGTGGTCACGGCGAGCGTCACCGGGCTGCTGACCGGCGCAGCCCACACTGCCCTCGGCGCCGGCCCGGACACCGCCGCCACGACCCCGGCCGCGCCCGACACCGTCGAGCAGCGCGCCTTCGAATCGGCCGCCGCCGAGTTCGGCATCCCGATGCCGCTGCTGATGGCGACCTCGTTCCAGCTCACCAGGTGGGAAGACCACAACGGCGAGCAGAGCGTGGCCGGCGGCTACGGCCCGATGCACCTGACCGACATCGACCCCGACGAGCTCCGCAGCGAGAACCCGAAGCTGCAGAAGCTCGGGGACCACCCGACGCTGCACACCCTGACCGAGGCCGCGGCGCTGGTGAACCTTCCGCCGGAGCAGGTGAAGCGCGACCCGGAGCAGAACATCCGGGCCGGTGCCGCGCTGCTGGCCCAGCGCGCCAAGAACCTCGGCGAGGGAGACCTGCCGAACAACATCGGCGGCTGGTACCCGGCGATCGCCGAGCTCAGCGGCAGCCCGCAGGCCAGCGGTGCGCAGTCCTTCGCCGACGACGTCTACGACGTGCTCGGCCAGGGCCGCGCCCGCACCACGTCGACCGGCCAGCGGCTTGCGTTCGCCAAGATCCCGGAGGTGCTGCCGGACCGGGATCTCAGCGGCACCAACCTGAAGAACGTCAAGGACGCCCCGCTCGGCCCGAAGCCGGAATGCCCGACCGAGCTGGACTGCCGCTACATCCCGGCGGCCTACGCCCCGACCGATCCGCAGGATCCCACCGGCGGCTACGGCAACTACGACACGGCGAACCGGCCGAAGGACGTCAAGATCGACTCCATCGTCATCCACGACACGGAGACCTCGTACCAGACGGCGATCTCGGCGTTCCAGAACCCGGCGCACGGCGCGGCGTCGCACTACATCGTCCGCTCCTCCGACGGCCAGATCACGCAGATGGTCCCCACCAAGGACATGGCGTGGCACGCCGGCAACTGGGACCGGAACATGCGCTCGATCGGCATCGAGCACGAGGGCTTCGCCGCCGAGGGCGGCAAGTGGTACACCGAGCAGATGTACCGCTCGTCGGCTGAGCTGGTGAAGTTCCTGGCGGACAAGTACGACATCCCGCTGGACCGCGAGCACATCGTCGGCCACGACGACGTCAGCGCCGACAACCCGGCGAAGGCGGGCGGTGAGCACTACGACCCGGGCCCGTTCTGGGACTGGGCGCACTACATGAAGCTGCTGGACGAGCCGCTGGACGGCGACACCGGCGGCGACGACGTGGTGACCATCTTCCCGCGGTTCGACGCGAACCGGCCGGAGGTCGTCGAATGCCCGAAGGACGAGCCCTGCCGGACCCTGCCGGCGCAGGGGGCGAACTTCCTGTACCTGCACACCGAGCCGCGCGATGACGCGCCGCTGATCGGCTCCCCGACGGTGCACCCGGACGGCTCGCCGGGCACGACCAAGATCGAGGACTGGTCGGCCAAGGCCAACACCGGCCGGCAGTACGCGGTGGCGGAACGCTCGGGCGACTGGCTGGCCATCTGGTTCGACGGCAAGAAGGCCTGGCTGCGCGACCCGGGCGGCACGAACACAGCACCCGCCGACGGCGCCGACCTGGTCACGCCGGTCCGGGACCAGATCCCGACCTACGGCCTGTCGCTGCCGCAGCCGGGCGACTACCCGACCGGCATCGACCCGCGCAAGATCAAGCCGCTGCCGTACAAGGTGCCGGCCGGTCAGGTGTACGTCGCGGGCGAGGAGACCAAGGCGCTCGACTACAACGTGGTCTACGACGGGCTGAACGACCCGAAGAACCACGAGGTGATCGTCGGCGACGAGGTCTACATCCCGATCTCGTACAACTACCGCTGGGTCTACGTGAAGGAATCGGACCTCAAGTCGGTCTGATGATCCCGGCGGAGCGCCCTGCCCAGCGGGGCGCTCCGCCGATCACGCCATCGACCACCTAGTGTTGCCCGTGCTCTTGCAGGTGGCGTTGGAGGTCGTGCAAGTGCTCGTGCATCTCGCAAGCCGCGTCGCCCTCAGTGCAGTTGTGGTGGTCCCGATGCTGAGGAGCGAGCTGCACCGCCACCGCGGGCGCCGGACTGGCCGCGAACGCAGCCGGGGCGAGGCCGGACACGAGTGGCAGCGCCAGCGCGATGCCGAGCGATCCGCGCAGAACAGTACGCATCACCGATGCTCCTTCGGTTGATGTTCGCCGAAACCCGAAGGTCTCGGTACTTTCCGAACCGAACGGCTGGAAATCGGCTCCGCCGAGCAACCCTACGCGCCCGCGCCCGCAGAATCCCGAGCACAAAGGCCCTTGACGCCGGTTGTGTCCCTTGTGGACGACCGTCGCGGTTCCGGGCTGATCCTTCCCGCGACATACTGGCGGGATGAGCGAGCGGACCCTGGGACTGATCGGATCGGCGGCAGGCGGCGTGGAGCAGATCCGCCCGGCCCTGATCGAACCGGCCATCGCGCGGGGCTGGCGGGTCGCGGTGACGCTGACGCCCGCGGCCGGCGCGTGGCTGCGGGAGCTCGGCGAGGTCGAGCGGATCGAGCAGGTCACCGGCCTGCCGTGCCGGGTCGAGCCCCGGCTGCCCGGTGCCGGCCGCCCGCACCCGCCCATCGACCGCTACCTGGCCTGCCCGGCGACGGCGAACACGGTCGCCAAGCTCGCCCTCGGACTAGCCGACAACCAGGCCCTGACCACGCTGGGCGAGGCGATGGGAACCCCCGGGATCCCGGTGGTGGTGTTCCCGAAGATCAACATCACGCAGGTCCGCCACCCGGCGTGGAAGTCGCACGTGGAAACGCTGCGCCAAGCCGACGTGCAACTCCTGACGGGCGACGACTACTGGCCCCTGCAGGGCCCCAGGAACGACCAGGCCCTGGAGATCCCCTGGCTCAAGATCCTCGAAGCGGCGCTCGACGACCGGACCTGAGGCCGAACCTCAGCGCCCGTGCTGCTGCATGTCTTGCTGGTGCTGGTGTTGTTGCTGGTGCTCCTGGCAGACCTGGTCGTCCGGGTTGCACTCATCGGTCTGCTGCTGCGGGGCGAACTGCACCACCGCAGGCGTCGGAAGGGCGGCGAACGCGGCCGGGGCGAGCGCAGCGACTCCGGACAGGAGTGGCAGCGCCAGCGCGAGGCCGAGCGAACGGCGCAGAACAGCACGCATCACAGATGCTCCTTCGGTTGATGATCGGCGAGGCCCGCGAAATCCCGCTGGACGAACCTGGGCCCCGGTATGTTCTGACCGAATCGCTAAACCCGGTTCCGCCAAAGAACTTTACGCGCGCACACACACCGAACCCCGAGGCCAAAGGCCTCGAAACCGGCCAGCGAACGGTTCAGGCACGCACAAGTTGGGGTGACGCCAGTGGACGACGACTTGACGCTCGCGGACGTGGTGGACGGCGCCATCGGCAGGTGGCAGCGGATGCGGAGCGAGTCCGCTAGGCAGGTGGCCGACCGGGACTTCCGGACCTGGCTGTTCGAGACCCTCCCGGAGCAGGCGGCGAGCGCGGGCCCGTACGACCCGCGCGATCACGCGTTCATCGTGTACGAGACCGTGACGGCGCTCTACCGCGCCGGCAACATGGCCGACTCGTTCCTGCTGCTGCGTTGGTACGGCGAGCATTACGCGCACCACCCGGATCCCGAACTGGGCGCGCGGGTGATCGACATGCTGACCGACCTGTGCGCCTACACCGGGCGAGCCGATGCGGCGGGCAACGCCGCCGCAGCCGGCGTCCTGCGCGACGTGGTGGACGCCGTCCGCGGTCCGGTGGACGTCCGGGTGGAGCGCGCGCTGTGCCGGGCGCTGGCGATCCACGCGCACCTGCGCGGCGATCACCTCGCGGCAGTCAAACACCGCTCGAGCAAACGCGAGGAGCAAGCGGCGCTGTGGACGGAGATCTTCCGGCGGTACCGGCACAACACGGATCCCGAACTGCGCGGGAGAGCGGCGCAGGGCTTGTACAACACGGCGCTGGTGTCGCTCCAGGAAGGCGATGAAAGGGCCGCCCGGGAGAAGTTCGACGAGCTCGTGCAGTCGTTCGGCCGGGATCGGGGCGGGAA
Organism: Saccharopolyspora elongata; assembly: GCF_004348985.1. Taxonomy (GTDB): domain Bacteria; phylum Actinomycetota; class Actinomycetes; order Mycobacteriales; family Pseudonocardiaceae; genus Saccharopolyspora; species Saccharopolyspora elongata. Next base: position 1,036 of record NZ_SMKW01000129.1, on the reverse strand, counting down.
TCCCGACGTGGACGAATGGCTCAGCCGGGCCGAGCACGCTGGCACGGTGCTGGACGGGTTCGCGGTCGGCGAGCCCGAGCTGAACCTCGACTACCTGCGGAAGCAGCGTGACTGGGACCGCAGGAGGCGGCGCCGGGGCTTCGGCCTGCCGTGGCTGCTGGCGGGCGCCCCGCGGAACCACATGGCCAAACTCGTCCGCGCCGCCCGGGAGAAGCACCTGAGCTCGGTCGGCCAGGTCCGCAGCTGGCTGTGCTCCGGCGAACCGTTCGTGCTCCTGCTGCGCAACTTCGGCCTGGCCGAGGAGTCGGGCATCTCGTCGACGCTCGCGTCGGTCCTCGAGGATCCCGACGATCCGCAGGGCGACTACGTGCAGACCATCGTGTACCGCGACTGCGGTCCCGCACTGGCGGAACTGGAACTCGCGGTGCCGATGATCACGGTGGCCAGCACGAAGGCGGGCGAGCTGGACCTGTCGTCCGCGTTCGGCCAGTTCGTCCCCAGGGCCGCCCTGTACCTCCCGGACGCGACGTGGTTCGAGACCGTGGCGAAGCTGATCCCGCTGGCCGCCCAGATCATCGTCTGGGCGGCGGAGCTGACCCCCGCCCTGGCCCAGGAGATCGCCTGCCTGGAGGAACACGGGCGCACGGCCGACGCGCTGATCATCGTGGACGAACCGCCCTCGACGATGCAGACGGCGTTCCTGCCGCGCAGCGGGAACGAAGTGCTGACGACGAACCACCCGGCGCTCGCGGAGTTCCCGAACGTGGTCGACGCACGCGAGTTCAAGAACCTGGGCGTCGCCGATTCCCCACCCCTCCAAGAACTTCTCAACGCACTGGAAGCGGCCCGCGCGGTCCCGATCGAGCAGCGCATCGAAAGGATCAGGACCCACCTGGCCTAGGCGCAATACCGGTCGTTTAAGTGATCTTGGCTGGTCGAGGTCGGTGTCCGGTCTTGCTGGGTGCGGTGATGACGGCCGCTGAGGGGGATGGCCTGCTGTCCTGGCGCTGCTGGCGGTGGCGTGCCCGTTTGACCG
>NZ_SMKW01000128.1 GCF_004348985.1 Saccharopolyspora elongata | reverse complement strand
CAAGGCAAACCCCTCCTGCACCTGCCCGCCCACTGGCCCTGGGCCCAGCACTTCACCACCCTGCACGCCGCCGCCTCATCACCACCAACAGCAGCCTGACCAGCACCAACACCGCCCACACGGGCCCGACCGGAGACCTCGATCAGTGGAACAGGCTGGGCAGACCAGCGGATCACACACGCCCTTCACCACGCCAAAAGATCAACAAAGCGAATCAGAATCACCGCCAACGCCCTCTTCGGTGGATCGAGGCTTAGCCCACCCTCGCAACCGGCACCGCTGCGGGTTCACAATGCCCACCCCTCCGGGGTTCTCCCAGCGAGGACAGCCCCGACGTGGTGAATTGGCATTCATGATGTCGGGGATCCCACAGTGAGAAGGCCTCTGAGGTTCCGCTACTCGCACCGCGAAGCAAGCCAACTACTTCCTATTTTCTCAGTTGTGTGAAGGCTTTCGTCTGCTCGGTCAGTGCTTGCTCGGTCGGCAGCCGCTCCATGCTGCTGGCGCCGTAGAAGCCGTGGCAGCGCTTGGTCCTGGACAGCACGTACGCGGCATCTTCCGGCGTCGAGATCGGCCCGCCGTGGCAGAGCACCAGCACGTCGTCGCGCACTTCGGCCGCCGCCTGCGACCACTCGTCGATCAGGGCCACGCACTCGTCCAGCGGCTTGGCGGTCTCGGCGCCGATCGCGCCGCCGGTCGTCAGCCCTAGGTGGCACACGATGATGTCCGCGCCCGCCTCGGTCATCGCCCTCGCGTCAGCGCTGGAGAAGACGTACGGCGTGGTCAGCAGGTCGGCCTCGCGCGCGGCGGCGACGAGCTCGACCTCCAGGTCGTAGCCCATGCCGGTCTCCTCCAGGTTCGCCCGGAAGGTGCCGTCGATGAGCCCGACGGTCGGGAAGTTCTGGATCCCGGCGAACCCGAGGTCGCGCAGCTCGCCGAGGAACCGGTCGCGCAGCATGAACGGGTCGGTGCCGTTGACGCCGGCCAGCACCGGGGTGTGCCGCACCACCGGCAGCACCTCGCGGGCCATCTCAACCACGATGTCGTTGGCGTTGCCGTAGGCCAGCAGGCCGGCCAGCGAGCCGCGCCCGGCCATCCGGTAGCGGCCGGAGTTGTAGATGACGATCAGGTCGATCCCGCCGGCCTCCTCGCACTTGGCGGACAGGCCGGTGCCCGCGCCGCCGCCGACGATCGGCTCGCCGCGCTCGACCTTGGCGCGGAACCGGCGCATCAGTTCGGCCCGGTCGAATCGGCTCATGCTCTCTCCTACCTGGTTCTCTCGGCAGATCCGGCGACTTCCCGGACCGCCGCGACCAGCGCGGCGGCGAACTCCGGATCGTTGACGTTGTGCGGCACGCGCTCGACGCGCCGGTCCCCGGTCTGCCGCACCTGGCCCTCCAGCGTCTCGAACAGCACCGCGTCCGCCTCGGGGTCGTGGAAGGGCTGCCCCGGGGCGTCCAACGTGGACACTCCACCGACCGGGAGGAGGAAGCGCACCGGGCCGTCGCAGGCGTTGAGCTTGGCGGCGATGAACTCGGCGATGCGCCGGCATTCCGCCGCGGACGTGCGCATCAGCGTGACCTGCGGGTTGTGCACGTACAGGTTGCGGTCCCGGTACTGCGCCGGAACCGTGTCCAGCGCGCCGAAGTTCACCATGTCCAGGGCGCCGCACGAGCCGACGTAGGGCACGCCGGTGCGGGCGATGGCGTCCAGCCGCTGCTCCCCCGCGCTCATCACGCCGCCGGCGATCAGGTCGCACACCTCGGTGGTGGTGATGTCCGCGACGGCGCGGATCAGGCCGTCGTCGACGAGCTTCTCCATGGCGCGACCACCGGTTCCGGTCGCGTGGAACACCAGCGGGTCGTAGTCGGCGGCCAACTGCTCGGCCACGGCCGTCACGCACGGCGTGGTGACGCCGAACATGGACAGCCCGACGGCGGGCTTGTCCTCGGCCTCGAGCACCGGGCGCGTCACGGCGCCCAGCAGCGCGTGCGCGGCGTTCCCCAGCACCTGGCGGGAAATCCGGTTCAGCCCGGCGACATCAGTGACCGACGGGAACATCGCAATGTCGGTGGCGTCCACATAGGCCGAAACGTCGCCGGAGGCCACTGTGGACACCATGACCTTGGGCACGCCGACCGGCAGCGCGCGCATCGCGGGCGTGATCAGCGCGGTGCCGCCCGAGCCGCCGAGCCCGATGATCCCGGCGACGTCCCGCGCGGCCAGGAACCGCTCGAACGCCACGGCCATCGCGGCGACCGCCGAGCCCCGATCGCCGGTGAACACCGCGTCGGGCCCGCCCGGGTGGTGCGCGGCGACCTCGGCGGCCGACACGTCCGCGTCGGATTTCCCGCCGGTGGTGGACAGGTCCACGGTGACCACGGGATGCCCGCCGGCGATCAGCGCGGCGACGTAGTGCAGCTCGGCGCCCTTGGTGTCGAAGGTCCCGACGACGTACGCGCTGCCCATTGGCCCTCCGCGGCTCGGAATCGAGTCAACCCCGCGAAACTCTACTGGCGGCGCCGACCTCGCACAGTCGGCAGATCAGGCGACTACTGCTCCAGCCGCTTCTGCGCCTCGGCCAGGTTCCTGGTGACCTTCTCGATCGCCCGCTCGAAGCCGTCGCTGAGCTTGTCCAGCTCCGTCTCGAACGCCTGCATCGCATGGTCGGGCTTCCTGGCGGCGTCATCGTGTGCGGCGTTGACCGCCTCCCGAACGGCGGCCGCGATGGCCGCGACCCCGCTGCCCAGCAGCAGCGGCTCCAGGTGCAGCTCGTCGACCTTCCCGTCGGCACCGACGGTCACCCGCACGGCGCCCCCGGCAGCACTGCCCTCGCCACGGACGTCGTCCGCCATCACGTGCCCTCCCAAGTCCGAACCCGCCACGACCATCTCACACCGGCGAATCGCTGCGCACGAGAACGGCCCCCGGCGGGATCACCGGGGGCCGTTTCGCCGTTCGGTCAGTGGCTCTTGCCGTCCTTGCCGAAGAACTTGTTCTTGACCTGGTCGATCTTCTCCTTGTTCTTCGGGTCGGAGGCGTACTTCTTGGCCTGGTCGATCACCTTGCGGCCCTGCGGGCTGCTGGCGAAATCGGCGACCTTCTTGAACAGAGACATCGTCGCTCCCGGCGGGTCGGAATCACGGCTACGACCAGGCTACCGACAAATCGGTCACGAATCAGCCGAGGACCCCGCTGATGGACGCGTGGCCCTTCAGCAGGTTCCGCGCGACGGTGCGGCGCTGGATCTCGTCGGTGCCCTCGAAGATGCGCAGCAGCCGCAGGTCGCGGTACCAGCGCTCGACCGGCAGCTCCTTGGTGTAGCCCATGCCGCCGTGCATCTGCAGGACCCGGTCCACGATCTCGTTGGCGCGGGTGGCGCCGAAGAGCTTGGCCACCGACTGCGCGTGACGGGAGTCCATGCCCTGGTCGACCTGCCAGGCCGCCTGCAGCACGAGCCAGCGCAGCGCCTCGATCTCCACCGCGGAGTCGGCGATCATCCACTGGATGGCCTGGCGCTCGGCGATCGGCTTGCCGAAGGTCTCGCGGGTCTTGGCGTATTCCATGCCCATCTCGACGAGCCGCTCGCAGGCGCCGAGGGCATGCGCCGGCAGCAGGTAGCGGCCGCGGCCGATCCACTGCATGGCGAGCTTGAAGCCGTGGCCGACCTCGCCGAGCACGTTGTGCTCCGGGACCCGCACGTTGTCGAACACCAGCGCGGCGGGCTGACGCTCCCACGGGCCCATGATGTCGATCGGCTCGGACTTCCAGCCCGCGTCGCGGTCGGCCAGGAAGCAGGTGACGCCGCCGTTGGCGCCCTTCTCCCGGTCGGTGACGGCGAAGACCATCACGAAGTCGGCGTCGATGCCGCCGGTGATGAAGGTCTTCTCGCCGTTGATGACCCACTCGTCGCCGTCCTTGACGGCGGTGGTGCGCAGGTTCTTGGCGTCCGAGCCGGCGCCGGGCTCGGTGATCGCGAAGCACGACTTGCGGGTGCCCTCGATCGTCGGGAGCAGGTAGCGCTCCTTCTGGTCGTCGTTGGCGTAGTACAGGATGTTGTCGGCGTAGCCGCCGAAGCGGAACGGCACGAAGGTGCGGCCGAGCTCGACCTCGATGAGCGCCGTCATCACCGCCGACAGGCCCATGCCGCCGTACTCCTCGGGCGTCTGCACGCCCCAGAACCCGGCCTGCTTCGCCTTGTCCTGCAGTTCCCGCTGCTCGTCCTTGGTCAGGCCGCGTTCCCCGGCGCGCTCGCGGCGCAGCACCTCCGGTTCCAGCGGCACCAGTTCGCGCTGGACGAAGTTGCGCACCCAGTCGCGGATGTCGCGTTCTGTGTCGGACAGCGAGAAGTCGACCATCGCCGGATCCTTTCCTGCGGCCAGCTAACTAACGTCGTTAGTTTTGTGGCAGCCTAAGGCGGTCCCGGCGACCGCCGCAAGGGATCCGACGAGGAGAAGACGTGCCCAGACCGACCACCCCCCGGCTGTCGCCGGAACGCATCCGGCGGATCGGCCTGGAGATCATCGACGCCGACGGCCTCGAAGCGCTGTCCATGCGGCGGCTGGCCGAACGGCTCGGCGTCCGCGCGGCGTCGCTGTACAACCACGTGTCGACCAAGGACGAGCTGCTGCACGAGATCGCCGACGACGTGATGACCGCGGTGGACGTCTCCGGCTTCGACGCGGACTGGACGACCGGCCTGCGCACCTGGGCGCGCTCCTACCGGGCCGCCCTGATCGCCCACCCGAACCTGGTCCCGTTCCTGGCCTACGGCCCGGCCCGCCGGGAGAACGCGCTGCGCCGGGCGGACGCGGTGCACGGCGGCCTGACCAGGGCGGGCTGGCCGCAGCGCTACGCCACGATGATCGGCGCCTCGACGAAGTACCTGGTGGTGGGCTCGGCGATGGGCTCCTTCAGCGGCGGCTTCCCGGACGACGCGGCGCTCTACGGCGACCGCTTCCCGCACCTGAACAAGGCCCACCTGCTCCGCGAGCACGCGGCGGAGATCGACGCCGACAGCTTCGAGCTGGCCCTGGCGGCCCTGGTCGACGGCCTGGAGAAGCAGTACCGCGAGATCATCGCCTGAGATCACTCACCCGCCCGGTTGACGTGGGTCACGCCGGTTCGTAGCGTCGGCGTTCACACAACCGAATACCGCGCCCACGACGTCGTGCGGGAGAGACTCCGGCCCGTTCCGGGACCGGAGCGCCGAAGGAGCAATTCTCCCCAGCAAACTCTCAGGCACCGGCACCGCACGGCACCAGGCGAACACGGAGAAAAGCAGAAGCGCCCGCTTCTCGCCCACGGTGCAAGCCGTCCCTCGCGGGCGGCGAAACTCTCAGGCCAATGACTCCGGGGAGACCGCCCGACCAGCGCAAGCCCGCGCAGGTCGAGGTCGAGGCGTCCCCGATAAGGTTGGGCTCAGTGAGCTGACCGGCCCTCGACTGCCGACCGGCGCCCACCAGGAGGAGTCTCACCATGTCGTCGCCACGACAGACGCCCTTGCACCACGTGCACGAAGCCCTCGGGGCGACGTTCACCGAATTCGCCGGCTGGCGGATGCCGCTGCGCTACTCGGGCGACACCGCCGAGCACAACGCGGTGCGCACCGGCGCCGGTCTGTTCGACCTGACCCACATGGGTGAGATCCGGATCAGCGGGCCGCAGGCCGCCGAGGCGCTGGACTACGCGCTGGTCGCCAACGCGTCCGCGATCAAGCCCGGCCGCGCCCGCTACACGATGATCTGCAACGCCGCCGGCGGCGTGCTCGACGACCTGATCGTCTACCGGCTCGGCGACGAGGAGTTCCTGGTGGTGGCCAACGCGGCGAACGCCGCCGTGGTCTCCGCCGAGCTGGCCGAGCGCATCGGCGGCTTCGACGCCGAGCACCAGGACGTCTCCGACGACTACGCGCTGATCGCGGTGCAGGGCCCGAACGCGGTCGCGATCCTCGCGCCGCTGACCGACACCGACCTCGCCGAGGTCAAGTACTACGCGGGCTACCGCAGCCGGGTCGCGGGCAAGGACGTGCTGCTGGCGCGCACCGGTTACACCGGCGAGGACGGCTTCGAGCTGTTCACCGCGCCCGGCGACGCCGAGGCGGTCTGGCAGGCGCTGACCGAGTCCGGCGCCGAGCAGGGCCTGCAGCCCGCCGGGTTGTCCTGCCGCGACACGTTGCGGCTGGAGGCCGGCATGCCGCTGTACGGCAACGAGCTGTCCGCCGAGCTCACGCCCTTCCACGCCAACCTCGGCCGGGTGGTCAAGCTGGACAAGGCCGGCGACTTCGTCGGCAAGGACGCGCTGGCCGCCGCGGCCGAGAAGCCCACCGAGCGCACGCTGGTCGGTTTGAGCACCGAGCAGCGCCGGGCGCCCCGGCACGGCTACCGCGTGCTGGACGCCGACGGCGCCGAGATCGGCGTCGTGACCAGCGGCGCCCCCTCCCCGACGCTCGGCCACCCGATCGGGATGGCCTACGTGGACCGCGACCACAGCGAACCCGGCACGCAGCTGCAGGTCGACATCCGCGGCAAGGCCGTCGCGGTGCAGGTCGTCGAGCTGCCGTTCTACCGCCGCAATGCCTGAAGAGAAATACACAGGAGGCAACACCATGTCGACACCGGACCTGTTCAACGACCAGCTGGCCGCGGTGGACCCCGAGGTGGCAGCGGCGGTCGGCGCCGAACTCAACCGCCAGCAGAGCACGCTGGAGATGATCGCCTCGGAGAACTTCGCACCGCAGGCCGTCCTCGAGGCGCAGGGCTCGGTGCTGACCAACAAGTACGCCGAGGGCTACCCGGGCCGCCGCTACTACGGCGGCTGCGAGCACGTCGACGTCATCGAGCAGCTGGCCATCGACCGGGTCAAGGAGCTCTTCGGCGCGAGCTTCGCCAACGTGCAGCCGCACTCGGGCGCGCAGGCCAACGCGGCGGCGATGTTCGCGCTGCTCAAGCCTGGTGACACGATCATGGGCCTGGACCTGGCGCACGGCGGTCACCTGACCCACGGCATGCGGATCAACTTCTCCGGCAAGCTCTACAACGTGGTGCCGTACCACGTGCGCGAGGACGACCACCGCGTCGACATGGACGAGGTCGCCAAGCTGGCGCGGGAGAACAAGCCGCAGCTGATCATCGCCGGCTGGTCGGCGTACCCGCGGCAGCTGGACTTCAAGCGGTTCCGGGAGATCGCCGACGAGGTCGGCGCCTACCTGATGGTCGACATGGCGCACTTCGCCGGCCTGGTGGCCGCCGGGCTGCACCCAAGCCCGGTGCCGCACGCCCACGTCGTCACCACCACCACGCACAAGACGCTCGGCGGTCCGCGCGGTGGCGTGATCCTGTCGGCGGACACGGAGTTCGCGAAGAAGTTCAACTCGGCGGTGTTCCCGGGCCAGCAGGGCGGGCCGCTGGAGCACGTGATCGCCGGCAAGGCGGTGTCGTTCAAGGTCGCCGCGTCGCCGGAGTTCGCCGACCGGCAGCGCCGCACCGTGGAGGGCGCGCAGATCCTGGCCGAGCGGCTGCTCGCCGACGACGCCGTCAAGGCCGGCGTGCAGCTGGTCTCCGGCGGCACCGACGTGCACCTGGTGCTGGTGGACCTGCGGGACTCCGAGCTGGACGGCAAGCAGGCCGAGGACCGGCTGCACGAGATCGGCATCACCGTCAACCGCAACGCGGTGCCCAACGACCCGCGGCCGCCGATGGTGACCTCCGGGCTGCGCATCGGCACCCCGGCGCTGGCCACCCGCGGCTTCGGCAAGGAGGACTTCACCGAGGTCGCCGACATCATCGCCGAGGCCCTCAAGCCGGGCTTCGACGAGTCGGCGAGCGCGAAGCTCCGGGAGCGGGTGGAGGCCCTGGCCGCCAAGCACCCGCTATACCCGAACCTCTGACATGTGATCGGCAGGTAGCCCCCGAACGCCGCATTTCGGTCCGCAATGACCGAAATGCGGCCTTTCGCGTTTGCGTCCAAAGTGGACGATGTTGGAACTGGGAAAAGGCTCGATTTCAACTGTGCCCAATCGCTTGCCAGCACTGCCCGAATGCCGGAGTATCTGCGCAGTTTCAGCGAAACACGCTGGCGATTAAGGAGTCACGTTCGATGAGCCAACCAGAGGCCGAGGAGTACCGGAAGGATCTGAGTACCCGGCACATCAACATGATCGCGATCGGCGGGGCGATCGGGGTCGGGCTGTTCCTCGGCTCCGGCAAGGCGCTGCACCAGGTCGGGCCCGGCTTGATCCTGATCTACGCGATCGCCGGGCTGATGATCTTCTTCGTGATGCGAGCGCTCGGCGAGCTGCTGATGTACCGCCCGGTGAGCGGATCGTTCGCGGAGTACGCGGGCGAGTTCGTGGGCCCGTGGGCCAAGTTCGCGGTGGGCTGGGGCTACTGGCTGGTGTGGATCGTCACCGGCATGGCCGAGATCACCGCGGTCGGTGAGTACTTCCAGTTCTGGTTCCCGCACGTGCCGCAGTGGATTCCCGCCCTGGGAGCGCTGATCGTGCTCTCCGGCGTGAACCTGATCGCGGTGAAGCTCTTCGGCGAGTTCGAGTTCTGGTTCGCGCTGATCAAGGTGCTGGCCATCATCGGCCTGATCGTGCTCGCCGCCGCGATCCTGGTGTTCGGCTTCAGCGACCTCGGGGACACCGCGTCGCTGAGCAACATCTGGTCCCACGGCGGGTTGTTCCCCAACGGCGCGGCGTCGTCGCTGCTGGCGTTCCAGATCGTCATGTTCGCCTTCGTCGGCGTGGAGATGGTCGGCCAGACCGCCAGCGAGAGCAAGAACCCGCAGAAGGTCCTGCCGCGGGCCATCAACTCGGTGATGTGGCGGATCCTGATCTTCTACGTCGGCGCGCTGATCGCCCTGACCGCGCTGGTCCCGTGGACCCAGTTCCCGACCACCGGCAGCCCGTTCGTGCACGCATTCACCCTGATCGGCATCCCGGCCGCCGCCGGCGTGATCAACTTCGTGGTGACCACCGCCGCGCTGTCGTCCTGCAACAGCGGCATCTACTCCACCGCGCGGATGCTGCGCACCCTGTCGGAGGACCGCCAGGCGCCGCGCTCGGTGGGACGCCTCAGCGGCCGTGCGGTGCCCGCGCGGGCCATCGGGATCACGTTCTGCGCGATGCTGATCGGCGTGGTGCTCAACTACTTCGTGCCGGAGCAGGCGTTCACCTACATCACCAGCGCCAGCACCGCCGGCGCCATCTTCACCTGGGGCATGATCGTGATCGCGCACCTGGTCTACCGGCGCAAGGTCGCCCGGGGCGAACTCCCGGCCGGGCCGTTCCGGATGCCGCTCGCCCCGTACTCCAACTACGTCGTGCTGGCCTTCCTCGCGTTCGTCGTGGTGCTGCTGGCCTTCGACGCCGAAACCCGGATCGCGCTGTACATCACCCCGGTGCTCGCGATCGCGATGGTGATCGGCTACCTCGCGGTGCGCGACAAGCAGCCGCAGCAGGAGGCCGCGAACAGGTGAACGCCTGATCAGGATTCCAGGTAGTGCAGGACGGCGAGGACCCGGCGGCTGTAGCCGGTGGTGCGGGCGAGGTCGAGCTTGTCGAAGATCGCGTTCGCGTGCTTCTCCACCGCGCTCTGCGAGATGTGCAGGTGGGTGGCGATGCCGGCGTTGGTACGGCCCTGCGCCATCTGTTCGAGGACGTCCCGTTCACGGGGCGTCAGCAGCGACTGCGGATCGCGGCCGCTGCCGGACAGCAGGCGCCGCACCACCTCCGGGTCGAACGCCACTCCCCCGTCGGCCACCCGCTGGAGGGCGTCGAGGAACTCGTCGACCTGCACCACCCTGTCCTTGAGCAGGTATCCGACCCGCGCGGTGTCGCCGGTGAGCAGCTCGACCGCGTAGCGCTTCTCCACGTACTGCGAGAGCACCAGCACGCCGACGGCGGGGAACCGGCGCCGGATCTCCAGCGCGGCGCGCAGGCCGTCGTCGGTGTGCGTGGGCGGCATCCGGACGTCGACGACGGCCACGTCCGGCTGCCACGCCGCCACCTCCGAGAGGAGGCTCGGCGCGTCCCCGACGGCGGCCACCACGTCGTGCCCCTCCTCCGCCAGCAGGCGCACCAGTCCTTCGCGCAGCAGGGTGGAATCGTCGGCCAGGATCACCCGCACGGCAGCTCCGCGACGATCGTCGTCGGGCCGCCGACCGGACTGTCCACTGTGAACTTCCCGTCCAGCGCCGCGACGCGCCGGGCCAGGCCGGAAAGCCCGGCACCGCGCACCGATGCGCCGCCGGCGCCGTCGTCGTCCACCCGAACCACGAGCCACCCCTCTTCCCGTTCGACCCGGACGGTGACGATACCCGCGCCCGAGTGCTTGGCCGCGTTCGTCACGGCCTCCGAAACCACGAAGTACGCCACGGCCTCGACCTCCACGGCCGGCCGCTGCGCCACCTCGTACCGCAGCTCGACCGGCATCCCGGCCCGCTCCACCAGCGCCGCCAGGGCCGGGTGCAGGCCCCCGGCGTCCAGCGCTGCCGGGTAGACCCGCCACGCGACATCGCGGAAATCCCGGAGTATTTCCTGGGATTCCTCGTGCGCCTGGCGCAGCAGACCGGCGGCCCGGTCGCCGTCGTCGCCGGCGCGCCGGGCCCGGCCGATCAGCATGCCCAGCGCCACCAGCCGCTGCTGCACGCCGTCGTGCAGGTCGCGTTCGATGCGGCGGCGTTCCTCGTGGATCGCGGCGACCACATCGGAGCGCGTGGTGGACAGCTGTTCCACCCGTTGCCGGAGCTGCTCGGCCCGGTCCGGTTCCAGGAACCGCTCGCCGAGCGCGCGGTCCATGACCGCGACGCCCGCGAGCCCGGTCAACGCCAGGAAGCCCAGCACCGAGCAGAAAACGATCAGGTAGACCGTGAGCCAGAACTTCTCGGTGCCGGAACGACCTTCCAGCGGATCTCCGACGGTGGCCCAGAGCTCGACGAGTTCGACCAGCATGCCGACCGCGCCGTAGGCGATCAGGAAGAGCACGATGCCACCGAGCAGCCCGACCGCGCAGCGGACCGCCAGGTACCGCAGCGCGCGAGCGCCGCCGGGTCGGCCGGCATGGCTGCTGTCCAGGTACTTCGCCAGGCGCCGCCGTTCGAGTTCGGTCAGCGCCTGCGCCCCGGCGAACGACAGCGAGGCGACCCGGGATCGCAGCCGGGGCAAGATCAGCAGTGCGGTCAGCGCCAGACCGGCCGACAGCACGAAGACGAGTTCGGCAAGCGCCGTGCCCGCACCGAGCACGACGCCGAGGAACACCCGCAGCCATCGACGCATGATCCGAGCCTAGCCACGGCGACAACCTGCGGTTTTCCACAGGTGGGTCGCCGGGAAACCGCATTCCGCGCGGTGCCACGGATTCCTAGCGTTCGGATCATGAACTTCCTCGCGCAGCCCGGCACCGCCCAGACCGATGGACTGGTCGGCTGGATCACCGGGCTCATGGAAACCATCGGCGGCCCCGGCGCGGGGCTGGCGGTGGCACTGGAGAACCTGTTCCCGCCCATCCCCAGCGAGGTGATCCTGCCGCTGGCCGGATTTGCCGCGAGCCGGGGCACGATGAGCCTGCTCGGCGCGATCCTGTGGACCACGCTCGGCTCGCTGGCCGGCGCGGTCGTGCTGTACTACCTCGGCGCGTGGCTGGGCCGCGACCGCACCCGCGCGATCGCGGCGAAGCTGCCGCTGGTCAAGGTGTCCGATGTGGACCGGACCGAGGCGTGGTTCGCCCGGCACGGCACGAAAGCGGTGTTCCTGGGCCGGATGGTGCCGATCTTCCGCAGCTTCATCTCGCTGCCCGCCGGGGTGGAGCGGATGCCGATGCCGGCCTTCCTGGTGCTGACCGCGCTCGGCAGCCTGATCTGGAACACCGCGCTGGTGCTCGCCGGCTACCTGCTGGGGCAGAGCTGGTGGATCGTCGAGTCCTACGTGGGGATCTTCCAGAAGGTCGTCGTCGTCGCGGTGGTCGTCGCGGTCGTCTGGTTCGTGGCCGCGCGGGTCGTCCGGATGCGCAAGGCCCGGGCGTGACTCACGGTTCGAGCTCGGCGCGCAGCCACTCGTGGAACTCGCCGATGTGGTGTTCCGAGGGCACCAGCACGCCACCGCTGGCATAGGCGCGGGAGCTCATCGCCGGCTGGCAGCGCTCGCAGGCGTCGAAGTCCTGCTGGTTGACCCGGTGGAACAGCTCGACCGAGCGCGACACGTCGTGGCCCCGCTCGACCACCTCCGGCGCGTACAGCCAGTCGCACTCGACGAGCGTGCGGTCGGCCGCGAGCGGGAACATCCGGTGCACGATCACGTGGTCCGGCACCAGGTTCAGGAAGACCTGGGGCCGGACCGTGATCGCGTAGTACCGCCGGTCGTGCTCGTCGCCGACGCCGTCCAGCCGCCCGAACCCGCCGCTGCCGTCCACCGTGAACCCCTCGACGTCCGAGCCGAACTCGGCGCCGTGGCCGACGTAGTACTGGGCGGCGTAGCCGTCGGCGAACTCCGGCAGAACCTCGGTGAGCTCCGGGTGGATCGTCGCGCAGTGGTAGCACTCCATGAAGTTCTCGATGATCAGCTTCCAGTTGGCCCGCACGTCGTAGCTGATCCGGCGGCCGAGCGCGAGCCCGTCGACGCCGTAGCCGCCGATCACGTCGTCGCCGCCGAGCCGCCCGGAGACGGCCCCGATCACGGTGTCCTCGAACGACGGCGGTTCGTCGGCCAGGCAGACCCACGCGTAGCCGAGCCATTCGCGCAGCGCGACCGGGATCAGCCCGTACCGCGTCCGGTCGACGTCCGGCATCGAGGTGAGGTTCGGCGCCGCGATCAGCTTGCCGTCGGTGCCGTAAGTCCAGGCGTGGTAAGGACATTGGAAGGACCGCTTCACCTGCCCGGCGTCCGCGACGCACAGCCGAGCGCCGCGGTGGCGGCAGATGTTCAGGAACGCCCGCAGGGCGCCGTCGCGGCCCCTAGCGATCAGCACGCTCTCCCTCCCCACCTGGACGGTCTGGAACTGCCCGGCCACGGCGAGGTCGGCGACGCGCACGGCGCAGAACCACATCGCGCCGAAGATCCGGTCCTGCTCCAGCGCGAACAGCTCGGGGTCGGTGTAGTAGTGGCCGGGCAGCGTGGAGATGAGGCTGGACTCCTGGTCCGTGGTCGTCATGGTGTCCCTTTCAGCTGCGCAGACGCTTCATCTCGGGGTCGAACAGCGGCTCCTCGGCGACCACCGCTGGCACCTTCTCGCCGAAGTACTCGATCTCCACGGCGTTACCGGGCACGGCGAGCGAGCCGGGCAGCCAGGCGTACGCGATGCTCTCGCCGATGCTGTAGCCGTAGGCCGCGCTGGTGACGTAGCCGACCGGAGCGCCGTCGGCATGAACGGGCTCGGCCCCCATGACCACGGTCTCCCGGTCCTTGATCAGCAGCGGGCTCAGCCGGCGGCGGGCCTCGCGCCGCCGCAACGCGTCGCGGCCGAGGAAGTCCTTGTCCATCCGGACGGCGAACCCGACGCCGGCCTCGAACGGATCGTGCTCGGTGGTCATGTCCGCGCCCCACGACCGGTAGCCCTTCTCCAGCCGCAGGCTGTTGAAGGCGCTGCGACCGGCGGCGATGATCCCGTGCTGCTGCCCGGCGTCCCACAGCGCGTCCCAGAGCCTGCGCCCCTGGTCGGCGTCGGTGTACAGCTCCCAGCCGAGCTCGCCCACGTAGGACAGGCGCATGGCGGTCACCGGGACGCCGCCGACGAACGCGCGCTTGTTCTTGAAGAAGCCGAACCCCTCGTGCGAGAAGTCGGTGCTGGTCAGCGACTGCACGAGCGCGCGCGCGAGCGGGCCCCACACGCCGATGCAGCAGGTCCCGCCGGTGATGTCCCGGACCTGCACCCGGCCGTCGTCGGGCAGCTGCCGCCGCATCCGGGCCAGGTCGAGATTGCCGTTGGCGCCGACCTGGAAGCGCTGCTCGGACAGCCGGGCCACGGTGAGGTCGCTGCGCACCCCGCCGGCGGCGTCCAGGGACAGGGTGTAGGTGACCGAACCGGGTTTCTTCGCGAGCTGGTTGGTGGTCAGCCACTGCAGGAATTCCAGCGCCCCGGGCCCGGTCACCTCCAGTCGCTTGAGCGGCGTCATGTCGAACAGCGCGACGCGCTTGCGGGTGACCAGGGCCTCGGCCCCGGCGATCGGCGACCAGAACCGCGAGGCCCAGTCCCCGCGACCGGGCACCTCCTCGACCTCCGGCAGCCCGGCGTTGGCCGCGTACCAATGCGGGCGTTCCCATCCGGAGGCTTCGAGGAACTCGGCGCCGAGCTCCTGCTGCCGCTCGTAGAACGGGCTCGTCCGCATCGGCCGCGGCTCCTGCCCGGGTTCGAGCGGGTGCAGGATGTCGTAGACCTCGACGAAGCTGCGGCAACTGCGCGCGTGCACGTATTCGGGGCTGCGCTGCGCGGGTTCGAACCGGTTGAGATCGCACGAGTGCAGGGACTCCGCGGGCTGCCCGTCTACGAGCCACTGCGCCATCGCCCGGGCGACCCCGGCGGAGTGCGTGATCCACACGGCCTCGGCCAGCCAGAACCCGCGCAGGTCGGGATGCTCGCCGAGCAGCGGCATCCCGTCCGGGGTGAAGGAGAACAGACCGTTGATCCCCTCGACGACCTCGGTGCCGGCCAGCGCGGGCAGCAGCGAAACGGCGTCCTCCCAGCCGGGCCGGAAGTCGGCGGCGGTGAACGGCTCGATCGACGGCATCTCGCCGGTCTGGCCGGGGGCGCGGATGTCGGCGGCGTCGATCGGCAGGGGGCGGTGCCCGTAGTAGCCGATGCCGATGCGGTCGACGTGCTCCCGGAAGTAGAGGTCGGCGTCCTGGTGCCGCAGGATCGGCAGCCCGGCCTCGGTCCGCTCGTCGTTGCGCCCGGCGATGGCGGCGACCGGCCCGGTCTTGGCGTACTGGTGCGCCATCGGCACGAGCGGGACGTCGAGGTCCACCAGCGCACCGATGCGAGGCCCCCACATTCCGACGCAGGAGATGACGACGTCGGCGGGGAACCGGTCCTGTTCGGTGACGACGGCGGTCACCCGTCCGCCGCTGCGCTCGACGGAAACGACACGCTGCCCGGGCAGGAACCGCGCGCCCCGAGCCATCGCACGCCGCGCCTGCGCTTCGGCGGCGCGCACCGGCTTGGCCAGCCCGTCGGTGGGAATGTGCAGCCCGCCGAGGATCCGCGCCGGATCGACCAGCGGGTGCAGCTCGGCGCACTCATCGGGGCCGATCAGGTGGCTTTCGACGCCCCACGAGGTGAGCCAGCCGTGCCGCCGCTCGACCTCGTCCCAGCGCGCCGCGGAACCGGCGACCTCGAGCCCGCCGAGCTGCCGGAAGCACCATTCGCCGTCGAGGTCGAGACTGCGGTACTTGGCGGCGGTGTAGGCCGCGAACCGGGTCATGGTCCGGCACGGGTTGGCCTGGAACACCAGGCCGGGGGCGTGCGAGGTGGAGCCGCCGGTGGCGAACAGCAGGCCCTGTTCGAGGACGGTGACGTCGGTCCAGCCGCGTTCGGTGAGCTCGTCGGCCAGCGAGCAGCCGACGATTCCGGCTCCGATGACGACCACGCGGGGTTGGTTGCCCATGAGGCCTCCTGGGTGGGTGCGTCGACGCCGGCAGCACGGGGTCACCGGCTCAAGAAGCAGCAGGGATTTTGTTGCGCTATGCGCGCCGAGTTTCGATGAGAGCAACACCGTCGCCGGTAGCGCCGGGGGCCGTCAAGAGCACAAGACGGGTTTTTCGGCCGTGTAACACGAATGGAGGCCGCGCACGATGTGCCGACCGAACCCCTTGACGAGCCCGGGACCGAAGCCGCACATTGTTGCGCATCGCACTCCGTGTTCTGGATAGCGCAACGGAGGTCCAAGATGTTCGAAGCCTGCCGAGTGTCCGATCTGCCGCCCGGCGAGTCCGTCCGCATCGAGGCGCACGTCCCGATCGCGGTGTTCAACGTGGAAGGCGACCTCTACGCCATCGACGACACCTGCACCCACCAGGACGCCTCGCTGGCGGAGGGCTGGGTGGAGGACTGCCGGGTCGAGTGCCCGCTGCACGCGGCGGCGTTCGACCTGCGCACGGGCCTGCCGTGCGGTCTGCCGGCGAAGCGCCCGGTGCGGACGTACCCGGTGCAGGTCGCGGACGGAACGATCTACATCGAGACCGAAGCGCAGGAAGTCGCATGAGGGCGGTCGCGATCGTCGGTGCGTCCCTGGCCGGCTGGCGAGCGGCGCAGGAACTGCGCGCGCAGGGCTTCGAGGGCCGGATAGAGCTGATCGGAGACGAACCGCACCGGCCGTACGACCGACCGCCGCTGTCGAAGGACTTCCTCGCGGGGAAGCAAGAAGCGAGCGACCTCGCGCTGGCGGACGAACCGGACCTCGCCGAAGTGGACGCGACCTGGCGCCTGGGCCGACGCGCGGTCGCCCTGTCGACGGCGGACGGCACGATCGAGCTGGACGACGGCACCCACTGCCGGGCGGATGGGGTGGTGATCGCAACCGGCGCAACCCCGAGGACGCTGCCCGCAACGCCACCAGGAGTGCACACGCTGCGCACCCTCGACGACGCGATAGCCCTGCGCGACGACCTGCGCCCGGGAGCGCGAGCGGTGATCGTCGGCGCCGGATTCGTGGGCGCCGAAGTGGCATCGACCTGCCGAATGCTAGGTCTTGGCGTGACGGTGGTGGAAGCGCTCGAAGTCCCGCTCGCGCACGTCGTGGGCCCGGAACTGGGCGCGGTGTGCGCAGCCCTGCACGCGGACCACGACGTACAACTGCTCTGCGGAGCAGGAGTCGAACGACTGCACGGGGAGCACAGGGTCACGGCGGTCGAGCTGACGGACGGCACCGTCCTCCCGACCGATGTGGTGGTGATCGGCATCGGAGCCCGCCCGAACACCGACTGGCTGCACGGTTCGGGCGTGACGGTGTCGAACGGCGTGCAGTGCGACGCAGGCGGAGTCACAAACCTGCCGAACGTGGTGGCGGTCGGCGACGTGGCCAGCTACGGCACGCCGAACGGAGCGCAACGGTTCGAGCACTGGACAACGGCGCTGGAACAACCGGCAACGGCGATCCACAACCTCCTCGCGGGACGCACGGCTCGGAACTTCACGACGGTGCCGTACTTCTGGTCGGAGCAGTACGGAGTCCGAATCCAGTTCGCGGGCCACGCGAACCCGAAGGACGAAGTGGAAATAGTCGACGGGGCACCGGACGACCGCCGCTTCGTAGCCCGGTTCCACCGAGCGAACGAAACGACGGCATTCCTAGCGATGAACAACCCGAAGCTGTTCACCAAACACCGCAGACAACTAACCGCAAAACCCACAACACCGGTCGGCTGACCCCACGCCGCACATCCGGGCGTCACGATTCGCCCGCCGGGCCCCGTGGTGCGGGGATGAGCTCCCGGAGGTACACGCGGTGCCGGGCGGGCAGTGCTCTGCCGCCTGGCCTGGGTGTTCTCCTTGGGTCCACTGTGGGCGGTGGGATGAATTCGGGTCGCCCGTCGCGCATGGTGATGTCCCACCGCTGGTTGTGAAGCGTCCGGTGGTGGTGACCGCAGAGCATGACCATGTTGTCCAAGTCGGTTCGTCCGCCGTCGACCCAATGCTGAACGTGGTGCGCTTCAGGCGTCCCCGGCGGGCGGTCGCACCCGGGGAAGGCACACACCCCATCGCGCCGAAGCAACGCGGCGCGAATGTGAATGGGCGCGGTGCGTTTCGCTCTGCCCACGGCCAGTGGGAGACTGTCGCCACCAAGGACGATGGGCAGGATTTCGGCGTCGCAGGCGATCCTGCGTGCGTTCTGGGCGGTGATGGCGCGTTCGGTGTTCAGCGTGCCGGGCATGCCGTCCTCGCCGAG
>NZ_SMKW01000127.1 GCF_004348985.1 Saccharopolyspora elongata | reverse complement strand
GGTATGCGGGCGGGGGCTGTTCGTTCCCCCACACCTCGTTGGACGGTGGCGCCTCACCACGCGGCGAGTACGGGGGCGGCGGGACGTCGGAAGGCTTCCCGGCTGGGGAATCCGCAGGCGTCTTTGAGTCCGACCCAACGGGCGGCACCTTGGAATCCGCCCCGACCGGCGGCGGGGCCTTCGAATCCGATCCGACCGGCGGCACCTTCGTGTCCGACCCGACCGGCGGCACCTTCGAATCCGACCCTCCACCGGGAGTGTCCTCGCCGCCGGGCAGGCCCTTGCCGTCCGGGTTGTAGGACGGCGGGGGCGACTGGTTCGGGCCTCCGGTCGGCGAGTTGTTGGTGTTCCGGTTGTTCCGCCACTCACGCGACCTGATCTGCGCGTCCTTCTCGATCGTGCCCATCGTGACACTCGAGATATAGGTCTGGAACGGGTCGAAATTGCCGCCGACGAGCGTGATGACCATCCCCTCGGCCGGCACCTCCGCAGCCGCATCAAGCTGCCCCGTCCCGATCGGCTTACGCACGAAATCGTCCGTGTGCCTGTTCAGCTTCGCGAGACGGTGCAAGATCATAGCGTTGACCGCGGCATCGGCCCCCACGGCGCCCTCCAGCGCCATGCCCTTCACGTCCCAGCCGTTCTTGCGGTTACCGTTCGCCGTCGTGATCCCCTGGGGCAAGAATGCCTGGAAGAACTCCTCACCGAACTCCTGAACGGGCTCCCACGCCATCCGCAACTGCCCGGAGAGCGTCGTGGCCTGTTGCTTGGCTGTCGCGATGATCTGGGAGATATGCCGACGCCCAGCCGCGATCCATGCCGGGATCGCCTCGAAAAACCCGCTCAGATAAAGCCCGAGGATCGTGGACGCGAAAAACGCCAGGCCGATGAGGATGTCGTACTCGGACTCCTCCCCGTTCAACCCGAACTCGTCCACCATGTCCGCCGCGTACCGCAACGCCGCCGCACGCGCCTGAACCGGATCGGTCAACCCCCGAACATGATCACCGAACGCGTCCGCGGTCTCACCCTCAAGATTCGCCCGCACACCAGACGACAACGAACTAACATTGCTCGTGGTGTTCACGTCAGCGTCCGCGTTCTCCCGCATCTCACGGGCCAACGCGTACATATCGTTCGAGATCACCAACGGCGGCTTCTCGATCAGCGCAGTTAGCGAATAGTAAATAGGCGCCCAGACACCATCCTGGGGAATCTGGATCTCACCCATCGCTCACCACACCATCCGATTCGGACTCATACCGCCGGCCGCGCCACCCACACCCAGGCCGCTCGGCTACTTACGGAAGCGGAAGAAACCCGGCTCCCCGTCCCGCGGGAATACCATGAAGACCTGCCCGTCGAAACGGGTCGTCGAGCGTCAGATCGCGGCCGTTCAGCGGCGTGATGTCGGAGTAGCCGTCGACGCCGATCCGCACCGCCCCGCTCGACAGTTCGGTGGCGCTGACGATGCGCCGCCCCTCGCCCAACGGGTGGCCGTGCACCATGGGCCGCTCGCTCTCCCGCAGGGCGCGCAGCCGCATCGCGGAGATCATTTCCGGGGCCCACCCTCCAACTCTTCGGGCTCGCGGCCGTCGAACCCGTGTCCGCCATCGGGAACGAACTGCTGCGACTTCACGAACTTCGGTTCATCCCCAGGCATCGTCGGCTCAACACCTCGGTCCGCCGGGAGCGACGGCAAGAACTTCGCGGGTACATGCGCGGTCGTCTTCTCCAACGGGACCTCCTGGGCAGGAACGTTGTGACCCGTCGACTTCACGGGCACGTTCGCCGTCGATCCCTCCAGCGGGACCTTCTGGCCCGTCGACTTCACAGGTACGTTCGCCGTCGACCCCTCCAGCGGGACCTTCTGCGCAGGAACGTTATGACCCGTCGACTTCACCGGCACATTGGAGGTCGATCCCTGCAGCGGAACGTCCTTCTGCACGGGAACGTTATGGCCCGTCGACTTCTGGGAATCGCCGGAACCGTTCTCGCCCGCGGTCTTGAACTTGTGCGACAGCTGATCGGCCTCGTCCCGCGACCCGCCGTACATCTTCCCGTTCTCGTGCAGGCCGTCGCTGATGTAGCGCAACGATTTGGCCTGCTGTTCGACTCCGTTGAGGAACACCCGCTGGCCGTCTTCGAAGTTCTGGAAGAACTCCCGGCCCTCGTCATCGTCGCCGAAGCTCGCCTGGTACCGGGCGCCGAGCGAAGCGGCCCGTTGCCGGAGCGCCAGCAACCTCGCCTGCACCTCTCCGTAACCCTGACCGCTCTTGCTCAGGTTCTCCGGATCCACCCAGAACTGGTTCATGGTCCTCATTCCTCCGCTCACGCCCGTAGTCGAATCCGGCCCCGATACCGCTTCTCCGGGGCGCACAAACCGCAAAACCCGTGCACGGCCGCGAAAGCGCGGCGGCCAGATCTCAGCGCCGGTTGAGTCGCTCCCTGAGCAGGGGCGGCAGCTGGGACTCGTCGGGGGCCAGCTTCTCGGCGCTGATCTCCCCGTTCAGCATGGCTTTCACGTCCAGCCCGGGCGGCATCATCGGCGTCATGATCTCCGCGAGCTGGTCGTTCAGCTTGGCCCGGGCGTCGGAGATCGTGCTGGTCACCAGCTCCGACAACTCGTTCTTCGCCAGCCGGCGGTACGCGCTGGACAGGAACTTCAGCTCGGTGATCACGCCCTGCGGGCCGACCGTGACCGACAGCTCGCGGCGCGGGGACACCGCGGTCGCCGAGGCCTCGCTTAGCCGCCGCTGCGACTCGGCGAGGCTGGTGACCTGGCGCTCGTACTCCTCCCGCAACATCTCCACGTTGCGACGATCCACTCCGGACATTCGAGCCTCCTGAAAGCTTTCCGAATCAAGTCAACGACAAGAGAAGCCGCTCCTGGTCGACGCGGGCCGACCAGGAGTCCTCCGGGCACGAGGTCTGCCCGGACCGCCACCTCAGCCGACCGAGGTCAGCCCACCGACCGCGGGCACGACCCGCGCCAGGCCCGCCAGGTCGGCGGCGGCCAGCGTGCGCGAAGCCGCCATCCTGGCCAGGTGCCGGGTGAGCTGGTGGACGCCGTGCACCGTGGTCGCCCCGGACGCCTCGATGTGCGCGCGCATCGCGGCGCGCACGTCGTCGGGCACCTCGTGGCCGCGCTCGCGCAGCTGCCGGACGGCGATGGCGGCCAGGTCCGCCGCCGAGTACGCGTCGATCTCCCACCATTCCCCGAAGGAGTCCCGCAGCTGCGGCACGCGCCCGAGCAGGCGCTCCACACCGGGGCGGGTGCCGGTCAGCACCACCACCGGATCGGCGGCGTGATAGCGCAACGCGACCAGCAACGCCTCCGCCTCCTCCGGCTGGGGCTCGCCGTCCGCGTCGACGTCCACCACGAGGAGTCCGCCCTGCGCGTCCTGGAACGCCCTGTGCACCAAGGTTTCCGCCTGTCCCGGCCACCCCGGGCGCAGGTCCTCGGTGAGCGAGGCGCGCACCACCTGGCCGATGCCGACCAGCCCCAGCTCGGCGAGCCCCTGGGCGTAGAGCCGGGCGAGTTCCCGCCTGCCGCTGCCCCGCGGTCCGGTCAGCACCGCGTTGCCGTGCTGCCCGATGGCCCGGCGGTGATTCCGGCGCTCGCACAGCGAAACGAGCAACGCGGCGACCGACTGGCGCGGACCTTCGAGCCCGATCAGGTCGGACATCCGCCGCCACGCCCGGCTGGCCCGCACCGCCTCGGTGGGATCGGTGGCGGCGTCGGGGGACGCCGTCTCCTCGGCCGGCAGTTGTTCCAGCATCGCGCTCTGCGGGGCGATGTCCGCCGCCGTCAGCCGGCTGAAGTCGGTGTCCCTGGCGGGCGGGCTCTGGGCGAGCCGGGATGCCTGGGTGCTGATCATCGACTCGAAGAGCTTGCGGGCGACGCGGCCGTTGCCGAAGGTCTCGCCCTTGGGCACCCGGGTGAAGTACTCGGTCAGCTCCTCCACCGCGTCGTCGGTGAGCTCGTAGTAGTGCTTGCGGCAGAGGTTGGTCGTGATCGTGACCAGTTCTTCGACGCTGTAGTTCGGGAACTCGATGGTCCGGGTGAACCGGGAGGCCAGACCGGGGTTGGACTGGAGGAACTTCTCCATCAGCTCGGAGTAGCCGGCGACGATCACCACCAGCTCGTCGCGGTGGTCCTCCATCATCTTCATCAGCGCGTCCACGGCTTCCTGGCCGAAGTCCGGGCCGACGCCGCCGGTGCTGGCGGTCAGGGTGTACGCCTCGTCGATGAACAGCACCCCGCCGATCGCCTTGGTCACCAGCTCGGTCGTCTTGATGGCGGTGGATCCGATGTACTGCCCGACGAGGTCCGCGCGGGCGGCCTCGATCATGTGGCCGCTGGAGAGGATGCCGAGCTCGCCGAGCACCGCGCCGTAGAGCCGCGCGACCGTCGTCTTACCGGTGCCGGGCGGCCCGGCGAACACCAGGTGCCGGCTCATCGGCGGCATCGGCAGGCCCATCTCCTGCCGCACCTGCGACATCCGGATCAGGTTGATCAGCCCGCGCACTTCCTGCTTGACGCCTTCCAGGCCGATGAGCGAGTCGAGCTCGGCGAGCGGGCCGTCGAGCACCGCGCCGCCCGCCTCGCGAAGGCTTGCATCGCCCTGCCCGGCGGCGTCGGGTTCCGGCTGCGGCCCGTCGTTCCCCGTCGGCCGCGGCGTGCTGCTCGCGGACTGGGTCACCAGGTTCTCCACCACGACCTGGCGGTCGTCCGACGGCCGCCGGATCGCCATGCCGCCGCTGTTCTTCACCACGCATTGGCTCAACCGCACCGGTTCGGTGGTCTCCAGGTGCGCGCCGTTCCCGCCGCTGTCGAGCAGTTCACACTCTGCCAGCTCCGCGCGGGCGCCGTCGGCGACGCGGATGCCGTGCCCGCTCGCCCCGCGAATCCGGCAGCGGGTGCCGATGATCGATCCGCCCCGGTCGACCCGGACGCCGTCGGAGGACACGTCGACGATCTCGGTGTCCCGCATCGCGACCTCGGCGGAACCGACCGCCAGCCCGCCGCCGCGCAGCATCGACGAGGTCAGCTCCGCGCGCGCGTTGCCGGTGAGCGCGACGGCTGATTCGGCGCCGGTGCTGATCGTGACGTCGGTGAGCTTCGCCTTCGCCGTCCCCGAAAGCTCCACCGCCGTGGCGGCGCCGGTCTCGATCGAGGCGTAGTCGAACTCGACCACGCCGCCGTCGACCAGCAGGCCGGCGCCTTCGGTCGCGTTGGCCCGGAAACCGGAGAAGTGCACCGACGCGGCCGTGGACAGCTGCGCGATCGCCTCGGTCGTCCCGCGCACGGAGGTCTTCTCGAACCTGGGCGACGCTTCGCCGTCCACGATGAGCCCCACCGGGGAGTCCGCCAGGACGCACTCGATGAGCCTGGCCGCCGCCTGCCCCGTCACCTGCACCGCGTTGCGCCCGGCGCCGGTGAAGGTGCAGCCGCGCAGCACCGGCCGCGCGGTGCCCGAGATGTGCGCGGCCTGCACCGCGGCGCCGGAGAACGTGGACTCGGCGATCGTGATCGAGGAGCCGCCGGTGAAGTAGAGATCGACGTTCTCGCCGTCCTGCACGGTCAGGTCGCTGACGTCGAGGCTGCCCTCCTGCTCCACGACGATCGCGGGCTTCGCGGCGGCGGTGATCACGCCCTGGCCGATGACGCACCGGCCGCGCCCGTTCACGCAGATGCCGTTGCCGACCGGCCGCTGGATCACGATCCGGCGCAGCGTCAGGGAACCGTCCTCGCCGACGACGGCGGCCGACGAGGCCACGTCGGCCACGACCGTGTCCTCCACGGTGCTCGGCGACGAGGAGGTGATCACGATCCCGGCGCCGCCGGTGTTGGTCACCTCGCACCCGCGCATGGCCAGCGATCCCGTTCCCCTGGTCAGCAAGGCCGCCCACGACGAGCCCGCCACCCAGCAGCCGTCGAGGGCGACCTCGCCGTGCCGCACGTCCACCGCCGCGACGGTGGCGTCATCGCAGGCCAGCCGCAGGCCCCGGAGCTGGACGCCGCCGGCGTCGACCACCAGCGCGCTGCCCTCTGCGGCGTGCACCTCCACCGTGCCGTCGCCGTCCTCGGCCGCGATGCTGACCATCCGGTTCACGACGAGGTTCTCCTCGTACCGGCCGGCGCGGACGCTGATCATCGCCCCGTCGGGGGCCGCCGCGAGGGCCGAGGCGATCGTGGGGTGCGCCCCCGCCCGATCTCCGCCCACCACCAGCAGTTCACGGTTCATCGCCCGTCATCCTCTCTCCGCCGCCCTCGATGCTTCCCCGCGAAATCGCCGTTCTCCCCTGTCATCCCCGCTGCACCAGCCCCGGCATCCAGCCGAACCGGCGGGTGGCGGACTCCCCCACCACGCCTCGGGGCTGGGCCGCCGACCAGCGTTCGACGCAGCGCCGCAGGGACGTGATCGCCAGCTCGTCCAGCGACTCCCGCGCGGCCACCCGTCCAGATTCGTCCACTTCGGACTCCGCCAGTTCGCGGAGGAGGATCCGGCCTCGCGTGCCGTCGGCTCCCGACTCCGCCAGTTCCAGGATCTTGAAGCTGGTGCCGGGCACGAAGACGACGCGGTTGTCGACCTCGTCGGCGCCGCCCGGTTCGAGGAGCTTCGTGCGGCGGGCCGTCATCGACCACACCAGCACGTCGACCTCGCCCTGCTGGTCCGGGCTGGGCTCGGTCAGCGCGTGGATGAAGCTCCAGTCGGTCACCAGCCGCCGCTGCTCGTAGAGCTGCCACTGCTGCGGGGTCGGCGACGCCGTGAACGTGGTCGCGCCCCGGTGCGACGGCAGCCGGGTCAGCCCGGAGACCACGCAGCGGGCGAAGGGCACGTGCGGCCCGTTCTCGCCCGTCCGCAGGGCCCGGTCGATCGCCTCGCCGCGCTCCGAGAGGTGCAGCCGGACGGCGACGGCATCGGTCAGCACGTCGGCGGACGACCGGCCGTCGGAGCCCTGGAAACCGGGGTGTTCCGAGAGGATCCGGGAGGTCGAGTGCGACATGGTGTCGAAATCGCGGCTCAACGTCCGGCGCAACCAGGCGCGCTCCTCGGTGAGGCCGTGGTCGGCCACCAGCGCCGACGCCGCGGGTTTCGGAGTGGGCTGGAGTCGCGGTTCGGCGGGCTCCTCCGGTGCTTCCGCGCGGCCGCCTTCTGCCTTGGCCGGTTCCGGTTCCGGTTCCGGAGCGGGGGTGGCGCTCGGCGCGGGGGTGGCGCTCGGCGCGGGCGGCTCCGGCGCCGACGGCGCGGTGACGGCCGGCCGTGGCGCGGGCGGTTCGCCGACGGTGGGAACCGGCGAGCTCTCCAGGCGGATCGCCATCGCCGAAGCCGGGCCGGTTTCGGGCCGCGGCTCGGTCGCGGGCGCTGCGGGTACGGGTGCGGGCGGCGCCTCGGCACCGGCCGCTGACGCGGCGGGTGCGGGCGGGACCTCGGCAACGGCGACGTCGTCGACCGGCGACCCGGTGTCGAGGGAAATCCCGGCATCGACCGGGATTTCGGCGACCGGGATTTCGGCGACCGGGGTTCCCGCAACCGGGATTTCAGCGACCGGGCTCGCGACGACCGCGGGCCCGCCGGTGTCGGCGCGCACCGGGTCCAGCACCACGGGCAGCTGCACGGTGTCGGTCACCGACGAGTTGCCCGGCGTCCGCCCGGACGGCTGCTCTGCCTCGGCGACCAGCTCGCCCTGCGCGGGACCGGCAATGCGGACCTCCGCCCGGCCCACTTCCGAGGCCGGCACGAGCCGGCACCGCACCCGGGTGGCGGGGTCCAGCCGGGCCAGCACGTCCTGGGCGAGCAGCCGCATGCGCTCGGCGCGCTTCTCGTCGGTGGCGTCGAAGGCCAGGATGTTGACGTCGGCGCGTGGCGGCTCGGCTCGCACCGCCGCCGCGTTCTGCGCGCCCTCCGGCGGGCGCACCCACAAGCCGGACTGCACGACCTCCAGCACCGCGTCGGGCGTGTACCAGTAGACCGCCGGTGCGACCTGTTCCACCCCGCTGACCGGGATGCGGTGCGACAGCAGCGCGGGGGTCTCCCGGAACGCCGGGTCCGTCCTCGGCAGGTACCCGACCTCGCGGGCGAAGGCGTGCCAGCCGAGCCCGCCGTCCGCGCACACCGTGTAGATGTCCGGGGTCGTCGTCGAGCCGACCGGCATTCCCGTGTAGCAGACGACCCGGCTTTCGAGCAGGTCCGCGAGCGCCTGCCCGAGCGTGCCGCCCTGCGGCAGCCGGACGGGGCCGTACTGCACGAAGCGGACCTTCTCCCGGATCTGGCCGTCGAGCTGCCGCCAGAACCGGCTCACGTCGTCGAGCGAAAGCGGCGGCGTGCCCGGGCAACCGAGCACGACGGTGAGCACGTCCGGTTGGCAGGGCATGCTGCTCACCAGCCGCGACCAGTGCTCGCCCGACTCGGTGTCGCGGGCGACGGCGTGGATCCACACCCCGCCCGGGATCGGGTCCGCCATGCCGACGGCGCTGGTGGGCAGGGGGTCGGTGGCGCCGGAATCCCAGGAGGGCCGGGGAAAGCGCTTCGCCTCCCACTCCGGCGGCCGGCCCGGCCGGAACCGAACCCAGCCGCTGCCCTTGCCGGAATGGACGAACAACGTCCCGCCCACGCCCGGGAAGATCGCCCCGTCCGGAGCCACCACGGTGCGCCCGATGCGCTCCGACAACCACTGGCCGGTCAGGGCGGTGGCCTCCCGGGGGCGGCCGCCGAGGATGAGCCGGACCCCGCGGCGCCGCCGCGGCAGCAGCTCGGCGACGGAATCCCAGGCCGAGACCGGGACGCCGACGGGAAGGTCGACGACCACCATCTCGTGCTCATCGTCGGGGGCCACGGACATGGCCAGCGCCTGCGCCTCCGGGGTCATCCTCTTCTCCGGGCACACCACGAGCACGTTGCCGACAGTGTGCCTGGCGAGCGCGAGCTCCGGCACGCCGCGGCGACGCCGGTTCAGCGGGGACAACGAGGACCGTGCGGCCATCACTTTCATCCCTTCCTGGTCGCGCCGACCGCGGCCTGGCTCAACGCCGGGCCGCTCGGCACGGTGGCGAGCAGATCGTTTGAGATGGGCCGCACCGGCACCCCGGCGTAACCCAGCGCCCGCATCGAGTCGTCGTCCGGCAGCAGGTACTTGCTGTCGCCGGTGATGAGGTAGCGGTCGGGAACGCGCCGGCCGGGCGGGATCGGCAGCGCCGCCACCACCACGCCGGTTCCCGGTCGCATGTGGACACCGCCCGCGGCGGCGACCGGCTCCGCGAAGACCACCTCGCTGGCGATCCGCGGTCCGACGGGAGCCTGCCGGAGGCAGATCGCGGCCGGGCCGTGGTCCTGCCACCGAGCGCCGCTGAGGTCGGGGAGCCTCCCGAGGAGCGACCGGTCTGCCGAGCGCGGCGCCGAGGCGACGGCCGCCGGGTCGATCCGGGCCGGTTCCGGTGTGCCGGGAGCGACTTCCAGCAGCATGAACTCGGTCCGGCTGATCGGCGCCAGGCCCTCGCGGCGAAGCACGAACGTCTGCACGTCGCCGTTCGCGGAGCGCTGCTCGAAGAGCTGGCCCACCCGGTACGCCTTGCCGCCGATGGAGGGCCCCGAGGTGCCGCTGCCGTCGATCTGGGCCGACGCGAGCACCGGACCGTCTGGCAGCGCATCGAGCCACGGCTGCGGCGCCGGTACGGGCCGCGCGGCCGCCATGCCCAACGCGATCGGCACGGTCGGCTCGGCCACCTGGTGCTTCGCGCCGCCCCAGAGCACGTACTGCGTGCCCTCCGGCGACTGCACGAGCACGTACCGGTCCGGCGGCAGCGGCGCGGCGGGAGCGCCGGGATCGAAGTTCAGGGTCAGTTCCGGCGAGCCGGGCGCGACAGCGCCGGCCGAGCCCGGCAGGCAGGTCAGCCAGTGCGCACCGACCAGATCCTGCACCGACGGCAAGATCTGCGGCGCGTTCGGGATGCCCAGCGGCGCGCCGCGCGGCGCGTCCGCCAAGGACGCCTGGGAAAGCAACGTCACCTTGGCGCCTGCGTTGGGTCCCTGCAGCAGCTTCGCCGAGGCGTAGTTCAGCGTCGGGTGCAGCACGCCGCCCACGTTGACGTAGCGGGTGCCGGTCTCCTTCTCGACGACGATCGCGCCCTGCGCCTTCCAGGAGTTGTTGCCGCCGGGGACGAGCCAGCCGAAGATGCCGAAGCCGACGGCGATCAGCAACGCGAGCACCAGTCCGATGTAGATGCCGACCGCGGCTCGCCGGGCGGGCACCTCGGCGCTGGCGGGATCGCCGAGCACCAGGGCGGAACTCATCCGGCCCATCAGGAACTGGTAGGCGTGCACGTGGTCTCGCTGGGTCTGCATGGTGCGCCCCTCACCCGGCCAGTCCGCGCGCCCAGGCGTACACGCCGAGCAGCTGGAGCAGCAGCGGAACCACCGCGAGCGCGGTGCAGGTGTCGAAGATGTTCGCCAGGTGGCCCCAGATCGGCAGCATCCGCCGCGTCTCGGGCCGCAGGGCGGCCTTGACCAAGGCGAACAGCACCAGGAGCAGTCCGAGCAGCAGGACGGTGCGCCACCCCGGCGAGAACTCCTGCGCGAAGTAGAGGACCACCAGGCCCAGGCCGAACGTGCCCGCCGCGGCGAGCGAAACCCGTTGCCAGGCACCGAGGAAGTTGCGGGAGCGCAGCAGCACCGCGCAGGCCAGCAGGCTCACCATGGCCCACGAGATCCAGCCCGGCTCGGCCAGGATGAACGGGAACGCCCCGACGAAGACGGTGGCGGCGACGACCATCGCCACGCTGATGTACCGGTCCGCCGCCGCCGTCCTGGCGAACACGTCGTCGGCGGGCGCGGGGTCGATGTCCTGCTGGAGGTCGTCGGCGTTGCGCGGCAGCTGCGGCCCGCGCAGGTAAGCGGCCCGGATGGTCAGCTTCGGCACGAAGACGACCACGCCGAACAGCACGGTGGCCAGCACCCCGGCGACCTGGCCGACCGCCAGGCCGAATCCCGCGCCCAGCCAGACGCCGCCGATCACCGCCGCCGCCACCAGCAGCATCGTGATGAACGGCGCGTACGGGATTCCGTCGGCGACGAACCGCCGCAGCACCAGCAGGATGGCTGCGCCGACGGCGGCTCCCGCCGCGCCGACCACGATTCCCGAGGGCGTCAGTGCCGCTGCGTCCGGCACTCCGTCGGCCGCGATCAGCCCGGCTAGTCCCGCGAACGCGCAGCCCACCAGCCCGGTCAGCCTGGTCAGCCCGAGGTCGTCCAGCTTCTTGGCGACCGGCGCGGCGGCGGCCACGAAGACCACGCCCAGCCCGAGCGCGAAGCCGGCGTGCAGCTCCGTCGGTCCCGGA
This sequence comes from Saccharopolyspora elongata, assembly GCF_004348985.1. GTDB lineage: Bacteria > Actinomycetota > Actinomycetes > Mycobacteriales > Pseudonocardiaceae > Saccharopolyspora > Saccharopolyspora elongata. The sequence continues at coordinate 6,645 of NZ_SMKW01000127.1, read as the reverse complement.
CCGAGCAGGACCAGCCCGATCACCACAGCCACCGCGGCCGACAGGGTGGTGAACAGGACGCGGCCGTGGGCGTGCTTCCAGCGGTCCTTGCGCTGCCCGACGGAGGTCGCGATGCCGTCGGCCAGGTCGTCGAAGTCGAGCTCGGGCAGCGGATCGTCGGCCGGGCGCAGGTGCAGCTGTTCGCCCTCCAGCCAGTCCAGCGTCTCCGGGGTGCCCGACTGGTCCAGCGGTACCCCGCCGATCCGCTGCAACACCCAGGAGCCCTGCTCGCCGCCCTGCGGCTGCTTCCGGGTGTGGCTGAGCAGCACCGGCAGGAGATCGGCCACGGTGGTCGAGACGGGCACGGCGAGATCGGCCTTGCCGTCAGGCCCGAACACCGTGATCCTGCAGAGCTCGGCAGCTCTGGTCATGAGCCATTCCTCCTGGGATGAAAGCTTTCGTCGACTCGGCTCGCGCGGCGGTCGTCACGCGCGGAGGGGAATCCCACTGCGGTCCCCTACAAGCCGGCCGGTGAGGCGGTGGTGGTGGAATCGGCGGTCACGAGACCGGTCTGGATGAGGCCGACGCCCCGGCGGGTGACCAGTTGGGCGCGCCCCGGCGGCAGCTTGCGCGGCGCGGCCTCGCCGAGGAACTTCCCCTCTTCCTTGGGGTAGGACAGCAGCACGCCGGGCGTGCCGAGCTCCCAGAGCCTGCGCAGCACCGGGTCAATCATCGAGCGCATCGCGCCCGAGGTGCTCCGGGCGATGATCAGGTGAAGTCCGATGTGGACGCCCTGCGGGATCATCGGCAGCAGCGGTTCCAGCGCCGAGCTGACGCCGCCCCGGCCGAGCAGTTCGTAGTCGTCCACGACCAGGAACAGCTCCGGGCCCTCCCACCAGTCGCGCTTGCGCAGCCGCTCCGAGGAGATGTCCTGGCCGGGCACCCGCTTGGTCATCGACCCGAGCGCCTGCTCGGCGAGCTGGAAGAGCGTGTCGGAGCTGAAGCCGAAGCCGACGCCGTACTCGGCGGGCACCTCCTGGTCGAGGTCCCGGCGCACGTCGCCCAGCACGATCTTGGCCTCGTCCGGGCCGTAACGCTGCCGGATCGAGCGCAGCGCCAGGCGCAGCAGGTTGGTCTTGCCGGTCGCGCTGTCGCCGAAGACCATCAGGTGCGGGTGGACGAAGAAGTCGTGCCACACCGGTTCCAGCCGCTGCTCGTCGTAGCCGAGGCACATCCGGAATTCCCGTTCCGGCGCCGGGAGTTCCGCCGCGGGCAGGTGGGTCGGCAGCATCCGCACCGGCGGCGCGCCGCGGCCGGGCCAGAACGCCCGCATCTCCTCCGCGACACCCTTGGTCGCGTCGGCCAGGTCGTCGGCCCCGGAAGTGCCGTCCAGGCGCGGCAACGCCGAGATGAAGTGGAATCCCTTCGCCGTCATCCCGCGCCCCGCCTGGTTCGGCACGGTGGCCGCCTTGCGGGAACCGACCTCGGATTCCATCGAGTCGCCCAGCCGCAGCTCGAACTTGGTGCCCAGCAGGTCGCGCAGCCACGGGCGGATCTCCGACCAGCGGGTGGCGCTGAGCACCACGTGGATGCCGAAGGAAAGCCCCCGGGAGGCCAGTTCGCCGATCTTCGTCTCCACGTCGGCGAAGTCCTGCTTGACCGTGAACCAGCCGTCCACGACGAGGAAGACGTGACCGAACGGGTCGTCGATCTCGCCCCGCGCGCGGGCCCGCAGGTACGCCGAGATCGACTCGAACCCGTGCTCGGCGAACAGAGCCTCGCGGCGTTCCAGCAGCTGGGTCAGCTCCGCGATGGTTCGCACCACCCGGTCGTGCTCCATCCTGGTCGCCACCGAGCCGACGTGCGGCAGGCCGGACACCGACATGATCCCGCCGCCGCCGAAGTCCAGGCAGTAGAACTGGACCTCTTCCGGCGTGTTGGTCAGCGCGAGCCCCAGCACGAGGGTCCGCAGCAGCGTCGACTTCCCGCTCTGCGGCGCGCCGGCGACGCCGACGTGCCCGTCGGCCCCGCCGAGGTCGGCGACCAGCAGGTCCCGCAGCTGCTCGAAGGGCCGGTCGACGACGCCGACCGGGACCCGCAGCACACCCCGGCTGCCGGGGTCGTCGACGGTCATCCCTCGGGCGGGGTCCGGCACCACGGTCGGCAGCAGCGTGTCCAAGCTCGGCGCCTCGGACAGCGGCGGCAACCAGACCTGGCGGGCCGGCGGGCCGCTGCCCGCCAAGCGCCCGATGATGACGTCGACCAGCGAGGGAACGTCCTCATTGGACTCCGCCGCGGGCTGCTCCGCCGGCTCCTCGGCGGACTCCGGTTCATCCTCGGCGGGCCGCAGCGCGTGCAGGCTCGGGTACGGCTGGGTGCGGAACGAGACGACCTCGGAGAACGCCCGGTTCTCCGGGGCGGCGGCCGGGCCGTCGCTCGGCGGGCACGGCCCGGAGACGTACGCGCCCTTGAAGCGGACCAGCGTCGTGGTGTCGATCTTCAGGTAGCCGTTGCCCGGATCGGACGGCAGCTCGTACGCCTTCGCCGCGCCGATGACCGCCCGCGACTCCATCGAGGAGAAGGTGCGCAGCGCGATCCGGTACGACAGGTGCCCTTCGACGCGGTGGATCCGGCCTTCTTCGAGGCGCTGCGACGCGAGCAGCAGGTGCACCCCGAGGCTTCGGCCGAGCCGCCCGATGGACACGAACAGGTCCATGAACTCGGACTTGTTGGCCAGCAGCTCGGAGAACTCGTCGACGACGATCAGCAGGTCCGGGAACGGCACCAGCTGCGCGCCGCCCCCACGGGCCTTCTCGTACTCGAACGAAGAGGAGAAACCGCTCGCCCGCAGCAGTTCCTGCCGCCGCACGAGCTCTCCGTTGAGCGCGTCCTGCATCCGGTCGACCAGCGGCAGCTCGTCGGCGAGGTTGGTGATCATCGCCGAGGTGTGCGGCAGGCGGTCCATCCCGAGGAACGTCGCGCCGCCCTTGAAGTCGACCAGCACCAGGTTCAGGATCTCGGACGAGTGGGTCGCGGCGAGGCCGGTCACGAGGGTGCGCAGCAGCTCGCTCTTGCCGGAACCGGTGGCGCCGATCAGCATGCCGTGCGGCCCCATCCCGCCCTGGGCGGGTTCCTTCAGGTCGAGGTCGACGACCTCGCCGTCCTCGGTGACGCCGATGGGCACCTGGAGGCGGGCCCGCTGCGCGGCGCGGGACCGCCACAGCGCGGGCACGTCGAACGTGCGCGGGTCGCGGATGCCCAGCAGGCTGGTGAGCTCGAAGTCGCTCTCCAGCGGCTGGTCGGCGACGTCGACCGAGCCGCTCGTCCGCTTCGGCGCGAGCAGCCTGGCCAGCGACTCGATCTGCGCCAGGCTCAGCTCGTCGCGCTGCGCGGATCCAGTGGCATCCCCCGCCGGGAACTCCACCGCGTCGCCTTCCGCCGTCAGGCGGAGCACTTTCGGCCCGCCCGGCATCTTGCCGGTGAGGTCCAGCAGCACCACGTTGCGGAGTCCGCCGTCGAGCAGCCGGGACGACTCGGGGATTTCCGCCTGGTGCGCCACCACGACGATGAACGGCTCGACGACGCCCGGCCGGCTACCCGGATCGTGGTCGGGCCGGTCGGTGATGTCGGGACCGAGCACGTCCAGCAGCTCGTCGTGGTCGCAGGCGAACAGCCGCAGCGGGCCCGCCGGATCCTGCATCGCCGGGTGCGCGTTGTGCGGCAACCACTTGATCCAGTCCCACTCCGGCTGCCCGGTCTCGTCGGTCAGCACGGCCACCCGGAGCTCGTCCGGCGAGTGGAAGGTGACCAGCTGGCCGAGGATGGCGCGGGCCAGACCGACCGCCGATTCCTGGGAACCGGCGAACTCCACGCTGGTGAAACTGCGCAGGCCGACCGAGATGGGAATGCCCGACACCGTCCGGTACGCCTCCCGGAAGCGGCGCAGCGAGACCGCGGCGAGCGGTTCGAGGTCCTCGATCGGCTTCGTCGACGGCGCCGTGTACTCCACCGCCGCGGCCAGGGTGCCCAACCCGATCCGGGCCCGGCCGAAGTCGGTGTCGTTCGCGCGGCGTTCCCACAGCCTCGGCCCGCTCGCCACCGACCAGAGCCAGGACGGCTCGGGATGGTTCCACACGACCGCACGCCGCTGCTGATCCGCGGCTTCCCGCGCCTTCTCGCGCAGTTGCGCGATGTAGCGCAGGAAGTCGCGACGCTCGGAACGCATCTTGATCTTGCGCTCCGCGCCGGCACGCCCGATCTGGCTCAGGCCCATGATCAGCATGCCCACGCCCATGATGCCGCCCATCATGTACATCGCGGGCGACCTGCTGGACGACGCGAACATCATGACCATCGCCGCCGAGCCGATGCCCATCGGCAGGTACATGGCCGCCGAGCGGAAGTCGAGCGCCGCGGGCTCCGCCATCACCGGCGGCTCCTGCAGCTCGACCTCGCCTTCGGGCATCTCCGGCCCGGCGACCCGTGGCGGGCGCTTCACCGTGATGGTGCTCATGGGTGTGCCTCATTTGCGGTCGGCGAGTGCGGAATCTCCCCTATCCGATCACTCCGGAGGGTGGCGTGGCCGGTCCTGCGCCCCAGGCAGAGTTATCCCTCACGAGCAGGTCTGCCCTGGACCGCTCCTTCTTCTCGTCCTCCTCCTCGGCCTCCGCAGCCGCGGCCTCCGCTTCGGCCTGGGCCTGCTTCTCGGCCCGCATGGCGGCCGCTTCCTCCGGGCTCAGCGTCGGGCCGCCGCACATCAGCGGTTGCTCGTCCTCCACCGGTTTCCCGTTCCCCTCGGCCCACTTCGCGCTTCGCCAGGTGGCGTAGCCGTTGTCGGACGACGGCGCGCCGGTCCACGGCCTGTCGTCCCGCAGCGCGTGGTCCGGTGCGGGCCGGTCGCGCTCCGATTCCTCGGGGCGCGCGGCCACCGCGAACGGAACCAGCCACGGCAGGCCGTCGCTGGGCACGTCCCACGCGCTGGTGTCCTGCTCCGCCGCGTCGCGCCTGACGACCGGCACGTGGTCCTCCGGAGTTTCCGCCGGGTTCCCGGGACCGGCCGTGTCCTCGCCGGACTGTCCGACCGACTCGGCCGGATGGGCAGGCGTTCCGTTCGGCGCCTCGGGTTCGCCGCCGTCGGATCCGGCGCTCTCCCAAGGCTTGTCACCGGCGTCCAGCAAGCCCGAGGCATCCGGGCGCTCCGCGCTGGAACCCTGACCACCGGCACCCGGAGGCACCATCGGCATGCCGCCGGGAACCTGCTGCCCGCCCGGCGGCGTGCTTTCGCCCGGCGTCCAGTCCTGCGGACCCGCCGCCCGCGGAACGCCTTCGAGCGGCATCCCCGCGTCGAGCGTGAGCCCCGGAGTCTCCACATTGGTCGGTGGCATGCCGAGGACCGGGCCGCCCGGAGCGGCGCCATCCGGCGCTTCCGGTTCACCAGCGTTCGGACGGGTGCTCTCCCAGGGCTTTTCGCCGGCGTCCAGCAAGCCCGAGGCATCCGGGCGCTCCGCGTTGGAACCCTGACCACCGGCACCCGGAGGCATCATCGGCGGAACCATCGGCATCCCACCCGGAACCTGCTGCCCGTTCTGCGGCAAGCCCTGGCCCGGCGACCAGTCCTGCGGACCGGCCACCGGCGGAACGCCTTCGGGCGGAGCCTCCGGCTCGCCCACGTTCGGACCAGCGCTCTCCCAGGGCTTTTCGCCGGCGTCCAGCAAGCCCGAGGCGTCCGGGCGCTCCGCGTTGGAACCCTGACCACCACCGGCACCCGGAGGCATCATCGGCGGCATCATCGGCATCCCACCAGGCCCCTGCTGGCCACCCGGCGGAACGTTCAGCCCCACGCCGCCAGGGTCGGCGCCCTGCGGCGCTTCCGGCAGCCCGAGTCCCGGCGGGTTCTCGCCCCAGGGCTGTTCGCCGGCGTCCAACAAGCCCGAGGCGTCCGGGCGCTCCGCACCCGAACCCTGACCACCACCGGCGCCCGGGGGCATCATCGGCGGCATCATCGGCATGCCGCCGCGATCCTGCTGCCCGCCCGGCGGAACCTGGCCACCGGGAGGAGGCGACCAGTCCTGCGGGTTCGACACCGGCGGCGGAGTGCCGATGCCACCCGGTGGCGGCGTCGAGCCCGGCGGTGACCCCAGAGGGGGCGGCGTACCGATGCCGCCCGGTGGCGGCGTGGAGCCCGGCGACCCCACTGGTGGCGGCTTCGAGCCCGGCGGCGGACCCACGGGTGGCGGCTTCGAGCCGGGCGGCGGAACCTCGCCGGGGCCCCCGTTCTGGTTGTCCTTCGGCGGGCTCTGGCCGGGCGGCGGGCTCACCGGAGGCGGCGGCCCCACCGGCGGCGGCTTCGAGCCGGGAGGTGGTTGCGAACCAGGAGGCGGCACCGAGCCCGGCGGCGGGCCCACCGGCGGCGGCGGACCCGGCGGCGGCTTCGACCCCGATGGCGGAATTTCGTTGAACTGTCCGCCCTTCTGGTTGTTCTTCGGCTGGTTCTGGCCGGGCGGCGGGCCCACCGGCGGCGGCGGGCCCACGGGCGGCGGCGAACCCGGCGGTGGCTTCGAGCCCGGCGGGGGACCCACCGGCGGCGGCTTCGAACCCGGCGGCGGCGGACTCTTCTGCGGCGGGCTCTGCGGCGGCGGTGGGCTCTTCGGCGGCGGCGGAGAACCC
>NZ_SMKW01000126.1 GCF_004348985.1 Saccharopolyspora elongata | reverse complement strand
TGTGTATAAGAGACAGGTTCAGGGGTTTCCGATTTTGCCTAAAATTGGGTGTTGTCGGTGCGTCGGGCGGTCAGCGGGTCCAGTGGTAGCGGCGTTCCGGGCGGCCGGTGCCGCCGTAGCGGAGGCGGACCTCGGCGCGGCCCGAGGTGACGAAGTGCTCCAGGTACTTTCGCGCGCTCACGCGGGAAACGCCTGCGGCGTCCGCGCATTCCGCCGCCGACACGTCGCCGTCGGTCGCGGTCGTCTCGCGCAGGATGCGCTCGACGATCTGCGCCGTCTCGGTGGCCAGCCCCTTCGGCGGCGCCGCTCGGTGGGTCCGGGTGCCGAAGATCTGGTCGACGTCCTGCTGCGCGGCGGGGGAGTCGCCGGGCAGTCCGCTGAGCTTCTGGTGCAGGGCGCGGAAGTTCTCCAGCTGGTCGCGCAGCGCCTCGTAGCTGAACGGCTTGATCAGGTAGTGCAGCGCCCCGCCGCGGATCGCGCCGCGCACGGTGTCCAGGTCGCGGGCCGCGGTGATCACGATGACGTCGGGGTCCGCCGACGGGCGCGTGGTGCTCGCGCGCAGCTCCCGCAGCACCGAGAGGCCGTCCATGTCGGGCAGGTAGATGTCCAGCAGCACGAGTTCCGGGCGCAGTTCGTCGACGGCGCGGATCGCGTCCGCACCGGTGTGCGCCACCCCGACGATCTCGAACCCGTCGACGCGGGCCACGTATCCACTGTGGATCTTCGCGACCATGAAGTCGTCGTCCACCACCAACACCTTGATCACGATCCCGGCCCTTCCAGCGGCAGCCGCGCGGTGAACACCGCACCGTGCGCGTTGTGCACCTGCACCGAACCGCCGCGACGATGACAGATCTGCCTCGTCAACGCCAGACCCAGGCCGCGTTCGCCGCCGCGCGCTGCCTTGGTGGTGAAGCCGTGCCGGAACACCTCTTCGACGATCTCGGCGGCCACCCCGGGCCCGGAATCCCGCACCACCGCGGTGACTTCGTCAGTGCAGCGCAGGTCGATCTCGATCCACCGGTCCGCGTCGGCCGGACCGGCTTCGAGGGCGTCGAGCGCGTTGTCGATCAGGTTGCCCAGCACCGTGACGAGGTCGGCGGACAGCTCTTCGTCGATCTCCGGCAGGTAGCTGCCCTCGTTCAGGCGCAGACCGACGCCGCGTTCGGCGGCGAGGCTGGCCTTGGCGATCAGCAGCGCGGCGGTGGCCGGGTCGTGGACCCGCGCGGTGACCTCGGCGTGCCACTGCTCGCGGGTGTGGCTGATGCGGTGCACGTAGCGCTGCAGCTCCTCGTACTCGCCCAGCTCGACCAGCCCGGAGATGATGTGCAGCCGGTTGCTGAACTCGTGCGCCTGGGCGCGCAGGGTGTCGGTGGTGTCCCGGTGCACCGCGAGTTCTCGTTGCAGGTCCACGAGTTCGGTGCGGTCGCGCATGGTCACCACGGCGCCGACCGACGAGATCGGCATCCGGTTGAGCACCACGACCTTGCCGCGCCGCAGCACGATCTGGTCCACGCCGTCGGTGCGGCCGGTGAGCACGTCGCGGGCGCGGTCGTTGAGGTCCAGCGAGTCGATGTCGTTGCCCACGCAGTCGGCCGGCAGCGACAGCAGGCGCCGCGCCTGGTCGTTGACCAGCGTGATGCGGTTCTGCTCGTCCACGCCCAGCACGCCTTCGCGAACGCCGTGCAGCAGGGCCTCGCGGTGCTCGACTAGCCGGGTGATCTCCTGCGGTTCCAGGCCGAGGGTCTGCCGCTTCACCCGCCGGGCGAGCAGCACCGATCCGGCGATGCCGAGCACCGTGGCGAAGGCCAGCAGGGTCAGCGGGTTCTCCGGCGCCTGGCGCAGCCCCTGCAGCAGGTCCGGGGGATTGCGGCCGGCCGCGACGACGCCGAGGACGCGTGCGTCGTTGGAGATCACCGGCACTTGGGCGACCAGCGAATCGGCGCCGTCCAGCTCGATCTCGCCGACCCACGAGCGGCCGCCCAGCGCGGTCTCGGACTTCGGCAGCAGCTGCCCGCGCTGCCCGGGATCGGGCGAGGTGAGCACGATGCCGCGCCGGTCGGTGATGATCACGTAGTCGGCGCCGGAGAGGTTGCGGGTGCTCTCGGCGAAGATCGGCAGCGTGTCGCGCTTGTAGGGGTCTTCGAGGCTGACGCGCACCCCGGAGGTGGCGGCGAGGTCTTCGGCGACCGACAGCATCTTGCGGCCCTCGGTGGCCCGGAACGCGGAGTCGGTCTGCGCGACGGAGAACACCGCGATCGAGGCGAGCAGCAGGACGATGATCAGCAGCTGCCACCCGAGCAACTGCCGAGACAACGATCCCTGCACCCGCAACACCGCGCCCGCCTCCTCCACCGCCGGCCCGAACGGTAACCGCCGGGGTCCGGCGAACGCGCGGCACCCCACCATCGCCGCAGGTCAGCGATCGATTTCAGGGTGTGATCACCGGGTGCGCCGCTCGCGGAGCGCTTCGGTCGCGCCGACGTACTCCAGCAGCAGGCGGGTGAATTCCAGCTGTTCCCGCTCGGGCCGGTCCCGGGTGATGTGCTCGTACGCTTCGCGCTGCTGCCGCCGGAATCGGTCCAGCAGCTCGGCGCCGTCCGGGCCGGTTCCGCGGGGAATCGGCCACCGTTCCCGGTTACAAAAGTGACAAAAGTTTCGTTATGTACGCAACGGCGACAGTGTGGTGGTGGCGCGGCAGCATGGCATCACTCGGCTCTCGACCGCGGAGACGAACTCCCCGTGCACGCAGTGCGTTCGTCGCCGTCGGCGGGTCCTCCGGCCGACGAATCCCGGGTGATTCCGCGGCGCGGTGCGCAGGCCGCGGAATCGCGGGAAGAGGAACGGGTGGACACCTGACACCCCCCAGGTACCCACCTCGTGGTGGTCCGGTCGCACATCCCCCGGCGACCGGGCTACTGCTTTCCCTCCGGGTGCGGCCCGTCCCCCGAACTCGGGAACCGGTTGCACGGCACGGTGATGCATCCGGCGGCGATGATCGAGTTGTGATGGCGTCTCCCACGGCAATGCCCGACTCCAGGGAGGTTTTCCATGCGTCGTCCACTCATCACTGCGCTGCTCGGCGGTCTGATCGTATTGGGAGCGTCCGGCACCGCCGTCGCGGCTGAAGGGGCCCAACCCCTTGGGCTGGACAAGCTCCTCACCGCGACGGTGCTGGACGCGTCTCCGCACGACGGTGAGTCCCACGACGGAACCGCGCACAGCAGCACCTCGTCGCCGGACGGATCCGAGCCTCAGACCAAGCCGTACCCCAAGCCACAACCGCAGACCAAGCCCCAGCCCCAGTCCGAAAATCAGCCGCAGGACTAGCGCCCGGGGCCGCCGCGCCGCGCCGCGCCCGGCTACGGGCGCGGCGCGGCGTTGCTCGTGACGAGCGATTCGAAGGCCGCGACGTCGCCGATGATTTCCTCGGCCCGCTCCGGGGATTCGTACAGTCCGAAGTAGTGTTCGCCCACCTCGGCGCGTTCTCGGCGGTGACTCCGGTGGCGATCGTGACCGCCGCGGCGTGGACCCCCTTCGGAGCGAGCTCGATGTGCAGTGCGTGCGCCCAGTTCCGCAGGCCCGCCATCGCCAGCCCCACGTTGCCCAGGAAAGGCGCGGGCACCAGCGATGACACCCCGGTGGTCAGCAGCAGCGATCCGCGACCGCGTGCCACCATGCCGGGGAGCACGTGGCTGACGGCGGTGACCGCGCCCAGCGCGCACAGCTCGAACTGCGCGCTCGCGGCATCGGCATCGGTCTCGGCGGCCGAGGTGATCGGCGCTTGCGGACCGGGGCTGTATTCGAGCACGTCGATCGGCCCGAGCGCGTGCTGCGCTTCGTCGAGAGCGCCGGTCAGCACGTCGCGGTCCCGCACATCCGCCGGGTGCGCGGTCGCGGTGATGCCGCTGCTCTCCAGCTCCCGGACGGATTCGGCGAGCCGCGCCGCGTTCCGCGCGATCAGCCCGACCCGGAACCCGCGCCTGCCGAACGCCCGAGCGACGCCCATCCCGAGCCCCGGCCCGGCCCCGACGACCACCAGATTCTTGTGCACCAGCTGCCCTTTCCGCGTCACCGCTGGTCATCGGCCGTGTGCTTTTGTGCCGCTATGGCAGCGCAAAGCACACACAGCCGTCCGCCAGCGGAAACGGCTGAACTTTCCAATGCTTACGTTTTGTGCGCAGGCACATCATTTGGTACCAACGGAGTCGGCACAAGACGGCACATTCCTGTCGGTGACGCACACGGAGGTAACCATTGACCCGCGCCGATGCAGCGGAAGCAGCGGCCTGCCAGGAGGTGCTGGGAATCCTGGCGCTGGTCGGGGACAAGTGGAGCCTGCTGGTCGTCGGGCAGCTCCGGGACGGGCCGCTTCGCTTCGGCGAACTGCACCGCGCCGTTCGCGGCATCTCGCAACGGATGCTCACGCTGACGCTCCGCAAGCTGGAACGCGACGGCCTGGTCAGCCGCTCCGTGCACGCGAGTGTGCCGCCGCGCGTCGACTACGCGCTGACCGAGCTCGGTGACTCGCTTCTCGGCCCGGCGCTCGCGCTCGGCGAGTGGGCGATCGACCATCGCACCGAGATCGCGGCGAACCGGCTTCGCTACGACGCGCGCTGAGCCGGACGGCGCGGTTGCGACGATCCGGTGATCGTGGTGATCCGCTGGACGAACCCCCCTGTTCCAAGGGAATCTGGGGCGATCCGGGGCTACCGAGACTGGAGAGGGCAGGCGATGACGAAGCATCCGCTGGAACCGTTGAGCTCCGACGAGATCGTGCGCAACCGCGAAATCCTGCAGGGCGCGGGACTCCTGCGCGAATCGACCCGGTTTCCCCTGGTGCAGCTCGAGGAACCACCGAAGGCCGTGGTGCTGGCGGGCGGCGATTTCGACCGCCAGGTGCGTTCGGTGCTGCTCGACACGAAGACGGGTGAGCTGACCACCACCGTGGTGTCGCTGACCGGCGATCGGGTGGTGGAGAAGCGCACCGTCGACCCGGTCGAGCACGGCCAGCCGCCGGTGATGCTGACCGAGTACGAGCTGGTCGAGAAGATCGTGGGCGCCGACGAGACGTGGCGGCAGGCGATCCGCGACCGCGGCATCGACGACATCGACAAGGTGCGGGTCTGCCCGCTGTCCGCCGGCTGGTTCGGCGTCGCGGAGGAGAGCGGTCGCCGGATGCTGCGCGCTCTGGCGTTCGTGCAGAACGACCCGGACGAACTTCCCTGGGCGCACCCGGTGGACGGGCTGGTGGCCTACGTCGACGTCATCGAGCAGCGCGTGCTGGAGGTCGTCGACGACCGCCACCTGCCGGTCCCGGCGGAGAGCGGCAACTACCCCGACCAGGAGCTGTTCGGCCCGCAGCGCGACACGCTGAAGCCGATCGAGATCACCCAGCCCGACGGCCCGAGCTTCGCCGTCGACGGCCACGAGGTGCGCTGGGAGAACTGGCGCTTCCGCGTCGGTTTCGACCCGCGCGAAGGCCTGGTGCTGCACCAGCTGTCGTTCCGCGACGGCGATCGGGAGCGGCCGGTGATCTACCGAGCCTCGGTCGCCGAGATGCTGGTCAACTACGGCGATCCGGCCCCGGCGCGGTTCTGGCAGAACTACTTCGACTCCGGCGAGTACTCGCTGGGCAAGCTCGCCAACGAGCTCGTCCTCGGCTGCGACTGCCTCGGCGAGATCCACTACTTCGACGCGGTGGTGGCGCAGGAGGACGGCGCGCCCCGGACGCTGCGCAACGCGGTGTGCATGCACGAGGAGGACTTCGGGGTGCTGTGGAAGCACACCGACGTGTTCACCGGATCGGCCGAGACCCGGCGGCAGCGGCGGCTGGTGATCTCCTTCTTCTCCAGCGTCGGCAACTACGACTACGGCTTCTACTGGTACCTCTATCTGGACGGCACCATCCAGCTGGAGGTCAAGGCCACCGGCATCGTGTTCACCTCGTCCTACCCGGCGGAGGGCTCGCGTTGGGCCAGCGAGCTCGCCCCCGGCCTCGGCGCGCCGTTCCACCAGCACCTGTTCAGCGCGCGGCTGGACATGATGGTCGACGGCACCAGCAACGCCGTCGACGAGGTGCAGGCGAAGCGCGAGCCGATCAGCGCGGAGAACCCGCACGGCAACGCCTTCACCCGCAGCGTCACCCGGCTGGCGCGGGAGAGCGACACCGGACGGGAGGCCGACCCGGCCAGCGGGCGGGTCTGGCACGTGGTCAACACCGAGCGCACCAACCGGCTCGGTCAGCCGGTCGGGTACGCGCTGCACCCGCAGGGCTACCCGGTGCTGCTGGCGGATCCCGGTTCGTCGATCGCGAAGCGCGCCGAGTTCGCGACCAAGCACCTGTGGGTCACCCGGTACGCGGCGGACGAGCGGTACCCGGCGGGGGAGTGGGTGAACCAGAGCCACGGCGGCGCGGGCATCCCGGCGTTCACGGCGGAGGACCGCGGCATCGACGGCGAGGACATCGTGCTGTGGCACACCTTCGGCCTGACGCACTTCCCGCGCGCGGAGGACTGGCCGGTGATGCCGGTGGACCTCTGCGGCTTCACCCTCAAGCCGGTCGGCTTCTTCGACCGGAACCCGACGCTCGACGTCCCGCCCGGCAACGGCACCGCGTCGCACTGCTGCGAGAGCTGACCGGGGGGGCGTGAGTGCGGAAGCCGGTTCTTAACGGTTCTCGCACTCACGACCGCCGGCTCCCCGCGCTGATGAGAAGCTGTCGGGGTGAGCACCCCCAAGCGATGCCCCTGCGGCCTCGGCGAACCGTTCGCCGAGTGCTGCGCCCGCCTGCACGCCGGCGAGCGCAGCGCGGCCACGGCCGAGCAGCTCATGCGCTCGCGGTTCAGCGCGTTCGCGGTCGGCGACACGGCCTACCTGCTGGCCTCGTGGCACCCCTCGACCCGGCCGGACTCGCTGAGCCTCGATCCCGACCAGCGCTGGGTCCGCCTCGAAATCCTCGACCGCACCGGCGGCGGGCCGTTCGACGCGGAGGGCACGGTCCGGTTCGAGGCGCACTACCGCCTGGGCGGACGAGCCGGAGTGCTGACCGAGGACAGCCGTTTCGTCCGGGAGGACGGGGCCTGGTTCTACGTCGACGGCGACCACGACTGACCGCAGTTCAATTGAGGTTTTTCCAGCCTCGTTTTGCGTGGCGGTGCGGGTGGCGGAACCTCAGACGCTCCCTGGTCTGTGGGTGCCCCTCCTGATGTATGTCCAATACACGGCGGAGGGGCCGTCCTCGCCGGGGGAACCCCGGGAGGGGTGGGCACCGTGAACCCGCGGCGGTGCAGGTGTCGTAGGTGGTTTATGCGCCTGCGGCGCATGCGTCATGCCATCGACGTGCAGCTTTGCGGCCCGCGACCGCGGGCTGACCAGGATGAAAACGCTCAATTGAAACTGCGGTCATGACAGCTCGGATTCGGCCGCTCGGAGGGCGGCGAACTCCTCCTCGGGGGCGTTGGCGATCAGGTGGTGGCGGCTGTAGAACCAGAAGTAGGCCAGCGCCGCCAGGAAGATCAGGGCCATGATGGCCGCCGCGACCATGTCCACGATGAACGTCGCGATCACCGCCGCGATCGCCAGCACCAGCGCGACCGAGGTCGTCACGATTCCGCCGGGGGTCCGGTACGGGCGCTCCAGCCCCGGCTCGCGGAAGCGCAGGACGATGTGCGACAGGTTCAGCAGCACGTAGGAGATCGTCGCGCCGAACACCGCGATGTTGATCAGCAGCGCCCCGTCGCGGGTGGCCGCGGCCAGCACGAAGCCGATGGTTCCCGGCACCACCAGCGCCAGGTACGGGGTGCGGCGCTTGCCGGTCACCGACAGCCAGCGCGGCAGGTACCCCGCGCGGGACAGCGCGAACAGCTGCCGGGACGCGGCGTAGATGATGGAGAAGAAGCTCGCCACCAGCCCGGCCAAGCCCACGTAGTTGACGATCTCGGCGAGCGCGTTGTCGCCGCCGGTGGCGGCGCGCACCGCCGCGGGCAGCGGGTTGTCGGCGTCGGCGATGGCCGCTGACCCGGCCCCGCCCGGCGCGACCACCAGGATGGCCGCGGCGAACACCAGCAGCACCGCGATCGCCGCGATGATCCCGCGCGGCATGTCCTTGCGCGGGTCGCGGGCTTCCTCCGCGGCCAGCGGAACCCCTTCCACGGCGAGGAAGAACCAGATGCCGTACACCAGCGAGGCGAGCACCCCGGCGTAGCCGAACGGCAGGAACGCGCTGGCGCCCGCGGCGTCCACCGGTGCGATGTCGAACAGCTTCGCCGCCGAGAACTGCGGGATCATGCCGACCACGAAGGCGATCAGGGCGACCACGGCCACGGCGGTGATGCCGAACATCAGCCGCAGCGCCTCGCCCACGCCGTAGAGGTGGATGCCGACGAAGATGGCGAAGCACGCCAGGTACACCGGCCAGCTGCTGGTCAGCCCGAACAGCCCCAGCGATTCCACGTAGCCGCCGATGAACACCGCGATGGCGGCCGGCGCGATGGCGTACTCGATGAGGATCGCGGTGCCGGCGGCGAAGCCGCCGAGCGGGCCGAGGGCGCGGCGGGCGAAGCCGTACCCGGCCCCGGCCACCGGCAGCGCCGAGGCCATCTCGGCCAGCCCGAACACCATGCCGGTGTACATGGTCGCCATCAGCACCGTTGCCAGGAGCAGTCCGCCCCAGCCGCCCTCGGCCAGCCCGAAGTTCCACCCGGCGAAGTCGCCGGAGATCACGTACGAGACGCCGAGCCCGGCGAGCAGGACCCAGCCCGCCGCGCCCTGCCGGAGCCGGCGCTTGTCCAGGTAGTCGCTGCCGACCCGTTCGTAGTCCACCTGCCGCCGCTTCTCGGTCATGGCGGGGTCCTCTCCCGAGATTGGTATGACCGTGGCCCATTGATTAGTTGGGCAGCGTGCTGTCGCCGCCGGGCGATGTCAATACCCGTGGCCGGAACTCGACGCCGACTCCATGCGGGCAGCCGAACGGGTGTTGACACTCGGAGTCGGCGGCTGCTTCCATTGGCCCGCGTTCAAAGGTCTGGTCCCATACCAATGCATGGCCGGCTGGTTCGGCCGAAGGGAGCCACCGGTGTCGCCCAACGAGCAGCTGACCGTCGGACGACTGCGCGAGCTGGTCGCCTCGGGCGAGGTGGACACGGTCGTCGTCGCGCTGACCGACATGCAAGGCAGGTTGCAGGGCAAGCGGTGCTCGGCCCGCTACTTCCTCGACGAGGTGCTCGCCCACGGCACCGAGGCGTGCAACTACCTGCTCGCCGTCGACGTCGACATGACCACTGTGGACGGCTATGCGATGACCTCGTGGGAGACCGGTTACGGCGACTTCGTGCTGAGCCCGGACCTCGCAACCCTGCGCCGGATCCCGTGGCAGGAGGCGACCGCACTGGTGCTCTGCGACGTGCAGTGGCATTCCGGTGAGCCGGTCGCCCCGTCGCCGCGGCAGGTGCTGCGCGGGCAGCTCGACCGGCTCACCGGGCTCGGGCTCACCGCGCACGTCGGAACGGAGCTGGAGTTCCTGGTCTTCCGCGACACCTACGAACAGGCGTGGGACAAGCGCTACCACGAGTTGTCCCCGGCCAACCAGTACAACGTGGACTACTCCATCGCCGGGACCAGCCGGATCGAGGGGCTGCTGCGGCGGATCCGCAACGACATGACCGGGGCCGGGCTGTACGTGGAGTCGGCCAAGGGCGAGTGCAACCTGGGCCAGCACGAGATCGCCATCCGCTACTCCGACGCGCTGACCAGCTGCGACAACCACACGCTCTACAAGAACGGCGCCAAGGAGATAGCCGCAGTGGAGGGCGTGAGCCTCACCTTCATGGCCAAGTACGACGCCCGCGAGGGCAACTCCTGCCACATCCACGTGAGCCTGCGCGACGACGCCGGTCCGGCGATGCCCGGCGCCGGGGAGCACGGGTTCTCCCCGGTCATGGAGCACTTCATCGCGGGCCAGCTGGCCTGCCTGCCGGAGCTGACCTACTTCCTCGCGCCGAACATCAACTCCTACAAGCGCTTCGCGGCCGGCAGCTTCGCGCCCACCACCATCGCGTGGGGCCGGGACAACCGGACCTGCGCGCTGCGGGTGGTCGGCCACAGCGATAGCCTGCGCGTGGAGAACCGGGTGCCGGGCGGCGACGTCAACCCGTACCTTGCGGTGGCGGCGATCCTGGCCGCCGGGCTGCACGGGATTTCCGAGGAACTACCGCTGGAACCGATGCTCTCGGGCAACGCCTACGCCTCCGGCAAACCCACGGTCCCGACGACGCTGCGCGAGGCCGCCGGGCTGCTGGCCGGGAGCAAGGTCGCGGTCGAGGCGTTCGGCCAGGACGTCGTCGACCACTACGTCAACGCGGCCCGGGTGGAACTGGCGGCCTTCGACGCGGCGATCACCGACTGGGAGCGGATCCGTGGGTTCGAACGCCTCTGACCGGCCGATCATCGGCATCAGCACCTACGTCGAGTCGGCGAGCTGGGGGGTCTGGCACCGCGAAGCGGCCCTGCTGCCCACGACCTACGTCGACGCGGTGCACCGCGGCGGCGGATTCCCGGTGCTGCTGCCGGTCCTCCCGGGCGATCCCGATCTGTCCGCTGTGGACGGTCTGGTGCTCGCCGGCGGCGCGGACATCGACCCGGCACGCTACGGCGGGCGGCCGCACGCCGAGCTCGGCCCGACCCGGCCGCCCCGGGACGGCTGGGAGACCCGGCTGCTGCGCGCCGCGCTCGACCGCGACCTGCCGGTGCTCGGTGTCTGCCGGGGTGCGCAGATCATGAACGTCGCCCTCGGCGGAACCCTGCACCAACACCTCCCGGACCTCGTCGAGCACCGGGATCACCAGCCGGAGCCGGCGGTCTTCGGCAGTACGAAGGTGGAGCTGAGCCCGGGCAGCCGGATCGCGGAGATCCTCGGCGAGCACGTCGAGGTGCCCTGCTACCACCACCAGGCCATCGCCGAGGTCGCCCCGCGCCTCGACGTCACCGGGCGGGCCGGCGACGGCACCGTCGAGGCGGTGGAGCTGGCCGGGGCGCGGTTCGGGCTCGGCGTCCAGTGGCATCCGGAAGAAGACGCAGCCGACGACCGGCTGTTCGTGGCGCTTGCCGCGGCGGCGAAGGAGGTACGCGGTGACCACCGCGCATGAAGTGATCAACCCGGCGACCGAGCAGGTCGTGACCACCGTGCAGCTGTGCTCCGTCGACGAGACCGACGCCGCCATCGCGCGGGCGGTCCGCGCGCAGCGGTCCTGGCAGGCCCTCGCCCCGGCGGAGCGGGGGCGGCTGCTGCGCCGGTTCGCCGCGGCGGTGGACGCCGGCATCGAGGACCTGGCGCGGCTGGAAGTGCGCAATTCCGGGCACACCATCGGGAACGCGCGTGGCGAGGCGGCCAACGTGCGGGACGTGCTGGAGTACTACGCCGCCGCACCGGACCGGCTCTTCGGCCGCCAGATCCCGGTGGCCGGCGGCGTGAACGTCACGTTCCAGGAGCCGCTGGGCGTGGTCGGCGTGATCGTGCCGTGGAACTTCCCGATGCCCATCGCCGCGTGGGGGTTCGCCCCGGCCCTGGCCGCGGGCAACGCGGTGGTGCTCAAGCCCGCCGAACTCACGCCGCTCACCGCGGTCCGGATCGGCGAACTGGCGCTGGCGGCGGGACTTCCGGAAGGGCTGCTGCAGGTCCTGCCCGGCCGGGGCGAGGTAGTCGGGGAGCGGTTCGTCACCCACCCCGACGTGCGCAAGGTGGTCTTCACCGGCTCGACCGCGGTGGGCCGGCGGATCATGGCCGGGTGCGCGAGCCAGGTCAAGCGGGTGACGCTGGAGCTGGGCGGCAAGAGCGCCAACATCGTCTTCGCCGACGCGGACCTGGAGCGCGCGGCGGCGACGGCGCCCTACGGCGTCTTCGACAACGCCGGGCAGGACTGCTGCGCGCGGTCCCGGATTCTCGTGCAGCGCAACGTCTACGACCGGTTCATGGAGCTGCTGGAGCCGGCCGTGCGTGGTGTGGTCGTGGGCGACCCGGCCGATGAGAAGACCGAGATGGGTCCGCTGATCTCGGCCGCGCACCGCGCCAAGGTCGCCGGCTACGTCCCCGGCGGAGCGCCGGTGGCGTTCCAGGGCGAGGCGCCGACGGGCAGCGGATTCTGGTTCCCGCCAACGGTTCTCACGCCCGATCCGGCGGATCCGGCGTTCGCCGAGGAGATCTTCGGACCGGTCGTCGCGGTGGTGCCCTTCGAGGACGAGGCCGACGCGGTGCGCATCGCCAACGACACCGCGTACGGCCTGGCCGGATCGATCTGGACCCGCGACGTGGCGCGCGCGTTGCGGGTGTCGCGCGCGGTCGAGGCCGGGAACCTCTCGGTCAACTCGCACTCCTCCGTGCGCTACAACACGCCTTTCGGCGGGTTCAAGCAGTCCGGGCTCGGCCGCGAGCTCGGGCCGGACGCGGTCGACGCGTTCACCGAGACCAAGAACGTCTTCATCCCGACTTCGGAGGACGCCTGAGCGACCAGCTCAGGCGTCCGGCCGGTGTCCCGCGAGAACCAGGGAGTGAGCAAATGCCGGAACGTTTGCAGGACCGCGTCGCCGTCATCACCGGCGGCGCCAGCGGGATTGGGCTGGCCACCGCCCGCCGGTTCGCCGCCGAGGGGGCCAAGGTCGTCATCGCCGACGTCGACCCGGACACGGGCAAGCGCGCCGCGGACGAGGTCGGTGGGCTGTTCGTGCAGACCGACGTCACCGACGGCGAAGCCGTCGCGCGGCTGTTCGCCACCGCCGACGCGGAGTTCGGCTCCGTCGACATCGCCTTCAACAACGCCGGCATCTCCCCGCCCGACGACGACTCCATCCTGGACACCGGCATCGAGGCGTGGCGGAAGGTGCAGGAGGTCAACCTCACCTCGGTGTACCTGTGCTGCAAGCACGTCCTGCCGTACATGCGGCGGCAGGGGCGGGGCTCGATCATCAACACCGCGTCGTTCGTGGCGGTGATGGGCGCGGCGACCTCGCAGATCTCCTACACCGCGAGCAAGGGCGGCGTGCTGGCGATGTCCCGCGAGCTCGGCGTGCAGTTCGCGCGGGAGGGCATCCGGGTCAACGCGCTGTGCCCGGGGCCGGTGAACACGCCGCTGCTGCAGGAGCTGTTCGCCAAGGACCCCGAGCGAGCCCAGCGGCGCCTGGTGCACGTCCCGATGGGGCGCTTCGCCGAGCCGACCGAGATCGCGGCCGCGGTCGCCTTCCTGGCCAGCGACGACGCGTCGTTCATCACGGCCTCGCAGTTCCTGGTGGACGGCGGCATCTCCGGCGCGTACGTCACGCCCCTGTGAGTATCGTCGGGGTCGTGAGTGCACAGCCGGGCTGGAGCACGGCTACGCACTCACGACCGCAAGGCTGGCCGGGGGAGTGACGTGAGCAGCCAGAACGAGCCGTTGGTGCTGCACAGCCGGGCGAGCGAGGCGCTGTTCCGAGCGGTGCGCACCGGCAACGCGTTCGAGGAGACGGTGGAGCGCCTGCTGCAGGCGATCCGGCTCGGCGTGGTGGCGCCGGGGGAGCGGCTGCCCGCGGAGCGGGAGCTGGCCGCCCGGCTCAACGTCAGCCGGGTGACGCTGCGGGAGGCGATCCGGGCGTTGCAGGAGTCCGGGTACGTCGAGTCCCGGCGCGGCCGCTACGGCGGCACGTTCGTCAACGTCGAACCGCCGCGGCCCAGCCGCAAGGGACCGCGCCGGATCGCCCGTGAGATGGGCGTCGACCTGCACGACGCCCTCACCCACCGGCACGTGCTGGAGGTGGGCGCGGCCGAGCAGGCGGCGGCCCGGGACCTCGGCGAGGCCGAGCGCGCCCACCTGGTGTCGCGGCTTTCCGACGCGGGCACCGCGGAACTGCACAACTACCGGCGGATGGATTCGCGGCTGCACCTGGCGATCGCCGAGCTGTCCGGCTCGGCGTCGCTGACCTCGGCGGTCGCCGACGTGCGGATGCGACTCAACGAGCTGCTCGACGCGATTCCCTTGCTGGAGCGCAACATCGTGCACTCCAACGAGCAGCACGAGGAGGTCGTGCGGGCCATCCTCGACGGCGATCCGGAGGCCGCGAGGCGGGCCATGGCCGAGCACCTGGAGGGCACCGCGTCGCTGCTGCGCGGCTTCCTGTCGTGACGGGTTCCCCGCAGTTTCAATTGAAACTGCGGTCCCGACAGCTCGGAACCGCCCGCGCGGGGGCGCCGTGCTAGGCTCCGCGTCGACATCTCACCGTGGGCACCTCCCATCGTGGACGTAGCCTCGCCGATCAGCTTTCCTCGGGTCCGATGACGCGAGAAAGGTGGGAGTCACACCACATCGCAGCAAGGTGTTCTGAGATGGTTGTGACAATCGGGCGAGCAGACCTGCGTTCTGCCTTCGCATCACCGCATTCCGGCTCTTCGCGCGCCGAACTCGGCGCAGCTTCCGGCAATCCTCCGAAACCCGGGTTCTAGGGCGTCTCCGCGACGTCACCGGAACGCCCACATTTCCCGGACCGGTCATGGGATCCGGGCTCGAGGCCGCGCGCCTCGGCCCCGGATCGCCGACCGGTGCCCGAATTCTCGGAGGTAATCGGAGTGCTGGAGAACAATTCCGCCGACCGGCCCGCGGCGCGACGCCCGTGGCTGGTGCTCGGCATCCTCTGCATCGGCTTCTTCATGTCGCTGCTGGACGCGACGATCGTCAACATCGCGATCCCGACCCTGATCGACGGCATCGGCGCCTCGTACGACCAGGTGCTGTGGGTGATCGATGCCTACCTGCTGGTCTTCTCGGCGCTGTTGATCACGACGGGACGGCTCGGGGACAACTTCGGATACCGGCGCCTGTTCCTGATCGGCATCGCCGCCTTCACCGCCGCATCCGCTCTCTGCGGCCTCGCGAGCACGCCGGGACAGCTGCTCGGCGCGCGAGTGCTCCAGGGGCTGGGCGGAGCGCTGCTGTTCCCGCAGGTGATCTCGTCGATCCTGACGATCTTCCCGCCGCGGATGCGCGGCCGGGCGTTCGGCGTCTTCGGCGCGATCGCGGGTCTCGCGCCGGTCCTCGGCCCGGTGTTCGGCGGGTTCATCGTCGCCCACCTCGGCTGGCGCTGGATCTTCTTCATCAACGTCCCCATCGGGGTGGCCACCGCGGTGCTGGCCCTGGCGTTCGTCCCGGAACTGCGCGTCGCACGCCCGCACAAGATCGACTTGGTGGGCGTCGTGCTCGCCACCGCGGGGCTGAGCGGGATCGTGTTCGGCCTCATCGAGGGCGAGCGCTACGACTGGGGAACGATCAGCGGGCCGATCGGGATCCCGTCGGTCATCGCGGCCGGTGTCGTGCTCCTGGCGTTGTTCGTCGGCTGGCAGCACGTTCAGCGCGGTGAGCCGCTGATGCCGCTGGGCCTGTTCGCCGGGCGGAACTTCGCGGCCGGGAACTGGATCGGCTTCGTCTTCCAGCTGGGCATGATCGGCACCGCGTTCGTGCTCGTCCTCCACCTGCAGCTGGCGCAGGGGTATTCGCCGCTTGAAGCGGGGTTCGTCCTGCTGCCCAATGCCGTTCTCACCGCGATCGGCTCGGCGTATGCGGGGAGGCTGGCCGACGAGATCGGGGGCAAGCGCGTCCTCGCCGCGGGGATGATCATGCTCGCGCTCGGTCTGGTGGTCATCGCCGCGATGGCGGGGCCGGACTCCGGAGCCTGGCCGCTCCTGCCCGGCCTGCTGATCATCGGCGTCGCCAGCGGCGCGACGTTCGCGCCGTTGCAGCAGGTCACCATGGACGGCGTCGATCCCAGGTTCGCGGGTGCGGCATCGGGGGTCGCAGGCACTACGCGGCAGGTCGGCGGGGTGCTGGGCACCGCGTTGGTGGGCGCCGTCCTGGCCTCCTGCCTGAACTCGGCCCTGCGCGGCGAAGCGGAGCTGCGCGCGGGCCTGTTGCCCGCGGGGTTGCGCGCGCAGTTCATCGAGAGCGCGGCGGCCGGGGGAGGGCGGTTCAGCCCGCCGTCGGTCCCGGCTGGTCTGTCACCCGAGGACGCCGCCCTCTTCGCGCGGCTGGGCCACGAGGCGTTCGCGGTGGGGTTCGTCAGCGCGATGCAGGTGGTGCTGCTGGCGTCCGCCGCGGTACTAGTGGTAGCCGCGTTGTTCTGCTTCGCGCTCAAGGGGAACGACCGAGCTCCACGAGGCGAAGCGGCCAAGGCGGACGCTGGCTGATGTGCGACGGAGCAGCGGGCGCGGCGGAGGCCACGCCCGCTGCTCGGCCGCGAGGAGATCGTGCTCGCGGCGCTGCCGGCGCCCGTCGACCTCGCCCCGTTGAAGTCGGCCGGTTCGGGCGACGCACGGGCGCGGCCCAGGTCGCGGCGTGGTTCGAACAGGGGAACTAGACTTCGTCGAGTGGTGGACTACCGGATCGACGATCTTGCTCGGGCTGCGGGCACGACGGTGCGCAACGTGCGCGTCTACCAGGACCGGGAGCTGTTGCCGCCGCCTCGCCGGGAGGGGCGCACGGCGATCTACTCCGACGCGCACCTGGTGCGGCTGCGGCTGATCATCAACATGCTGGAGCGCGGTTACGCGTTCGCACAGATCAAGGAGATGATCGTGGCCTGGGAGTCCGGGCGCAGCCTCGGCGAGGTGCTCGGGCTGGAGGAGGTCGTCGGCGCGTCCTGGGCGGACGAGGAGCCCCGCGCCGTCACGGTGGGGGAGCTGCGCAAGAAGTTCGGCAAGCAGTTCTCCCCGTCGAACATCAAGCGGTCGATCGAACTGGGCCTGCTGGAGCGGCGCGGTCGCAGTTTCGTCTCGCCGAGCCCGCAGCTGCTGGACGCCGGAGCGGAGCTGGTCAGCCTCGGCGTGCCGCTCAACGAGGTGCTGGACCTCGCCGAGCAGCTGCAGAAGGACATCGACCACGTGGCGGAGATCCTGGTCGAGGTGGTGCGCAAGCACGTGCTGACCCGCCCGGTGCCCAGCGACGACGAGATCCCGTACTACTCCGACGTCCTGCAGCGGCTGCGGCCGCTGGTGATGTCCGCGCTCAACGCGGCCGCGGCGCGCTCGGCGGAGCGGGTCATCCCGGGCGTGCTCGGCGACAAGCTGGTGGAGCTGCTGGTGAACACCGGCAAGCCCGGCGAGGCCTCCTGAGCGGCGTGGCCAGCCGCTCGTGAGCGGTTCGGATCGCCATGGCGATCCAAAGTGCTCACGACGCACCCAGATCTGTCCCATGTGGACATCGGCGCGCGACGCCGTGACCTGAGCACCAGAGGAACCCATGACCAACGCAGCACCCGAGACCGACCTCGCGCCGGCCCGGCCGTCCGGCAAGGACCGCGCGGCGCGCGTGCTCACCGAAGTCTTCGCGCCGTGGGTGATCGTCGTGCTGCTGCCGCTGGCGGTGGCCTGGCAGGCCACCCGCACCCTCGGCCCCACCCTGGGCTGGGGGCTGCTGGTCTCCGCCACCAGCAGCATCCTGCCGATGGGCGTGATCGTGTGGGGCGCGAAGACCGGGCGGTGGGACAGCCACCACGTGCGCGACCGCGCGGGCCGGTTCGTGCCGTTCGTCGCGCTGATCGTCATGAGCCTGATCGGGCTGGGGCTGCTGGTCGCGTTCGGTGCGCCGTGGCTGCTGATCGCCCTGGACATCGCCATGATCGCCTCGCTGTTCGTCACGGGCGGCATCACGGTCCGGTGGAAGGTGTCCATGCACTCGGCGGTGGCCTCGGGCGCGGTGGTGATCCTCGCCGTGGTCTACCACCCGGCCTACCTGGTCCTGATGCTGGTGGTGGCGGCGGTCTCCTGGTCCCGGGCGCAGCTCGGCGACCACACGCCCGCGCAGGTCGCCGTGGGAGCGGTCGTCGGCGCGATCGTCGGCGGCGGCGTGTTCGCGGCGCTGGTCTGACAGCCCACGCCGTTTTCGCGCGAAACCGGCGTTCGCTGTGCCTGGGGGGTGACGTTTTCGCGCTTGGTCTCAAGGGGTGGGTGCAACATCTCCTGGAATGATCTTGGTGGAGGTGTTGTGGTGTCGGTGGTCGAGCGGCATGGCGATGAGGTGTGGCGGCTGTGGTTGGAGGGGTTCGGGCAGCGGGAG
>NZ_SMKW01000125.1 GCF_004348985.1 Saccharopolyspora elongata | reverse complement strand
TGCCGTGCAGGTGCAGCAGGTGGGACAGCAGAAGCCCGGCGGGGCCGCCGCCGACGATCGCGACCTGGGTGCGCAAGGCGGCTCTCCTTAATCCGGTCCAGTGCTGGACGTTCGGCTTGGTCCCGGGCGGATCGGGATCCTCAGGTGCCAGGATGGCGTGGTGGCGAAGGCACAGCGCGTCGGACGGCCCCGGGATCCAGCGGTGGACACGCGCGCCCTGGAGGCGGCGCGGGCGGTGTACGCCGAGCGCGGCTGGAGCGGCTTCTCGCTCGACGAGGTCGCCCGCCGCTCCGGGATCGGGAAGGGCTCGCTCTACCTGCGCTGGCCGAACAAGGCCGCGCTGCTGGTCGCCGCGGTGCGGGAGCGCACCCGGTTCATCGCCGAGATCGACACCGGCGAGCTGCGCGCCGACCTGGTCGAGTTCGCCCGCGGCTGGATGGAGTACCTGGGCGCCGACGAGGGCGCGCTGACCTCCCGGCTGGGCGTGGACGCTCAGTTCTCGCCGGAGCTCGCCGAGTCGTTGACCGACGACCCGTACCCCGAGCACATCCGGGCGACCCGCGCGATCGTGCGGCGCGGCATCGAGCGCGGCGAACTGCCGCCCGGCGCGTCGGTGGCGCTGATCGCCGACCTGATCGCGGGCGCGGTGTCCAACCACGTCCGCGCCACGCCGCTGCACCTGCGCGGGCAGGTCTGGGCGGAGTCGGCGGGCTACCTGGCCGAGCTGGTCGACACGGTCCTGGCCGGAGTGCACGCCCGGTCCTGAACCCCCGACTGGTTGAAGCCGGTAGAGCGGGGTGTTGGTTTTGAAGCGGCGGAGCCGCTTAGCCCGCCCTTGCAACTCGCACCGCCGCGGGTTCTCAGGGGTCTTCTCGCGAGGACAGCCCCGACGTGGTGAATTGGCATTCATGATGTCGGGGATCCCACAGCGAGAAGGCCTCTGAGGTTCCGCTACCTGCACCGCCACGCAAACCAAGTTTGGCAGCTGACCCTATTGCGGACGGAAGTCGTCGGAAATATGTTCGGGTACGTCGGACTCAGCGCGAAACCAGCGGAGGTTTCGAATGGGCCACTGCCGCGACGACGATCCAGGCCTTCGGTGCCCGGCCGATCGCCCACCTGTGGCGGGACTTCTCGCAGAGCGCACGCGGGAGATCCGCACCGGGTTGCCGGGCAGGGATGACGCCGCGTTGGCCGAACCGACCCGCCCTCCGGGAGCGTCCACATGACCTTCGACTTCACCGACGAGCAGCGCGCGCTGCGCCAGGCGGTCCGCGAGCTGCTCGACGACCACAGCGCGGAACCCGCCGTGCGCGCGGCGGCCGCGAGCGCCACCGGCGTCGATCAGGACCTGTGGAAGCTGCTCGCCGAGCAGTTGGGTCTGGCGGGCCTGGTGGTGCCGGAGGGCTGCGGCGGGGCGGGGGCCGGGCCGGTCGAGCTCGCCATCGTGCTGGAGGAGATGGGCAAGAAGCTGTTCTGCGGCCCGTACCTGTCGAGCTCGGTGCTCGCCGCCACGCTGCTGACCGAACTCTCGTGCGCGGAGTTCCTGCCGGACCTGGCGAGCGGACAACGCACCGCGACGGTCGTGTTCGCGCAGCAGTCGATCGCCGCCGGAGAAGGGCTTTCCGGCGAGCAGCGCTTCGTGCTCGACGGCGCGACAGCCGATCTGCTGCTGGTGGTCGCCGGCGGGCCGCGGGTGTTCGCCGTCGACCCGGCCGCCGGCGGCGTCTCGATCCAGCCGATGTCCACTGTGGATGGGACTCGGCGGCTCGCCGCGATCACCCTCGACGACGTGCCCGCCCGGCCGGTCGGAGACCCCGGCAGCACCGCCGCGGCGGTGGACTGGACGCTGCGCACCGGGGAGGTCGCGCTCGCCGCCGAACAGGCCGGCGGGGCCCGGGCGGCGCTGGACATGGCCGTGGCATACGCCCGGGCCCGGTTCCAGTTCGGCCGCGCCATCGGCAGCTTCCAGGCCATCAAGCACCTGTGCGCCGACCTGCTGGTGGAGGTCGAGTCGGCGTACTCCACCGCCTACGCGGCGGCCTGGGCGCTGGCCGAGCGGAGCCCGGAGGCCACCGCGCTGGCCGCGATGGCGCAGGCCTTCTGCTCCGACGCGTTCGTGCGGGTCGCCGCCGACAACATCCAGATCCACGGCGGGATCGGCTTCACCTGGGAACACCCCGCGCACCTCTACCTGCGCCGAGCCCGCAGCAGTGCCCAGCTGCTCGGCGACGCGGCAACGCACCGCGAGCGCTACCTCTCCGCCATCGTCGATCAGGGGTGACCATGAACATCGACTCGTTGCGCAGCGAAGTGCGGCAGTGGCTCGCCGACCACTGGGACCTGGCGGCCGACCGCGCCGAATGGCTGGCCGCGGTGGTGGATCGCGGCTACGCGGTGCCGCGCTGGTCGCGCGAGGACTTCGGGCTCGGCCTGGACGAGGAATCGGCCGAGGCCGTGGAGGCGGAGTTCCGCCGGGCCGGTGCGCCGGGCAGCGGCCAGGACCGGACCAACCTGTGGGCGAACACTGTCCTGGCGTACGGCAGCGCGGACCTGCGGCAGCGGTTCCTCCGGCCGCTGCTGCTCGGCGAGATCCGGATGTGCCTGCTCTACAGCGAACCCGGCGCCGGGTCCGACCTGGCGGGCCTGCGCACCACCGCGGTCCCGGACGGCGATTCCTACCGGGTCGACGGGCAGAAGGTGTGGACGTCCAACGCGGCCGAGGCCGACTACGGCATGCTCATCGCCCGCACCGACCCGGAGGTGCCGAAGCACCGCGGCATCAGCTTCTTCTTCCTGCCGATGGACCAGCCGGGCGTGACGGTGCGGCCGCTGCGGCAGATGACGGGGGAGGCGCACTTCAACGAGGTCTTCCTCACCGATGCCCGGGTTCCGGCGGCGAACATGCTCGGCGAACCCGGCCAGGGCTGGCGGGTGCTGCAGACCGCGCTGGCCTACGAGCGGGTGGTGCTCGCGGAGTCCAACCGAGGCGCCAGCACGCGGCATGCGAAGAAGGACGGCGGGGAGGTCGACCTGATCGAGCTGGCCCGCAGGCACGGGCGGCTCGACGATCCCGTGGTGCGCCAGGACATCGCGCGGGTGCTGACGCTGCGGGCGGCGAACCGCTGGAACAACCAGCGCGCGCAGGCCGAGCTGGAGCAGGGCACCTCGTCGTCGCTGGCATCGCTGGGGAAGCTGCTGATGTCGCGGCTGCTGCACGAGACCGGTCGGGTGCAGACGGCGATCGTCGGCGCGGAGGCGATGCTGGAGGGCGCCGACCACCCCGACGGCGACGACGCGAACTTCGCCGCGATGAACGCCTACTTCACCTCGATCGGTGGCGGCACGGACCAGATCCAGCGCAACATCATCGGCGAACGAATCCTCCGCCTGCCCAAGGAACCGGATCGGTTCAGGGACGTACCCTTCCGGGAGATTCCCAAATCAGGCTGATCGCGGTCGCGGTCATGCGCGAGAGGACTTCCCAACTGACTCGGACTCCACTTCCCCGGCCCCGGTCGCACCGCGTTCGGATCGGGGGCTGAAATGGATCTCGGAATCGTGCTGGCGTTCATCGGTGCCGCGGCGGTGATCTCGCTGGTGCCCGGCCCGGACATGATGTTCATCCTGGCCAACGGCCTTTCCTCGGGGCCGCGCGGTGGCGTCGTCGCGGCCCTGGGCATGTCCAGCGGCATCGTCGTGCACACGGTCGGGGCCGCGCTCGGGCTGACGGCGATGTTCCAGGCGGTGCCCGCGGCGCTGGAGGTCGTGCGGATCGCCGGTGTCGTCTTCCTGGTGTACCTGGCGGTCCAGTCGTGGCGGGCGTCGGCGGTGCCGGAAGTGCAGGCGGCACCGGCGAGGTCGCTGCGGCGCATCTACGCGCTGGCGGTGCTGACGAACGTGTCGAACCCCAAGGTGATCCTGTTCTACCTGGCGTTCGTCCCGCAGTTCATCAGCACGCAGGCGGACTGGCCGATCTCGGTGCAGCTGCTGGCCCTCGGCGGGCTGCTGGTCGTGGTGGGCATCAGCGTTGACGCCTCGGTGGGCCTCGCCTCGGGCTGGCTGTCGAACGTCCTGCTCCGCCGCCGGGCGATCCAGCGCTGGCTGGACCGAACGGCGGCCGTGGTCTTCGGAGCCCTGGCCCTACGCATGACGACCGAAGACCTGAGGTCCTGACGCGCTGGCCCTGGTCGCGGCCACGGTGGGGTGGTGTTCGGAGCCGAAGGCACGGTCTTGAGGTTCGTAGCGATGAACCGCTGGACGAGACCAACAGACCCGTGAGCACTTTGTGTTGCTATAGCAGCACAAAGTACTCACGACACCTGACCAGCCACAACGGCAGCAGCAGAACTCCCGCTCCGGCAGGAGATTTCGAAACCTCCCCGCACATCGCAGTGCGGCCGGGATGATGTCCTCGTGATCAACCGTGCGACGCCGCCCCGAACTCCGGCACTGCGAGTTCTGTCTCCCCGCGCCATTTGGGGCGGTGGCGCGTTGCTGCTGGTGATCGGGCTGGCCGCAGGCTGGATCCTGCTCGGCACGGTCGGCAGCGAGAGCCCGCAGGACCGAGCTCGACTCGAGGTCGTCCGCACCACGATCAGCATCGTCGCGGGTGTCGGCGGTGCGACCGCTCTCCTCCTCGCAGCCAGGCGTCAGCGGACGAACGAACTCGCGCTGCTGGAGACCAAGCACGACGCGGCGGAGCGGCGAACTACTGAGCTTTACAGCGCCGCCATCGAACAGCTCGGCGCGGACAAGGCCGCGGTACGCCTCGGCGGCCTTTACGCTCTGGAACGACTTGCGCAGGACAACCTCGAGCACCGGCAGACGATCGTCGAAGTGATGTGCGCCTATTTGCGCATGCCATTGCCCGAAGTCGACGAAGCTGCGCCGGTAGAGGGCCTGGAACTGGCGAAGTTGAAACAAGCGATATCCGAAGAACGACGCGTGCGCCATGCCGCCCAGCACATCCTGTGCAGCCACCTCCGCCCTGGCAAGGACGGCTCCGAGCCGGCCAACAGCAAGTTCTGGCCGGACACGGATCTCTATCTGGCTGGTGCGGTGCTGCGCCACTTGAACTTCAGCGGCTGCCACGTCCGTTCAGCGGTGTTCAGCAACGCCACCCTGGAAGGCTCGGCGATGTTAGTGGGCGCGGTTTTCGACGAAGCGGCGAACTTCGTCGGCGCCAGCATGGACCATGCCGTGCTGCACGGCGCAACGTTCCGAGGCCCTGCGATGTTCAGCAGCGCCAGCATCATGGACGCGCTGTTCACAGACGTTCGCTTCGCCGGCCCGGCAAGGTTCGACAACGCCCGCCTCGACGACACCGACTTCAGCGGAGCGCGGTTCGAAGGCGTCGCCCTGTTCGAGAATGCCACCACCGAAGACACCAACTTCGATCAGGCAGTCTTCACCGGTTCGGCGCCCGAGAGCACGGCAGCCCGTGATGGCAGGTACGCGTGGGTGCTGTTGCAGATCGTGAGTACTTTGTGTCGCGATAGCAACACAAAGTACTCACGACACCTGACCGGCCTCCCAGCAGGATTCCAGCGCGCGATCAGCCGAGGCAGTCGAGCTCGTTGTCCTTGAGGCGTTTCATCAAGGAGTCGACCTGGGTGCGGGTGAAGAGCAGGAACCCGGCATCGGGATTCTTGCTGTCGCGGAAGGCGACTCGGCCGTCGGCCACCGTCGCAACCTCGACGCAGTTGCCGCCCCCGACACCACCGCCACCTGAGTAGCTGCTCTTGCGCCAGTTTTCAGGACGTAACGCACTCTGCTCGATCATCTTCGCGCCCTCCTTGACCGAAGGTCACCCGTAGCTCTCAGCGGCTTCGGCAAGCTTGTTCACCGAGTCGACTTGCGACAGCGACTGCTCGGTGAGGATACCGAAACGGAGTGTGTAGGTACGGACGAGTTCTCGATCCTCGATGTAGACCGCACGACCCGGGCCTTCTGAGTATCCCACGTCAGGAATCGGATCAGGCAGCGTCAGGATCGAGAACGGCCCTTCCAAGGCTGGACTCGCGCCGACCATCCTGGGCAAGATCTGCACCGTGATGTTGGGTTCTTCCGCCGCTTCGGCGAGAAAACGAAGTTGATTGCGCATCACCCGCGGCGTGCCGACCGGCCGTTGCAGCAGTCCTTCGTCGAGAATCACGTGCAGCTTCGGCGGTTCGGCCCTCCGAAGGATCTGCTGCCGGGCGAGACGAGCCGCGACTCGTCGCTCGACTTCGTCCTCGGTGATATCGGGGTTGATCCCCCGGATCAAGGCGTGTGCGTAGTCAGCGGTTTGCAGAAGCCCCGGTACTAGGAGGGTTTCGAAGCTCCGCGACGCGACGAGCGCAACTTCCAGGTTCAGGAAAGCATGGAAGTCCTCGGGCAGGTTCTTCCGGAGATCGACCATCCAGCCACGTTCGTGCGCGGTGCTGGCCAGATCGGCGAGCCAAGATCGCGTTGTCGAGCCATCCGCTCGACATGCTCATCGCTGATCCATCGGAAAAGTCTCCGATGTGCAGTGCGGAGCAGTTCGCCGAGCTTGCGGACGTTCTGGTCGCTGACGCAGCGCCTCGGTTGTTCGCAGTGCTTCAGGAATACGGCGAACGTGTTGATGTGCGCATCGCGGCGTGGGGACATGGCGTTCGGGGAGCGGGCCGAGGTCATCAGCACTAACCGCAGTCTTCGCATGAGCGTGGCGTCGGCAGAGGAAGCCCGGCGTGCCTTCAGCTGGGGCAGTCATATCTCCGGCCGTGTGGTCTGGGCGAGTCCGTCGGCGATCGGGGAATGAGTGAAGGGCACGTTCACCGGGTTGCTCGGCGAACGTGCCCTTCGCGTTTCTGGTCAGCAGCAGCGGGAGCCGGGAGTCGCGTCCTGGCGGTCGACGTGGCGTCGCCAGAACTCCCGCTCCGGCAGTGGTTGCTCGTCCGGGTGGTTCCGGCGATGGTGCTCCAGGTAGCGCTCGTAGGCGTTCTCGCCGACCACGCCGCGCACGATCTGCCAGGCCGTGCGAGCGGACTCGCGCAGCCTGGCCACGATCGTGCCGGTCATGTGCCCGCCCCGGCCTTCTCGACCCCCGGCGTCCCGGCCGTCTCCAGCTCCTTCTGGATCCGCCGTTCTTCGGCCGTCGGGATCAGCCCGGACGGGGCGAACAGCTTCGACTCCACGTGCGGGACTTCGGTGTCCGGCAGCGGCGCGCCGGCTCGCAGCGCCTTGATCCACACCCGGACCGCATCCAGCAGCACGATCACGATCAGCAGGGCGAACAGGATGCTCAGCACTCCGTCCACAGTGGAGTTGACCAAGACCTTCTGCATCTCCTCGACCGTGTGCGCCGAGCCCTTGCTGGTCTGGCCCGCGTCCAGCGCCGCCTGGTACGCCGCGCGCTGCGCGAAGAAGCCGATCTTGGGATCGGCGGAGAAGATCTTCTGCCAGCTCGCGACCAGCGTCACCGCCGCGTCCCACGCCAGCGGGATCACCGTCACCCATGCGTACTTCGCCCGGCCCGTCTTGATCAGGATCGTGGTGGCCACCGCCAGCGCCACCGCCGCCAGCAGCTGGTTCGCGATGCCGAACAGCGGGAACAGCTGGTTGATGCCGCCCAGCGGGTCGTTCACCCCGGCCCACAGGAAGTAGCCCCAGGAGCCGACGATCACGGCGCTGGCGATCCAGTTGCCCGGCTTCCAGCTGACGTCGCCGAAGCGCTTCCAGACGTTGCCCACGGTGTCCTGCAGCATGAACCGGCCCACCCGGGTTCCGGCGTCCACAGTGGTCAGGATGAACAGCGCCTCGAACATCACCGCGAAGTGGTACCAGAACGCCTTCATCGCGTCACCGCCGATGACCTGCGAGAACACCTCGGAAAGGCCGACGGCCAGGGTCGGTGCGCCGCCGCTGCGGCCGACCAGCGTGCTCTCGTCCACCGCCGCCGCGGCCGCCGCCAGCTCCTCCGGGGAGATCTGGAAGCCGACCCCGGCGACCGCCTGCGACGCCGACTGCAGAGTGTCACCGAGCACCGAAGCCGGCATGTTCATCGCGTAGAACAGGCCCGGCTCGATGATGCACGCCGCGGCCAGCGCCATGATCGCCACGAACGACTCGGTGAGCATTCCGCCGTAGCCGATGACCCGGACCTGCGATTCCTTCTCCAGCAGCTTCGGCGTGGTGCCCGAGGCCACCAGCGCGTGGAAGCCGGACAGCGCACCGCAGGCGATCGTGATGAACACGAACGGGAACAGCGAGCCGGCGAACACCGGACCCTGCCCGTTGAGCGCGAACTCGGTGATCGCCTCGGTCTTCATCATCGGCATCGCGATCAGGATCGACACCGCGAGCAGCACGATGACGCCGACCTTCATGAAGGTGCTCAGGTAGTCGCGCGGCGCCAGCAGCATCCACACCGGCAGCACCGAGGCGATGAACCCGTACGCGATCAGCGCGAAGGTCAGCTGGTTGCCGGTGAGCGTGAACATCCCGGCCAGCGCCGAATCGGCGACCCAGCTGCCGGCCACGATGCTCAGCAGCAGCAGCGCCACGCCGATCACCGAGACCTCGACGATCTTGCCCGGGCGCAGGTAGCGCAGGTAGAAGCCCATGAACAGGGCGATCGGGATCGTCATGCCGATCGAGAAGGTGCCCCACGGGGAACCCTTCAGCGCGCCGACCACGACCAGCGCCAGCACGGCCAGCAGGATGATCATGATGGCCAGCACGGCGATCAGCGCCGCGATGCCGCCGATCGGACCGATCTCCTCGCGGGCCATCTGCCCGAGGCTGCGGCCGTCGCGCCGGGTGGAGAAGAACAGCACCACGATGTCCTGCACCGCGCCCGCGAAGATGACGCCGACGATGATCCAGATGGTGCCCGGCAGGTAGCCCATTTGCGCGGCCAGCACCGGGCCGACCAGCGGGCCGGCCCCGGCGATCGCCGCGAAGTGGTGGCCGAAGAGCACGCGCCGGTCGGTCGGCTGGAAGTCGGTGCCGTTGTTGAGCCGCTCCGCGGGCGTCGCGCGGGTGTCGTCGACCTTCAGCACCCGGTAGGCGATGAACCGGGCGTAGAAGCGGTAACCGATGGCGTACGAGGCGAGCGCCGCGAACACCAGCCAGGCCGCGGAGATCTCCTCGCCGCGGAACAGCGCGATGATGCCCCACGAAATCGCGCCGACGACCGCCACCAACGTCCAGATGGCGATTTCCTTGGGACTCATCCTGCGTTTCCGAGCCGCCCCACCGCTCGGCGCTGTTTTCGTAGCCACCGTCCCCGGACTCCATTCCCGCGTATGCGCTGTGCAACACGACTGGGCACAGCAGACACGAGGATCTGTGCGCATGTCCCGAATGTCCAGCCCGATGCATGGAAGTAACCAGGATGTAAGCCACGCCTGGTAATCGCGAGACGAGGACCCGTGAACACCGCTGGCCCGCCGCGGTGGTCCGGCGGAATCGCCGATCAGCCCTGGCGTTCGGCGAGTTCCGCCAGTGCGTCGAGCCGGCGCAGCGATTCGTCGCGCTGGTGGGTCGGCAGCAGGAACAGCGCGCGGTCCACCCCGGCCGCCGCGTAGGACTCCAGGACCGCCGGATCGCGCGGCGCCGCGAAGACCGAGACCGGCACCCGCCAGCCCGCCCGGTCGCGCACCTTCGGCACCAGGTCACCGAGGTTCTCGGTGCCGCCGCGCGGCAACCAGCCGCCGCCGTACTCGGCGACCCGCGCGATGGCCCGCTCGCCCTCCCCACCGACGTAGATCGGCGGGTGCGGCTGCTGCACCGGCTTCGGCCACGCGTAGATCGGGTCGAAGTCGACGTGCTCGCCGTGGAACTCGGCCGCCTCCTTCGTCCAGATCTCCCGCATCGCCCGGATCCGCTCGTCCATCAGCGCGCCGCGGGTCGCCGGATCCGTGCCGTGGTTGCGCATTTCCTCCCGGTTCCAGCCCGCCCCGATGCCGAAGATGACGCGTCCGCCGGACACCAGGTCGAGGCTCGCGACCTCCTTGGCGGTGGTGATCGGATCGCGCTCGATGATCAGCGAGATGCCGGTGGCCACCAGCAGGCGCTCGGTGACCGCCGCGATCGCGGTGAGCGAGACGAACGGATCCAGCGTGCGGTAATAGACGCGGGGCAGGTCGCCGCCGCCCGGATAGGGCGATTCCCGGCTCGCCGGGATGTGCGTGTGCTCGGGCGCGAAGAGCGAGTCGAACCCGCGCTCCTCGACGGCCCTGCCCAGTTCCGCCGGGCCGATCCCCTCATCGGTGATGAACGTGG
The DNA here is from genome assembly GCF_004348985.1 of Saccharopolyspora elongata. GTDB lineage: Bacteria > Actinomycetota > Actinomycetes > Mycobacteriales > Pseudonocardiaceae > Saccharopolyspora > Saccharopolyspora elongata. The sequence goes on along the minus strand of NZ_SMKW01000125.1, from coordinate 7,873 downwards.
TGATCCCGAACTTCATCAGCGCCTCCTAGAGCTGCGCCCGGCAAGGTCGCCCGGCCGGCCGGCGGTTCGGCGCCGCGCGGCACCACAGGCCTACCGCGCCGGTTGGCGACCGGCAAGAGCTCCCAACACCCGAACGGTGCTTACCCCGGTCGCGCGGGGCGGTAGTGCAGTGGGGCTGACCGGGCATGATCCATCTGGCGGCAGGGCTGGCAGAAGCCGCCACGAGATCATCATCGGCGGACCCGCCGGTAAACTTCGCCGCCGTTGGGTGCAGCCGATTGATTACAAGTGAAACCCGGCCGCAACCAAGGAGGGGGGCTTGGGCGTCGTGCAGATATGTGACGGTGTCGATCGCATTGCCCGTGACCGCCTGGCCGGGCGACGGGCTGGCGGCAATGGATGAACTGACGAGCAAGCTGACCGACCTCTACCAGGAGCATTACCGGCAACTGCTGCGCATCGCGATCTTGCTGGTGGACGACCGCGCCACCGCGGAGGACATCGTGCAGGACGCCTACGTGCGGGTCTTCGACTCCCGTTCGCGGCTGCGCGATCCGGACAAGGCGCTGGCGTTCCTCCGGCAGGCGGTGCTCAACCGGGCCCGCTCGATGCTGCGGCGACGGCTGATCGCCAAGAAGTACCAGCCGAAGCTCGCCGTCGAGGACCGCCAGCCCGACGACACGGGCCGCGGGGTCGATCGCGCGGTGCTGGCCGCGGCGCTGACCAAGCTGCCGCGCCGGCAGCGGGAGGCCGTGGTGCTGCGCTACTACGCCGATCTCAGCGAGGCTCGAACCGCGGAGGTCATGGGCTGCAGCCAGGGCGCGGTGAAGTCGTACTGCTCGCGTGGCGTCTCACGACTGTCGGATCTGCTGGGGGAGCGGGTGTGAAGGACGGGAACAGCACACGGGAAGTGGACCTGCTGCGGGCGCAGCTGCACCAGCTGGTCGAAGACGTCGAGCCCAGCCCCGACGCGCTGCCGCGGCTGCTGGCCGGCGTGCGCCGCCGGAGATCGCCGCGCCGCCCGCTGATCGTGCTGGTCGGCGCGGCGGCGGTTGCGGCGGCCGCATTCGTCGTGGCCATGTTCGCGCTTCCGGGCCAGCACGACCCGGAACCCATCAGCGTCCGGCCGGACAGCTACCTGGCCTCACCGGAGCCGGGTGTGATCGCCGCCTTCGACGTGCTGTCGGGCCGGGAGGACCGGGAGGTCGCCCGCGTCGACGGCGCTGCCCCCGGCGTGCTCGCCGCCGACGGCGACCGGATCTACACCATTGCGTCCACAGTGGATGGACGCCGGGTCGTCGAGGTGACCCCGCAGGGCGGGCAGCGGGTGCTGCCCGGAGAGGTCGGCGACGGCCGGCTGCTGGCCGCGGGCGGCGGGCGCGTCGCCTACCTGGACGGGAACGCCGTGGTGGTCGTGCGCGGCGAGAACCGGCAGACCATCGCGATCCCGCCCGGGCTGCGGGTGCACGACCTGGCGCTGGCCGACGACGGCCGGCTCGCCGTCCTGGCCGGGGAACAGGGCAGCCGCCAGGCCGCGGTGCTGCTGCTCGCGCCGGACGCGAACTCGCTGGCCGGCCACGTCGAGGCGGCGCCGGACGCGCCGTGCGGGCCGGTGGCGATCGCCTGGTCCGGGTCCGACGTCGCGGCACTGGAACCGGTGGACTGCGACGGCGGGCAGGCCCGGGTGGCCACCTTCGCGGCGGACACCGGGCGGAAGATCGGCGCCGGGGTGCCGTTCCGGACGCCGCTGCTGACCGCGGGCGAGGCGCGGCTGTCCGCGGACCCGCTGGGCCGCTTCCTGGTTTCCACGGGGAAGCAGGGGCAGTGGCTGGTGGACGGTTCGGTGATCCGCCCGATCCCGCCCGCCTGCTCCGGCGCCGGTGAGTGCGCGCCGGACCCAGGCACGTTCTGAATCCGATCACGCTCCGCAGTGCGGACACGCCCCTGATCTGATCAATGCCGGGCTTGATCATCACAACGGCCGGACGATCGGCAGCGGCTTTCCGACGCCGAGGACAGGGGTGGACGTGCAGGCGCAACCACGGGAACTGCTGCGGTTGTACCGGGCCGCGCTGGATCGGCCGAGGTGGCAGCGGGTGCTCGCGTTCGCGGTGTCGCTGTGGACGCTGGCCTGGATCATCGGCCAGTTCGTCACGCCGGAGGACGGCCCGACCGCGCTCGACGTGCTGGGCAGGCTCGCCGCGCGGCTCGGTCTCACCGGCGGCGAGTGGGCCGAGCGCATCACCGAAACCTGGCAGAGCAGCGGCGGCGGGTTCGCGCTGCTGGGCGGCCTGCTGTGGGCGGCGACGACCGAGCGCGGCCAGCTGCCGGCGCTGCTCGGCTGGATCGCGGTGATGCTCGGCGCGGAACGGCTCGGCTACCAGCCGGCGGTCCTGCTGGCGGTGGGGACCATGGTGGGCTTCGTGCTCGTGCTGTGGCTGGCGGCGCTGACCAGCGACCGGTTCGTCGATCGGCGGACCACGCTGCTGCCGCGCGACGTGCTGCGCGCGGGCGTCACCGCCGCGGCGCTGTCGGCCGTCGTCCCGCTGTACGCACCGGCGTCGTTCCTGGCCCGCCTGGGAAACCCGTACCTGACCAAGGCCCCGCGGATCCTCTCCGCGGACCGAGCCCCGGCCCACGGCGGCTGGTCCAGGATCCCGGAACAGGCCAAACCGGCCGAAGCCCGCGAAACCCAAGCCCGCGAAACCCAAGCCCGCGAACCGAAGCAGTCGTGACCGAACCCCCGCTCCTACCGCAATTTCAATGGAAATCGAACCTTCGATTTCAATGGAAATTGCGGCGGAACGGGACGGGTCGGTGGGTCAGGGCTGGGGCGTGAGGCGGAGGCCGCGTTCGGCCAGCGCGCGAAGGCCCACGTCGTCCGGGTTGGAAGTCCGGCCCCGCCACGCGGTTTGCACGATCCGTACCTGGTTGCCGTTCTGCTGCACGGCCTGCGCGGCGTTGTCGAACCCGTCGGGCCCGCCGGGCCAGCCCAAGCCGTCGGCGATCAGGTCCGTGACGCCGCCGGTGCCCGCGGTGTCGGCGACTTCCCGCAGCTCGCGCGCAGATTGCTCGTCGGGCAGTTCGACGATGGCCACCGAGACCGCGGCCGGTCGCCCCGACACCTGGGTGTCGAACACCGCGCGGATCAGGCCCCGGCACGGCCGCTGCTCGAACCAGCGCTGCACGTCGCCGAACGAATGCCGGTCGCAGGAGGCGTCGCGAGCGGCCACCCGCTGCGTGAACTCGATTCCGTCGGCCCGCTGGACGGGCGGGGTCCGCGGCGGCGGGCTGGCGGCGGGCCGGCCGAGCGTCAACCACGTCCCGAGGACGCCGAAGACCAGCACCAGCGCCGCGGCTGCCGCGATCAGCTTGCCGCGCGGCGTCAATCGCCGCGCCGCCCCGCCGGCCGCGGGCCGGTCGGTGTACTTCGGGATCAGCATGGTGTCCGCGGTGGCCAGATCGGTGGCCCCGGACTCCGGGAAGCCCTCGGCGATCAGCTCGGCCGGGCCGAGCTCGCAGCTCTCGTCGAGCACCCGCAGCAACCGCTGGACGGGTTCGACCGGGCAAGGCCGTTCGTAGGTGGCCAGCTCGCGGGCGGCGGCGAGGATCGCGGTCGTGTTCGGCGACACCACCCGCACCCCGCGGTGCAGGTCGGTGGTGGGCTGCGTGACCTTCCCGGCATACGGGCCGACCACCACGACCGCGGCCACCGGCAGCGGCTCCAGCCCGCGCGACTGCAGGCTGCGGGCCAGCGCGGCGGCCGATTCGAGACCTTCCAGCCCGGGATTGACCGCGCCTTCGGTGCGCACCAGCGGCCAGCCGTCGATCGTCCAGGGGGTCTGCAACGGCGCGTCGACCTTCAGCGCGGGTTCGGGGAGGTCGACCCCGAGCACCACGACCACCCCGCGCGGCAGCACGATCACCGCGTCCAGCGGCCGGGGACTGCCGGGCGGGCGGCAACCGAACACCGCGACCCCGCCCAGCACCGAACAACCGGCGCCCCACGCGGAAATGGCCGCCCGGATGTCGGCGCCGACCTGGGTCGGTTCCGCACCGAGCCGCACCAGTCGCATGACGACCTCCAAGATCCGGTGGGGACCGCACGTTCGAGCAGAGACGTTAGTCGGGGCGTCCGAGTATTGTCGCGGGGTTTCGACTTTCGTCCGATCGAGTGGTGTCCACCACTCGTCCGCCGCTATCGCGTTGGTGCTTTCGAGCTAGCGCGAAAACCCGGGACAACGCCCCGGATCTGCGATTTCCGCTATTCGGGGCAGTCGTCGCCGGGCCGGTCCGGCTTCGCCGCGCGCCCGCGGGCCCGCGCCGAATGCCGTCGTTCTGGTGGCGGAGCGCTCCGCCCGCAATGCAGAATGGCGCCGCACCTGTTGATCGCCAAGTACGCGAGGTCGTAGGGGAAGACGTCCCTCGTCGAACAGCGGAGGTCAGCAGTGAGCACCCGTGGCAGCGACCGTGGCCACACCATTGGTGTGGTCTACGTTCACTCGTCGCCGTCTGCGGTCTGCCCGCACGTCGAGTGGGCGATCTCTGGCGCACTCGGCATTCGGACAGAACTCCGCTGGACGGCACAACCGGCAGCACCAGGGCAACTCCGCGCGGAGTGCAACTGGTCGGGCGAGCCGGGCACCGGCGCACGCTTGGTCACGGCGCTGCGCGCGTGGCCGATGCTGCGCTTCGAAGTCACCGAAGACCCCAGTCCCGGGGTGGACGGGCAGCGGTTCTGCCATGCGCCCGGCCTGGGCCTGTGGCGGGCCTGCACCAGCGCCAACGGCGACATCATGGTGAGCGAGGACCAGCTGCGGACGCTCGCGGCCAACGCCAAGGGCCCGGAGGCCTTCGGCCACCGCGTGGACCAGTTGCTCGGCGCCGCCTGGGATGACGCCCTCGAACCGTTCCGCCGCGCCGGCGACGGTGCTCCGGTGACCTGGCTGCACCGGGTGGGCTGACTCGCGCGGGCCTTTCTGCCGGAACCCGTGATCGCTTCGGTGGCGGTGTGAAAAGCTTGGGGCGTGCGTTCCTGGCTGAAATGGGGCATTCCGCTCGCGATCGTCGTGCTGCTGGGCGCGGCAGGCGGTGGTGTGCTGCTGTCGCAGTACGTCTACCGCGATACGCCCGCCGACCAGCTCTCCAACACTACGACGGAGCCTGGCAGCGGGATGACGTCGACGCTGGGCATCGTCTACACCCCCGACGCCGCGGCTCATCCCGACCTGCCGACCGTGCAGGACCTGCTGGACAACCACTTCCGCTCCATCAACGACAAGAACTACGACCGGTGGAAGTCCACAGTGGTCCGCTCGAAGTGGCTGGAGCTGCCGAAGGACAAGTGGATGGCCAACTACGACACCACCCGCGACTTCGACTGGACGGTGCACCGGATCGATCCGGGACCGGACGGCTCGCTGCTGGTGATGCTGACCTTCCGGAGCAACCAGGCGCTGGAGGATGCGCCGGCGCAGGCCAAGTCGACGTGCGTGACCTGGAACGTGGTCTACCCGCTGGTCCTGGACGAAATGCGCCAGGGGCTGCGGCTGGACACCAGCAAGCTGCCGAACAGCGCGCTGTTCAAGCCCTGCGAGTGATGACCTCGCCCGCGATCACACCGCGGCCTCGGCGCGACGGTGCTCCTGCGGGCTGACATCGAACTGCCGCTTGAACGCGTTGCTGAGCGCGAAGGCGCTGCCGTAGCCGACCTGGTGGGCGACCGAGGCGATCGTCGCGTCGGACTCCCGCAGCAGATCTGCAGCCATCGCGAGCCGCCACCCGGTCAGGTACTTCATCGGCGGCTCGCCGACCAGATCGGTGAACCGGCGGGCCAACCCCGCCCGCGACACGCCGGATCGCGTGGCCAGCGATCCCACCGTCCACGGGAACGCCGGGTCGTGGTGCAGCAGTTGCAGGGCCCGGCCGACCACCGGGTCGCGGTGCGCCTGGTACCAGGCCGGGGCTTGTGCGTCGGGGCTGGCGAACCACGCCCGCAGGCTCGCGATGAGCAGCAGGTCGAGCAGCCGGTCCAGCACCGCTTCCTGGCCAGGTGAACCCTTGCCGATCTCCGCGGCCAGCAGCTCCACGAGCGGAGAATCCAGCGAGCCCTGCCGGACCACGACCAGCGCGGGCAGCGCGGCGAGCAGGCGGCTGCTGATCTCGCCAGTGACCTGGTAGGTGCCGATCAGCATGTTCATCGACGCGCCCAGGTCCGTGCCCCAGGTGCGCACGCCGACGTCGGTGAGGTCTCGCAGCGGTTCGCCGGACGGTGTGCTGCAGCCCTGCCCGGGGTGCACGACGACCTGCCACGGGGTGCCCGGCTCGTCGGCGACCGTGTAGGCGTCGGGGCCCCTGGCGATCGCGATGTCGCCGGGTTCGAGCCGCACCGGGTCACCGGCGTCCGGCACTGCCCAAGCCGATCCGCGCACCAGGGCCATCAGGGTCAGCGGCGCCCGGTCCTGGATCCGCAGCGACCACGGCGGATCCAGGACCGCCCGGAGCAGGAAAGCCCCGCGTGCTCGCGGGCCGTCCAGCAGGTTCACGAGTGCGTCCACGAGTCGATCTTAGACGCTGGATTATGGAATCGAGCCAATGAACTATAGGAAGTCTCGGAACTTGCCGCTTGGCTAGAGACATGACGAACAAGGCGCAGAAAACAGCACTCGTCCTCGGTGGCACCGGCCGGACCGGCCGCCGGGTGGCCGCGGGACTCGCGGCCAAGGGCATTCCGGTGCGCATCGGGTCGCGTTCGGCGACGCCGAGGTTCGACTGGGAGGACCGCAGCACGTGGGAGCCGGTGCTGAGCGACGTCGAATCGGCCTACGTGAGCTTCCAGCCGGATCTGGCGATCCCGGGGGCCGCCGAGGCGGTCGGCTCGTTCGCCGAGTTGGCGGTGCGCAACGGCGTCCGGCGCTTGGTGCTGCTGTCCGGCCGCGGGGAAGTCGGCTCGCAGCGCGCCGAGCAAGCGGTGCAGGAATCCGGTGCGGAGTGGACGGTGGTGCGCGCGAGCTGGTTCCACCAGAACTTCAGCGAGGACTTCCTAGTGGAGTCCGTGCGGGCCGGCGAGGTCGTCCTGCCGGTCGACGGAGTGGCCGAACCGTTCGTCGACGCCGAGGACATCGCCGAGGTCGCGGTGGCGGTGCTGACCGAGGACGGCCACGCCGGTAAGGTGTACGAGGTGACCGGCCCGCGGCTGATCACCTTCGCCGAAGCGATCGGCGAGATCGCCGCGGCGACCGGCCGGGAGATCGAGTACTTGCCGGTGACGGTCGAGCAGTTCTCCGCTGGGATGGTCGAGCAGGGCGTCCCGGCCGAGGTCGTGGCGATGCTGGGCCACCTGTTCACCGAGGTGCTCGACGGTCGCAACGCCCACCTCGCCGACGGCGTGCGGCGGGCGCTGGGGCGCGAGCCCCGCGACTTCCGGGACTACGCGAAGCGGACCGCTCCCACCGGGGTGTGGTCATAGGTCTACAAAGGACGAAAGAGGGACACCTCCAGTGCGGAGGTGGCCCTCTTTCGTCTGGTTCAGCAGGTCACAGGGGGATGTTGCCGTGGGAGCCGCGTCCGGCCGGGGCTGCGGCGAGCGCTTCGGCGATGCGGCGGCGGGTGGTCTTGGGGTCGATGACCTCGTCGACCACGCCGATCGACATCGCCCGGCCGACGCCGCCGGCCACGCGTTCGTGCTCCTCGATGAGCTTGTCCTGCAGGGCCTCGCGCTCTTCCTCGGGCGCGGCGGCGAGCGTTTTGCGGTGCAGGACGCCGACCGCGGCCTTGGCGCCCATCACCGCGACCTCGGCCTCCGGCCAGGCGAACACGGTGGTCGCGCCCAGCGCGCGGGAGTTCATCGCGATGTACGCGCCGCCGTAGGACT
>NZ_SMKW01000124.1 GCF_004348985.1 Saccharopolyspora elongata | reverse complement strand
ACCCTGCTCCGCCGAACCCCCACCCCGCGCCACATCCAAAAAATCCGCGCCAGTAAGCCACGCATTCGCATCGGCGTCGTCCCCAAGCTCCCCCAACACCGCACCCGGCACCGTCGCATCCTGCTGCCCACTCGCCCCCACATCCGCAATCCGCGCCGACCCAGCCTCCTCCCGGGCCAGCACCGACTTCAGCTCATTTCTCTTTTCCGCCAGCCTGTCCCTCACCTCCTGCAACTTCTGCCGAGACTGATCCCAGGCATCCACCTCGCCCTGCAACGTACGCAGGCGGTCCTGATCAGCATCGGTCAGCAGCCCCGACGCCTCCAACGTCTTGATTTCACCCCTGCTTTCCTCAGTCTTCTTTCTCTTCCTCGACAACGGGGGCGCCAGTTTATTTGCCTCGTCTTCGTACCTTTTAATTTCCTCCCGCAATTCGAGCTCGGGCAGCCGCCACGAAGGCAGCGTCCCCTGCCTCTTCAACTCCCTCAACTCCTCAAGCGCAGTGGCGGCGGCGTCCTTAATTTCCCGCTGACGAGCCACAGTCTGTTTCTTATGCTTCTCATACCTTTTCGCCTTCAGCCGGAGCTGCTCAAGAGCCTTCTCCTCAACCGAATCCAACTCCCCCTGCCGCTGCGACTCCTCCAACTTCGGAACCGCGGCGGCGGCGTCCTTAATTTCCCGCCGCCAATCCGCCTTCCTTTTCTTCACTTCCTCATGCTTTTGCGCCTTCAGCCGGAGCTGCTCAAGAGCCTTCTCCTCAACCGAATCCAACTCCCCCCGCCGCTGCGACTCCTCCAACTTCGGAACCGCGGCGGCGGCGTCCTTCTGCGCCCGCCGCAGATCCGCGTCCCATTTCCTCCTTTTCTGCTTCTGTTGCGCCTTCTTCTCATCCTGTGCTGCCTGATCGGTCGGCGCCGATTCACCGCCCCCGCCACCCGGACGCCCGGAATCAACCCCAGCAGCGGGTCCTTCCACCCACCGCCGCTTCGACGCCGCGGAAGAGCTCTCGCCAACCTTCTCCTCCTGCGTCCTCCTCTTCGCAGGCTGACGCTTCGGACCTGTCACTTCGGCCGGCAGCCCAGCCCCCCAGCCCTCACGCCGCAGCCCGGAACCCTCGGACGGCAACACCACCGGCCTCTCCGGTTCCACCTCCGGGTCGTTGAACGCTTGCTCATTGACCGAAGCCGACGCACTACGTACTGGATCACCGTCCGCAGGAGAGTCCGTCGCGATGGAGGCACCCTCACCGGCCTGCCTCTCACCGGGCCGGGGCAGGCGCCGTCGCGCGTCATCCAGCCCCGGTTTCGCCGCTGCGCGGGACGGCCCCGGCCGGTCCTCAGCAAGACCGTTGTCCGGCGTCCGGACCGTCTTGGCCATATCCGATTTCGGGCTCGGGCGCAACGACGTGCTCCGAGCGGTGTGGAATTCTTGCGCCAGGTTCCGCGACAGCTCCTCGGCCAGCCGCTCGTTGTCCTGTGCCAGCGGCCGCGCCAACACCGCCGCCATGTCGTTGCGCAACGCCAGAAGCTCATTTGCGGTCCGGCCGTCCAGGGCGCTGAAAGCGTGGTCCCTCGCCAGGATCCCCTCTGCCTGCCACCGCAACGACTCCTGCTCGAGCGCACTCAGATCGCTGAAGACCTGCCTCGACCGTTCCGCCTCGCTCCGCAAGTCCTCATGGGTCCACCCAAGGCCGTCCGGACTGAGCTCGGATGCCGCGGGATCGCGCACGAGCGGTCCCGGCTCGATCCAGATCTCCACCCGCGTCGGCCCTTCAGCGTGCAGGAACTGCGGTTGTGCGATCAGTCCGGCTTCGTCGGCCTTGAGACGGGCCCCCTTGGGGCGGTCCTTCTGCGCGAGGTCAAGCATGCCTTCCAGGTCGCGTGTGACCAGGGAGAAATCGCGCGCGGCTTGCGATGCGCCATCGGCTCTTCTGTCGAGATCGCCGCGCACGACGTAGCGGGCGCGGGGCTGGCGGCCCTCCCGCTTCGCATCGACGGCCTTTTTCGCCACCGGGAACATGGCGTAGCGGTCCTGCAGCCGCCCCTGGGCATCCTTGCGGATGGTCACGCTCGCGTCGCTTGGGGCACCCGCCAGCGCGGGATCATCGGTGCGGGCGTGGGCGAGTTGGGTCTCGTAGTGCTGCTTGGCCTGCCACCACTTGCGTTCCGCGATCTGTGTACGCGTGTCCGCTTCGTCCCGAGCCTGCTCCGCCGCCTGCTTGCGAGCCTCAGCTGCCAGCAGCTCCTCGCGATCCGCCTGCTTGCGAGCTTCGGCTTCCTCCAGCTCCTCGCGATCCGCCCGTTGTGCGGCTTGCGTGGCCTGCGACAGGGTGAAATGCGCGACGCGCTGCTGGTCGCTCGCGGAGGTCCACTCCTGGTCCCGTTCGGCGAAATTCCTCGTGGCGGCCACCAGCTCGTCCGGCAGCTCATTGCCGCGGTCGCTGCGGCGGATCACGTAACCGGACTCGAACGTGGCACTGACAGCCGCTCGCCGCTTGCCGATGCTGTGTTCCGCGGGTGTGGCGACCATGCGGAACTCCGCGCCGTGCAACCAGGTGCTGGTGATGTCCTTCAGCGGAGAGTCCGCACTCTTCGTGGGATTCGGTTCGTAGTTCGTCCCGGATCCCTCTTGGTGTTCACTTCCGGATTCGTGCCCACCACGGGAAATGAGCGGCATATTCCAGTCACCCGCCTGGCCGAACGCGTGCCGGCCTTCCTCGTAGGTCTTCGCCCCCTCAGGATGCGACACACCCCCGGCGAAAAACGGTGCGACGGCCACGGCATGGCCACTGCCCGAGCCGCGCTCCTTCTCGTCGGCCGAATGGCTGTTCGGCTCCGAGCCATCCAGTTTGATTCGTCCGCTCGTCGACGCGAGCGCGCCCCGATCCGGAATCTTGAGGTACAGGTCCAGGTTCACGCCCAGCCCGGGCGGCAGCTGGACCGACACAGACTTCGCATCCAGATCCGCGAAGCGCTTGAGCAACGCCTCCAAGCGGTGCGGGGTGAACCACGCCCGCAAGCTCCGGCGCGCCTCCGCGGTCACCGAGCCCCCGGCGGAAGTGATCGTCCGCTCGGCGGCGGCGACCAGGTCCTCGACGAGCCCGCGGAACTCCACCGCCCGGAACTCGCTGGCACCGGGCAGAACCTCGGCGTCGTCGGTCTTCCAGCGCTGGATGGCCTCGTCCGTTGCCTGCGATGCCGTCAGATCGGTGATCTCCGCCGCGCGGGACCGCTGGGCCAGGTCCGCGGGCAGGGTGTCCTCGACCGCCGTGCTCACCCCAACGGTGCGAACGTCCGGGGCCGCGGCGATCCGTTCCCCGTCGCGCTCGATGCGCACGTCGAACAGCACGTCGGCGCGGTGCGAAGCCAGCGCACCTGCAACCTTCTCGGAGTTCGTGAAACTCGTGGCCTCGGTCTGCGTGCGGCCACGGACCTGCTTCAACCACTCGGCGACGTGGATCAATCCCAGACCCAGCCTGCCGTAGGACGGCCCGTGCTGCGGCATCGATTCGCTGCCCACTGGACCGGCTCCACCCGAAGAATCCGGGCCGTGCAACACGGCGTTCGGGATCCCGCCCGTCATGAACTCAAGGACAACCCAGGTGGCGCTGCGGATCTTGTTGGCGACGATGGACGCCGCGCTGGACGTCGCAAGTTCGCCGTGCTTGATCCCTTCCGCCTCCGGCGCACCCAGAAGTTCGGCCCCCACGTGGAGTTCGTAGGTATGCCCCTTCCACCTGCCTCCCCACCGCAGTTGTGTGCTGGCTCCCCCGTTCTCGAGGTCGCCGAGCTTGGCCTGCACGTTGGACAGGAAATGCTCGGCCGAGCGGTCGTTACCGAGGGGGCTGCCCTGCGGGGAAACCGGCAACAGCGCCTCGGCCGCGTCGGGGCCCAGTCGCTCGGAAATCTGCCGGCGCAGCAACCGAATCTGGCCACTCAAATCCACCGGTTCGGTGACCCCTCGGCTCCAGGACGGGGTGGCCAGCGTGTGCCCGTCGGGCACCGGCGCCACGTTCATGGGCGAGTCGAGCGGTTTGACGGAAACCCCGGGTTCCTTCTGTTCGGCTTCGAGTGCCCGCTGCGCCTCGAACTCGGCCGTCCTGGTCATCATCTCCTGCAACTGCCGGTCGTCGACCAAAACCGTCTTCGACTGAGGCAGCGTGAACCGCTCGGCGGAGCGGACGGGCGGCTTGCCCTTGAACAACCCCATTCGGTCGATCTTGCCAATGGTCTTTACCTCGACGCCGACGGTATTCACGACATCCACCGTGACCAGGTGACGTTCGCGCGGTTTGCCCTTCTCCGACCGGGAGTGGCTGGTGTCGATCTCATGTCCCCGCTTGCGGAGATAGCTGCCCTTCCCCGGGGCCACTTCTTCGATGACCGTACCGGCCACGACGCCGGTGTTCTCATCCACCGCGGCCATCAACGGCTCGATGGAGTTGAACCAGGAGAAGGTGCCGGTCTTGCTGCTTTCGGTGGTGCGCTCACCGGTCACCGACCGCGTCGGCTGCTCCCAGATCTTGACCGGATTACCGTCACTATCCCGCACCGGCGTGGGGTTCAGCATCATGCGCGAATACTCGACCACGGCATGCTGCTCCTGGCGGCGCTTCGTCGTCTTCAGCCCGTGAATCCGGAACTTCTTGCCTGCGGAGCGCGGAGTCCCACGCACCTCTGCCAGCGAGATCCCGCTATTGACCAGGTCCGCATTCTCGGCGAGTTCCCAGACCGAGTGTCCAGAGAGTTCCCTGAGCTGCCGGAACGCCGATTCCCGAAGGTGTTTGAGACCATGCGCTGATACGACCTGCGTACCGTCGTAGACCCGGGAAAGTCCCTGCCGCATCGTCTTGTCGTCGTAGGTAACCACGGTGTGGTCGACGGGTTCGACGGCAGCATCGCGCAGTTTCTTCAACTCGGCTTTGAGCTGATCGGCCTGCCACGCGGGGAGTTCGACGACGATGTCGGTGGCCACGACACCCGGATCCCGATCCTCCTTCTGGGCCAAGGTGTCCACAATTGGCAATTGATTTTCCGTCGGCGTGTGCATCCCCGGCCGGCCGATCGACAGGCCCTTGGCCAGCTGGTTCCATTCCTGCCAGTGCGTGCCCGACACCGTGTACCGCACCCGGAAGGCCACCCGTTTGCGGGGTTCCTTGCCCACTCCACCGGTGGCGGCCGGCTCCTTGCCCCGATTGCCGCCGAAGGACAGCACGGTGCCCTCCCCAATGCGGGAGGACTTGCTCCGCTCGAAACCGAACTTGTGGTAGCTGGTGACAAGGGACATTTGGCCAGCCACCGTCGAGTAGACGCGGGCCACGAAACCTGCCCCGGCCTTCCACGACACGCTCCTGCTGTGCTTGGCGGACTCCGATTCGGCAATCGTCACCCCAGCATCCGCCTCCTCGACGTCCATATCCCGGACGTCGAGCACCTCCGCTGCCACCTTCAGCGATACGTGATAGTCGTGTCCCCGACCGTGCTCGACCATCTCGATCGACGCGGCCTGATCGGTGAGCATTTCCTCGACCACACTCGGGGACGACAACGTGTTGCCCGAGAGCAAACTGTCGATCTGGTTACCGCGCGCCAACTGCTCGCTGGCATTGCTCGAGATTCCCTTGGCCAGCTTGGGATTGTCGAAATCGATGACGAGATCAGTGTTCCGCCAAAACGACCACCGGTGATGGTCTGGGATCTTATGCGCCGTATCGCGAAGGATCCTGGCGAGCTTCGCGCCCGCACCACTGGCCTCCAGCGCCGCGCGGGTAATGCCGGCCACGCGATTCGGGTGCGGCTGGCCGTCCTCGCTCACGAGCCCGGCCGCCCGGGCGAACTCCGACGGCGTCCAGTGCAAGCCGTCGATGGCGTCGGCGAACGTCATCGGGGCCCCACCGTTCGTGCGGATCTCCCAGTCATACGCAGTGCGGTAGCGAACGATCTGGACCTTGCGGGCAGCGGTCTCGCCGACCTTCGACGAGGTCTTGGACTCCTGGTCACGGCTGTGGCCGCCACCACCCATGACAAAGGGGCCTGCGGCTGCGGTGAGCAACCCGACATCCACGGCGGGCCCGACGGCTCCCGAGACCTCACCCTTGCGCCCCGAACCGTGAACGTTCAGCGCTTCAGTGCCGGCATCGGAGGCCGACTCCGCCAGTGCGTCGTCGATCGTCTCGAGATAGCCGACTTGCCGGGCGACGGCCCGCATCTGCACACTTTGGGTGCGGCTCGACAGCAGGCGCTTGAACGGGTTACTCGAACGCAGCGGCGTCTCCAACGTAACCCAGCCCCGACCGGCGGCTGCCGCTTTCTCACTCACCCGCATGTCCGGCAACATCCGTTTGACATTGTCCTGACCCAGGAACTCCCGCAGGGCTTTCCGCGAGTCCTTGTCCAGCGACCCAAGCTGGGCGGCCACCTGGTCGTAGATGGTCGGCGGCTCCTCGGACTTCGTCTTCGTCCGCAAGGGTTTGCCCTGATACAGACCGCGCGTCGACTGCCTGACCGTAGCGTCCTCCAACACCGAAGCAGGCAGCTCATTCGGCATCGGTACAGCGCGTTCACGCGCGATCGGCCGCAATCCCGTGGGCACGCTCAACGTGGTGCCGACCGGGTCGGCGTCAGGATGATCGCGCCCACCGACGATCGCGACAGGACCAATGTCGTGCCCGTCCCTGTCAACCCGGGAAACCCGGAACGTCACCGGCACATACACCGGCTGCGCGCCGGCGTATTCACTGTCACTGCCCGGGGTTGCACGCTCCGGCAGCGAGATGCGCATCGACTGGCTGTGCGTTTCGGCGTGGCTCGTGACGCGGTTCGAGGCCAGGCCAGTTGGCAGGTCGACGAGGCCCAGAGCGAAAATTCCAGGCACGGCGGGCACGAAGAAGAGCTGCTGGTATCTCGGCCGATGGCTGGACGCAGTCGTCGTGCTCGCCTTGTGACCGGCGGTCGAGGTGGCCGACTGCCCGGTGGCTTTTCCTTCCGCGGCTTCGCTGCGGCCCCAGTCGAACCTGGCCGCCTGCACCCGCACCGACACACCGCCGACTTCGAACACCTTGCCCTCACCACGCAAGCTGCCGATCTTGTTCAGCACGGCATGCTCCACCGACTCGAAGTCGTCCGGATCGGTGTCCTCGGGCACCAATCCCCGCACGGCCTGGACGACCTGATCTGCTCCGACCGTCTGGGCGATCTGCTGCGCCGAGCCCATCGACCCGTTGCGATCCGAACGGGTATCCGAGCCGCTCCCGATCGATCGGGCACCACCGTCAGCGGAGTAGTCCTGGTTCGTCCCCACACCAGGCAAGGCCTTGCGTCGCGAACGGTTCTCCTCAGTGGAGACGCCATCACCGTCCACAACAGACCCCGTGGCGGGCATTGAGCTCTCGGATGTCTCCCCGTTTTCGCGCAAGCGTTCAAGCCGCTCCAGCGACTCATCCCGCATCTTCTCGAGCTCGGCCTCATCGAAGTCGCTCTCCGCGTCATCGGTCGCCGCATCACCCACACGCGCATCGTCAGTGGGTGTGCCAGGGGCCGGCTCGGCGTCCAACGACCGGGCACGATCACCACTGCCAAAGGTGATATCGGCAAACCAGGCGGGGTCGGTCTCCTGGTCGAACCCCTCCACGGACCCCTGACTCCGCAGCCCGAACGTCCCCGCAGCCGAACCACCACCGCTCTCGATGGCACCCGCCACATCCCCGGTGGACTCCGACCGCGTAGCCTCCACGGTCTCCGACCCCGCACCGCCAGCGGACTGCGGCAGCATGTCCCCATCCGGGGCTGGCCCCGCACCCGCCCGCACGGCCATCACCATGACCGTCAAACGACGCAGTCGCTCCAAAAACGCCTGAGCATTCGCTATCTTCTCATCCGCTCCGACTCCATCCGTCAACAGCCGATGCGCGAGCGCATCTCGCCATGGCTCCTCCACTGGCTTGAGCTCGAGGTACCGGTCTACGTCGCCCTGCGCGCGGACCACAAGTTGTTCACCGAGTTGAACCTTCAACTGTACTAACCCGTTGTTCTCCGCCGCGAGAAGCTCTCGCAATTTCCCTCTCGCGTCATTTCGGACCTCCTCCTGCAACTCCGGAACAGCAGCAGCGACTTCCCCTATCCGATCACGGATTACTGCGACAGACTTCCGATCAATATTCGACCATTTCTGGATCTTGGCTTCATACTTTTTCCGCAGGTCAGTACTTGCTTCCACATCCGCCAAAATCTGCCGCAGAGAACCCACCGCAGCGCGCAAATCGGGCGTCAGCTGCTCCCTGACATTTTCAAGAATTTCCTTAGCCCAGCTCTGGTGTCTCTTGAACAGATCTGCAAAATCGCGGGTTTTGTAATCCTTGCGGCGCGCTTCCTCAAGTGCCTCAACTCGCAGCACCTTTATGACGGTATCCTCGTCCCGTTTGACGGTATCCTCGTCCCGTTTGACGGTATCCTCGTCCCGCAGGCCACTCAGCGCCTTGCCAATCGCCACGCGCCGATGAGAAATATGCTTGTTTTCAGTCGCGGTCAGCGTGGCGGAAATCCAGCCGTCGGCAGCACTCGGCTTCGCACCGCCATCCGGGTCACCAGCCAGGTAACGGACCAGTTTCCACCGCAAATCCAGCACCTGCTGACTATCCGGCGAGTTCGTCCTCAACTCGTGTGCCATCACATCCCGGAACGGCTGCGACGCCTTAAGGGGCCCCAAGACCTCGGCCGCGGTAGCGTCCAAACCATCCACCACACGTTGACCACCTTCTTCCTGGGTAGCCAACTGCCGCAACGCCCTGCCAGCATCCGCGAACGTCCGCTTTGCCGAACTGACCCGATAAATAAGGCTCAGTCCCGGATCAACAACGTCCCCACGCATCGCGACGGTGACGCCCTCACGCATGGCGACGGTAACGGCCCCAGCCTCCGCCTGGTTCCCAGCACGAGCCTCCTGCCAACTCGCCTCTTCCGCCCTCATCTTCTCGAACGCGTCGCGATCCAGACCACTCACCGCCATGCCAATGTCAGGGTCCCCGGCCAGATAAGCGGCCATTTCCACGCGCACCGCCTGGGCACCGTGCCAGTCATCCAGATGCTCGCTCAACCAGTGCGCCAGCATCGTCCGGAACCGCTCCGACTCCTTCAACGGCCCCAAAATCCCGTCCGCATCAGCCAACAACCGGCCCACAGCCTCACGACCAGCGATCCCCGCCCACTCATCCAACTGCGCCACTGCCGTCAACCCACGAAGCCGTTCCCGCAACTCCCGAGCGCCCTGGACATCTTCCGGATGATTCAACTTGTAATGAGCCACCACATTCAGGAGACGGT
The DNA here is from genome assembly GCF_004348985.1 of Saccharopolyspora elongata. GTDB lineage: Bacteria > Actinomycetota > Actinomycetes > Mycobacteriales > Pseudonocardiaceae > Saccharopolyspora > Saccharopolyspora elongata. The sequence continues at coordinate 9,322 of NZ_SMKW01000124.1, read as the reverse complement.
CATCGCCCCCAAAAACTACTCCCACCTCACCCGCCCGCATATCAGCAATCAGACCGTCTACACCAAACTCCACCCCGCCTACCAGAACGTGCCGCCCCTCATCCCGCATCCTCTGCAACCCAGCCTCCGCATCAGCGATAAACGCACCCAGCTCAGCCGCCGCATCAGCGGGCTCACCAGCAAACGAAGCCCCACCACCAGCAGAAAATTCCGCAGCCCGCCGCCTCGCGGCCCGCCTCTTCCTATACGTACGCATGACCGCCGCGTTCTGTTTGCGCAACCGCTTATCCTCCTCCTCAAGCCCGCCCAACTCCTTTTGCGCCAGCGCGATACGCCTCTGCAGCGCTTCCCACTCCGTCCGCCTGTTTTTATCGGACTCCGGCAACGCCGCGAAGTCCGCCTGCAGAACCGACTCCCACTCCGTCCGACTAGCCGCAGCCGAGGCCGACAACTCATCCGGATCCGCCTGCAACACCGACGCCGGCACCCCCGCCAACTCAGCCTGGCTAGCCTTCAGCTTCTCCAGCGACGTCCGCAACTGATCCATCCGCCCATGCCGCACCGCCCTATTGCGGGCACTGTTCTCGGTCCGGCTTGGTCCTGGCCTGACCGTCCGCCCGATCCTCCGGGCCTGCTGTGCTTCCCCCGCAAAGCGCGGCACAGCATCAGACGAAGATCCCGACACTCCCGCTGTAGGCACCTCCGGTCCCGGAACCACACCTTGCCCCGGACCCGCGCCCGCACGGATGCGCATCAGCTGGCTCATTTGGAGCTGCAGCTGTTCAAGCCGTCGCTCCGCAGCCTCTCCATTCGGGAACCTCAGGAAATGGTGCGCCATCAGCTCCCGAGCCGGCTGGTACTCCCGAGGCGTCTGGCCCAAAATGCTGTCCGCGTTAGCAAACGCCTCGGCCCGCCTGTCCGAGTCAGCCTCCGCCAACTCAGTCCGCGCAACCTGCAAGCTCTGCACCAGCGGATCAGGGTTCGTCCCACTGTCCACACTGGACGCGGATACTTGATCCTCGGACCGACTTTCCCGACTCGAGCTTTCATTACGCTCGCCACGGCCCGGCCCGGCATCCCGAGCAGGAGCCCTCGGGGCGTCGTCCTGAACAGCCGGTACCTCGCCGTCGTCGCCGTCCAACGACTGGACACCATCACCGCTGACAGAGTCGCTAGTCGTCAGCCGAGAGTCGCTCCCGTCGTTGGGCTCCGGACTACTCTTCTCGGCCGTCCCGGCATCCCAACCAACATTCTTGGTCGAACTCAAATCCTTGGAATCCGGACCTGGCCTGACACCAGCCGCTGGGCTCGACCGGCCATCGACATAACCCGTGGAACCACCATCATTCCCCGCGAGTGCGTCATTCACCTCCCGGGTATGGGGGTCCACGTCCCGCACAGTGTCCGCCCTCGCGTTCGCGAAAAGCTCCCGCAATGAACGGGACGCGGCATCCTCCGTCTGAGGGCGATTCGCCAACTCCCGCCCAATAGGCGCCAGCAGCTCCAGATCCAGTGACTCCGCCAACCGCTGCGCGGCCAACGTGCCATTTCTCTGCGCAGCGTGGAACGCCAACGCGCTCAGCACCATCTCATACACCGGTAGCGCCGTATTGAGCTGGGCGTTGGTCGACCCTTGCGGGGGCTGCACCCAACGCAACATCCGCAATCGCAACTGCTCTGCCTCCGCCTGCGGAAACTCCGCCAGCCGATCTGCGGACTGAGCAAGATCCCGAACGAGATCCTCCGGCGACTGCTGCTCGACAGGGCCGCCCCTGTCCCCCTCACCATCAGGACCGACATCAATCGCCTGATCACCAGCCGGGTCGTCGGTGTACGGCGGCGCATCCACATACGGCGGCGGGAGAGTCTGCTGCTCCCGCAACAGATCCACCACGTCGACAAGGCCAGCCATGTACTCTGTGCCGGTCAACAATTCTTCGGCGACACGCTGAGCTTCCCGGGCAGCGACGTTGGGCTCAGCAATGCCATAAATCAGCCGATCCGTTACCGCAACCTCCACACGCCGATACAGCCCCTCCACCTCCGGCGCCAATTCCCCAACACCGCGCGCCGGACCGTCAAGCAACTCGCTCAGCGGCAGGCTCTCCAAGATCGCACGAGTCGTCTGCCGCATATAATTCCGGTCATCCTGGCGATTCGCGCCCTCCAGCTCGTAGAACGCCGCATAATCCCTGTCCGGGAGCCTGGCGTTCCAGTTCTGCTGGAAACTCTGGATGAGGTTCATCCCGTCGGTGTCGCCGATCCGCTGCAGCACGGCCGACCACGGCGTCAGATAACCCTCGTCATCCGGCACCCCCACCTCCCCGTACCGGGTGTGGGTGCGCAATTCCTCGGCGCGTTCACGTACCTCCGCCAACTGCTCCCACGCATCACGGCGCGCCACGCCACCCGCCAGCTGATCGGCCAGCATGGCACGAATGCCGTCGTGGAAGAACTGCTGCGTCTCTTCATCCGCCGTGCCCGGAATCGCCGGCGGCAACGGCCCCACCATCGCCTCCGCCAACTCGTGGACGGCCGTCACCGATGCCGGGTCAGTGGACGCCTTCCACTGCTCCACTCGATCCGCGGCCTCGCCGATCCGCTCCGCCCACTGCTCCAACGCGGCATCGCCCCGCGCAGCTACTTCATCGAAATCGAGCATCGCGACAAAATCGCCACGAAGCTCATTGATCAAACCGTCAAGATCCCGGCCACGCGCGATTTCCCGCGCCTCCCCGCCACCCGCCAGCAGGTCGGTCACCATCGTTCGAAGCCCGTCGTGGAAGAACTGGTGCACCTCGTCAGGCATGGTGTCCGGTCTCGTCTGCGGCAACAGAGACACCATCGACTCCGCAAACTCGTGGACGGTCGCTACCGATGCCGCACCGGCAGATGCCTCCCACTGCTCCACTCGATCCGCGGCCTCGCCGATCCGCTCCACCCACTTCACCATCGCGGCATCGATCCGCTCAGCCATTTCGCCGGAATCAAGCCCAGGATCTAGCAACGCACCAAAATCATCACGAAGCGCCGTAACCACACCGTTAGCGTCGACCCGACGCGCGATCTCCCGACTCACCGCATTTTGCACCGAGTCCCACAGCTTCACCTGCTCGTCAACCAACGGGCCCCGCCCCGCAACCCTCTCCGGACGCCCACCCATCTTCTGCTCCGCCGCCGCGTTCACCAGCCCTATGACCTGATCATCAAACCTTTCCCCGCGAGCCAAATAATCAGCCCACCGACCCTCGAACTCATCCGGCGTACGGGATGGCACGGTCCGCTCGACGGCTTCACCTTCGGCCCGCCGCCCGTCCGTCACACCGACAGCGACACCATCCTGATCCCGCGCGGCAACGTCCCCCTCCGCCGAAACAGCAGCACCACCGTCCACAGCAGACTCCGCAGCGGGCATCGTGCCCCCGGACGGCTCCCTGTCTCCACGCAAAGCCTCGAGCCGCTTCACCAACCCTGGCCGTACCGTCTCTTCGAACTCCTCCTCATCGAAGTCGCTCTCGGCGTCATCGATCGCCGCATCACCCACCACAGCCTCAGCGGACTCCGACCGCGTGTCCTCAACGGTCTCCGGCACCGGATCGCCAGTGGACCGCATGTCCCCACCCTGGGCCGGCCCCGCGCCCGCACTCACAGCCACCGCCAGGAGACTCAGACGACGCAGACGCCCGAAAAACGCCTCAGCGTCCGCTTTCCTCTCAGCCTCTTCACTAATTCCATTCGTCATCAGCCGATACGCGACCGCTTTCCGCAATTGGTCATCCCGCATTCCCCCGACGTACCGGTCTGCTTCATCCAACGCGCGGACCACAGGATCTCGACCGTGCCGATCTTCCCAGTGCTGTAACCCGCTCTCTGCCGCGTCGAAAATCTCCTTCTTTTTCCGTATCGCGTCATTTCGGAGCCGCCCCCGAAACCGCTGAAAATCATCGTTAGCTTCCGCTACCCGGCTGCGGACCGTTTTGAGATACGTCCGATTGTTGATATTCATCCACCGGGCGATATGGACGTCATATTCGTTCCGCAGTTCAGTGCTCGCCTCCACGTCCACCAAAATCTGCCGCAGGGAATCCTCCTTAGCTTTCAAATCGGAGATCAGCTTCTTCTTGGCAGCACTACGAATTTCCGTGTCCCATGTAATCCTTCTACTGAACATAGCCCCCAATTGTCCCGAGTCGTAATCCCCGTGAAGCGCTTCCTCGATCGCCTCGTTTCGCAACATGGTTTCGACAGCTTCTTTGCCCCGCAAACCACTAAGCGCCTCGCCAACCGCCACGCGCAGAAAATTAATCTCGTTCCCAGCAGAAACATTGTCTCCAAGCTTCGGGTCCACCATGGCGGAAAGCAAGTCATCGGCAGCCTTCGTGTCCGCACCGCCGCTCAGGTCACCAGCCAGATAACGGACCAGTTTCCACCGCAACTCCTGCACCTGCTGATCAGCCCGCGGATTCTCCATCAACTGTTGCAGCGGCTGATCATCCCGCGTCATCAACGCGTGTGCCATCACATCCCGGAAGGGCTTCGATTCGTAAAGGGGTCCCAGGACCTTCTTCGCCGAAGCATACAAACGGTCCACGCGGTCGACGGCCAACTGCCGCAGGGCCTGACCGGCATCCGCGACCTCCTGTTTTAGCGAGCTCTGAGAATAAAACTCCTCGTTCGCTTTCGCTTTCTCGAATACGCCGCGTGTCAACCCACTCGCCGCCACGCCGATGTCAGGGTCACCGCTCAGGTAATCGGCCAGTTCCACTCGCACCGCCTGAGCACCGCGCCAGTCACCCGGATGCTCACCCAACCAGTGCGCCAGCACATCCCGGAACCGCTCCGACACCTTCAGCGGCCCCAAAATCCCGTCCGCACGAGCCTTCAACCGGTCAGGATCAGGACCAGCGACCTCGCGCCACTCGCCCAACTTCCTCACGGCCCGCTCGTGTCGCTCGCGCCAGACCACCCCATAGAATTCTCGAAGGAAATTCTTGGTGCCCTCCACATCCCCCAGATGACTCAGCACGTGGTACGCCACCACATTCCGGATACCCTCATCGCCTATGAGAGGCCCCATACGCGCCTGCACGTCAGCCAACACGCCGTCTATTGACAGCGTCTCCCCTGGCAGCCCCTGCCGGCGCATCCTCTCCAGCCCAGCGTTCGCGTTACTGACCCACACACTCAGCTTGGCTGCCGCCGCAGACTCCCCTGACCGTCCAACTGTGTGATCGTCCAAAACGGACGACGCCATCATCCCCGCTGACAATGCCGCAGCTTGCCCCTCCCCAGACACACCTCCGCCTTCGCCGGCCTGTGCACGCCCAATCGCGGCCAACTTCGCCTTCACGGCCTCGATACGCTCCGGCAGCCCCTCCCACTCACGCCGCAAACCCGGAAAGCCCAGCAACGCAGCCCGATCCATCGGCAGAATCGAGTGCGATTGCCCCACCGTCAACGCCTCCAACTCCGCCTGCCGAGCCTGAAGCTGATCCAGCTCCCCCCGCAACTTCTGCACCCTCCGAGCAACAAGCCGCGCCACCGACGCCTCCAACCCCTCAAGGCGCGCCTCCTCGATCGGGCCTAGTCCCGGCCCGCCCGACTCCTCCGGTCCCGCTCCGGCCCCGATGCCCAGCCCACTGCCCTGCGTACCCAGCCCGTCCGCCAGCGCCCGGGAAAACTCCACAACCTCGTCCCAGCGATCCCGGCCAAGCTCTCGGTACCTAGCCGCCACCAACGCCACCACACCGTCCAACGACAAAACAGCAACACCACGAGCCAACGCGATGCCATGCGTGCCCTGCACAATCAACCGCGCCGCGTCCTCGTCGTCCTTGCTGGCCCAGCCCACCTGCTGGCTCAACCGGTCGATCTCCCCCAGCAAATCCGGTGCCAACGACTGCTCTCGCACCGGCGGTCTTCCCGACGCAGCCGAGCCACGGCCCGTCGATGTATTCCCCGTCGATGTATTCACATCAGCCGACCCTCGCAGCCCGCCAGCCGGCACCAGGAGACTCAGACGAAGCAGTCGCCCCAAAAACGCCTCAGCGTCCGCTTTCCTCTCAGCGTCGTCACTAATTCCCTTCGTCAGCAGCCGATGCGCGAGCGCCTCCCGCAATGGCTGCTGCAATGGCTGCTGCCATTGCTCGACGTACCGGTCTACCTCACGCAACGCGTCGCCCACACGATCTCGACCGAGTTCACCCTCCAACACTGCTAACCCGACTTCGCCGCCCGCGAGAAGCTCCCGCAATTTCACGCTCGCGTCATCTTCGACCCGCTCCCGCAACCCCGGAACAGCAGCGGCGACTTCCGCTGCCCGATCACGGACCCCTGCGAGAGTCGCCCGGCCAATATTCAACCACCGCTGGATCTTGGCTTCATATTCCCTCCGCAGGCCAGCGTCCGCCTCCACATCGTCCAAAATCTGCCGCAGAGAACCCACCGCAGCGTTCAAATCGAGTGTCAGCTGCTTCCTGAAAGGATCAAGAACGAGAAGACACCATTTACTAGATCTCTTGAACCGAGGTGCCAATTTGCGGGTGGTGTAACCCCCGCCGAGCGCGTCCTTAACCGCCTCACCTTGCAGCACCCCATTGATGGCCTCCTCGTCCCGCAAACCACTCAGCGTCACGCCAATCGCCACGCGTCGCAAATACATCTCCGCGCCTTCAGATTTCGTGCTATCAGCGGTCAGCGTGCCGGAAAGCCAGTCGTCGGCGACACCCGGCTCCGCACCACCATCCAGGTCACCAGCCAGGTAACGGACCAGTTTCCACCGCAAATCCCGCACCTGCTGATCAGCCTGCGGATTCTCCATCAACTGTTGCAGCTGCTGATCATCCCGCGTCATCAACGCGTGTGCCATCACATCCCGGAATCGCTCCGACTCCTTAAGGGGCCCCAAGACCTTCTCCGCGGCAGCATACAAACGGTCCACGCGGTCGACGGCCAACTGCCGCAACGCCCCACCAGCATCCGCCAACATCAGCTTCACCGAACTAACCCGATAAATAAGGCTCAATCCCGGATCAACAACACCCCCACGCACCACAACCGCACCACTCTCACGCATCTCGACGGCAACGTCCCCAGCCTCCGCCTGGTTCCCAGCACGAACCGCCTGCCAACCCGCCTCGTCCGCTCTCACCGCCTCGAACGCCTCGGGAGTCAAACCACTCACCACCATGCCAATGCCAGAATCCCCGGCCAGATAACCGGCCATTTTCGCTCGCTCCGCCTGGGCACCGCGCCAATTACCCGGATGCTCACCCAACCAGCGCGCCAGCACAGTCCGGAACCGCTCCGACACCCTCAACGGACCCAAAATCCCGTCCGCATCAGCCAACAACCGGTCCACAGCATCACGACCAGCGATCCTCGCCCACTCATCCAACCGCGCCGCGGCCGTCAACCAATGAAGCCTTTCCTGCAACCCCTGGACACCCCGGACATCTTCCGGATGACTCAACATGTAATAAGCCACCACATTCACAAGACCATCATCACCCCCAGAAACCACTCCCACCCCACGAGCCCGCATATCAGCAACCAGACCATCTACACCAAACTCCACCCCGCCCACGAGAACTTTCAGCCCCTCATCCCGCATCCGCCGCAACCCAGCCTCCGCATCAGTGATAAACGCACTCAGCTCAGCCTTTGCCTCAGCGGACGCACCAGCAAACGAAACCTCTCCCCCAGCAGACAATGCCTCAGCCTGCTGCTGCGCAGCCTTCCTCTTCTTATACTCACGCACGCGTGCCGCGTTCCGGTCGCGCAACCGATCCTTCACCTCAAGCCTGCGGTGCTCCGCCTGCGCCGACTCGATACTCTCCTGCAGCGCCTCCCACTCCGTCCGCCTCTCTTTATCGGACTCTGACAACACCGTCAAATCCGCCTGCAGAACCGACTCCCACTCCCTCCGCCTAGCCGCATCCGACGCCGACAACCCCTCCGGATCCGCCCGCAAAAGCGACGCCGGCACCCCCGCCAACTCAGCCTGCCTAGCCTTTAGACCCTCCAGCGACCTCCGCAACTCCCCCATCTCCTCAAGCCGCACCTCCTTATTACGGGTCCGCCCCTTGTTTTCATTTGCTTTCCTCGCCTTCAGCGTTGCCTCAGGCGTCTCGGTCTGGCTTGGTCCTGGCCCGCCCGTCGGCTCGATCACCGGAGCCGCCATCCCGGGAGGCACCGTCGCGGCAGTCAGAACCGGTCTCCCGCCATCCGCAATGAGACTGGAATCCCCGGCCCCGGCGGGCATTGGACCGCCGGACGGCTCCCCGTGTTCACCCAAGCGACCAAGCCGCGCCCGCAGATCTCGCAGTTCCGTCGGATCGAAGAACTCTGCCATTACCGGCTCGTCAACGACCCTCCTTGTGTCATCGATCGTCGCGTCGCCCACCACATCCCCGGTAGACTCCGGCCGCGTATCCACGGTCTCCGAGCCCGCACCGCCAGCAGACTGCGGCAGCATGTCCCCTCTCGGGGCCGGCCCCGCACCCGCACTCGCAGCCATCACCATGACCGTCAAACGACGCAGTCGCCCCACAAACGCCTCAGCGTCCGCTTCCCTCTCAACCTCTTCACTAATTCCTTTCGTCAGCAGCCGATGCGCGAGCGCTACCCGCAATGGCTGCTGCAATGGCTGCTGCCATTGCTCGACGTACCGGTCTACCTCACGCAACGCGTCGTCCACACGATCTCGACCGAGAGCATCCTCTAACACTGCTAACCCGGCTTCGCCGTCCGCGAGAAGCTCCCGCAATTTCACGCTCGCGTCATCTTCGACCCGCTCCCGCAACTTCGGAACAGCAGCGGCGACTTCCGCTGCCCGATCACGGACCCCTGCGAGATTCGCCCGGCCAATATTCAACCACCACTGGATTCTGATTTCATAGTCGCTCCGCAGGCGAGTGTCCGCCTCCACATCGTCCAAAATCTGCCGCAGAGAACCCACCGCAGCGTTCAAATCGAGTGTCAGCTTCTCCCTGAAAGAATCAAGAACAACCTCCGCCCATCTATTACTTCTCTTGAACCGAGGTGCCAATTTGCGGGTGCCGTAACCCCCACTGAGCGCGTCCTTAACCGCCTCACCTTGCAGCACCCCATTGATGGCCTCCTCGTCCCGCAAACCACTCAGCGCTACGCCAATCGCCACGCGCCGCCAATACATCTTCGCGCTTTCAGATAGCTTGCTATCAGCGGTCAGCGTGCCGGAAAGCCAGTCGTCGGCGACACCCGGCTCCGCACCACCATCCAGGTCACCAGCCAGGTAACGGACCAGTTTCCACCGCAAATCCCGCACCTGCTGATCAGCCTG
>NZ_SMKW01000123.1 GCF_004348985.1 Saccharopolyspora elongata | reverse complement strand
GGCGGGGACTGGGCGCGGCGCGGGCGGCAACGTGGGGAGCCGGTGCGGCAGCGGTGACGTGGCGTGCGCGGGCGGTGTGGGTGTGGTGGCGTGGCAGGGGCCACGCGTGCGGGTGTCGGCGGCAGGCAGAAAGGGGCCCCCGGTCAAGTGACCGGGGGCCGTGGGACGGGGTGCTATGCGGCGCGTTCCGCAGTCTCCGCGTCGCATTCCTTGAAAATCTCGTGGCAGGTGCGGCACAGCACGTGTTCTTGCTCCTGGTGGCGGCGGGGCCGGGCGTTGCGTTCGCCGCACTGCTGGCACTTCGGGGTGGTGTCTCGGGCGGTGGCCGTGGCCGTGGCCGTGGACTCAGCCTTTACGGTGGGGTTGGTCTTCCGGGCCTTGGCCTTCCGGGTGGTGGGTGCCTTCGGCGCGGGCTGGGCCTTCTTGACGGCTGGGCGCATTTTCGATCCGACGTCCGCAACGGTGTCGCGGACGTCGGCGGTGCCGTTGTCAGCGCCTTTCCCGTCGGTCCCTTCCTGGGCGGCTGCCGGTGCAGCGGGCGCGGTTTCGGCGGATGTTTCCGCGTTGGCCTCTTTCGCGGCGGCCCGGGCGTCAATGTGCTCGGCGGGGACGTTGCGGTTCACCCATGCCGCGATCACTCGTCGCTGGGTGGTGTCGGCGGCGCGCCACAGCTTCTCAATGCGGTCCAGCGCTGCGGCGGGTGCCTGGTGTCCCCAGATGTAGGCGCATGCGTTCTCGATCATTTCGGCCGAGACGCGCTCTGCGGCCGCGCGGGCGGCGCGGCGGGCATTCTCAGCGGCGGCGATGGCCTGGCGCGCGTGCTCGGTCGCGGTCTGGAGCTCGGGCCACGATGCGGGTTCAGGCAACCCGGAGCGCTGGCGCTCGCGGCACTCGCCGCACAGCCCGTCAGGGGTGCGGCGGTCGACGATGCTGCGCTCGCTATTGCACTCCAGGCAGGGCCAGCCGTGGCACGGCATGGCGGCGCGGTCGTAGTCGATATTGCACGTGATCGGCTTGTCTCGCTCGCGGTCGTCGGGGGACTCGACGGTCGGGGTGGCGTAGGTGCCTGGCTTGCGCTGGCGCGACGCGTTGCGGTTCGCGCGGCGAACCCGCACCGCGTTTCCGTGTTCATCGGCGGTGGCGGTGCGCGCCATCGTCGACCGCGTAACCGGGCTGGTGCGGCGGTAGGCGGTGCGCTCGGGCTCCTGCGCGCTGAGCGAGCATCGCTCGTTTGCCCAGGGCATGAAAGCGGTGATGATCTCAAGTGCGACGTCGTCACCGCTGGTGCGGGCGCGCGTCGCGCCCCACTCCAAGCGTGCGAGCGCGGGGATGCGGGTACGTCCGGCGGTCTCGTGCGCGCACCAGTTCATTACGTTTTTCTCGTGCTGGCCAGCGCGAGAAAGAGCGGATTTCCAGTCACGATCCGCGATCGCGCGAGCAACGTTGGAAGCGAAATGAGAAACAGTTTCGGGAGCAGAAATCGTCTGCGACATGAAAACCCCTATCGGCGAATTTTCAAGCGAAACCAGGCTTGGCATTCCCGGCTGTGTTGCAACTCCCATTTTAGTAATAGGCTAGCCAGTCCGCAAGATTAATTTCGGTGGTCGACATCTTTGTCTAAAAATTGCCAGCCTATATTCTAGCGCTCTGACCTGCATATATGCGTCCTGCTGTCCGGCAGTCGGGTTGAAAACCCTTCGCCGTAAGGCAGCGAAAACGGGCCAGTTTGGAAAGCGTTCCCAACTCTTCTTTTTCCGGTTGGGGCAAAGAGAAGCGCAGCCTGGAACTGGGGCGGGTCAAATCGCACGCTTTGGCGAAAAAAATTTTGGATGGGGTAGGGGCCCCGTCCAAAAATTTTTTCGACAGCGATTTGATGCGCCTCAGTGGAGGGCTACACTCCGCTGCCTCAAGCGGGAAAAGAAGAGTTGAAGACAACCTGGCAGACGGCTGACCAGGCCGTGGCCGTCAGGCAGCACGACTAGGGCCGACCACCGCCGGCCGAGAGCAGGCGAAATGGGCACCCAGCCGTGTCAGCCACACGCTGCAAGACCGCCTCGGCTTGGGCAGCACCCCGGTACGGGACGAAGCGAAACGGGAACGGACGCGGTGCACCGATTCCCACCCGGCTGCCGCCGGCACCGCGCTACACTCACCACCGGCGCCCGCGTGTTGAGGTTCTCGGCGAACCTCGAGCGACACGGGTGCTTCGTGTCGGCGCGGTCTTGGCAGGCCACTACGGTGGCAAGCCCTTTGGGGCTTCCGCGCCGACACACCCAGCGTGCCGACTTCGCCACGCCCTCGCCACCTCCACCGCCACGCCACGCCACGACGACGGGTCAACCACGGCGCGCACCTCAGCCTCCGGTCACACTCGTGCGGCTGACGGGATCAACTCCTCACGCATCTCCGAGCGCAAGGCCATCAGGTAGCGACCCAGCCAGTTCTGCCCCGGGCCGATACACCGGTCGGTCCGGCAACCACAGGCACCCCAGAACTGGTCGTGATGCCGGTTGCCCTCGATGAGGACAGCGTCACCGGTGGCGAGCAACCGCGCAGCGAGGACCCGATCAGAGAACTTCGCCCGGAGAACCGCAGTCATGACCAGGTGGCGCCCCCGATCGTTCCAGTCCTGGAGGGAAGACAGGGACAGCTGTTGACCGAGGCGCTTCGCTTCGCGCGGGGTCGGCGCGGCGGCGATCCGTTCCCGGAGTCGTTGGTCGTTCGTCTTGCCGCCGTGGAAGGCGTGCTCCGCAGAGGGATAGCGCAAGCCACCGCGGCAGACGACTGGGTCAGGACTGAAGTTCGACAGGAAGCGGAAGACGCCCTGGAACCCGTCGATCGACGGAGCGGAGGTGGCGTGGATCCGTTTCACCGGGATGCCGGCCCGTGCAGCGAGCCCGGCGGTATGACTGGCTCCGCGCGAACCATCGCGGATGAACGCCATGCAGACGTCAGCGCCGAGCTCGACCATCGCCGCGTTGCGACGGAATCCTGCGCCGCGACCGGAGCTCCAGTCGGCGGGATGGCGTTCGACACGTCCGCCCCACGATCGCCAGCACGCCTCGCACAACGCGTCAGCGCCGCGAGGGCAAGCGCCGGAGACGAGCACGCCGTCGGGGTCCCACTCGGATGCCAGCGCCAGCATGATGCTCATCGGCTCATCCCAGCCGCGTGATCCCGTGATGATGATGCGCTTTCCCATGCCACAGCCTCCTCCTAGTCGTGCGCCCGGTTCAGGGCGTCGATCGGAGGCGGCATCATCAGGTCGAGGCCGGGCCCCGTAGGGGGCGGCGGGGGGTCTGCCGGAATCGCCGGTAGGCGACCGAGCGGAGCTCGGCTCGTTCCGGCAGAGCCTTCGCCGCGAACCCGGCCTCGACCTGATTCACTCGAAGCGGAGTCGACGCCGCCGGGCGGCCGGCACCGCCATTCCCGCTTCTTGTGAGGTAGCCGAAAGCCTGTGGACGGGGGAAGCAGGCGGTGTTGCGCGGCGCCGACGCCGCCCCGGTGACGGGTACCTTCGGGTTGTGGGGGCTGACGTGGCGACATCGTCAGAAGGAAGGGATCTCATGACCGAGCCCACGCGACGTAGGCAGCGTCCCCGCCGTTCCACGGCCGCCAGTCAGCAGCTGGAAAAGATGCGACAGGCCAACGCGGCGCAGCGGGCGGCGTACCTGGCGCGGGAAGAGCGAGTCGAAGAAGCCCTCGTCGAATACGCGCATGGCATGGCGGAGATCCAGGCGGCCGAGTCCCTTCGAGACGACAAGGTCACCCGACTCCAGCGCAAGATCGACGAGCTGAAAGCGAACACCGAGAAGAAGGTCGTTGCGGCGCGGGATCGGCAGGCCGCCGCAGCATGGGTGATTCACTGCGCGGACCGAACTGTCGAACAGGTCGGAGAGACGCTCCACGTGAGTGAACGGGAAGCGCGGCGTTTGATCGCAGCCGGCCGCAAGGCCGCCGACGCCGACGAAGAACGGCAGGAAACGGACTCACTACAGGCGACGTCTGGCTCCCGTCCGGAAGCGGCGACGCAGGACCCTGAGCCGAGTACGCCGAGTTCGCGCTCAGAAGAACAGCATCCGAGCACGACCGAGCCCGGCCATGACGGCACGTACCCGATCGGGACGCCATCCATTCCGGACGAGGGAGACTACGACATGTGAGAGCGTGGTCCGCCAACGTGCGCACGGTTGGCGCAGGCCAAGCGATGCCATTGCTGCAGCGATAGCCGATTCAGAGTGTGCGGAACTGTGGCCGGAACTACTTTCACAGGCCAGGGAAATTCGGTGCGGCCATGATCCGGGCGTTTCCGGGGCCGACGGAATGCGCCGACCCCGGAAATACGGCCTGGTGGTGCTGTCAGAGAGGATGCGGCTATCGCTGGGGCGGGAGTGCGGTCCGGCCCTGGCCCGGCACTTTGACGTAGTCGTACATGCGACCGAGCTGCTCCCGGGCTGCAACGTGAGCGTGGAACGCGATCTCAGCCGCAGCAGCATCGGGATACTCGATGACGGTCAGCTCGCTGTAACCCTGCACGATCAGTGCCCAGGCGTGAGTGCCTGCCTCGTGAGCCCATGGCGCGTCGCGTATGCAGACAACGGCGCAACGAACGTCGACGTCGGGACAGGTTGAGTCAACACGGGCCAGGATGCGGACGTCGTCGTACTCGTCGAACGCATCGGTCAGCAGCTCAACAAAGTCCGCTTCGTCGTCCGGCCACCAGTCTCCTCGCGGAGCTCGCGAGAACTCGTCAGCACTGGTGTAGCGGAGCGTGCCCCCGGACCCGGGCAACACGCGGGCGTCATCGGAGCTGGGCCGCTCCAGCAGATCGACGGCGATGAAGGGACTTGCGATCTCACCGTTGATCCACGTTTTCGTGATTCGGTGCCGGCCTTTGGAGAAGACCAGAGTGATCAGCTCGCCGGTCCGGCGATTGCGCCATGTCTCGTGGTCACCGGCGATTTCGGCAGCAGTCTCCTTCTGCAGGTGCAGCGCCGGTTCGAGGCCTGCGATCCAGTCGCCGCTGATCTCGACGTGACCCCACCGAACGGCACCTTCGTAGTGGCCACGTGTGGCAGCGATGTAGGCCTGCGCAGGGTCGAGCACGGTTACCTCCGGTTGCTGAAGTTTCATGGATCAGGCACGTCCCGCCCCGCCGTTGCGGGGCGGGACGTGGGCTCACTTCTTCGTCGATCGCGTCGCGCCACCGCGACTCCGTAGCTGCACGCCGTACTCGCTCAGCACACGGTGCACGAACCCGTAGGACCTCCCGGTCGCTTCGGCCAGAGCACGAATACTGGCACCCTTCAGATACTTCTTTTGCAGCTCGCCGGCGAGCGCGTCACGCGCTGTGCCCGTGATACGTGCGCCCTTCTTCAGCTCGGACATGCCTGATTCCCTTCAGATTCGGTCGATACTTCCGATTGACTGCTCGCATGACGAAGGCAACGTGTGAGACCCGATGAAGCGAGCAGCGCCCGGCCGAGGAGCCAGGCCCGACGATCGGCAAGGAGGCTGGTGAACCGCATGCGCGGCGGGCAGCCGTAGTGTGGGACGATGCTGGCGGTGAGGGCCTCCCCGGTACAAGCGGGGAGGGCCTCACCGTTTGTGTTGTGCGGCTTCAGCTTTGGGCAGCTAAAGCTTTGGTGTGCTTGTGCTCAGCGGGGCCGGCGCTCGTGCGCGGCACTCCGCTCGTAGGAGGGCAGCGCCATGTTGTTGGCGTCCTGGGTGTCCCGGTCGGGCTGCCGGTCGACCTGCGCCTGCCGCCGCGCCGTTCGCTGCGCCTGCTCGGCCTCCAGGCTGTCTTCGGGCATTGTGCTTCTCCTCAACTGTTGTTCTCCTGCACGCCGCGAGACGACGGCGTGCCTTCCGCCTTCTGGAAGAGGCAGGAAGCGTGATTTCCCCGCTAAATTGGAGTGTTCGGTAGCGCTAGGCCCTGGCTAGGCATCGGCTCCCACAGCGATGCCTAGCCAGGGTGAGCGGGCAGCGGGCACCGGAGCAGGTGGTGCGCGCCCAGCTCGGCCAGAAAGTTCAGTTCAGCCGCCTCGCTGCGGCGTGGGATGGCTCGCGGCACTGTGCGCTGAACGGCATTGGCAGAAACGCGATCAGACTCGGGGAGTGGGCTTCGGGGACGACGGTGTGCGACCGTCGTCCCCGAAGCTGGGCCGTGGGGGTCAGAACGGAACCGGGGCCATGGCGCCTTCGCCCGGTGAGGGACTCCGCCACGTTTTCCGCGGCCTGACGCCAGATGCTGCAGCGCAGGAACAGGGCGGCGCCATCCTTCCACTCGCCGGTCTGCCGGTCGAAGGTCCGGGGCATGGACGCGACGGTGAAGTTCGCGACCACCGCCCCGGAGGACGCGAAGCGCAGCTCCGGGGCCCCGGTCAATGATCAACCGTAGAAGACGGTTATTGACTTGCCGTCCGGACTCGTGGCGCTCACTGCGCGGCACAACGGACCAAACGAATCACCGTCGGCGGTGTACCATTCGCCGACTTTATATCCGGCGGCAACCAACGCGGGAGTGATGACATCACGCTCACTCTGCCTCCAATTGCTGTAATCAATGGAGATATCCGGAAGGATGTCGTAGATGTTCACTTTTATTCCTTTCATTGCGGATGATGCGAGAGTGCGAATGGCCGACATGTCCGTCGTGACGCTGGATCACAGGGTGGCCAGCGCGCAGACCGGCCTCCCTTTCTTCTCCAGCCGGGCGCGGCCGTCGCCGGAGGCGTCCTTCGGGGACGACGGTGTGCGACCGTCGTCCCCGAAGCTGGGCCGTCGGGATCAGAACGGAACCGGGGCCATGGCGCCTTCGCCGTTGAGACCGGCGTTGTCGGATGCCGGGCCGGACCACGGATCGTCGCTGGGGCTGGCCGTGCCGCGCTTGGCCTTGTTGATGCTGGCGGTCGCGAAGCGCAGGGACGGCCCGATCTCGTCTACCTCGAGCTCGACGACGGTGCGCTTGTCGCCTTCCTTCGTCTCGAAGGAACGCTGCCGCAGCCTGCCCTGCACGATCACGCGAGTCCCCTTGGTGAGGGATTCCGCCACGTTTTCCGCGGCCTGACGCCAGATGCTGCAGCGTAGGAACAGGGCGGCGCCGTCCTTCCACTCGCCGGTCTGCCGGTCGAAGGTCAGGGGCGTGGACGCGACGGTGAAGTTCGCGACCGCCGCCCCGGAGGACGTGAAGCGCAGCTCCGGGTCCCCGGTCAAGTTGCCCACGACGGTGATGACGGTTTCGCCGGCCATGATGACCTCCTACTGAGTTGGATGATCCGTTCACCGACCGCCCTCTGCTCGCCGGTTCCTGACCGGAGTGCCCGAGGGGCTGTCGATCTGCGCGGTGCTGATCAGTTCGTGCCTGCTGGTGCAGGGGTGCGCGCAGCGCATCGCGAAGCGACGCCGCAGGCGCCCTTGCGTCGGCTGGCTCGGACTGATGGTCTTTAGGCAGATCGACAGCCCCGGGACTCCTCGCCACCCGCCCGCTCCTACCTCGCTGGCCGAGTAGGAGCAGACGGGCTTCCCTGTCTGAAGACGGAAAGCTGCTGTCCCATCGGCAGTCTGCGTGGGCGGCAACGGGTATGCCCTTCCCGCGCAACTACCGGGCTAGCATGGGCTTATCCGCGGACAATGTCCGCAAGCTCGTCTGGCGAGATTCCTGCGAAGATGGCAAACGCGAGCAGTCTTCCCAGAACGTGGTCTGGGTCGCTCTGAATGACGCGTTCCAATGCGATCACAGCGAGTGTTTCGTTACCGAGCATGTAGGCGGAGTACGCGAGCAGTGCGGCGACATCGGCGACCTCCGGGGCAGGGGCTTTTCGCACGAGAGAAAGCCAGAGCCTCTCAGCGGACCGGGCGGTGCCACCTAGCGCGGTGCCAAGGGAGACGTCACGTACTTTCTTGTCGGATACTGCGAACAACACGCGCACGAGATCGTCGTCGGTCAACTCCTCCCCATTGTCGATGGAGTTGATGGCGTCGAACACGACCTGCAAGTCGCGGGTGAGCAAATCGTGATCGTCGTAGTTCGCAGCTTCTTGATGCAGGAGATCGAGTTTGGCCACCCAACTGGCCACCGCCTCGTCCGATTCGGGTGCGACGAGTTCCCGCATCTCGTCCTTGCTTCTGAAGGTCACAGATCCGTGAACGGCTAGCGCTGCGGCCAACGGGGACGACATGGGGTCTGCGACGGTGCCGGAGTGGTTCTGATCGTGATAGCACTTCCATGGTGCTTCCGCCCGGATCTCTGGCGTCCATAGCGCCTGCTCGACGACGATCCCGCACTGCTGCAGCGATTCACAGAGGGCTGCAGCCAGAGCGGCATGCGGAAGCGCTCCAAGGTCTTCAGTGGACACCTGGTTGACTCCCGGATATCCATGGTGGCTTTCGCAGGAGTGGATCTCAGGCTTGTCTGTGACGATAACGGCGAAGACGGCCTCTGTTTCTTCCGGAACGAGAGGTCCTGCTAGCAGTAGCTCGGCAAACTCTCGGGAATGGGCCGAACACGGCAGATCGAAGCGCCATGTGGAGCCGATGTACAGCGTAGACTCCACTGTACGCAACGCCAGCAATACCAGTGACTCAGTCGGATAGAACCCCAGTAGATGCGGAACTGCGGCCAGCATGTCGGACGGGGAGGATAGGCGAAACATGTCGGAGTCGAATTCTTCCATCGGTTCTCCTGAGTCGTGACAATGGTCGGGCGTGGACGTAACGCTGGAGTGAGACAAAGGCGCAACAGCATCTGCCCTGCTTCGGAGGGCTGATACGACGAAGACAACCCGAGTGATAGCTGGCCAGTACAGAGGTGCCCAACTCAGGTAGACGCTTGACGCGAACCGCGCTGCGTGACGGCGTCTCGGGAGGTCCGCCGATCTTGGGCAAGCCGGGCGAGCCTCCTCACCGATCAGAGCGGCTGTGGGACTGGCGGGAGACTCTTGTCGGAGAATCCGGCGAAGCTCGCGCGGGGAAACGAGGCCGTTCCGCGCGGATTGAGATCCAGTGTTGGCGGCTTGATGCGATCCCAACCGGCGCTTTCGCGGCGTAGTAGGTGCCCGAGGGCCTGTCGATCTGCGTGGGTGCCGATCAGTTCGTGCACGCTTCGGGGCGGCCCCGTCCTCGCCGCAGCTACGGGCCACTCCGTCGGTTGGGCAGAAGTGGGCAACTGCGGGGTGCCTGAGTCGGAACCCCGGTTGGTCGCCCGAATGTTACGGCGGCCAACCGAGGTTGCAATGCAGGACTGTTAGAGCACGAATGGGTTTGTGCTTCCGATCAGCTCTTGGACTTCTCGAAGTGCTTCTTGAGTGGTGGCGCACATCATCGCAGTCAGGTGAGTAGGCGAGACGCCAGTGTGCAGGGCCTTCGTGAGCAGGATCCCCAAGTGGTGGTCAGGTTGGGTCTGGCGCAGTCGCTCGAGGGTGATCCCGGCAAGCGCGCCGTCGCCGCGTGCATAGGCTGAGACCGCGAGCAGGACGGCAACCTCGCCGAACTCAGGAACAGGGGCTTTACGAATGAGCGCTAGCCAGAGCTTCTCTGCGGCCCTTGCCCTATTCCCCAGGGCGGTGCCGAGGGCGATGTCGCGCACGAGGTTGTCGGACAGCGCGAACAAAACGCGAACTAGCTCGTCTTCCGTCAGCGTCATCCCGTTGGAGATGCTGTCGATGGCCTCGGACACGGCCCGCAGGTCGGAACGGAGTTCGTCCTGGCTGTAGCGGTCCTCGATCCCATTGTGCAGCGCGTCGAGTTTCGCGGACCAGTCGGCGATCGCGTCATCAGATTCGGGGGCGACGAGGGTACGGATCTCGTCTTTGCTGAGGAAGGTCACAGACCCTTGGAGGGCCAGCGATGCGGCCAGTGGCGATGCTGCCGGGTCTGGGATAGAGCCGGAGCAGTCGTGGTCGCGATAGCACCTCCACGGGGCGGCTGACCGGATCCCGGGCGTCCACAGTGCGTGCCCAACGTGGATGTCGGCGTGCTGGAGTGTTTCGATGAGTATGTTGACCAACTCAGCGTGCGGAAGGTTCGCCGGATCGCGGGTGGTCGAGTGCTCCAGGCTGAGTTGATGAGCGCCGTGGTTGTGCCCTTCGTCCGAGACGACGATGGCGACGACCGCATTGGGACGCTGCGGCTTGAGTGAACCCTGTATCAGCTGGGCGGCAAACTCGCGGATTTCAGTTGGGTGAGGCAGATCGGTGCGGAGGGCAACGCCGAATCGCGGAGTGGTTTCCAGGTCATGCAGCGTCAGCAGCACGCGCGAATCGGCTGGGTAGAACCCCAGCATGTGCGGAACTGCTGCCAGAATCTCAGCGGGAGTGGAAATGGATACCTGTGGCTTGAACTCGTCCATCATTCCTCCGATCAGATGGAACCGGAATGCGTGGCGGTCGGCGCAGTGAAGACATCGCCGGCGAAGCTGGGAGAGGTCGCGACAACACCTGTGCCGTTCGGCTCGGTCTAGGGCTTGGTCCGTCGGTCATTACCGCATTAGGTGGCTGGCCGGGACTGGCTAGCGAAGGCCGGCGGACACCGCTCGATGGGCCCTTTGCAAGGTGCTTCGGGGTAGCGGTGCCCGGCGCAGCTGCAAGTGAGGTCCGCCGAGCTTGAGTAGCCCGGCGGACCTCCTCTCGGATCAGAACGGCAGCTCGTCCGAGGAGGGACTCTCGGCGAAGAATCCGACGAAGCTCCCGCCGGTCATCGGGACCGTTCTGTGCGGCATGAGCTCCAGGGTCGGCGACTCGATGCGATCCCAGCCGGAGCTTCCACGGGCGTAGAAACGGTCGTCGATCGCGATCACGTCGCCGACCGACAGAGCGCGGTTGCCCGCCTGGAAGTACTCAATCGCACGGAGATCAACGGCGTCATACTCCGTGCTGAATTGGGTGAGGACTCGATCCGCCACCGTGCGATCGGTCTCCGCCCGCGACGTCGGTTCATCGAAGGTGTACACCTCGACGAGCCGGTGTCCGGGGCGGTACGTCGTGACGACGTCAATGTCGATGTTGTGGAAGATGCGGACCGTGGAGGGGCGAGGGCGAAGAAGGGGGCCGGTGGTCGGCGCCTGCGCCTCTGGAGAGTTCTCCTCCTCGTCGAAGCGCAGCATCACGGCTTCGAGCATGAACACAACGGCAGCGAACAAGGCGTTCGTACCGGATGCGCTGTCGGCTGCATCGTTGAGCAGTTGCAGCGCCACCTTGCGGTGTTCGGCTGAAGTTCGGGTCGGCATGCCGCTGAGGTGCGTGTGTGTGAATCCCACGAGAACTTCCTTCTGTCGGGGTTGCCCACCGGGCGGTGGGCGCACACACGAGGGCCATGCTGGGGTTGGGGTGTCCAGCGTCGTTGTGCTGGACACCCCAACCCCAGCATGGCAGCATGCGCACGCCCACCGCCGCGGGGCAAGCGCCGGCCTTCGGCGCAGCCTCAGCTGTTCCCGTGAAGTTCAGAGACGAAGCTCTCGATTGCACTGGCCAAAATCAATTCCGATGACAGTCCAGTTTGGACGCAACGGTGTAGGACGTTTCCGATCAGGTCCTGCGTTGCGTGCTTGTTGCATGCTTCGCCGGTGGCCAGCGCGTGAGCTTGGACGGCGACGGCGCCCCAAGCTGCCCGGAGGCTGTTGTCGAAGCGGTTGCCGGCTTCGCTGAAGTCCCAGCGATGGTGTCGTTCGCTGCCGACGACGGCGTAGGGATCGTCTTCGTCGACGCGCACCACTGGTCGATAGTTGGCCGGGTACGTATTCGCCGACCGCACGCCTACGGCTGCGATCGCGCACGCCAAGGCAATAAGCTTCCGCACAGCGGTTCGCTGTAGATGTCGAAGCCCTCGACGAATCACAACAGCATCTCCTTCCCTCCGCATCACGTCTGGTTGTTGCGTCCACGTTCGCCGCCTGGTGTTGTGCAAGGTCCGTGGCGGTCCCGACGGCATCTCGGCGTAGCCCACCCAGCGGTGCCGGGTGGGCCACGGTGGGTCAGATGTTGGCGCAGGCAGCCATCGCTTTGAGGGCCAGGTCGTCGAGTGCGTCGGCCCGGTCGGCGTCTGCGACGGTCTGGCTGAAGCTCGTGACGGCGTGCGCGAGTCCTCCCGCACTCAGCTGTCCACCGGCGGTGAAATGCCGGAGAATGCCTTCACGCTCAGCGTCGCTGAACTTCAGCGACTGCGCGATTGCTCTGATCGTCGTGTCCGGTTCCGTCACCGGGGCCCCGGCCTGCTGCTCGAGTTCATCGACCTGCTTGGCCAGAAACTCCGGAGACAACCATCGAGCGACCGCGTCGCGGGCCTGCGCGGTGATCAGCGACAGGTGCTTGCGTTGGGTATCCAGTGACCAGGACACAGCACCCTGCTCCAGCTTGGACCCCATATGGACTTTGCGGATGGCGAGCGCGGGCAGGGTCAGACCGTTACTGCAAACCTGGATCAGCAGCTCGGGCTTGAGGGTGACGGCACCGTCCCCGGTCTCAGAGTTGGCGACGCGGAAGCCGGCGAAGACAACGGGTTCATCTCCCGCGCCACTACCCGTCCCCTCGAAGCCGGAGCCCTGATGCCAGTGGTCGACCGCGGTCGAAATCCTGCGCCGCTCGGCCTCCAGCGCCGGGTTCGCGAACGGATTGCGGTATCCGTCTAGGAAACGTGGCGCCAGGGCCGAAACTTTCGGCGAGAACACCTTCGCGCGCATCGACGACTCGGTGAGGTCACAGGATCTGATGCTGACGTCCACATCCGCCTGCCGGATTCCGTCAAGGACGGCAAGAAGAACGTCCAAGTGGTCGATGAGACCGTAGCTGTCGGAAAGCAGCGCGCGGAGAACGCCGTCACCGCCATCTTGACCGCGGAACATCCGGAGCAGGAATTTCCGCTCATCAGAAGGGTGAAGGACGGTCGAACGCCCATCGCGCCCGCGACGAGTCTTCCCGTGCAGGAGGCCGTTGACATTGCTGTCGTAGAGATCGGGCCGTTCGATGCGGAGCCGACGGAGGAACTGGGCGGGGATCCGCAGCTTGGCGGCAATGTCACCGTCGGCTGACGCCGTAGGTAGATAGAGACCGTCCACCAGAGTGAACCCGGATTCCTCCAGGAGGGGCTCGACACCGGACAGCTCGATCGCGGCATTGCGCGACCGCAGCGCTGTAGCCGGCGCGACGACATCGATCTTGGCGTCCTGCTGCTCTTCCAGGAGACGCCGCAAGTCCTGGAAGGTGGCGTTGCGTGCGGTGAGCAACGACATGTGAAACCACTCCTTGTGTAGGAAACCCGGGACTAGGTGGGTTTGCGAGCTCGACGAGGCTTCGTGCGTGTGTGAGGGGAGGGGGCATATCCCGGTCGAGCTCGTATCAGCGGGGAGGCCAGGTGTCGGCCTCGGAACTGGGTAGCTGGCGGCGTTCAGGGCTTCTCGTGCGAGCCGTGGGTGTCATCGAGGCTCGGGGTCTGCCCGTTCTGCTCGGAGTCGGCCTGGGAGGTGTTGTCGTCATCGGGCCACAGCGGGTCGCCCATTTCGGCGGCCAATTTGCGGTAGACCGGCGTGCCGGGGTCGTTGCTGTCCTTGGACATTCGTAGTTCTCCATAGTCTGTTCGGCTTCATGACGTGGCAGGGGATCCAGTTGGATCCCCTGCCTGGCACGAGTTCGTGCCTCGTCGCGAGGTCATGCGTGACGCGACGAGTCAGCTGGACCGCTTCTGGGTTCGGTGATTGGGGAGTGCGAGGAGGCCTTGCTCCCGGAGCTCGGCGAGCTGCTCCTGCTGGCGTTGGTGCTCGCGGTCTGCGATTGCTGTGTGTTCCGGACTTGTGACTTGTTTGACCAGCTCCTCGGCTTCGGCACGGGACAGATCCATGTATGTCCCCTGAGGACTCGGCTTCAGGCACGGACAGGCAGGATTGGTCGTCCTGTCTCGGACACGCTGAAGCAGCGGCTGCCCTACCGGGTGGTGGGGCGCACTCCGGCAGGCAGCGACCCCGGTTGGGGTCAAGCCGCGGGACGCGTTTCGCCGCGGCTTGACCCCAACCGGTGTCGCTGTAGAGTGCGCGCGCCCCACCACCCGGGGCAGCGATGCCGCTGGCCTCCCGCTACCTGCTTCCTGAACGGCGGCTTTGCCGGTCATCGGCGGTCGATAGGTGGATTCGGCGGGTGGGGACGTAGCGGCGCGCTCGCCTCTGTACTAGCGAGGTTTCGGTGTTTCTCCGTAGATCTCGGGGTGCAGCGTCATTCCCACGATCAGCAAGCACCCGAGGCACTCACAGCCGACGGTGCCGGCGGAGAGCTCGTTGGGAGCGAGGTCGCGGTGTAGTTGCTGGCCGGCGGAGACGATGTACTCACGCATGCGCGTGACTTCGGCGATGAGCGAGTCGATAGCCGCTGCGGTCTCCGGGGTCTCAGTGCGATGGGAGTCGAGCAGGTGTGCTGCGTATATTGCGGACTGCTTGAGTTCGGCGACCTGCCGAGTGCCTGCGCGCTCGCCGAGCTGATCGATCTGGTGGACCAGTTTGGTGAACGGGACGAGCGTCACTCGCGTCAGGTGCTGTGTGACAACGCCAGCTCGTGCGGCTAGATGATCGAAGGCGCGGCGGTCGGCGGCGGCGTACACGCGATCCGCGTCTTTCCGTTGCTGGACCAGCATCTGCTGATGCCGATCCCGCAAGCGTACGTGGTCCTTGCTCAGCGCCTGATGGTCGCGCTGGAGCTCTTGGAGCGTGAGTAGGGCCGTGGCGAGTTCTTCTGCAGCGACAAGGCCGCTGCCAGCTTCGGCGGTGGTCATGGAGAACTCCTCGGAACTGCTGAGGAGGCCCACCCGGCGGCGGTGCTCCGGGCGAGCCCGAAGGGCTACGTGGGCATGGACCCGGCGTGCGCCTCTGAGTCCCTATTGCTCGAGGTTGGAGGCGGCAGCTTGGGTCAAGCTCATCTCAGCGGTCCTGAGTGAGAAGGAGTAAAACGTTGGGTGTTTCGGTGTCGTCATTGGAGATCACCGTGACGGGGAGGTCAGCAGGCAGGTTGTCGTTGCGGAGACGCACAACTGGGCCGCTCACTCCGGCGTGGACGGACAACGTCAAGCCAACTGCGTCCAGGTAGTACGTCAACGACGACTCGTGAGAGCCGTCGAGGACTTCGTCGAGTACGCGCAGGGTTGCCATGCGCAGGTTCAGCTGCGTCGGTTCGGGACCACGGACTGGCATCTCGAGGAGGAGGAAGCCCGAGTGGTCTACGGCGCCGCAGGTGGGTGCCGGCTCAGCCGCGCCGCAGTAGTGGAGGGACACGACGTCGGCGTCGGTCAGGTTTGCGACTGAAGCGGGGAACTCATCGAGCCGGTGCGATCTTCCCGAACTGGCGCGGATTTCCGTTGCCAGGGACTGCAGAGCGCCTTCGTAGGTGGCGTATGGCTCGGCGCTGTACTGGCCATCGCTCCACCGATGCAAGATCCACACGCTGAGCCCCGCGGGATTTGCGGGCTCGCCGAGAGAGGTGGTCATGAGGTGGTCGACTTCGCTGGGGGAAGGAAGCTTGATTCGGTAGAGGTTTTCCAACGAGAGCGACGGTTGCCGTGACCACCCGGGCAGGCGCACTGCGGCGTCAGGAAGGGGCCTGTCGTCGGCTGCGGCGAGAAGTGCATCGGTGATCGATTCCATGGTGTAGGGCCAGTTGCGCTGAGGACTCGACTCTCCACGGCGCCACAACACGGTCCCGTCGGCCGCGTAGATCGCGTGCAGCCATGCTTCGGGGAAGATGGCGCTGTCGGCGACGGTCGGTTGAGCGAGCGTCAGCGCGGCTGCGTTGGGCAGAGCATCGTACACCAGCGCTGCAGCACGGATCATGTGGACCTGGTAGTGCGCGGTTTCAGCGGCGGCCAGCATCGCTCTGGCCTGGTCCAGACGCAGATCCAAGATGTCTGATGATTGAGTCATGGTGCAGCAATTCCTTTCCGCAGCGGCGGGTTTCTGTGATCGGAGGCCATCGGATTTGAGTAGCCGCCAGGCGCAAGGGCATCGGGGGATTGGGCGGATAGAGCCAGCGCTGTTGGCGAGCCTGCGGGCCCCTGAGACCTTGCGTAGGGAGGGATGCAGAAGGACGGAGGCCCCGGATATCACTGCGAACTCGGTGTGTCCCGCGATGTCCTTGCCGCCATCAAGGTGGATGCGCCATGTAGCTCCAGGGCCGCCTCTACGTGGCCGCGGTCCGGACGGTCGGCGCAGTCGAGGTCAGCGGCGGTCCATGCGAGCCGAACGACGGTGTCTGCCCCTCGAAGGGTGAGAGCGCCGACCCAGAACGCGTGATCGATCGGACCGGTGGTAAGCCGGTGGGAGTGCAGCACGTCGCTTGGTACGGCGGCATTGGTGAGCTCGGCGGCAGCGCCGAGGCCGTGCGAAGCAGTGCTACTCCAGCGGGTGGCCGCGCGGGATCTCGCGGCCGCGATTCGTGATCTGGATTGCGCAAGGACTTGGCTGATCTGTTCCGCTTCCGTGGTGTGGGCAGGGATGCTGGCCACAGCCGGCGACGTGGTCAGCCGGAACTGGATGTCGAGCACGTCCAAGAGCGCAAGCGACACCGGCGGCCGCTGGCTGCGGGAAGTGCGGGTGTGGATGGCGAACAGCTGGAGATGCGCGGGGTAGCGCACTGCATCTCCCTGCCGGGTCAACGAGACCTGCCGGTTCAGCAGCACGTAACGCAGCCCCTCGACCAGGGAGGCGCCAAACTCCTCGATGCTGCGAGCCACCAGCAGTCCGTGATGAGCCCGACTCACCACACCAGGAGTGAGGCCGCCGACCAACGTCGTCGGCGAGAAACTGGCGTGCACGAATTCCAGCGGTGGGGTGCCGATCAGGACCGCATCATCCTTGCGCAGTCCGGTCAGCGACCGGATCGCGGCGACATCACGCTGCTGGGCCAGGTCGAGATCCGGCAGCAGCTGGTGCAACCAACTGGCGGTGAGCAGACTTCCCTCACCATCAACGGCGTCGAACAGCACGTGATGCCCGCCTGCAGCAGCGACTTCGACCATGAGTAGCACCGGGTCCGCCAGAAGCCTCGCCGGCGGCCTCAGGTCTTCGGCGACGGCGACGTAGTTGACACCCGGTCGCCGGAGGACGTCATCATCGCCGCGCAGCCAGTCAGCAACCTCGGCCAGAGAGTGCGCGCCGAGCACGTCAACACCGTCGACGAGGGCAGCCTCTGCCAGGGCAGAGGCTGGTGCGATCACCTGCCGAATGCCGTGGTCACGGGCAGCTTCGATGGCTGGCAGGAGTCCGCGGGTCGGGCGGAGGGAACCGTCCAGCCCGACCTCACCGATCACCGCAGTGGAAGCCAACCGCCGCGGGTCGATGCCGTTGGTGACAGCGAGGACTGCGACGGCGACCGCTGCGGCCGGCGGCAGGAGAGACCCGGGCGGGTCGAGGCGGACTTCAACCCGGTGGGACAGGTTCGGCTGGCCGGAGTTGGCCAAGCCCGCGCGCACCCGGTCGCGCACCGGACGGTCGTCGCGATCACCTCCACCGGCCAACGTGACCGCAGGTGGCCCGTCGGTGACGGCGGCAGTGAGGGTGATCAGGTGGCTGGTCAAGCCAGTCAGGACAACCGTGCGGACGCGGATGCAAGGGCCCGGGTCGGGGGACGGCTCCACATCATCCGAGGCAGCGGATTTGGTCATGGCGATAGGCCTTTCGTCTTCGCGGACAGGAGGAACGGAAGAGCGGTTGCTGGGGGCAGCAGGGGCGGTGACCGGGCAGGGGCAGCGCGCGCGAACGCGGGAAATCAGGCCGCGGGCGGGGCATGAAAGGGCGGCGGGGTCCGGCTCGTGTATCTCTGGCCGGGTACATCGCCGCGGACCCGGCCGCGGCCTGATCGGCTTCACGCAGGTCGAGCGCTCTGGTCGGGGACATACGCCGCCGGCGGCGCCGTGGCGGGATCAACGGTGCTGCTGGACCAGACGCTTACAGCTCGATGGCGAGCTAGTGTTCTGTAATTCTGGTTCCTTTACTTTGGCTTGATTGATCTTCGTGTTGACTGGGTCCGTGGAGTTGTCGACGGGCGAGGAAGCCGAGCTGCGGGCCCTGACGAACAGTCGGGATGTGCCGGCACAAGTGGCGACGCGGGCGCGGATTGTGTTGTGGTGCGCGGAAGGCAAGCGCAAGAAGGAGGTCGCGGTGTTGGCTGGGGTGTCGCGGCCGACGGTGGATCTGTGGCTGCAGCGGTATGCCGCTGACGGGATCGCGGGCCTGCTGGATCAGTCGCATGCCGCGCCTCGCGAGCAGGTTCCAGTCAGGCTTCGCGGGCGAATTCTGGCGCTGACACTGGCAAGCCCGCCGGATGAGACGGGGCTGTCTCATTGGTCGAGCCGGGAGATGGCCGCCTATATCAAGCGCACCGAGGGCGTGGCCGTGTCTCACAACTATGTGGCGAAACTGTGGCGTGACAACGGGTTGCGACCGCGCCGGCAGGGCACGTTCAAGGTCAGCAAGGATCCCGAGTTCGCCGACAAGGTCGCCGACATTGTCGCGCTTTACCTGGAGCCACCTGGTGGTGCGGTGGTGCTCTGCGTCGACGAGAAGACCCAGGTTCAAGCCCTCGATCGCACGAGCCTGTCAAGTGGTTTGTGTAAATGACTTCGGTTCGGTCAGTTGAGGTAGGGGTCGAGTCGGTCGGGGAAGTGCAGTGCGAGGGCGCCGAGGGCTTGTTTCCATCCGTGGACGGTGGCGCCTTCG
>NZ_SMKW01000122.1 GCF_004348985.1 Saccharopolyspora elongata | reverse complement strand
GTCGGGGGCGGTCTATGACGGGGTGGCGCGGGTGGTGTGGCTTCGGGCTAGGTGGGGCGAGGCCGCTGAGGTGGTGTTCAAAAAGATCCTGACTGGTTTGGTGGCTGAGCAGGCGGCCGCGGGGGCACCGTCACAGACGCAGGAACAGGTGTGGGGATCGGCTGAGGCGGGGCAGCGTTGGACGGGGCCCGGCTGGACCTCGGCGCGGGTGTTGTCGGCGTTGGACGACGTGTCCGGGTTGCCGCCGGTGGACAGCTTTTTGTTTCCGGCGTTGATCGGCGGGCTGTTGCCGGAGGAACTCACCAGGGACGAGTACGACGCTGTGGCGCGGATCGTGTGGCATCGGACCAAGCAGGGCGAAGAGCAGCTCCCCGCGGTGGTCGACGAGATCGTGAGCGGTCTGGCCGCCGGGCGGGAACCGGCCGGCCAGCAAATGACGGTTCCCGCTCGGGAACAGACGGCCGGGTTCGGTGGCGGCGCCGGCGGTAGTGCGGTCACCGGCGGTTTCCCGATCCGCAGCCTTGAGGGCGATCCTGGGGTGGGGCCGTCCGGGCCTCGTGTCGGCGGGCCGGGGCCGGAAGAGGCCACGGGTGAGTGGTCTGGTTGGCCGGAGACGCCGGGGCCGCGGTTGCGGTGGGATCGGGATCTCGTTTTGGGGATGGCGGCTCGACTGGCGGCTGGGGACCGTCGTCGGTCCGAGCCGGAGGATGCGGTTCTCGCGGATGCGGTGCGGGCGGCGTATGAGCGGTTCGATGAGCCAAAGCGCGGTCTCGAAACCCGGAAGTTCTTGGGTCGTCGTAATTTGGCCGATGCCGTCCAGGTGATCGCCGCGCATGCCTGGAAGGGGCGTGCGGAGCTGTGGTCGTTCTTGCCTCCGACGTTGCCGCGTGATCTGAACGCGTTTGTGCGAGCGATCTCGAACGTGGTCGCGCAGGACGTGAAATGGGCGATGGAGGATCCGGTCGCGGCCGCACACATGGGTGCCGGCGATGGCGGGGTGGTGCGCGAGCTGGTGATTCGGCGGGCGGTCGGCCAGGTCTTGTCCGGTTTGAGCGAGGTGGCCCGGAAGTTCACGGATCTGGACGGCCTCCCTGCCGACGTCCGGCAGGAGCGCGCGACGCAGTTGGCGGCGGCGCGGCGGGCCGTGGGAGACGGCATCGATCCGGCGCAGCTGTTGGACAATGGCTTGACCTTGGAGCAGGTCGCGCTTGTGGTGGCGGATCAGGTGGATCCGTCGCGTGCGGAGGAATCCGCGGGCGAAGCGGCGCAGCAGTGGGCGCAGGCGTTGTCTGTTGGCCCTCCGGCGTCCGGGCAGGCCGGGGCGCTGGTCGGGGATGTGCACGCCGTCGAGCCAGAGCCGCCGGTAGCTGTCGACGCACCGCGCGATGCGGGGGATGGCGTCAAGGAGTCCTCGCCCGATGCGCTGGATCTGCAAGGCATGAAGCCGGACAAGGCTCCGGACCGGGCGGGATTGCGGAATGACTGGCTGAACGACGAGGAGCATCCGCGGAGCCTGGACCCGGGGGATGAGGCCGCGCGGCGGCGGTGGGAAGCGGCACAGGACCTGCATTTCGCGGACGACAACGAGCGCACGCGGTGGCGCGACGGGCTGGAGTCGTGGGTGGCCAAGCTGGGGACGGATGAGGCCTCGCAGGCAGTGGTGCCACCGTCGAGCCAGCCGGCGCGGGGATTGCCTACCCCGGCGGAGAGGCTTGGCAGGCAGGCATTCGACATTGAATTGCTTCGGCCGGAGGAGGGGTGGACGGCTGAGTTTGTGGTGCGGAAGGTGAACGAGTGGACGGGGCCGTTCGAGGCGGGTGTGTGGTCGCGTGCGGTGGGGTTGGTGCGGGATGCGGCGCCGGGTTCGCTTGGCGGCCGTGAGTGGGCCGATAGCCCGGTGGGTGCGGATGTGGCGAGGATCGCCGCCATCGCGATGTCGTGGACCGGTCGGCCCCTGTCGGACGCGGCGCGGTCCTATGCGGACGAATTGGTCCGGGAGATCGTCACCGATCTGCTGGAGTTGCCGAACCCGCCGGTGGTGACCCGGGATGCGTTCAGCCGGGAGGAGGCGCTTCGGTGGGTCGCTGTCAACGACGGTTTCGCGTCGCAGGTGGCGGGGTTGGCGCACCATGCGGGCGGGTTGCGGCACCACGAGGACTACTTCTACACCTGTGTGCTGGCCACGGCGGCGGCGTACAACTCGCGCAAGCGGGGGGAGTTGTACTCCTTCGGCCCGACGACGCAGCGGGAGTTCACGGAACAGGACGTCAGAGAGGCGTTCAAGATCGATGAATTCGTGCCCTACGACAAGGCCAGTCTGCTCTGGCAGCAACTGCGCAAGCTGCCTGACAGGTATTCCGGTCTGATTCTCATCAAGAACAGCGAAAAGCCCAACGAAAGCCATCTGATCGAGGTGCGGCGAACCCTCCGCCGCCGACTGGACATCATGGACAGGCGGACGGGGCTGCCGGCCGAATTGCCCGACGGCGACCAGTACACCTTCAAGCTCGGTGAGATCGTCGAGAGCAGGCTCACCGACGGGCTCGTCGAGTTGGACGGGCTGCAACCGGCACCTGTCGACCGGCCCGATCCCGGCCGGCTCGTGCGTGAGATCGGCGAGGGCAGGCGGGACAAGGTCCGGCTCGGCTATCAGCCGACGCTGAAGGCAATCCTGAACGAGATCAGCCTGGCCAGGATCGCCAGCTTGGGCATGGACGTCGGCCAGGTGGCCGGAATGATCGAGCGCCGCTACAACGCGGAGGCCGCGTCGCAGGTCAAACCGGTCGACGAGATCGTGTGGGATGTCGCGCACGACCTGAAGGTCGTCAAGCACCGGTCGCCGAGCCTGCCGGAGCCGGTGGACGTGCCGGTCAACAACGAGGCCGGCGACCCGGCTGCGGCAGCGGGCACAAGGCCGTGGCTGTATGGGATCGAGCTGTTCGAGAAGATGCACGCGGATGTGCGGCGCGGTGAGACGGTGCACGTACTTGGCGACGGAACCGTGGGCACGCGGACCTACCGGGTCGTCGCTGCGGGAGCTGCCGAGCAAGCCGCGAACACGGTGGGCGAGCAGGTGCGTGCGGGGTTCGACTATGCGCGCGCCGTGCACCTCGCCGGGCAGTCGCGACCAGAGGATCTGCCGGCCGGCGAGGATCTCGCCATCGTCACCGAGCCGGGGTTCGCGGGGATCGTCCCGCCGCACGAGGCCGACCCGGCGACCGAACAGGTGAGGATCTCGGTCCAGGAGGACTTCAGAGCCAACCCGCCGGAGCAACCGGCGGAGGCACCGGAGGTCTGGACCGTCGAGGACGTCAAGGCTCTGGCCGAGGAAGTCAGCGCCACCAGCGGTGACCGGCATTCGGTAATGCGGATGGTGCTCGCCGAAGCCAGCATGAGACTGCTGGTTGACATGGTGGATGTGCAGCAATTTGCCAAGGCGGTCATATGGCACCACCGCGGAGACATCCGGGACCGTTCCGCCGTCCGTGCCACGGTGAAGAAGATCGCGGCCGATCTCAAGGCGAGCAAGGCGGACGGGCGACTGATCAACGACTCGACGACGGTCACGTTCGAGGACAGTCGTGGCACCGCGCTCTCCGGCAGGGATGTGGTTACCGCGTCCAACGTTGGCCTGACATGGATCGACAAGGCGTTCCCCGGCGATCGAGAGCGCGACGGAGCCGACTCCACGAAAAACGCATCGAGTGCGAGTTCCGGAGTGGAGCCGGTCCCCGCCGCTGTGCGGCGGAATCTGCCACGGATCGTGCTGCATGTCTACGGGGACGCGAGCGAGCGCGACCCCCACAGTGGACAGACCAAGGCGGAACAGGTCGTCGCAATGATCGTCGATGCGGTGGGCTCCGTGCGCAAGCTGTATCTCGCGAGCGGCATACCGCTGTCGGGGGCCCCGGACCCACGGGATCTCCCAGTGACGGTGGTGTCGCACGGAGAGGACGAGTTGCGGGCGATGCCGGAGTCGTCGGCGAACCTCCTGCGGCGGCAGGTGCGGATCGAGCTTGACGACTCGACTCCGCGGGCCGAGAGCGAAAGGTTCGACACGTGGCTGCAGAACCAGCCGGACGCCTTCCCGGTCCGTGACCTGAGCGAGCAGTGGAAGGAGGAGCCCCCGGTCGCGCCGAGAACGGAGGAGGAGCGACGGTTCCCGCAGTTGCCGGATGACCAGCGCCTCGATGAGCAGTCGGAGCTCATGGTCGCGCTGAATTCGAATGAAGGCGGGCCTGGCGTCACCCCGGCCGTCTATCAGGGCATCCGCGGCGCCCTCGAGTTGCAGAGGAACTTCCACGGCGATGACGCCAAGTCATTCGTCACTTTCTCGCCACAGACGGATTCCGGCATCGAAGGGCTGGCCGCGATCATCGCGCGAGTGCGTGGCGCTGGTGCAGGCACGTTCTCCGTCATGCTCGGGTATGGCGCGTCCTCCAGGGGGCGTGTCCGGGTTCTGCTCAACCTGGGTCGAGACGAAAAGGGCGATCAGGTGTACATCGTCGATCCCGCGAACGGGGACAAGCTCAGGGTCGAGAACCTGGAAACGGCTCCCCGCAAGGAATTCGAGAACCGGCAGAAGGACGGGGTCACGGTTCGGCAGGAGGTGTGGAGGCATGCGGTCCGCTCTGTGTCGGTGAGCGACGAGAACTCCGTGCGTTGGGAGATCAAGGAGATCCGGCAGAGCCGCTCCGAGTCCTGGATGAGGATCCAGAATCCGGTCACCCGCGAGGAAATGCCGCATGACGATCTGCCCGGACTCTTGAAGCTCTACGAGGTCACCGTCGACGCCCGGGGCAACCAGGTGATCGTCGCCCCGGCGGAGCCGAGGTACAGGCAAATCACCGACGCACCGGCCACGGCGTCTCAGTTCGGGGGTCTGCGGTCGGTCAAGGCCGAGGGACTCGTCGAAGCGCTCAAGGCGTACGAGAAGCACAGCCGGAATCCGTCGGATGTCATCGCAGGGCACGCGCTGGAGCAGTTCGGGATCGGCGACGTCGGGGTGCGCGAGGTGCGCCAGCGGATGATGATCGCCAAACACGGCGATCCGGGGCGGCCGGGCCCGTTCGCGATCATGTTGGTGCACGCGATCGAGGAACCCCGTCCGGAGGCCGAGGTCGGTTCCCATCGTCGGAAGGGGCCGCCTGGGCTGGTGCTGCCACGCGCATACGTCGTGCGTTTCGACGGCGATGAGCTGACGATCGTGGACCCCCGGACCGGGGTAGTGGCGTCGCCGGCGGACTTCGGCCACGCCGGCGTGATCGAGGCGGCCGGTATTCCGGTGTCCACGCTTGTGGCGGACCCGGTCGACGCCGGCGGCGAGTACGTCAGCCCACTGGAGAAGCCCGGTGACGCCGGGAATTCCGGTGCGCGAGTGGGCGGCGGGCCGGGCGACGAGCCGGTGACGGAGGACGACCCTAACCGGCCGTTCGGTGCCGGACCGTCGGGCTCGGGCGGTATCGCGAAGTTGCGGGCGGAGTGGCGCGCGGAGGTCGAGCGTGCCAAGGAGGTGGCGGAACCCGGCGATGTTGCGGCGGCCGACATGGTTGTGCGGCACACGCACGATGTCATCAAGTTGGCTCGCAACTATGCTCGCGTGTCCTTGGCGGATGTGGTGGCACTCGTCGCTGCTCAGCACCCCGGCCGCAGCCCCGAAAACCGTGCCCGGGCCACCGAGTTCTCCCGGACGCTGGCGGAAAAGCTTGGCACGCAAGGCAACAGCCTGCGCATCCACGCCGGAGCAGGGAGCTCCAAGCCGTCGGGAGTCGACTTTGCATGGGTCGCGGAAAGCGACTGGAGCAGTATCGTGGAGGTCTCACGCGAACATGTGTTCAAGTCTACGAACCGGGCGCCCGCCGACGTCACGACGAATGGCTTTATCGGCGGTAACGACAGGATTACGACCATCCACGATCACACCTATGCGGCCTCCCGCGACCAATACGTGTCGACAACCGAAGATCCGAATTATCATCACAAGAACGCTCTCTACCGCTACATGATTGACCCGCCGGTTACTGGGATCTCGGTGGCGGAAACCCTGAAAGCGCAGAACAAGTATTATTGGGTTCCGTGGGAGCGAGAAGTTGTTTATCTTCACATTCGAGGCGAGGATATTGTTGGGTGGTATGAGTATAGGGAAGATCCGAATTCCCTTTCCGGTATTTCCCTGGTAGGGTTCTTCTATAATGAGGGTTATCGCGGAAACTGAGACGCTTCTCCGGTGCTGTGAGTACTCGGCCCGAAGCACGCTTCGAATCCGGTCAAATCGCCTGTGGTGTGCGCAGTCGAAGCCACCTGGCCACGTCAAGCGATTCGCTCGCATTCGGCGCAGATCGCGTCATCGCCGACGCGGCGCTAACCGAGCTCGATGGCCGCCCCCGGTGCAAGGACTAGGGGGCAGACTCGACTGGGGTCCACCGAAACCCGCCACACGCATCACCGATCATGTTGACCTGCCGGAATTCATTGCGGCGTCGAAGGCGTTGGATGATTCGGTCTTTGAGCTCGTGGTCGATTCGGGCCCAGAAGGGCGGCTCGGTGAATCGCCAGGCGTGGTTGTCGGTGGTTGGGGTGTCGTCGGGTTCGGGGTCGACTGGGTGCCGTCGGGCCACCGCATGGGAGGGATCACCTCGGCCCGGGCCGAGGTGACCGCGTCGGACAGCGCAGTGGGCCAGGACCACGAAGGCGGCTCCGGCCACCACCCGTAAGACCGCAGTCGGTGCCGGAACCGCTGCACCAGGACGTGAACTGGTGCCTGACCGTCGGGTACTAGGCGTTGATCACTTCGTCGCTCGCGTGGCCCTCGTGCTGCTCGACGAGCCGCTGCCACAGTCGATCGCGCTCATCGCCGGTGAACAGCGTCCTCTGGATCCCGAACACGTCACCTGCCGCCGTCCACCATGCTTCGGGGGATTCGAGTATTTCTTCGGCACCGTGGCGGTTCAAGGTCAAAGCCTTGAGAGTGTCGACGCCTGTCGCGTCGCGGCGCATCAGCATGCAGAGGCGGACAAAACCCGACTCCGGCGCTGTCGACAGCCACACCCACTTTTCCGCGAAGTCGGCCATCTTCGCGACGCCGGGCGCAACGTCGAAACCGACAAAGGCACCCGCCGGGTCGTGGTCGAACCGCCAGCCGCCCGGTGCCACCTCGGACGGCCGGATCCGGTAGGTGTAACGGCCCTGGTCATACGAACCTTCGCGCAGCTGTAGCGGCAAATGGAAGCCGTCTCCCAACCCGACGTCCACCAGCCACGCCGCTTCCGGGTCTTCCGGCAGGCCGGTGATGGTCAGCGCCAGGTGATTCCGGCTGATTTTCGGCGGATCCTCCGTGCTGTGCTGCACTCCGCCAAGATGGCGGGTGACCTGGTAACCGAGCTCGCGCAGCAGCGCGGAGAAGGCGCCATTGAGGTGGTAGCAGCCGCCACCGCGGCCCTGCAGTATTCGCGCTGTCGAGGCCGACGGATCCAGCGAGGGCGGCTGTCCGAACTGGAGATCCAGCATCTCATACGGCACCCGTTCGACGTGTGCCGCCTGCAACCTCTGCAACGCCGCCAGGCTCGGCGGTTCACGTTCGAGACCAAGTCGTGCCAAGTAGCCGAGTACGTCCACGGCGGGAGTATAAGATCCTCCGGGTGCGAACGGGAACCTTTTGTTGCGCGAACGGGAACCTTCTGTTGGTCGCCCCCCTGCGGGGCGCGAGAGTGACGGGGACGCACCAAGGATCGAGCCCGGCCTCGTTCTTGGCCTGGTGGAAACACTCCTCGATCCGCCAGCGGGCCTGGCGATTCCACTGCCGTTGCAGTATTAGGTAGGACCGCGTACGCGGATTCGTGCTGACGGAACAGCGAGCGGCCGGACGGTGTGTCGGGGGGGACGTCCACTCCGCCCGGCCGCGCGGCTCGATGCCGCCGCGAGTAGGGGAGGTCGCGGCATCGGGCCGGGTTTTTAGAGCGCGCGAAGGCGCTGGATGATTCGGTCTTTGAGCTCGTGGTCGATTCGGGCCCAGACGGGCGGCTCGGTGAACCGCCAGACGTGGTTGTCGGTGGTCGGGGCGTCGTCGGGTTCGGGGTCGACTGGGGTGCCGTCGGGCCACCGCATGGGAGAGGTCACCGCGGCCAGCCCTTCATTTCTTTGAGCAGCGCGTTGCAGTCTGGGCATGTCCGGGCGTGAATCCAGTCCATTTCGGACGGCGTGGCCAGGGCGAAGGTGTTGCCGCAGAACGCTTCGTCGGCTGTGCCGGCGTCCAGGCGGGTGCCGGCGAAAGCGTGCCGCACGAGGCCGTAGGCGCTGGACTCGTCCGGCACTGGCAACCAGAAGTAGCGCTGCCGCGCCTGGGGCTGAGGCATGAGAACTCCAGTGTTCGAGGGTTGTAGGGGTGGCGGGCGGCGCGCGGAGCCCGAGAGGGCGCGCGGTGTCGGGGGCACCGCTCGGTCTCGACGCAGCGCCGCCCGCCTCATATGCCCGGTCCGTCCCGTCGGGAGGGGGCACGGACGGCCCGGGCAGGTCTCAGAGGTGCTGAAGGTCGATCGGGGTGGTCGGGGCTGACAACGGGCGTTTCTCCAATCGGCGATAGTCTTCGGCGTCAGTCGCGGGTAACCTCATGCTGGATTCCGACATGAGGCAACCATAAGTAGATAATCAACCTTTGACTAGCCGCCTGATCGGGTGGGCTTGGGCGATACCCTTCGTTGCGAAGGGAGGCAGCTCACGCAGGCCCGCACGTCTACTGAGAGGCAGCCACGATGGCAACCATCCGTACGGCAAAGAAGTTGCTGCTCGGACGCGAGATCGCGCACATGATCGATACTGCGGGCGTCTCGCAGACTGAAGCTGCCAAGTTGATCGAGACGAGCCAGAGCCGGATCAACGCGCTCATCGGCGGCACCGGCGCCATCGCGCCTGGTGACTTGATGCTGTTGGCGTCAAAGCTCGGCTTCACAGACGAGGGCTACCAGGAAGCGTTGCGCGAAATGCGGCGCGACAACCACAAGCGGGGCTTCTGGAGTGCAGGGCACAACCGCGCCTACGGCGAGGACGTGCGGCTGCTGGTCGATCTTGAGAAACACGCGGATCAGATTCGCTGGTCCCAGGTCGAAGTCATCCCTGGACTGCTGCAGTGCGCAGCGTACGTACGGGCCATGTATGCGGATCTGCCTGAGGTCGAGGGCTTGACGCTCGACGAGCGTGTGAACGCCCGTCTTGCCCGACAAGACATCCTCGACAAGTCCGAGCCGCCGTCTTTGCAGTTCGTGCTTTCCGAGTCCTGCTTGCGTCGGATGTGGGGTGGCGGGCGTGACGTCATGCGCGAGCAGCTTGACCACATGATCAAGCTCTCGAACCGGGAGAACGTCATGATCCAGGTGATGCCCTACGAGTCCGCTCCTGGGCGGAAGTCGCCGATCGGTAACCACTTTGTGCTGCTTCGTGTTCCTTCGCCGGGCCAGGCTGGACCGCTGGAACTGGCGTATGTCGAAGGGTGGGCGAGATTCGATACATCGATGACAAGAAGGCGCTCGCTGCGCACGACACTGCTTGGGCGCGACTGAGTGCTGCCGCTCTGAGCTTTGCCCAGACCCGTAAGTTCCTTGCGCAGGTCGCACGCGAGTTCAAGGAATAAATCCAAGTATCAAGGAGCCCGCATGAGCACCACTCCGCCGTTATTTGCTGAAGGTGAGTTCCGCAAGGCCACCCGCAGCCAGCCCGATCAGTCGTGCGTACGGGTGGCCCGCCGGGATGGTTGGGTCGAGCTGCGTGACGACAAGACGGTGTTCGGCGCGCCGGATGATCACCGATTGGTGTTCACCGCCGAGGAGTTCGATGCCTTCTTAGCCGGTGCTCGGGAAGGCCGGACCGAGGGGCTGTGCCTGGAGATCACCCGCCGCGACGCGGACGGCATGCACGTGTTCCGCCGGCGCGGCTGGGCTGCCGTGGAGCTGGTGTTCACCGAAGCCGAACTGCTGGCGTTCCAGGACGGCATCACCAACCACGAATTCGACGCAATCGCCTACGCCGCATAGGTTTTCCGCTGTCGCCCGCGTGTAAAGCCGTGAGTGTTTTGGGGCGGTATGGCACCCCAAAACACTCACGGCCCCACCGCTGCCGCTGGCCGCGTTCCCTTGGCGCGGCGGAAAGGATCATTGACAACACCGTGCTGGCGCTGTCAACCTCCTCCTCTTTGGATCGCGGCGGTAGCGCCGCATCCGCGAGGGCACGGAGGCCCGCATGACATCCATCCACAGCCGTTCCCGTCACCGTGGTGCCGCCCTGACGGCCGTCTTGGCTCTGGCGGCCACGGCCGTCGTGGTGAGCCCGGCCCCCGCCCAGGCCGCCCCCGGTGACCTGTTCTGCCCGGACTCCAATGGCTATGTGGTGTTCCAGCCGCCGCTGCAGTCCGGTGTTACCTCGACCGTCACCGCCCATGTCTCCACCAACAACCCCACGCCATGTCACTCGCCCAACGGCAGCCACCCCGAGCTGGACTGGTACGACGAGGCGGTGAACGGCACCGCCACGGTGAGCGGCGTCGTCGATGGTGGCGGCATCTGCAACCTGCTGTTCACCCTCACCGGCACCGGAAGCCTTACCTGGTCCGACGGCACCACCAGCGACGACGAGATCACCCTCCAGACCGACCCCGCCAAGCCCCAGACCCTGGGCGGCAGCGCCACTATCACCCGCGGCACCCTGCAGGGCGACACCGTTACCATCGTCGAGGGCGTCGTCACCACCAACGCCGACTGCGCCACCGCGGGACTGTCCCGCCTGGACTTCCATCAGGCCTCCAACACCTTCTCCTGATCGCCCGATTGGGCAGCACCGGGAGGCCGCCGCACCGTGAACCTCCCCGGGGCGCTGCGGGGCGGCGTTGCGTGAAGGGCACTTTCGTTCTGTCCCAGCCCGGGATTGATTGAACCGGATGCCGCTCGGCATACGTGTGCTGGCCAACAGGACCGCGCACCGAGAAGGCAGTTGGAGGGACTCCGTGAGCGAGTTCGAGCGGATGGAGCAGCGGAAAGCTCAGGATGAGCAGTTGATCCGGGAGTGGGAACGCGCCAACGGCAGCGAGCATGTGCGGCACGTGCGTAACTTCGTCGAGCACGTGCGCCGGGACATTGGCGTCAACGGCGTCATCGGTCAGGTCGACATCAAACCGGTCGACGGAGGGATCGAGGTCGTCGCTGGGTATCGCATGGAGTCGGACCCGGTCGATGGTCTGCCAACTTTGCGCCCGTCGGTGTCGAGTCCGGATTCGTCCCGGCCAGACTGCGCTGGCGCGGGCGCCTGCGGAGTGGGTGAAGTGAGCACACCCCTGATGAAGAGTGTCGAACCGCTGTCTGACCTCGTGTTCCCGGGCGGGTCGGCGACGCAACCGGACTGGGGTGGTCCAGGCGGTGCCGGCGCGGTCGCCGATGTCGCCGATGTCGAAGGTCAGCAGGCCAGTGCGACTGGGTGGAGCGGGCCCCAGTCCTGATCTCTGCACCGCAACCGCGCCGGCGTCAGAAGTGCACCAGCACCCGGCCGTCGTTGTTCGGATCGACCTCTACGGAACGGTAAAGGCGCTTGAGATGCGCCGCACCTAGCATCTTCACGACCCGGTTCTGCAGCGTTGCCTTCCCTTTGCCGACGATGATCTCGGCCATCGGGATCCGCTCGCGTGCGGCCCGGAAGATCACATTGCGCACCGCCTGATCGATGTCGCGGTCGCTGCGGAAGATCGGGTGCAGATCGACCGTGATCTTGTCGGCCATGAAGAACTCCTTCTAAGTACGTGACGGGCGGTAGCGCTGCAATCGACACCGCGCTACCAGCACGTTGGGAAGCCGGTCGGGGGTTCATTCGGGCAAAGCCAGCAGCGGGTTCGCGGTGCGATGAACCCTAGCGCTGTGTGTGGCCGTGTCCATGACGGTGAAGGGAGGCACGGTGGACGCGCCGATCGAGGTCGAGCGGGTTCGGCACGCTCTCGTGGTCAGCCGTTCGAAGACTGACGACGAAGCTGTCGCTCTCGCTGAGGCACTGCCGCAGGAACGCGGCCGCACCACGGTGGTGGTCGGCGCGTCGGCGCTGGCTGCGGTGGCGCAGCTCGATCCGTGGGTGGTGGCGGACATCGCCGGGGCGACCACACGCAACTTGCGAATCCTCGCGCCGAGCCTGTCGTCGGTGGCCGAGGACGGCTCGCCATTGCCGGGACGGACATTGTCGGAGTGGCTCGGCGTCGAGGTCGTCGTGCCGGCCGGCGTCCCGCGCACCCTGGCGGACGGGAGCCTGTTCGTGCCCGGCTCCGGCCCTGGGTGGGTCGCCTACCGTTCGGGGCGGCCGGGTGTCCCGCTCGGGCCACGGCTGCCGAATCCGGAATGGCAACGCCCGCTGGCCATGCCGTTGCCGGAGGGCGTCACGCAGATTCCGCTCGGGCTGTGGGTTCGCGGTCCGGGGAGCCCGGAGCGGCCCGACGACCAGCTGTCCACGCGACCACCGGACCCCGATCGGATGTACGTCGTCATCGGCGCTCCCGGCGAGCAAGCTCCGTCACCGGCGGCTGTGGCCGCTGTGTTGCGCACGCTGCCAGACGAGGTACGTGAGCGCGCGGTGCTGGCGGAGTACGGCGGCCGGGGTGTGGCCAGTGCCGTGGCTGACGAACTTGGCGTGCCGGTGCGCGCGGCGCACGGTGTTCCCCTTGAAGGGCGCCCGGTGCTTCTTGACGAATCGGGCCGTCCGTTGTGGCGCCCGTTCGCGGTGGAAAGTGTGTATCTACCCGGGCGTGGGCCGGTGCTGGACCGTTGGGTCGCGCCAGGCCCTGCGATGCCGTTGGCTGCCCCTGGTTCGTATCGGCTGGCCGATGGGTGGCGGGTCGACGTCGTGGCGCGCGGGCTGCTGGTGCGCCCGGACTCGCAGGCCCCGCGCCCGGAGTGGCTGGCCGAGCCAGGACCGCACGCTGACCTGGTGCTGGCTGCTGACTCCGCGGTGCCCGCAGAGGTGCTGTCGGCGCTGGACGGTCTGATCCACGGCCTGCCGGAGGATGCGCGGGAGCGCCTGCGGGTCGTTCCCGCATCCCAGCACGCCGCCGAGGCGGTCAGCCGGCTCGGTGCGGCACCGGGCGCGGAGCGCGGCGAGCCCGCGCAGGCGCCCCAGGCGCCCGCTGTGGCTGCGCCCCCCGTACGCGAGGCGCCGCGCGATAAGCGGCTGGTGGCGGGAATCGTGGTGACGGCGGACGGCCGGATGCTGCCCGCCGAGCCGATCGTCGCCAGTTCGGTCAGGGACTTCCGGCCCCCGGCAGCACCCGGTGTGATCGGCGCCCCGGTGCCTGCGGAGCCCGGCAAGCCCGCCACGCCGGTCGCGCCCGCCACGGTGTCGGCGACCACGCCGCCGCAGCAGCTTCCGGTGACCCCGGAAGCGGCACGCCCGCCGCAGCAGCTTCCGGCGACCCCGGAAGCGGCACGCCCGCCGCAGCAGCTTCCGGCGACCCCGGGAGTGGCCGAAGCCACCAACTCGTCCCGCCAGGAGCCTGCGGTACTCCCGAAGACCTCGGCCGGTACTCCCCCGCCGGTCGAGTCTGGCCCGCCAACAACGGGCCAGATCCCCGCCGGTGGGTCGGTTCTTCTCCCACCAGAACCGGCCCACCGCGGGGTCAGGGCTCCGTCGGAGCCGCCGAGTGACAGGCCGATGACCACAGTGGACCTGCCACAGCGGACCGAGACCGCGGCCGAGCCGCGGCGCCCGCAACCGCCCGCTGACCCGCCTGCATCGCTCCCGCCGCTGGTCGCCAAGGCCGGACGGGCGCCACGGGACACACCACCCGCCGACCCGCCAGCCGCACAGGCCGCGACGGTCGCCGCGCCACCTGAACCCGAAGCCAAGGTCTCGCCGACCCCAGCCCAGGAGCCGGCCGAAGCTCAGGAGCCGGTCGAGGAGCCAGCTCAGGCGGCGGTCGAGGAGCCGGTCGAGGAGCAGGTGCAGCGCCAACCGCGGCGAGAACCGCTCGAGGTACCCGCGGACGCACGCAGCACCCCCGAGCAGCGAAAGAACGTCCGCACCAGCCTCGGCTCGAAGTACGACGTGGCCACCCGCGCGGTCACCAAGCTGCTGTCCGAACGTCCGGGACTGCGGGCCGGCCGGGGCGAGGAGGCCGCGATGCTGGCGGAGCTGGCCGTGGTGCGGGTGTTCGGTGAGGAGCCGGGCGGCGATTACGACACCGATTTCCACGTGTGCCTGACCAGCGGCCTGCGCCGCCTTCCCACAGTGCGTGCCGTGGTCGTGCGGGGCATCCCCGACGACACGGTGCTGGCGCCGGGCGCGGTGGTGCGGTTGCGCGAGCCGGTGGTGGCGGCTCCGGTGGCGCAGCCACAGTCGGTGGGCGGGACGGAGGCGCTGATCTGGGTCTCCACCGCCCGTCGTCTTGACGGCCTGGTACGCAGCGTCGGTGCGGACGAGCTCGACATCTCCGGCGATGTGGTGCTGCCAGGTCAGACTCGGCTCAAGGTGCTGGGCGTGGAGGGCGGCTCGGTCCGCCGGATCCTGTTCGCCGAGGACGGTAGCGACGGCGAGGAGATCCTTGCCCGGCTCCGTGCCGCGGCCAAGGAACGCGCCGACGCCGAGCTGGACAAGACGGTGTCGGACCGGTGGTACGGCCCGTTGCACGCCGCATAGCCGGAAGGATGTTCCGCCGCATGGACGACCTGGCCGACGAGTACGAATCGCCGCGGCTCGCCGTCGATCTGGATCCGCACGAACGCCTCCTTGAGCTGGCAGGCCGCGCACCGGACGGCTGGCTGGCCGTTGCCCGCGAGGTGCTGGCCGGCGGCGACCGGCAACGGCTCAACGAGCTGGTCGGCGCGCTTCTGCCGCAGCTCGAAGGACGTCCCGTGGTGCGGTACCGGTTCGCGCCGGATGCCGATGGGGCCTGGGACGGGCCTGACCGCGCCGTCGTGGCGGCGGCGCGGGCCGCGCACGGCACGGCAGCATGCTGGGCGACGATGCGCGACGGCGTCGACCGCGTCTACCTGGTGCAGGCCGACGACGGTGTGAATCTGCCGGCCGTCACCCTGGCCGTTCAACGGGTCGCCGACGCCCAGCGCGATCCGCGCGTCGAGGTGTTCGCGGCGGGCACCGACCTGCCCGTCTACCACAAAACCGCGCTGCGCTCGGCAGTCCTGCTCTGGACTCGCGAACCGCCGGCGGAGGTGAAGATCGCGCGGACGTTCGACGGAGCGTCCGGCGACGAGGGTCCGTGGTTCGATTCCACGCACGAGCTCGTGGTCGACTCCACCGAGCGGCAACGGCTGCTGGACTT
This sequence comes from Saccharopolyspora elongata, assembly GCF_004348985.1. Lineage (GTDB taxonomy): Bacteria > Actinomycetota > Actinomycetes > Mycobacteriales > Pseudonocardiaceae > Saccharopolyspora > Saccharopolyspora elongata. The sequence goes on along the minus strand of NZ_SMKW01000122.1, from coordinate 3,515 downwards.
CCTCGGCAGCGGCGAGATCGTGCTGGAGACCGACCTGCGGATGACCGACCTGGTCTCCGGGTCGGCCGGTGCGGTGCCCGCCAGCCTGCGCTCCGACGGCGCGTGGGTGTGGTCGGACGCCTCCCGCTACTACCTCGACCGGCATCTGCTGGCGCCGGACGCCGCGCTCGCCGCGCATGCGTTGGCCAGCGGGCGAGCAAGCCGCATGACCCCACTGGACCGCTACCGCGTGTGCTCGATGCTGAACCCGGAGAACGAGGAGGGCCCGCTATGGCGAGCAGAATGACCGGCACGCGGTCGATGCTGGGAGTTTCGCCCAGTGAGCCGGAGTGCTTTCGCACCATCACCGACGCGATCGCCGCGGCGAAGGACGGCGACGTCATCTCGGTGCGGCCCGGCACCTACGCGGAATCGATCGTGCTGGATCGCGACATCACCATCTCCGGTGCGGGAGCACCCGGCCAGGTGCGGGTGGAGGCATCCGGCGATCCGGTGCTGCGGCTCGATGTCGAGCACGCGGCGGTTTCCGGCATCGAGTTGGCGCACCGCGACGGGGAGATCGCGGTGGATCTGCGGGCCGGAGTCCTTGAGCTCGACGAGTGTGTGCTGGCCGCCGAATCCGAGGTCGCCGTCGCGGCGCGGAGCCGCACGGAGCTGAAGGCCCGTGAATGCGAGCTGCGCAACCCGGGCGGCGCGGGCCTGCTGGTGTACGACAACGCCCGCGCCGAGCTGAACGTATGCACGCTCGCGTCCGTCTCGAGTACGGCCGTGGTATCTCGTACCGGCGGCACGGCGACGTTGGTGGACTGCGTGGTGACCGATGCCAACAGCGCACTGCTGGTGGCCGACCACGGCCGGAGCACGCTGCAACGCTGCCGGATCGACAAGATCGCCGATAACGCGATCGTCGTTGAACAGCACAGCCAGCTGAAGATGAACGACTCCGACATTTCCAATGTGCGGGGTGTGGTGCTGCTCGCGGCGGCCGAATCGATGCCCGTGCTGCGCGACTGCCGGATCAGCGACGTCGACGCGCAGGCCGTGGTGGCGATGCAGAACGCCACGGTCGAGCTGGAGCGGGTGGGGATCGCCAAGGCGGGCGGGCATTCGGTGCAGGTGTTGGACGGATCGACGGCCCACCTGTCGGCCTGCACCTTCACCGACGCCGGGCACGACGCGGTGTCGGCAAGCGCCGACGGCGTCGTGAAGCTCACCGGCTGCGACATCACCGGTGGCGCGGCAGGCGGGGTCGTCGCGGACGGCCAGGCCGAAGCCACGGTGTCGGATTGTCAGGTGACGCGGACGACGGGCCCGGCGTTGTCCGCCCGCGGCGAGTCCACGCTCGCCGTGGACGGTGGCATCCTCCGCGAGTGCGGCTCCGGCGCGGAATGGCACGGGCAGTCCGGCGGCGGGATGATTTCCTGCACCGTCCGCGACAACGTTCGTGACGGTGTCGCGGTGTTCAGCGACGAGCCGGTGGAGATCCGGCGGTGCCGCATCGATGGCAACGGCGACCAGGACACCCGGTTCGAAGGATCCAGCGTCATCTTCGACGACAGCGGCGAGCCGGGCGAGTCGCGCTTGCCGGTGGTCCAAGAGGAGTCCGGTAGGGCCGTTGATTCAGACGAGCCGCAGGACACCGGAGAACCCCGCCACGCCGACGAACTCGACAAGCTGCTGGCCGAACTGGACGACCTGGTCGGTCTGGATGGCGTGAAGCGCGAGGTGGAGACGCTGGTCCGGTTGCACCAGATGGCCGAGCGCCGCGCCGCGGCCGGTCTGCCGTCGCCGCCGATGTCGCAGCACTTGGTGTTCACCGGCTCCCCCGGTACCGGCAAGACGACGGTCGCGCGGTTCTACGGTCGCATCCTGGCTGCCCTTGGTGTGCTCCGGAAGGGGCAGCTGGTCGAATGCGCCCGGCCTGACCTGGTGGCTGCCGTGGTCGGCGGCACGGCGCTCAAGACCGCGGAGGTCTTCGAGAAGGCCCTCGGCGGTGTGCTGTTCATCGACGAGGCCTACACCCTGTCCCAGGGCGGTGGCGGCGGTGGCCCGGACTTCGGCCGGGAGGCGATCGACACGCTGGTCAAGCTGATGGAAGACCACCGTGACGACGTGGTGGTGATCGTCGCCGGGTACACCAACGACATGCGGCAGTTCCTGGCCGCGAACGCGGGCTTGTCCTCCCGGTTCTCACGCACCATCGACTTCGCCGACTACTCCTCGTCCGAACTGGTCACCATCGTCGAAGGGATGTGCCAGAACCACCACTACCAGCTGGAATTCGAGACCCGTTCCGCGCTGCACGGGTACTTCACGGCGTTGCCGCGCGACAGCTCCTTCGGCAACGGCCGCACCGCGCGCAAGGTGTTCGAGGAGATGGTCGGACGGCAGGCCTACCGGCTCGGCGACGACCGGTCGGTGACCGCCGCCCAGCTGACCCGGCTGCTGCCGGAGGATCTTGGGCCGCTGCCGGGGGCCGCCGTGGGGGCCGGCGCGGGCAAGATCGACGAGGAACGGGTCGAGCAACTGCTCGGCACCCTGCGCAGCCTGGTCGGGCTGGCCGAGGTGAAGGCCGAGGTCGCGGCGATGGTCGACCTGCTGGCGTCCGCGCGGCAGCGGGAGGCCGCCGGTCTGCCGTCGCCGCCGGTGAGCAGGCACCTGGTCTTCGCCGGGCCTCCGGGCACGGGTAAGACCACCGTTGCCCGGCTGTACGGATCGCTGCTGTCCGCGATGGGCGTGCTGGCGCAGGGGCAGGTCATCGAGGTCGCCCGGGCGGACATGGTCGGCGAGTACGTCGGCCACACCGCGCGCCGGACCACCGAGGCGTTCGACCGTGCCCGCGGCGGCGTGCTGTTCATCGACGAGGCGTACACGCTCTCCTCCGGTGGCAGCCGCGGCAGTGGGCCGGACTTCGGCCGGGAGGCGATCGACACGCTGGTCAAGTTGATGGAAGACCACCGTGACGAGGTCGTGGTGATCGCCGCCGGATATGAGCAGGAGATGGGCGGGTTCATCGCCGCCAACCCCGGTCTGTCCTCGCGGTTCTCGCACCGGGTGCGCTTCGCCGACTACACCGCCGACGAGTTGGTCACCATCTTCAACCAGCACGCCGCCGAGTCCGGTTACGAATGCACTGGGCCGTCCGTGGCGGCGTTGCGGGCGCATTTCGCGGCGGTGCAGCGGGGGAGTTCTTTCGGTAATGGTCGTTATGCTCGCCAGGTTCTGGATGTGGCGATTGCGCGGCATGCTCGCCGGACGCGGGGTTTGGTGAACCCGACGTTGGATGATTTGTGTGTGCTGCATCCTCAGGATATTCCAGGGCCGGTTCCGGTTGGTGAGCAGTCGGTGTAGTTGGCGCGAGTGCCGAGTTAGGGGTTAGGTAAGCTAAAAAGGGGCGGTTATGGCGATCATGTTCAGTGAGTTTGAGCGCCAGCTGTCCCTTTGGCTTACGGGGGATGAGCCGCCGCCTGTTAATGAGGATAAGGTGCGGGAGTTGGCGGCGGTGTGGCGGTCGC
>NZ_SMKW01000121.1 GCF_004348985.1 Saccharopolyspora elongata | reverse complement strand
GGCCCGCCCTCAAGGCAAACCCGTCCTACACCTGCCCGCCCACTGGCCCTGGGCCCAGCACTTCACCACCCTGCACACCGCCGCCTCATCACCGCCAACAGCAGCCTGACCAGCACCAACAATCGCCCACACGGGCCCGACCGGAGACCTTGAACAGTGGAACAGGCTGGGAAGACCAGCGGGCAACGCACGCCCCGCCCCAGACAGCAAGATCAACAACTCCGACCAACCCGCCCAAAGATCGACACCACCCTCATCGGTGCATCCAGGCTAAGGGCGTGTCTCATTTGGATCTTGGTCGGGTTTGCGTGCATGATCTTGGTCGTGGTTGATGAGCTGTCGCGGAGGTTGGTGCCTGATGAGCTGTGGGCACTGGCCGAGCCGTTGGTCCCGGCACATCAGGTCCGTCCGCAAGGAGGTGGGCGGTCTCGTGTGGACGATCGTGCGGTGTTCACCGCGATCGTGTTCGTGCTGACCAGTGGGTGTGCGTGGCGACACCTGCCGCCCAGCTTCGGCGTGAAGGTGCCTACCGCGCATCGCCGCTTCATGGAGTGGACGGAAGCGGGGTTATGGCGCAGGTTGCATCGCGCAGTACTCGATGAGCTCGGCAGCCGGGGAATGATCGACTGGTCCCGCGCAGTCCTCGACGGAGCTTCCGTCAGGGCCAGAAAAGGGGACCTCTGACCGGCCCTAGCCCCGTGGACCGCGGGAAACCCGGTTCGAAGATCCACGCACTGTCCGACCGGGCGGGACTGCCGCTGGCGGTTGCGATTTCGGCCGCGAACACCAACGATGCACACGCCCTCAAACCACTCGTTCTGGCGATCCCCGCGGTGAAGTCCCGGCGTGGGCCCCGCCGGCGCAAGCCGGACAAGCTCCACGCGGACAAAGCCTACGACCAGGCCGCACTCCGAGACTGGGTACGCAGACAGAGAATCACCGTGCGAATCGCCCGCAAGGGCATCGAATCCAGCGAGAAGCTCGGCAAACACCGCTGGGTCATCGAACGATGCATCGCCTGGCTGTTCGGCTACCGACGATTGACCATCCGCTACGAGCGCTACGCCAACCACTTCTGCGCCTTCCTCACCCTCGCCGCCGCCCTCACCTGCTACAAGAAACTCGCGAAATGAGACACGCTCTAATACGACAACGACAGGTTGTAATCTTGGATGGGTTCTGGTAGTTGATCTTGCTGTGTTGGCGGAGATGGTGGCTGAGTGGTCGGCGAGCTTTGAGGCGTTTCTGGGTCGGTTCGCCGGGCGGTTTCCTCGGGTGGAGTCGCGTCGGCGGATGCGTTGGTACGTCAGGGGTTTGCTGAGCGAGGTCGAGCGGAAGAACGGGTGGACGCTGGCTGAAGCCGCAGGTGATGCCGGGCCGGAGGGTATGCAGCGGCTGCTGAACTTCTATGCCTGGGACACCGACGGCCTGCGTGATGATGTTCGTTCCGCTGTGGTCGAGCGCATCGGTGATACCGATCAGGGCGTGCTCATTGTTGATGAAACCGGGTTTTTGAAGAAGGGCACCAAATCCGCTGGAGTCGGCCGGCAGTACTCCGGCACGGCAGGGCGATCGAGAACTCACAGATCGGCGTGTTCCTCGCTTACGCCTCTCCCAGGGGGCGCGCTTTGATCGATCGCGAGCTGTATCTGCCGAAGGACTGGACCGGTGGCCGTGAACGGTGTCGTGCGGCAGGGATCGGTGACGAGGTGGGGTTTGCGACCAAGCAGGTGTTGGCCCGCCGGATGATCGAACGCGCGTGAGGCGGATGTCCCATTCGGCTGGGTGACCGCGGACGAACTCTACGGGCAGGACACTAAATTCCGCCTGTGGCTGGAAACTGTCGATATCCCGCATGTGGTCGCGGTGCCCAAGTCCGCGATGGTGGTGTCGATGGAGCTGGCCAAGGTTCGAGTCCACCGGGTGATCGCCGAGCTTGCCGAGTCATCCTGGCATCGGCTCAGCTGCGGTGACGGGGTGCGCGGGCCGCGGGTGTCGGAATGGGCCGCGGTGGAGATCCGGCCGCTGCGCCGGCAGGGCTGGGGACACTGGCTGCTGGCGCGTCGCTCGGTCACCGATCCCGCCGACATCGCCTACTACGTGTGCTTTGGCCCTGCTCCCACGAGCCTGGCCGAGTTGGTGCGCGTCGCAGGGAGCCGGTGGGCGATAGAGGAATGCTTCCAAACAGCGAAGAACGAGACCGGACTCGACCACTACCAGGTACGGAGCTATCAGGCGTGGTACCGGCATATCACGCTGTCGATGACGGCGCTGGCATTCCTGGTGATCACACGGCAGATCCCTGAAAAGCGGCTCTGCCTCCGACGATGGTCGGGAGTAAAGCCGTTGTCGGTCAACGAGGTTCGTCGTTTGTGGAATCGGGTCGTGGTCCGCGTTGCGCACACGATCGAACATGTCCTGCATTGGTCAAGGTGGCGATTGGCGAGCCAGGCCCGTGCCCGGGCCAGTCACCACAAGAGACATCAACATCACAACCTGTCGTCGTCGTACTAATAGTGCTTTGTTATGTCTCGGCGTGTCGTTTCGATCATCCAGTGGATGGTGATTGACTTTGGTGGTGACTCCGGATGAGATCGAGCGGATGCGTCCCCGGCTGGTGGAGTTCGCGGCGCAGATGCTGAAGGGGCTGCCGCGGTCGGATCAGCGGGCCAAGGGTGAGTTGTACGTGCGTGGGTTGTTGACCGAGGGCGCGCGCGGAAGTCGATGCAGCCGATGGCCGAGCGGCTGGGCGTGGATCATCAGGGGTTGCAGCAGTTCATCACCTCGTCGACGTGGGAACACGGGCAGGTGCGCGCCAACGTGGCGAGGTGGGCCTCCGAGACGATCGACCCGGAGGCGTATGTGGTCGATGACACCGGTTTTGCCAAGGACGGCGACAGCAAGATCACCTACTGCCACCGTGCCACCAAGATCAGTTCTGTTACAAGTCCTTAGCTTGTTGTTTAACCAGGTGGCAACGATGTGTGACCCCTGTTGTTCATGATGAAGCCCGCCCATCGCAGCGCGCGACGCGACAGCTTCGCGTGCGGCTCGGCTGCCCGGCTGGTGTCTTGGCGCCATACATGCTCACAGCTGGTGCAGAGATAGGGGCGGTTCGCGATCAGCAACGTCGTTGGGCGCCACCCCAGCGGCTCGTGCGCCAGCGGCCAGGGCATCCGCAGCGGCGACTCCCCTGGCGAACTCGTCGGTCTCGACGATCCGGCAGGCCATTACCGCACGACCGGGCTCGATCCGTTGACCCACGACCTGCAGGCCGAGTTCGTCAAGACGGCAGAACGAGCCCAGTTCAGGGCGCACGAAGGTAGCGTGGCGCGTCGCGCCCGTCGGCCATCCGAGCATGAGCAGGTGTCGTCACGCCTACCGAGTCGACTGGTTTCGTGGGCGTCAGCGCCAGAATTCGGTGAGCTGCTCCGCAAGGGCTCTGCCTTAGTTGTAATCAGCTCGAGCAGCGGGCAGCGACAGATCCATCGCATTGGCGCCGAACATGTGCTCGGAGTTGCGGTCCGGGAAGATCGTTTCGACTCTGCTGCTGCGTGCGCGTAGTTCGTCGGCCTGTGCTGCAAGATGCACGCATGCCCCACCCCAACGGCGTCCGTGTTCTGCCGCCAAGTGGTGACAGCACCAGCACCCGCTCGTATCCGGCTGCCAGAGCGGCGTTCTCGTTGCGTCGGTAGCCGCCGTCGATGTATCGGTTGTCGCCGATACCGTGGGGAGGGACACCGAAGCCATTGGCACAGCGGGTGGCGATGGCGTCCGCCAGGTCGACTCAGCTGTGGCGGTCGAAGACGACCGGTTCGCCGGTATGGGCATCGACCGCCGTGATGAGCACTGTTCGTTCTGGCCAGTGCTGGCTGGGCAGTCGGGCGGCTACGACGGCGCGCCACTGCGTTTGCGCAGAACTGCGCGACGCCGCGTCCGTCTTGAGGGCCTCCACGCTCATTCTGCAGCGCATGTCGGCCGCATCCTCAGCGGCACCGATGACTGCGCTCGTTCTCTTCATATGCTCCGATGCCGACCCAATCGGAGCACGTCCACGGTCGGATCCGACCCGACCAGTCGGTGGCTGGGGCGCGGCGGAAAGGATGTCGGCAAGCAGTTCGGTCGATTGGATCCTGCTGGCTATCTGGGCTGCGGCGGGGGCCCATCGATCTCCTGGCCGACTAGGCGAAACCTAGAGCGACGATTGAAAGCCTCCGCGAGCTGGCTAAGACTGGGCAGATGGGCAACCGCGGGGCTGTTCTGCCAGTCGCGCGGGGGCAGCGCAAGGGGCAGAACAGCCCCGCGGTGGTCGGACCGATTACAGGAATCCTCGAGGTGCTGTACTCCGCATCGGCACTCGGGTACGCGGGACCAGGACAGAGTCCGTCGGCTGAGGCGGCGCGGTGAACCACTGAGGTGCGGTACCGCGCAGTAGCCATGCGGGACTGGTCATAGCCATGTGGTAGCGGTTCACATTCCTATTGACATCGGTAGGGGCCGTGCGCGGCTGTTAAGCCTTTCACGATGGGACGGCTGGGACGTCTTTCAAGGTGCGTTCGGGCGCGGAATGTTCCTTCCTCCTGACCAGGGAAGCCACGGCGAAGGCGACAAGGCTGGCGAGCATCCCGAACATGACGGGTTCATTCGCGTACAAGCCGTCTAGGATCATGAAGACAATGCACACCACAGAGCCAGCGACAATGGAGGCCACGGCAGCGAACGCGGTCGAGCGGCGCCACAGCAGCCCGAACGTGATGGGGATGAATAACCCCGCGGCGAGCAGGTCTGTGGCAACTGTGACCGCACCGACGACGGAATCCATCGCGAGCGCGATGGCCAGCGCAGCCACGCACACTGCCAGGAGCGCGATCCGGTTGGCTCGCAGCGAGTTCATGCGCTCCCCGTATTTCGGACGCAAGACGTCTCCGGTGAGAACGGTCGATGACCCGATCAGCAGACCGCTGGCCGTCGACATCGACGCTGCCAGAGCAGCAGCAATGACAACACCGAACACCCCGGCGGGCAGTACAAGAGAAGCGACCGAGGCGTATGCGTCGTCCGCGGTAGATAGTGTAGGCAGAAGCGCCTTGGCCGCCGTACCGATGAGTGCGCCGGCCAATCCGTACAACGCGCAGTACACCCCGGAGACAAGGGCTCCCCACCGGGCAACACGTTCCGACCGTGCGGTGGCGAGGCGCTGCCAGTTTCCTTGGTCGATCAGGAAACCGAAGAAGAAAAGCAAGAAATAGGCAGCAATGGTGCTGACTCCGATGCCGACCGGGTCAAAGTAGGTCGCGGGGAGCTTTTCTTGCAGGGAGCCGAGTCCATCTGCTTCGGCGATCGCCATGGGCAGCAGCAGCGCAAAGATTCCCACTGTCTTGATCAGAAACTGGATGACATCGGTCATGGTGATCGACCACATGCCGCCTGCGACGCTGTACAGCGTGATCACGGCCCAGCCCACCGCTGCCGCCAGGGCTCTTGGCATGTCGAACACGACGGTCAGCACAGTGCCGATCGCGATGATCTGCGCGACGCCGACGAAAAGGGTATAGAAAATCACGATTACTGATCCGAGCAACCCGGACGTGCGCCCAAACGTCCGTTCGAGTGCTTCGGGGACAGTACGCACTCCATTGCGATGCACCGTCCCGGCGAACAGCACGCCGATCATCGCGATGCCGAGCGAGAGCATCAAGACCAGTGCCATGCCGGAGATGCCGTGCTGGTAGCCGAGACTGACGCCCCCGACGGTCGCAGCACCGCCGAGCACGACGGTACTCATGGCAGAGGTGTACATGAACGGTCCGAGTCTTCGCCCGGCGACAGTGAAGTCATCCGAGTTCCGGTTCCGCCGACTACCCACATAGCCGGCGCCGAGCATGAGGGCGAAGTAGATTATGATGACGATCTTGTCGAACATTGCCGACTCCTTTGTCGGGGTCGAAAGTAATTGCGAGCAGAGGTGCTCACAGGGCAGAGATGGACGTTGCTCTGCTTCGGCGTTCGGCCAAGGTCAACTGCTGACGGCGCTCCACGCGAGTCGCTCGTAGGCGGCTAGCGTGGGGTTTAGCAGGGTGTGGACTAGCATCGCTGCTTAGACTGCAGTGATCGCGGGTTCCATCCATCAGCCGGGATGGCACGGCGGTAGCGTTTTGTAGTCGGCGCAGTGCTTGTTGTGTGGTGCGCCCGTCTTCGCGACGTTATGTGGTGCTCGGCCCCGTTTTCGGGGAAGTACCGGCAGCAAGTTCAGGCGCTAGCCGTTCGGTTGTGTAGTCGAACAGCGCCCGCAGGGCGGACTCGGCGCGGTCAGGGTTGCGCGCCTCGCATGCTGCTAGAAGCGTTCCCTGGTTCTCCACATCTGCCTCGATGTTGAGGCGTGTACCCAGGTACCGCCGAAAATACCGTTCGGCGTGACGCCGATACATACGGATCAGCTGCATGAGCCGTGGACGCCCGGCGGCCTCGTAGCACACATCGTGCAATTGCCATTCGCCGGACAGGTAACGGTCGATGTCCTCCTCGTCGTTGAGCTTGATCGAAGCCAACTGACGGTGATGCTGGCGCATCCTCACGAGGTCTTCGTCAGTGAGATTGACACATCCACGTCGGACGGCGACGCCTTCCAGAGCGATGCGGATGTCGTAGATCTCGCTGAAGTCGTCGACGGTGAGATCGGTGACGATCGCGCCGCGTCGCGGGCGTTGTGCGACCAGCCCCTCGGACTCGAGTCGTGCGATGGCCGAGCGGACCGGCATCGTGCTGATCTGGAATCGCTCGGCGAGTGGTGCCAGGCGAAGCACGGTTCCGGGCGGCAGGCCGCGGATAATTTCGCGTCTGAGCGCTTCGTAGACCTCCTGGCCTGCCGGCCGGACCTCGATCGCCTCCAGTTGGGCAAGGGGATCGTGCGGCTCAGCCGCGGAGTGAGCGGTGTCTGCGTGGCCTTTCGGCGCTGTGCTGTCAGTGCTGTTCATCATTAGATGTCGCCTTGCTGCCGGTGCTGTCCGGGACGCGCCGCTACTCCGGGCCTGGTCTGTCCGAGGAGAGTGCTGTTGCCGCCGCACATGGTGAGGGCGACGGCCGCGTTCGTCTCCGCGGCGGGCCGCCAGACCTCAACGTGCATCGCTACCTTCTGGTGCTCTCGGGAGTCCCTCGGCTGCTGCTGGTAAAGGGTACTTCAGCCTTGGGCGACCGCTGCGTGCCGATGACGTTGATCATCAAACGGAGGATCGTGTGCGCGGTGATCGACTGGATGTCGAGCGCCGGTTGGTACTCCGTGAATACCAACGCGGCAACCTTGTTGCGGCGGGCGAGACCGGATACCAGCGTGCGCGCTTCGTGGAAGGTGAGTCCGCCTGGCTCGCGGGCGCCGATCGCCGGAGCGATAGAGGTGTCGAGGCCGTCGCAGTCGATCGTGATCAGCCAACGGCCGTCGCTGGTGAGTGAGTCGAGAACCTTCTGCGCGCCATGCTCATGCACATCCCAGGCGGTGATCAACCGGTTTCCGGAGTCGAGAGCGTCCTTGATGTCCTGCGCACGAGCACTACCCGCACCCCGCAGGCCGACCTGGACGATGTCGTTGACCCACGGGTACTCGCGCAGCCGACGCATCGGGCTGGAGAACCCGCGAGTCACGCCGTAGCGCTCGTGGCGGAAGTCCAAGTGGGAATCGATCTGCAAGACGTTGATCTTCTCGGCTGTGAACGCGCCGCCGATGATCGGCGGGATCGAGTCAAACGCGCCGACGACGAGCGGGACGGTACCGCGGGAGATCAACGTGGTGAACAAGTCGATGCCGTCGTCCCACACCGCGTCCGGGTTGCGGAAGTCCGACGGCAGCGTGCCGAGGTCGGTGACCGTGGGAGTGTCGCCGGGGAACAGGACATCGCCGTAGTCGAAGTCGTAATGGTCCCAGTTCAGCGCGTAGGCCTGGCGGTATGACTCCTTTCGCACCTCGTCGGCCCCGCCTGCGCACAGTGTCAGGTCGGTCGCGTGATACGGCGGGCCGAAGGGCAGCCCGATGAACGCGTACGGGGTGTCTACCTGCGTCGCATCCGGTTGGTACGGCGCATTGAGGAAGGTCCGCTCGGGGTCGACCTCATCGATCAGGTACTTCAAGAAAGGCTCCTCAGGCTTAGAACGCGGGATGTGACGGAGCTGAAGCGTGGTTACCTGTGATCACGTGATGCTCCAGATCTCAGATCTGTGATCACAGATCTGAGTCTGAGTCGCTCGTGGTCCGAAGTCAAGAGGTCAACTCGAACTGCCGCCAGCCTCTGGCAGCGAGTGCTGTCGCATCCCTCGAGCAGTCCGCGGATGGTCCTGGGCGCCCACGCCGGGCGTCATACTGACGACAATCTGGCCTGATCAGCATCAGCTGAGTGCTCGATCAGAGCCACTGGGACGGCAGAAACAGCGGTGCGGTGTCGAGCCGTGATACAGCCGGGTGCCGCTGTTGTCGCAGTCCGGCTCTGTCAGTTTCACCTGCTGCTGAACCGGTCGCGGTGCTGTGATCACCGTGCGATTCATGCGGTCAGCTATCGCAGCTGGTGAACGTCCCTCGAGACCACCAGGAGCGCGCGCACGGTCGCTGAGTCGAGATCGAGCCCGAGTAGTTCACCCACGTTGTGCACCCGTCGCCGAAGGGTCTGGCGGTGTACGGCGAGCGCGCGGGCAGCGATGTCCACGACGCCGTTGGCGTCGAGGTAGGCCTCGAGAGCGTGTTTGAGGGCAATGTCGGTCAAGCGATCCCATGTCGAGGCGCGGAGGTACCGAATTGTCTCGGGCGGAAGTGCTGCAGGAATGACGTTTTCGAGTGGGAGGTCACCGGCAGCGACGACTTTCCGACGCAGTCGCGTGGCGAGCGTGGCCAGGCCAGTCGCCTCGTCGTGTAGGGCCAGGACTTGAAACGAACGGGCAGTGTGGGAGATACCGATGCGAGTGGTTACAGTCGAGGATTCGCACGATTCAAGCCAGGCGTGAAGTGCAGCAGAGAGTGCCGCTGGTTCGTCGCGCGTCGTCGGGGCTGTCTCAGGGTGTCGTACTAAGAGCGCGCCGATGGTGTCGTCTGTCGACCAGGCCCTTGCCGACCACCCGGCGTCGTGAGAACACTGCTCAAACGTCTCGACTTCGGCCGGGCTGGGCGGCGCGTCGACCTTGGCCAGAACAACGCGAAGGTTGTCCGACTGCTCGATCCCGAGCGCGGCAAGCAGGAGACGACGCGTGTCTTCCGAGGTACCTGGATCGATGATCGCCTGCAACGAAGCATTGCGGAGGCGCCTTTCGGGCTCGCGGAGAACCTGGCTTCTCGACAGCTGGAGGGCGAGGAGCGACGCTGTGCTAGCCAGGAGTAGCCGCTCCTGGTCGTCGAAGCGGGTTTTCCGTACGACGAGGAGTGTTGGAGCGTTGGCGCCTGGGCCGCGGTTTACGACCACGTCTCTATCTGACTCACGGATGCTGCCCGAAGCGGGGTCGGAGCCAGATCGGAAACGCACGAACGTTTCGGCGAACTCGTTGGCAAAATTCGCTGCTCCGGGGCCGGCGGCGGCGAGGGTGGTGTGTGACCGATCGACGACCGCCGCGCCGCAGCGCAGCCGCCGGGCGAGCTCCTGGACGAGTGGCTCGCAAGTGTCCTCAGTGAGGCTGAGATCGGCGAGTGCCGTCTCGGCGACCATGAGTGTGCGCAGACGTCGATGCTCGGCTTCGATCCGGGCGCGTGCGACGTACTCCGTGATGGCGATGTACGGCGTTTTCAGGGGCACTATGAGGAGCGGGATACCTCGAGCTTCGGCGAGCTCTGCCCATCGATCGGGGACATGTGGATGCTGATCATTGACCCCGCATCCGATACCGGCGACACCGGTCCTCGCGAATGCGTCGAAGATGCGCTCGGGGTCGGCATCTGGCCGACGAACGAACAACGTCGTGAGCAGGAATTCGCCGCCAGACAGCCAAGGGGTGGGGTCCTCGACCTCCGAGACGTGGACCCAGCGCACGACGTTCGACAGGCCGGCCGCGCCTGCGATGCAGCGCAGTTTGAGCTCGGCCACGCCGAGCAGATCGCCGACGGTGACGCTCAACCCGACTCCCGGTTTCGATCACTGATCTGTCGATCCGAACTCATCGATATCGCCGAAATAGTGTATGACACACCTGTATGCGTTCCGCAAGATGTTGGGCACCGAACAGAGAGTTCGGTGTGATTTGAAGCGAGAGGCGGGCGCATGGCAGCGCGGGAACGACGGCGGTACGAGCTCATCGGCATTCCGTTCGATGGGGCAGCAACTCTCGGATGGCCGGGATCGCGGTACGCCCCTGCGCGGATTCGAGAGCAACTCGCCTGGATGACGATGCGTGCGGAGAATGGCGAGGTCTACTCGCTCGACACCGGAGAGCTTCACCCGGCGCCGAAGATCGAGGATGCCGGCGACGTCTCGGTCGTGCCGCACGATGTCCAGACCACACTCGATCGTTCAGCGGACCAGATCGCCGATTCCGTCCGCGTCGGTGCGGTTCCGCTCGTCCTCGGCGGGGACGACAGCGTCCTCTACGCCCTCATCGATGGCGTGCACAGGGCGACGTCGGGACGACTGGGAGTCATTCACTTCGATGCCCATCTCGACATCATGGACCACAACGAGCGGCAGGGTTCGTGGAGCCACTCGAGCGGGATGCGACGTGGGCTTGAGCTCGAGCGCGTTGACCGGGAACACGCGATCCAGATTGGGCTGCGGCATTTCAACTACCCCAGTTCACGTGCGGCCGTGCACAAACTCGGCCCGGCGCAGATCACCGCCGGTGAGTTCCACCGGATCGGGGTCGAAACCGCGGTTGAGCGGGTACTCGATCACGTCCGGGGCGCCGATCACATCGTGTTGAGCTTCGACATCGATGCGATCGACCCGGCCCATGCTCCCGGGGCCGGTGCCCATGAGCCTGGTGGCCTGACGTCCAGGCAGGCCATCGACGCAGTACGAGCACTCGCACCCCACATCGACGCCTTCGCCGTGACCGAGGTCAATCCGCTCACGGACCACCGCGATCTCACATCGAACCTCGCCGCGTACCTCACCTATTACACCGCCGTTTTCGGCTGACGAACCCGCGCGAGCGGTCCTAAGGACACAGACAAAGGAGTCTTCATGTCCATTCCTATTGGCTCGTCGGGTGCATCGAGAGCCAGCAGCCCTACCGCGCCCGATACCGGTGCGGTTCTCGTCATCGACCGGGCGCGCCTGCACCGCGCTGTCCGTGGTGCCTTCGTCGGCAATCTCATGGAATGGTACGACGTCGGCGTTTTCGGCTACCTCATCGTCACGATGGGTCCTGTGTTCCTCCCCGAGGCGGATTCCGGGGCGCAGGTGCTCTTCATGCTCGGGACCTTCGCGAGCACTTATCTGTTCAGGCCGTTGGGCGGAATGTTCTTCGGCTGGCTCGGTGATCGTGTTGGACGCCAGCGGGTGCTCTTCACGACGCTTGCGCTCGTCGTCGCTGCGACCTTCCTCATCGGCACCCTGCCGGCTTACGACGCGATCGGCATCTGGGCTGCTCTCCTCCTCATCGTCCTGAAGGTCGTGCAGGGTTTCTCCGCTGGCGGCGAGCTCACCGGTGCGATCACATTCGTGAGTGAGAGCGCACCCGACCGCAAGCGTGGTTTCTACACGGCATTCCTCGATGCGGGCAGTTACCTCGGCTTCACCCTCGGCGCGGTGTTCGTCACCGTCCTCCAGGTGGTGTTCGGCCAGCAGACAATGGTGGATGGTCTGTGGCGGATTCCCTTCCTGGTCGCTGCGCCCCTCGGGCTCATCGCGATCTACTTCCGTCTGCGTGTTGGGGAAACTCCTCACTTCGAGCAGCTCAAGGCGCGCAGGGCGTCAGGAACCGAGGTACTGACACATGCGCTGGGGCCGGTCGGCCTTGTTCGGCGGTACTGGCGGCAGATGCTCCAGGTGCTCGGTCTCGTCGCTGCTGCGAACACCGTCGGTTACGCCTTCACGTCGTACATGCCCACGTACCTATCCGATGTTCAAGGCTTCGACTCCGTCTCGAGCAACCTCGTGAGCGTCCCGCTGCTCATCGCCATGGCATGCTCTATGCCCTTCGTGGGAATGCTCTCGGATCGGATCGGGCGCAAGCCTGTGCTCTGGCTTGCGTCGGGCTGGGTCGTTGTACTGAGTGCGCCGGCCTTCCTGCTCCTCAACACGGGGAAGACCGGGCTCGTCGTGGTGGGACTCGCGATGGTGGGCATCCCTGTCGCGCTGTACATGGGTGCGCTCGCCTCGACCTTCCCGGCGCTCTTTCCGACGAGTCACCGGTACGGCGGCCTTGGCATGTCGTACAACATCAGCGTCGCCGTCTTCGGCGGCACCGCGCCGCTGTTCATCGAGTCGCTCATTCGGTGGAGCGGTCACCACATGTTCGCGGCGTACTACCTCATCGCGATGTCCGTCGTCGGCGTCATCGTTGTCGCAACCCTCAAGGAGTCTGCGCGACAAGCGCTGCCGGGATCGGCGCCGGCGACTGACTCTGTCGAGGAGGCACACGCGATGCGTCTCGCTCACTCGAATGCTGCGGATGGTGAATGAGCGCAAGCACCCCGGTCTAGCTGAACAGCCGAGGCCGGGGTGCTCACAGCAGGTCCGCTGACCTCCGTTCATAGCTGAGCTGGGTACATCGGAGATCGCACTGCGTGCGGTCGATCGAACCGCGAGGCAAGCACTCATGCCGGACGATCAGCCATGGTCCTGTGCCCACGTACTCGGTGCCGACCGAAAGAACATCACGAACCTCGCCCGTGACCGCCGCACCGATCTCTTCGACGCCCGTCTCGGGCGCCGCGGTGGCAACAGACTTCCGCGCTGACAAGGCCCCCATGACACGCACCACTAAGAACCTCCCGAATCCAGTGATATCAACGTCATCGACCGCGGTCATGCGGTGGCTAACCGGGCTCGCCATGGTCGCCATCACCGCAACACTGGCCATCGTGCTCACCGGCGTGTCCAGCGCCTTGCCACAGCTGCTGCCCAACTACGAAAGCTGGCTGTCCGAGGCCTATTCCAGCATCCCGCAGTTCCTTCGTTGGTTGGGTGGTGAGACCGCCGAAGCGCAGTTCTTCAAGACCGAACTCGGTGGACTGGGCATGCTCCTGGGCGGCTGGGTCGCCCACCGCGCCTGGAAACGAGGTCGGCGTTGGGCAGGTTTTCCCATCAGCTACGGAACAGGCTTGTGGCCTTGGATCGTGGGCTCTGCGCTCCTTGGTCTGCTGCTGTCGGACCTTGTCTGGGGCTGGACATCGGTCGTTACCGGTACGGCCCAGCCCACCTTCGTGCCTTTCGTCTCCGTTCCACCAGCTATCGTCCTCGTCTACGGCGCGGGTTGGTCGGTGGCAGTCACTGGTGCCGTGCTCGGCGCAGCCCTGACAACGCCGATCGCCCTCCTCGCAGTCAACTTCGTATGTCATCCGCTTGGGCTGCCTGCTGTGACCGGAAGCGTCACCGGTATGTGGGGCGGAGCGCTGATCGCGTTTCTGCTCGCCCGACGCCTACCGTGGATGCAACCACCCGGTGGCGACTTCTCTCCGGACACACCTGAGACAACCGGACAGCAAAGCGCCCCAGCCGGCACGTCGACCGCGCCTTCCCAGCATGGACCGGGCTGGGTGGTCCGGCGCGTTCTCGCCGACTTCACCGAAGCACCCTTCCACGGCAACGAAATCGCTGCGATCGGACTGATCGCCGGAACCGTACTGTCCTATGTGCTCAACCGGTTGACCCCGGTGTACGGCAGCGGCCTGTTGCCCGCTGTGCTGACGGCCCAGGTGCTTACCGCGACGCTTGGCGTTCTCCTCTACCACCGTCGTTGGGTCGAAGCCGGCTCGTATCCCACCTTCGTCCCGGTCGTGTCCGTCGCGCCGGCAACCGTGCTGACTTACGGCCCAACCGTGCAGGCCATCGTCGTCGGGGCTGTTCTCGGAGCTATCGCAGGACCACCGCTGGCCGCTCAACTCTCGAAACGCCTGCCGCCGGACTTCCACCCGTTCATCGGCAACGTCTTGTCGATGACCATCTGCACTCTGACCATCATTCCCCAGCTGAGCATCCTGCCGGGTTTCACCGCAGCCACCTGAACCGCCGATGCCAGTCTGCAGGACTCTGCACTTCGCGTGTCTTCACGCAGGTAGGGGACATTGCCGGAGCCGCGCTCGTCGCAACATCACTCCACCCGCAGTGTGTCCTCGGCGACCTCACCGGCCTCGGTGAGGCAGAAAGATCGCACCTCCGGCTCGGTGTCATCACGCCCTTTCAACGCCACGATCACGAAATGAATGTCGGGTTGCAAGGTCATGAACTCTATGTCCTTCGGTGAGGGGTAAGCCTCAGGAAGCCCGGAATCAGTCATAGGCCGCAACGGCACACGTGAATGCGAGTGAACGGCCGCGAGAGAAACTTCGCCGCGGGCAAGAGCCTGCCGGTGCACCTCGAGCTGTTCCGTCGGATCGAACCGCCAGCTGTAGGCCTGCACCGCAGGGTCGTCGGCGTTGGCCATCGGCACGTAACGCTCAGGACTGGCTCCCTCCAGCCCCAGGAGCTGACCGCACACCTTTCGCGGATAGTCACGGCGAGCATGCGCGACTATCGACTCAACCAAATCAGCACGCAAATGGAACATGCTCTTTCCTCTCATTACTCAGCTGTGTCCGGGTGACACGGGGTCCTGGGTGGTGTTTTCGTCCGGTTCGGCAGTCGCAGTCTTCCGGTGCTCCACCTGGCGGGTGGAGGCGACGACGGAATGGCTTCTGCCGTACGCGAAGTAGAGCAGCACACCGATGGCCATCCACATTCCGAACACGACCCAGGTCTCCAAGCCGAGCGTCACCGCGAGAAATCCGCAGAACAAGAACCCGAGTACTGGTGTGATGGGGTACAGGGGCACCTTGTAGGTGTGCGGCAGGTCTGGACGGTTGCGACGAAGGTAGATCACCGAGATGTTCACGAGGGCAAACGCGAACAACGTGCCGATACTTGTCGCGTCGGCCAGTTGCCCGAGAGGAACGAACGCTGCGGTCATCGCGACGGCAACGCCAACGATGAGGGTGTTCGCGATCGGTGTGCCCGTCCTAGGGGAGACCCGACCGAAGAGCTTCGGTACGAGACCGTCTCGGGACATGGTCAACAGAATTCGGGTCTGCCCGTACAGCACGGTCAGAACCACGCTCGCGATGGCGATGACCGCACCAACCGAGAAGAGCAACGCGACCCATGGTTGGTGGGTGATGTCGCTCAGGATCGTGACGAGGGACGACTCTGAGTCGCTGAACTGCGTCCACGGCAGTGCGCCGACTGCAGCCACCGCAACGAGCACGTACAGCACCGTCACGATGATCATGGAAGCGATGATCGCTCGAGGCAGGTCCCGACGTGGATTCTTCGCCTCATTGCCCGCGGTGGACGCCGCATCGAAACCGATGTAGGAGAAGAACAGCTGCGAGGCGGCAGCGGAGATGCCGGCAACGCCCATCGGGGCCAGGGGCTGGAAGTTGCCCGCGTTGAACGCCGTGAAAGCCACTGCGGTGAAGAAGAGGAGGATGCCGACCTTGATGAGGACCATGAGGGTGTTCACCCACGCGCTCTCCCTGGCCCCGTGAATGAGCAGCAGCGTGGCCAGCAGGACGATCACCGCAGCAGGTACGTTGACGATTCCTCCGGAGTCCGGAGGCTGCATCCAAGCGTCGGGGATGCTCAGGCCGAAAACACTGATCGCTTCGTTGATGTACTGACCGGCACCGACAGCGATCGCGGCGACGGAAACCGCGTACTCCAGCACCAAGCACCACCCGCACACCCACGCGATCCCTTCGCCCATCGTTGCGTAGGCGTAGGAGTAGCTCGAACCAGAAACAGGGACACGGCTAGCCATTTCGGCGTACGACAGGGCAGAGAGGAACGCGGTTACCCCGGCGAGGACGAAGGCGATCCACACCGCGGGCCCGGCCATGGGGACGGCTGTGCTCAGGATTACCAGGATCCCTGTTCCGAGTGCGGCGCCGACGCTGATCATCGTGAGGTGCCAGACGTTCAGCGTGCGGCGGAGTTGCTGGCCCGGTTCCACGCCTTCGTTGTCGGCGATGATCGCGTCGACCGACTTTCGTTGAAGTAGTTGAGCCCCGAGGCGTACGTGAGGTCTGGCCGGAGTGACCTGTTTCGTCATTGAACAGCTCCCTTCGCGAGGAGCTCATGCTAGGGCAGTGTGATGCACTATACAAGCAACTTAATGCACTGGTCGACTTGTGTTGCTCGGTTGATCTGCAGGTGGAGGCGATAGTCCTGGCTCTTCGACTGCACTGTTGGTGCAGTATGATGCCACCATGGGCGAATCAGACAGACGTGTCGTCGATGCGAATGCCGTGGCTGAGGTCATTGGCGGGCGCGTCCGGCGGTGGCGCTCCGAGCGAAACTGGACGCTTGATGGGCTTGCGGAGCGGTCCGGTGTGGGGCGACGGACACTCGTGCTCATCG
Organism: Saccharopolyspora elongata; assembly: GCF_004348985.1. Lineage (GTDB taxonomy): Bacteria > Actinomycetota > Actinomycetes > Mycobacteriales > Pseudonocardiaceae > Saccharopolyspora > Saccharopolyspora elongata. The sequence continues at coordinate 2,352 of NZ_SMKW01000121.1, read as the reverse complement.
AGCAGGGGCAGTCGAATCCCAGTATCGGGCTTCTTCTCCGGCTCGCGAGTGCCTTCGGTGTCGGGTTGTCCGATCTCGTTGAAGACGTGGCGACAACTCCTGTTCGCGTTCACCGGGCAGGAGAGGCGCCTACCTTGTGGCAGGGGTCGAACGGCGGCCGCGGAGTCCTCGTCGGGGCGACTGAGCCGCCGCAGGTCGTTGAGCTCTGGGACTGGGTGATGGCTCCCGGGGAGCGGCACGACAGTGAGCCTCATTCCCAGGGGACGAGGGAAGTGCTGTTCGTGCACGAAGGTCAACTGGAGGTCCACGTCGGCACGAACGTGGAGCATCTCGCAGCGGGTGACTCGGTCGTTCTTCGCAGCGATCAATCGCACGGGTACGCGTGTGCAGGAAGTGAAGGTGTGCATTTCTCGATGACGGTCTTGCAGCCGGGCGTAGGAGGAGGGGCCTGATGGAAGCCCAGCTTCGTGGGGTGGAGTGGCTCAATTCTGCGTCTGTTGAGAGCAGCGTCTTCCAGCTGCGGCCCGACTACAGGGCGTTTCTCGTGCTCGCGGAAGGTCTCGTTCCCGGCGAGAGTGATGCTGTGAGCGGTCAACTGTTGGCTGACGCTGAGCTGAAGGTTGCCAATGAGCTCGATGGGCGCCGCCCTGAGGAGCTTGACGAGCTTGCGGCGTGGCGTGAGGCCTATCGCGCGTTCGGCGCGAAACCGCAACGCACTCGGTCCAGCGTCGAGGCGCTGGTCCGCCGGGTTGACGGTGGTCTGCCGCGGATTGACCGGATCACTGACACCTATAACGCGATCTCGGTCGCCCATCTGCTTCCGCTCGGCGGGGAGGATGTCGACAAGTACGTCGGACCTGCACAGCTGGTACGGGCTACTGGTGAGGAGGAGTTCGAGACGGCGGCCGAAGGGCAGCCTGCCGTCGAGCACCCCAAGGCCGGCGAAGTTGTGTGGAAGGACGACGTCGGGGTGACATGTCGGCGGTGGAACTGGCGCCAGTCAACACGGACTCACATTGGAGATCGCACGGTTCGCGCCCTGTTCATCCTTGATGGACTGCTCGATGTCACGTCGGAATCGGATTTGATCGCTGCTGGTGAGGAGTTGCAGGCAGCTCTTGCCGGGTTCAGTCCGGAGGCCCAGTTCTCTTCTCGTCTGTTGGCGCCCTGACGTTCGCCCAGGAAGCGAGGTCGCCCTGTCTCGGCGTGGGAAGGTCTGATGGTGCGACCTTGAGTAGCGCTATCAGTCAACCCTGACACTCGAGAACTGTTGCCGCGCAACGCAATCCTATAGGGCATTCTAGTGCACCATGAAGTGCAATATTGTGCTAAGATGAGTGAAGTGGGCGGCCGCTGGTAGGAGGAAGCTGGCGCTTGTCCTGAGGCGTCGGCGGATACCACTCCGTGAGCTCCGCGGGTCTGCCGCATGGGCGTGCGGCCTACTGAGTGCTCGACCCAGGACAGAGGTGCTGGCCCGCTGGCTTGGCGACGGGCTGTCGTGCATTGAACGAATTTTGACGCCGCTGAGGTTTGCTTGACGGCAAGGCAGAGCCGGCGATCGCTGCTTGGCGAGGGGAGCTGGACGGGCTCCTTCTGGGCTCGGCCGGAAGCTCGGTCCCCGGCCTTGTCTGGCGGTGCCCTGGTTCTGTGTCGGCTTAGCAGAGAGACGAGGTCATCTTTTATGAGTGAGAACGTTCGCAACAATCCCAGGCCGGACAAGAGCGATCTGGCGAGCCTCGCGTTCGCTACCCAGGCTGTGCACGGTGGGAACACGACTGATTCCGCTGGCGGAGCGATTCGTGCACCGATCGTGATGGCGAACTCGTACTTGCTTCCGGATGATCCGTCCGAAATGGATTGGTCCGACACGGAAACCCTTTCGTACACGCGAAACTCGGGGTTCAACCAGATCTGCCTTCAGACGAAGCTGGCCGCTCTTGAACGCGGTGAAGACGCCGCTGTCTTCACCACGGGTGTGGCCGCGTTGCACGCCATGTTCTTCTCGCTGCTGAAGACCGGCGATCACGTGGTGCTGGGGGACGTCACGTACGAGGCCGTGTGGCGTCTGATGGCCGAGTTGCTTCCCGAGAAGTACGGGATCGAGGCCACGTTCGTCGACATGGGCGACCTCGATGCGGTTCGTGCGGCGATGCGACCGAACACCCGGCTGGTTCACACCGAGGCGATCGCGAATCCGACGACCAAGGTCGCTGATGTCGCTGCTGTCGCGGAGATCGCGCACGCGCAGGGGGCGCTCGTCTCGATCGATTCCACCTTCACCCCGCCGCCGTTCTTCCGGCCGCTCGAGCTGGGGGTCGATCTCGTCGTCCACTCGTTGACGAAGTACATCAA
>NZ_SMKW01000120.1 GCF_004348985.1 Saccharopolyspora elongata | reverse complement strand
GACAGCCCGTACACCGAGGCGCTGCTGTCGGCGGTCCCGGTGCCCAACCCGAAGGTGCAGCGCCGCCGCGAACGCCTCGTGCTCCCCGGCGATCCGCCGGACCCGACCGATCCGCCCGGCGGCTGCACCTTCCACCCGCGCTGCCCGTACGCGATGGACGTCTGCCGCTCGGTCGTCCCCGAGCCGACGCCCGTCGACGGCGGCGGCACGGTGCGCTGCCACCTGCACACCAGCGGGCCCGTACTGGCGGGCGGTTCCGTCCTGGAACTGCGTGCCGCAGAATCGGGGGCGGCAACCGACACCGGGAGTTGATGGGCTTGCAGACCGCGACGGCCGCGCTGAACGACATCAAGACGCACTACTGCGCGGGCGGTTCCGGCCCGGCCGTGGTGTTCGTGCACGGCCTCGCCGAGGACCACCGCAGCTGGCGGCGCCAGCAGGAGGAGTTCGCCGACCACCGCACCTACGCCTACGACGTGCGCGGGCACGGCGCCAGCACGGTCGGCGACGCGAACGGAACCCTGGCCCAGCTACGGGACGATCTGCTCGCGTTCCTCGGCGAGGTCTCCGGGCCTGCGGTGTGCGTGGGATTCTCCCTCGGCGGCACGGTGGTGCTCTCCGCCGCGGCGCACCGGCCGGACCTGGTCACCGGCGTCGTCGTGCTCGGGACGTCCTCGGTGGTGGGGCGGGCGGCGGCCGAGATCAACCTGCAGCGGGCCGCGGAGACCGGTGACGCCGTGCTCGACTCGCTGCGCGCGGACACCACGATGATGGTCTCGAACTCCACAGTGGACATCGACGAGGTGGTCGCGCGGCGCGCGGAGTCCATCGGCGACGGCCGCGGCTACGCGAACGCGGCGACCGCTATGGCGGGCCTGCGCGGCAACCCGCTGACCCCGGAGCTGGCGGCGATCAAGTGCCCGGTGACGGTGATCGGCGGCGAGCACGACGCCCTCTGCCCGCGCAAGGCGGCCGACATCCTCCTCGAAGCACTCCCCCAGGCCACGTACCAGGAAATCCCCGGCGCAGGCCACCTGATGAACATCGACAACCCGGAGGCCGTCACAGCCGCGCTGCGCAATGCCCTGGCCGTGCAGGGCCGTGAGCCTTTCGAACCGTCGTAACGCCTCGAAAGGCCCACGGCCCGCCCGGCTCAGAACAGCAAGGCCATGAGCTGGATCGGGACCATGGCGATGACCGATGCCGCCGAGACCGTCAGCGTCACCGACTTCAGCGCTCCCCGCGTCGTCTGCGGCAGCAGGGTCTGCAACAGCCAGAACGTGTTGCTGGTCGCGTGGATGACGAACAGCGAACCCGCGCCCGCCGCCAGGGCGACGAAGATCGGGTCGATGCCCAGCATCGGCATCACCGGGCCCAGCACGCCCGCGGCGGTGATCGACGCCAGCGTCACCGAACCGATCGCGATGTGCAGCACCGCGGCCACCAGCCACACCAGCAGCAGCGGCACGACCGTGCTGGTGGAGAAGTAGCCCTTCAGCAGCTCGCCCAGGCCGACGTCCTTCACCGTCTGCGCCAGCGAACCGCCGACACCGGTGAGGATGAGGATCTGGCCGCTCTCGTGGAAACCGCGCTTGAACGCCGCCGCGGTCTGCTCCGCCGGGAGCTTCCAGCGCGCGATGAGCACCGCCCCGATCAGGCCGATGAGCAGGGCGATCACCGGGTCGCCGAGGAAATCGACCCACGGTGAGGAGAACTCGGCCATCTCCGCGATGGCGCCGAAGGCGATCAGCGCCAGCGCGAGCAGCAGCGGGGCCAGCAGCAGCGGCAGCGACGGGAGTTCGCGCGGCGAACGCTCCTCCTCCGCGACCTCGGCGACCGGCAGCTCCTCGGTCTCGTCGAGCTTCGGGTTCCACAGGCCGCGCTTGGCCAGCGCGGTGAACAGCGCCAGCGTGACGACGATGGTGAAGACCGCGGTGATGGTGCCGAAGAGGAACATCTTGCCGAACGGCAGGTCCAGCACGCCGGCCAGCGCGACGGCCCCGACGCCGGGCACCACGAACACCAGGCCGACCTCGATGCCCAGTGCCATCGCCGCGCACATCCGGGCAGCGCCGTACGGCCCGATCTGCCGGGACAGCCGGCTGGCCAGCGGCGCGGTGATCACCAGCAGCACGTCCGCGAAGATCGACTGCAGGACCGTGCCGACGGTGGCGCCGAAGGTGTAGGGCAGGCTCCGCGGCCCGAAGGTGCGCACGAGCAGGTCGACGAGCTTCTCGATCGCGCCGAGCGAGGCCATCAGCGAGCCGAGCAGCACGCCGAACGCGATCAGCAGCCCGACCTCGGTCATCAGGTCGCCGAAGCCGGTGGTGATGGACTTGATGGTCTGCTCGGGGCCCAGCCCGGAGACCAGGCCCAGGTAGATCGCGCCGAGGACGAGCGCGATGGCCGGGCTGATCTTGGCGCGGAGGATGAGCACGACGACGCCGACGATGGTTATCGCGGCGTTGGCGAAGACAACGATGTCCGACATCTATGGGTCCGATTCGTCGGGGTCGGCACGAGCCGACTCCTGAGTTCTGCGGCGAGCAGCGCTTTTCCCACCGGGTCGGGTTTTGCCCAACCGGCGGCTACGAAGACGGACCGGCGAAGCATACACATCATCGTTGCGTGATCAAGGTCTTGTGAATCCTCATTCGGGTGATTACGGTCCTGTCTTGCCGAATAAAGGCATCAGTTTCCCAAATATTGAAAAGCAGGGGCTTGCGGAGACGGACACCTCCACGCCCCGGGCGCTCACATCGCCCTCGCCGCAACACCGTGAAACAGGAGAAGACCGATGGCGTCCAACGGACACGGGCCCCTCACCGGGGTCCGGGTGGTCGAGCTCGGCAACTTCATCGCCGCCCCGACCGCGGGCCGGATCCTCGCCGAGTTCGGGGCCGACGTCATCAAGATCGAACGCCCCAAGACCGGCGACGAGCTGCGCAACTGGCGGCTGCACGGCGGCGACGTGTCGCTGCTGTTCCGCACCATGGCGCGCAACAAGCGCTCAATGACCCTCGACCTGCGCTCCGCGCCGGGTCAGGACGTCGCGCGGAAGCTGATCGCCGGCGCGGACATCGTGCTGGAGAACTTCCGGCCCGGCACGCTGGAGAAGTGGGGACTCGGCCCGGCGGAGATCCGCCGGGCCAACCCGGGAGCCGTGCTGGTGCGGATCTCCGGGTTCGGGCAGACCGGGCCGTACCGGGAGCGCCCCGGCTTCGGCGGCGTCGCCGAGGCCTTCGGCGGCGTGCGGCACCTGACCGGCTACCCGGACATGCCGCCGGTGCGCACCGGCGTCAGCCTGGCCGACTCGGTGGCCGGGCTCTACGCGGTCATCGGCGCGTTGATGGGATTGCTGCGCCGCCGCTCCGGCGAGCCCGGCGAGACCGTCGACGTCGCGCTGTACGAGGCGATCTACTCGCTGATGGAATCCTCGGTGCCGGACTTCGACGCGTTCGGCGTCACCCGGGAGGCCACCGGGGCGACGATCCCCGGGGTCGTTCCGTCGAGCACCTACCGGTGCGCCGACGGCAAGTACGTGGTGGTCGGTGGCAACAACAACGCCATCTACGCCCGGCTGATGAACCTGATCGACCGCCCCGACCTGGCCGATGATCCCGCGCTGCGGACGAACGTGGGCCGGGTCGAGCGGGGCGCGGAGATCGACGAGGCGATCGGCTCCTGGACGGCGCGGCTGGACAGCCCCCGGGTGCTGGAGCTGCTCGCCGGGGCGTCCGTCCCCAGTGGACCCATATACGACGTGCCGGACATCGTGGCCGATCCGCACTTCGCGGCCCGCGGGATGCACGAGCGGCACCCGGTGCGCATCGAGGGCGACGAGACCCGCGAGGTGCTGTTCCCCGGCATCGTCCCGAAGCTGACCGAAGAACCGGGCGGCACCCGCTGGCTCGGCCCGGAACTGGGCGAGCACACCGACGAGGTGCTGGCCGAGCTGGGGCTCTCCCCGACCGAGACCGCCGGGCTGCGGGCCGAAGGAGTGATCTGAATTGGTACTCATCACCGAGGTGTCACTGCGCGACGGGCTGCAGATCGAGCCGGTGATCGTGCCCACCGCCGACAAGGTCCGCTTCGGCGAACTGCTGGTCGACGCGGGTTTCAAGCACCTGGAGATCGGTTCGTTCGTCAACCCGGAGCGGGTGGCGACGATGGCCGACACCGCCGAGGTCGTCGCGGGCCTCGCCGACCAGCCGGCGACCTTCCACACGCTGGTGCTCAACGAGCGGGGCGCGCAGCGCGCCGTCGAGGCCGGCGCGAAGAACGTGCGGCTGGTGCTTTCGGCCAGCGAGGGCCACAGCGTGTCGAACGCCGGTGTCGGCACGGCGGAGGCGATGCAGCGCATCGCGCGGGCCGCCGAGATCGTGCACGACGCGGGAATCCGCACTGAGGGCTGCATCGCGACCGCGTTCGTCTGCCCCTTCGACGGCGACACCCCGGTAGAACGCGTCGTCCGGGTCGCACGGCACTACGCGGACATCGGCGTCGACGTGCTGCACCTCGCGGACACCATCGGCGCTGCGTCGCCGGGCGACATCAACCGCGCCGTCACCGCGGTGCGCGACGTCTTTCCCGTGGACCGAACGGGTCTGCACCTGCACAGCACCTACGGCATGGCCGACGCCAACGCCTGGGAGGCCTACCGCTGCGGCATCCGGCGCTTCGACGCCGCGCTCGGCGGCCTCGGCGGCTGCCCGTTCGCGCCGGGCGCGACCGGCAACATCGCCGCCGACGACCTGATCCACCTGTTCCACCGGGAAGGCATCGACACCGGGATCGACGTGTCCAAGCTCGGCGCGCTGCGCGAACACCTCGCCGGGCTGGTCGGGCACGCGCTGCCGTCGGCGCTGGCGAAGATCCCGGCCGCTCCCGCGGAAGTCCGGCGCTAGCCGTGGCCGCGGAACCGTTCACCACCGGCGTCGGCGTCCTGGACCGCTCGGTGGCCATCCTGGACTGCGTGGAAAGCCACCCGATGGGCACCAGCGAACTGGCCAGGACGCTCGGCCTGACGGTGTCCACCGCGCACCGGCTGGCCACCGCCCTCGTCTCGCACGGCCTGCTGCGGCGCGACGCGGCGGGCTGCTTCCACCTCGGCCCGCGCTTCGCGACCTCGGCGCTGGCCGAGACCGCGCGGCCGGTGCTGGAGGAATTGTGCGCGGCGGCGGGGGAATCGGTGCAGTTGTGGGTCCGGCGGGCGGACCACCGGCTGTGCATCGTGAGCGTCGAGTCGCCGGAGGAACTGCGGGCCAGCCAGCCCGTGGGCACCCTGCTCCCGTTCCCGCACGGATCGTCCGGCCAGGTCTTGCTCGGCGAGCGGAACCCGGACGGCCACGACTGGGTCGAGAGCGTCCAGGCCCGCGCGCCGGGCGTCGGTTCGGTCAGCGCTCCGGTGCGCCTGCACGGCGACACGATCGCGGCGGTGTGCCTTTCGGCGCCGACGCAACGACTCCTGCCGAGCCCCGGCCGGCGCTTCGGCGCCCAGGTCGTCGCCGCCGCGGAGCGGATCGGAGCGGCCCTCGGCGGCTAGGGCGCGGCCGCCACTGGGCGAACGGGTTCGACGGCGATCCGGCGGACAGGTAAAGCAGAACCCCCGGCACCTCCGTCCACATCGGACGGCGATGCCGGGGGTTCGCGACCGGCTCAGCGGGGCAGCTCGGACTCCAGCTGGTCCGCCAGCTTGTTCATGATCCCGGCGTAGCTGGCATAGCTCATCGGCGCGACCGCGTCCCATTCAACGAAGCGGTTCGCGGCGGCCGCCGGGTGCGAGGCGAACACCGGGTTCTCCTTCATCTGCTCCGGCTTCATCGAGGCCGGCCGGGCATCCCACAGCAGGACGTCGCCGGGATAGACGTTGGCCTTCTCCCAGGACAGCCGCTCGAAGTAGCCACCACCGGCCACGTCCGGGTTCTTCGGCGTCGTGATCGGCAGGCCCAGCTCCTTGACGTAGTAGTCCAGGTCCGGGTTGCGGGCCGGGACCACCACGAAGTACTCCTCCTTGGTGCCGCCCACGGCCAGGATCGACTTGCCCTCGGCGCGCATCCGCGTCCCGATGTCGCGCAGGCGCTGGGCGGCCGCGTTGAACCGGTCCTCGTCGGCCTTCACCCGCTCCGAGTCGACGTCGCCGCCGAGCGCGCGGGCCAGCTCCTTGTACTTGCGGATGGCCTCGGGCAGCGCGATCCCCGACTGCTGGACGCCGACGGTCGGCACGATCCGCTTGACCGCCTCCTCCTGGTCCTGGACCAGGTGCCAGAGGCCCTCGAACTCCGCGTACTTGCCGCTGACCAGCAGCTCCGGGGCGAGGGAGGTCAGCCGCTCCATGTTCACCTCGCCGTAGCCCGGCCCGGTGACGTCGGTGACCTGGCGGGGATCGATGCTGCCCGCCTCCGGCTCGGTGGAGCCGTCGTCGCGCACCAGCGGCCCGAAGGTGCCGGCCACGTCGACCCCGAAGTCCTTCAGCGCGCCGGCCGCCGAAACCTGGGCGACGACTCGCTCCGGGCGCTTGTCCGCCGTTACGGTGATCCCGCGATCATCGGTGTAGGACCACCCGGCGCCCGCCTGATCGTTCTGACCAGGCGAAGCGCATGCCGCCAGCGAGCCGGCGGCGACGAGCAACGCGGCAGCCGCTCGGATCTTGTGACGCAAACCAACCTCCCCATTTCCGTAAGGCTAGGCTAACCTAGCACTCGATCTCGGGAGGTTATGGATGCCAGGTACGCGGACCGCGCAGTCGACCGAGCACAAGCCCGTCTACCGGACGTTCCCGGTCGAGGTCGCGCGGGTGCAGCGGCTCGGCCCGAGCTTCGTCCGGATCACCTTCACCGCCGAGTGCCTGCGCTCCTTCGGCGCCGGCGGGCACGACCAGCGGATCAAGCTGGTGCTGCCGCAGCCGGGCCGCACCCTCGCGGACTTCCCGAGCGGCGCCGACTGGTACCAGCGGTGGCTGGCGATGCCCGACGAGATCCGCCCGAACCTGCGCACCTACACGGTCCGCGCCTACCGCGGTGAATCCGCCGAACTCGACGTCGACTTCGTGCTGCACGGCGGCCCCGGCCACGGCGGCCCCGCCTCGAACTGGGCGGCACAGGCGCGGCCCGGCGACGAGATCGGCCTGCTCGGTCCCGACCGGCCGGGCACCGGCCGCATGTGGGGCTGCGAGTGGGCGCCGCCCGCGGCGGCCAGCCACCTGGTACTCGCCGGCGACGAGACCGCCGTGCCCGCCGTCGCCTCCATCGTCGAATCGCTCCCGCCGTGCGCTCGCGGCATCGTCTGCCTCGAAGTGCCGGAGGAGCACGACCGACAGGACTGGAACCTGCCCGACGGCGTCGAGGTGCGCTGGTTCCCCCGATGCGCGGCGATGCCGCACGGCAAGCTGCTGGAGGAAGGCGTCGCCGCGGCCCTGAACGAACTGCGCCCGACGTCGCGCGGCGGCGCAACCGAGCTGGAGGACGTCGACGTGGACACCACGACGCTGTGGGACGTGCCCGACACGCCGACCGACGCGGCCTCCCCCAACGCCTTCTACGGCTGGCTGGCCGGCGAGGCGGGCGTGATCAAGCGGCTGCGGCGAATGCTGGTGAGTGACTACGGCATTCCGAAGCAGGCGGTCGCCTTCATGGGCTATTGGCGCGAGGGCCACTGCTGACCTCCTGATCTGTCGGTGCCTTCGGTTACTGTGCTCTGCGACACCAAAAGTCCAGGACAGGTAGCCGAAGGGGCGCAGTCATGGCCGCCACGACCACCATGGCCACCGACGATTTCGTCGCGCAGGCCGACCCGTACCGCCGGGAACTGCTGGCGCACTGCTACCGGATGCTCGGCTCGCTGCACGACGCCGAGGACCTGGTGCAGGAGACGTACCTGCGCGCCTGGCGCGCCTACGACCGGTTCGAGGGCCGCTCGTCGCTGCGCACCTGGCTCTACCGGATCGCCACCACCACCTGCCTGACCGCGCTGGAGAACCGGAAGCGCCGCCCGCTGCCGACCGGCCTGGGCGGCCCCACCGACGACCCCGGCGGCGAGCTGGTCGAACTCCCCGAGGTGGCGTGGCTGGAACCCATCCCCGACGGCATGGTCGCCGACGAGCACACCGATCCCGCGGCGATCGTCGGCGCGCGGGAGAGCACCCGGCTGGCGTTCATCGCCGCCCTGCAGCACCTGCCCGCCCGGCAGCGCGCGGTGCTGATCCTGCGCGACGTGCTGAAGTGGAAGGCCGCCGAGGTCGCCGACGCGCTCGGCATCAGTACGGCCGCGGCCAACAGCGTCCTACAGCGCGCCCGGGCCCAGCTCGACCAGGTCAGGCCGTCCGAGGACGACACCCCGCAGCCGTTGTCCGCCGAGCAGCGACAGCTGCTGGAGCGCTACGTGGCGGCGTTCGAGGCCAAGGACATCCCGGCCATCGTGCAGATGTTCACCGACGACGCGGTCTGGGAGATGCCGCCGATCGCGACGTGGGTGCGCGGCGCGGAGCACATCGGCCGACTGGTCGACCTCCAGTGCCCGGCCGGTCCGGGCGAGATGCGGCTGCTGCCGGCGCGGGCGAACGGCCAGGTCGCCTTCGGCGTGTACCGGCTCGAGCCCGACGGCGTGTTCCGGCCGTTCCACCTGCAGGTGCTGGACTTCGACGGCGCGAAGGTCAAGCACACCGTCGCGTTCTTCGACGTCAGCCTGTTCCCCAAGTTCGGCCTGCCCGACACCTGCCCGGCGTGATCCCGCGCACCCCGAACCGGAGCGGGCACCGGCGCGTCGAACGGGGCGTGCATTCGGGCAGGGCGGCTAGCTCAGCGGGTGCTCGGCGAGGAACCGCAGCACGGCGCCGGAGGATTCGGCCTGCTGCTCCTCGAAGTAGGCGTGGCGGGCGCCTTCGAGGTAGTGCAGTTCGGCACCGGCGATGCGTTCGGCGAGGATCGCGGCGTTCTCCGCCGGGCTGAAGATGTCGTCGGTGCCGTGCAGCACCAGCGTCGGCGCCGTCACCCGGTCCAGCTCCGCCCAGCTGTCGTGACCGTTGCTGGCCCGGAGGTGCCCCCGCCGGGCGTGGTGGGGCATCGGGCCGCCGAGCGTGACGTACGGGCCGGGGTGGGTCCGCACCCATTCCGGCGTGTACATCAGGTCGATCAGGGCTTGGCGCGCAGCGTCCGCCGACGGCTGCGCCAGGGACCGGGTCACCTCGGCGGCGGCGCGCAGCCCGCGGGTGCCGCCGACCGAGGTGCAGCCCAGCGCCAGCGCACCGACCCGGTCCGGGTGGTCGATCGCCACCCACTGCGCCACCTTGCCGCCCATCGAGGTCCCGTAGACGTGGGCTCGCGCCAGGCCCAGGTCGTCGAGGACGGCGATCACATCGCCCGCGAAACGGCGGACGCTGTACTCCGCGTCGGCGGGCTTGTCGCTCTGCCCGGTGCCGAGGTAGTCCAGCACGATCGTCCGGTAACCGTCCTCGAAATCGGCGTGCACGTTGTCCCACCAGTGGTGGGTGTTCGCCTGCCCGCTCAGCAGCACCAGCGGTTCGCCGGAGCCCCGGACCTGGTAGTAGATCTTGGCTTGGTCAGCTGTCGTCGCGAACGGCACGCGAACATCCTAGAGTGGCCGGCGGAGACGTATGGGCGCCTGGTGGCCCCCTCGGCCTTCAAAGCCGGTGGCACCGAGCACCTCGGTGCGGCGGGTTCGATTCCCGTCCGTCTCCGCCAGTGCACCCGTCGTCGACGTGCTGCAATGGGGACATGCCTGGCAGCGCGACGATTCGTCTGACCCAGTACGCGCACGGCGGCGGCTGCGCCTGCAAGATCCCGCCCGGCGAACTGGAGTCGGTCGTCGGCGGCCTGGCGCCCGCCGTCGAACGTCCGAACGCAGAGCTGATCGTCGGCCTGGACACCGGCGACGACGCCGCCGTGGTGCGCGCGGGCGGCGGGCCGGCGATCGTGGCGACCACGGACTTCTTCACGCCCGTCGTGGACGACCCCTACGACTGGGGCCGCATCGCCGCCACGAACGCGCTATCCGACGTCTACGCGATGGGCGGGACGCCGATCGTCGCGGTCAATCTGCTCGGCTGGCCGCGCGACGTCCTGCCGTTCGAGCTGGCGGCGGAGGTTCTGCGTGGCGGTTGCGACGCCGCCGGGGCGGCGGGCTGCCACGTCGGCGGCGGGCACAGCGTCGACGATCCCGAGCCGAAGTACGGTCTGGCGGTCACCGGCCTGGTCGAGCCGGATCGGTTGCTGCGCAACGACACCGCGCGTCCCGGCCTGCCGCTGTCGCTAACGAAACCACTGGGCATCGGCGTCCTCAACACCCGGCACAAGAGCACCGGCGAACGCTTCGAGCAGGCGATCGACGCGATGACGACGCTGAACCGCGATGCCGCCGCGGCGGCGGGGCGGGCGGGGGCGGTGTGCGCGACCGACATCACCGGATTCGGCTTGCTGGGTCACCTGTTCAAGACGATGCGCGCCTCCGGCACCGCCGCCGAGATCGACGTGGGCGCCGTGCCCTACCTCGACGGCGCGCGGGATGCGGTGCGGGCCGGGTTCGTCAGCGGCGGCACCCGCCGGAACCTCGACTGGGTCCGGCCGCACCTCGATCCTGGTTCGGCGCCGGAAGAAGACCTGCTGCTGCTCGCCGACGCGCAGACCTCCGGCGGGCTGCTCGTGGTCGGTGAGGTGCCCGGCGCGGCGGTGATCGGCCGGGTGGTCCCCGCGGGCGCCGCGACGATTTCGCTGCTCTGAAAAGCATCCGCCCACATCGTGGGCAGCCGCGATGATCCATTGACGCTTCCCGGGGACGCTTCTAGCGTTCTAGGCATGGCTCAGTCGGTGCAGTTGGTCACCAGGGACCACGTCGACCTCCTCCGGGTGAGCTCCGCCGCCTGTCCGCGGCGCTGAGCGCCCGCAGCCCCGCGCTTCTCCCGGCATCGTTCGCCGGTCCCGTTCGCCGCTTCCCCCAGCGCCGTTCCCGCGCGCCTCCAGCGCGCTCGTCCTCTTCAATCCACTGTGGAGTCAACTCCGCCCGGCAGCAAGGACCTGCAGATGGCACCACGACCGAACCTGCATCTCGCGGTGGCGCTGGACGGCGCCGGCTGGCATCCCGCCGCGTGGCGGGAGGAATCCGCCCGCCCCGCCGAGCTCTTCACCGCCGACTACTGGGTCGACGTCGTGCGGGAAGCGGAGCGCGGACTGCTCGACCTCGTCACGATCGAGGACTCGCTCGGCCCGCAAACCACCCTCGACGAGGGCCCGGACGACCGGACCGACCAGGTGCGCGGCCGGCTCGACGCCGGGCTGATCGCCGCCCGCGTCGCGCCCCGCACGACGCACATCGGCCTGGTGCCCAGCGCGGTCGTCACCCACACCGAGCCGTTCCACATCTCCAAGGCGGTCGCCAGCCTGGACTACATCAGCGCCGGCCGCGCGGGCTGGCAGGCGCAGGTTTCGGGGCGCCGCAGCGAGGCCGCGCACTTCGGCCGTCGCGAGGTCGACCTCGTGGAACTGTTCGACGAGGCCGCGGACCACGTCGAGGTGGTCCGCCGGCTGTGGGACAGCTGGGAGGACGACGCGGAGATCCGCGACGTCGCGACCGGCCGGTTCATCGACCGCGACAAGCTGCACTACATCGACTTCGCCGGGAAGTGGTTCAACGTCAAGGGACCGTCGATCACGCCCCGGCCACCGCAGGGCCAGCCGCCGGTGACGGCGCTCGCGACGGAGGCGGCCGCACACCGGTTCGCCGCCCGCGCCGCGGACATCGCCTTCACCACCCCGCACGACGCGGAGCAGGCGCGGATCATCGTCGAGCGGATCCGCGCCGAACAGCTCGACGCCGGGCGGGAGCACGACGCCCTGCACGTCTTCGGCGACCTGGTCGTGTTCCTCGGCGAAGGCGCGGCCGAGCGCAAGGCGCGCCTGGACGAGCAGGACGATTCGGTGTCCACATCGGACGTACCGGTGTTCACCGGCACCGCGACCGAACTCGCCGACCGGCTGCTCGCCTGGCGCGAGGCGGGGCTTTCCGGATTCCGGCTGCGGCCCGGTGCCATCCCGCACGACCTGACCATGATCACCCGGGATCTCGTCCCGGAACTGCAACGGCGCGGGGCGTTCCGCACCGCGTACGAGGCCGACACGCTGCGCGGCCTGTTCGGCCTGCCCCGGCCTGCCAGCCGCTACGCCACCGCCGGAGGACACCAGTGAGCAAGCAGATTCACCTGGCAGCGCACTTCCCGGGCGTGAACAACACGACGGTGTGGAGCGATCCGGCTTCGCTGAGCCAGATCGAGTTCTCCTCGTTCGCGCACCTGGCGCGCACCGCCGAGCGCGGGAAGTTCGACTTCCTGTTCCTCGCCGAAGGGCTGCGGCTGCGCGAGCACGCCGGGAAGATCTACGACCTGGACGTGGTGGGCCGCCCGGACACCTTCACGGTGCTGGCCGGGCTGGCCGCCGTCACCGAACATCTCGGGCTGGCGGGCACGATCAACTCGACGTTCAACGAGCCCTACGAGGTGGCCCGGCAGTTCGCCAGCCTCGACCACCTCTCCGGCGGCCGGGCGGCCTGGAACGTCGTCACGTCGTGGGATGCGTTCACCGGCGAGAACTTCCGGCGCGGCGGCTTCCTGCCGGAAGACCAGCGCTACGAACGCGCGGAGCGGTTCCTGCGCACCGCCTGGGAGCTCTTCGACTCGTGGCACGGCGACGAGATCGTCGCCGACAAGGAATCCGGGACCTTCATCGGCGACCCGCTGGCCGGTTCCTTCGCGCACCGCGACGCGCACTTCGACATCGCGGGCCGCTTCAACGTGCCGCGCAGTCCGCAGGGCCGGCCGGTCATCTTCCAGGCCGGCGATTCCGACGCGGGCCGCGACTTCGCCGCCTCGGCCGCCGACGCGATCTTCACCGGCCACGGAACCCTGGAGGCGGGCAAGACGTTCTACGCGGACGTCAAGGGCAGGCTCGCCCGGCACGGCCGGTCCCGCGACGAGCTCCTGGTGTTCCCGGCGACGACCGTCGTGCTCGGCGACACCGACGCGGAGGCCCACGAACGCGCCGCGCACATCCGGCGTCAGCAGGTCAGCGGGCAGACCGCCATCCGGTTCCTGGAACAGCTCTGGAACACCGACCTCAGCGACTTGGACCCGGACGGACCGCTGCCGGAGTTCGATCCGGCGGTCGGCACCGACACGATCACCAAGGGCCGGGCCAGCACCCGCCGGCACCGCGACCCGATCGCCATCGCCCGGCAGTGGCGCGAGCTGGCGGAGGCCAAGCAGCTGTCGATCCGCGAGCTGATCATCGAGGTGACCGCGCGGCAGTCGTTCATCGGCACCGCGGCGAGCGTGGCCGAGGCGATGAACCGGTCCGTGCAGGAAGAGGCGTCGGACGGCTTCATCCTCGTCCCGCACCTCACTCCCGGCGGCCTGGACGAGTTCGTCGACACCGTGGTGCCGCTGCTGCAGGAACGCGGCGTGTACCGCACCGAGTACCCGGGTGCCACGCTGCGCGAGAACCTCGGGCTGCCGCCGCTGGAAAACCCCCGGCAGAGCGCGAAGACCGCATCATGACCGAGCCGTCCCGGAGGTCGCCGGTGTCCACTCCCCTCTCCGTCCTCGACCTGTCCCCCATCGTGTCCGGACAGGGACCGGCGGACGCCCTGCACAACACCATCGACCTCGCGAAGCGCACCGAACACCTCGGCTACCGGCGCTACTGGGTGGCCGAGCACCACCTCACACCCGGCGTCGCCTCGGCGGCGCCGGCGGTGCTGATCGCGCTGATCGCGGGCGCGACCAACCGCATCCGGGTGGGTTCGGCGGCGGTGCTGCTGGGTCACCACGCCCCGCTGGTAGTCGCCGAGCAGTTCGGCACGGTCGCGCAACTGCACCCGGGCCGCATCGACCTCGGCCTGGGCCGCTCGGGGCTGGTGCGCGGCCGGGACTTCGTGCGCCGGTTCGCCGATCCGGCCGACGGCCCGGCGCCCGCGGGGAAGGTGGTCGACGGCCTGCTGATCCCGCCCAAGCCGCGGGCGCTGGCCAAGTCGAAGCGGTTCCTGGCCCGCATCGAGGAGCAGCAGCGGTTGCTCAGCACCGGCGATCCGGCGGAAGCACCGCTGGACTACCGCACCCAGGTCGAGCACGTCCTGCAGTTCATCGGCGGCGACTTCCGGTCCTCCAGCGGCGAACCGGTGCACGCCGTGCCCGTCGAAGGTGCCGATCTCGACGTCTGGGTCCTCGGCTCCAGCGCCGGTGAGAGTTCGGACGCGGCGGGGTCGCTGGGCCTGCCGTTCGCGGCGAACTACCACGTCAGCCCGTCCACGGTGCTGGAGGCGGTCGCGTCCTACCGGGAACGTTTCGCGGCCTCCGCGAAGCTGGCCCGGCCCTACGTGGTGGTGTCGGCGGACGTGGTGGTCGCCGACACCGACGAGCGGGCCCGGGAACTCGCCGACCCGTACGGGCCGTGGGTGCACAGCATCCGCACCGGGGAGGGGGCGATCCCGTTCCCCAGCCCGGCCGAAGCCGCCGAGTTCCGCTGGTCCGACCAGGCGCGGGAGATCGTCGCCGACCGGGTGGACACGCAGATCGTCGGCGAGCCAGAGGCGGTGGCGCGCAAGCTGGCGACGCTGCGCGACGCCACCGGCGCCGACGAGCTCGTGATCACCACGGTCACGCACGACCACGCCGACCGGGTCCGCTCCTACGAACTGCTCGCGAAGGCCTGGCAGGCGGCCTAGCCGCGGCCGATGAACGGCATCGCGGTGGCGGTGACGGTCAGGAACTGCACGTTGGCGTTCAGCGGCAGGCCCGCCATGTAGAGCACGGCGTCGGCCACGTGCCGGGCGTCGAAGGTCGGTTCGGGGCGCACCGAGCCGTCCGCCTGGACCGCGCCGGTGGCGATGCCCGCGGTCATCTCGGTGGCGGCGTTGCCGATGTCGATCTGCCCGCAGGCGATGTCGTAAGGCCGGCCGTCCAGCGAGATCGACTTGGTCAGGCCGGTTATGGCGTGCTTGGTGGCGGTGTAGGCGACGCTGCGCGGCCGCGGGCTGTGCGCGGAGATCGAGCCGTTGTTGATGATTCGGCCGCCCTGCGGGTCCTGCTCCCGCATGACGCGGAAGGCGTGCTGCGCGCACAGGAACGAGCCGGTCAGGTTGGCCTGCACGACGGCCTGCCAGTCCGAATAGGACAGTTCGCCGACCGAACCGGCGGCGCCGAAGGTGCCCGCGTTGTTGACCAGCAGGTCCACCCGTGCCCAGGAGTCGCGGACGCCGTCGAACAACGCGGCGACCGACTCCGGGTCGCCGACGTCGGTCGGCACCACGAGGGCGGCGTCCGAGCCTTGCGCGGTCTCCCGCAGCGGCTCGGGCCGCCGCCCGGCCAGCGCGACCCGGTAGCCCGCGCCGAGCAGCGCCCGCGCGATCTCCCGCCCCACGCCCGATCCGGCCCCGGTCACCACCGCGACTCGCATGTCGCTCATCCAGCCCTCCCGTCGGTCATTGCCAGCGGGCTCATTGATACCCCACGGCCTCGCACGGGTACCCCGGCACCATGAGCATGCGTCCACGAAGCGTGCGAGCGGCGTTGTGCGGCCCGGCGTTGCTCGCGGCGCTCGCCGCACCGGCGGGCTGCGCCGAAGCACCGACGAACTTCCCGGTCGCGCCCGTGCAGGTGCAGAACGGGGAGGTGACGGTGCGAGGCGTCGTGCGCAGCGGGGTCGAGCAGGGGTGCCTGGTCCTCGCCACGGCAGACCGGGAGTACCTGCTGGTGCATCCGCCGTCGACGTTGCGTCCGGGCGTGACCGCCGTGGTCCGCGGCAGGATCGAGACGGGCATGGTCACGACCTGCATGCAGGGCACGCCGCTGGTGGTCTCGGAGGCGCACACCGGGTGAGCCGGCATCAACGGATGCCCTTGACCTCCTTCCCGTGCAGGGCGAGCGCGTAGATGACGATCAGGTCCAGCACGATGACGATGCTGGACCAGACCGGGGAACCGAGGAAGAACGCGACGTTGGTGAGCAGGCTCAGCACTGCGAAGGCGATCGCGACCACGCGCGCCCACATCCAACCGGACATCACCCCGACGCCGGCGGCGGCGAGGACGACGCCGAGCACGACGTAGGCCCAGCCGACGTGGACGAGCGCGGGCGTGCCGACCGGTGTGGCGAGGCTGTTCCCGGAGCGCGTGAAAGCCGCGATGCCGTAGATCACCTGAACGACGCCGACGACCAGCAGGACGACGCCGGCGAAGATAACCCACCCCAGCCACCGGGTGGGAAGGCCGCGATGCGGCACGTTGTGGGACGTCATGGTTCGGCTCCCTCCGCGAACTCCATCGCCAAAGGGTTGCGACGCGTCCCGAGACGATCCAGGGCCGAACTACCTCTAATCCGGCGTGCCCACCGCCGCGTCGGCCCAGACGGTGGAGGGGCGCGGGGTGTCGATGCGGTAGTCGGTGGCGCGCGCCTCGAACATCCGGACGCCCAGGTCGAAGGCCTTGCCGAGCGGATCGCCCGGATCCCGGGCGACTTCGCCGCGCGAGTTGCCGAAGCCCTGCACGACGCCGACGAAGTCGTGGTGGAGGTAGCGCGCGAGCTCCTGCAGGTGCGCGGTGATGCCCACCAGCGAGCCGGGGTAGGTCTCCTCCGAGCTGACCACGGCGGCCAGTCGCTTGTTCACCAGCCGCCTCTTGACGTGCTCGTGCTCTGGATAGCCGGCGGCCTCGTAGCAGAAGATCCGGTCGATGAAGACCTTCAGCTGCCCGGAGATGCCGTACCAGTAGAGGGGCGTGGCAAGCACGAGCGCATCGGCGGGGAGGACCTTGCCCACCAAGAGGTCCTCGTAGTCGTCGTCGATGGAGCAGCGCCCGGCGGCGTTGCGGCACACCCGGCAGTCGCGCAGCGGTGCCGAGACCACGTCGGAGAGGTCGACGATCTCGACGTCGTGGCCGGCCTGCGCGGCCCCGGCGAGCACCGATTCGGCGAGCATTCGGGAATTTCCGTCCTTGCGCGGACTGGAGCTCAAGGCAAGAACTTTCACCGGGAAAGACACCCCCGTTGATCGCGGCGTATGTGCAGCTCAATGCTCACCAGAAACAACCATGAAGACAAGCAGGACATTAAGGCCGATACTGGTAAGCTTTTGTGCATGTTCGACCCGACCCGGCTGCGCCTCCTGGTCGCCCTCCACGAACAAGGAACGTTGCACGCCGCAGCGGCCGCACTGCACGTTTCACCGTCCGCCGCCTCACAACAGCTGGCGACCCTCACGAAGGAAGCGGGGACACCGCTGACGGAGGTCGACGGCCGCCGCCTGCGCTTCACCGAAGCCGGCCGAGTCCTGGTGGACCACGCATACGCGCTGCTCGCCAACCTGGAACGCGCGTTCGGCGACGTGCAGGCAGCGACCCAGGGAGACCTGGGACAGCTCTGCGTAGGCGGTGTCCCGTCGCTGATCCCGACGGTGCTGATCCCGGCGGCGCAGGCCATCCGCGAACAGCACCCGAGGCTGCGGGTAGGCATCCACGAGATCGCGGTGCCGGACTGCCTGGACCAGCTCTGCAGCGGCGACCTGGACGTGATCGTCTCGGTGACGGCGGACGTGGCGCTACCCGACGACGACCCGAGGTGCACCCGCATCGAACTCGGCACCGACGACTGCCACCTCGTGATCCCGGCAACCCACCCGATCGCGGACCACGAAGCGGTCGACCTGAAGCGGCTGGCCGACGAGGACTGGATCAGCACGGCGGCGGGAGACGCCTGCGACCAACTGCTGCACTCGACATGCGCAGCAGCAGGCTTCCGCCCCAACATCCGGCACCGGGCCAGCGACTGGGCAGCGATCGCCGCCCTAGTCGAAGCGGGACTGGGCATCGCCCTCGTACCAAGCCACGCCCGCCTACCGGCCACAGCGGCGCTGACCACGATCGACATCGAGGGCGGCCCGGTACAACGGCGGATCCACGCAATGATCCGCCGAGGAACCGAAACCCGGCCAGCGGTGGCCCACTACCTCACAGCCCTGAAGACGGCCGTCGCCCAGCACTGCGCATCCGGATAGCGACGAACGCCTTCGGAGGCCGCCCCAACCGATCAGAAGGCGTCACGATTCCCCGCCGGGTCCCGTGGCGAGGGGATGAGCTCCCGGAGGTACTCGCGGTGCTGCGAGGGCAGTGCTCTGCCGCCTGGTCTGGGTGTTCGTCTGGGGTCCACTGTGGGCGGTGGGATGAACTCGGGCCGCCCGTCGCGCATGGCGATGCCCCACCGCTGGTTGTGAAGCGTGCGGTGGTGGTGTGCGCAGAGCATGATCATGTTGTTCAGGTCTGTTGCTCCGCCGTCGACCCAATGCTGAACGTGGTGCGCTTCAGGAGTCCCCGGCGGATGGTCGCATCCGGGGAAGGCGCACACGCCATCACGTCGAAGCAACGCGGCTCGAATGTGAATGGGCGCGGAGCGTTTCGCCCGACCCACATCAAGCGGCAGGCTGTCGCCACCAAGGACGATGGGCAGGATTTCGGCGTCGCAGGCGATCCTGCGTGCGTTGTGGGCGGTGATGGCGCGTTCGGTGTTCAGCGTGCCGGGCATGCCGTCCTCGCCGAGGACCTCCAAGCCCCGCTTGAGGTCCTCGAAGTCGATAGCAATCGTCATCTGCGGCCGCTGCCCACCGGTACGAGGCATCCCATCATGGTCCAGCGCCAAATCCAGCAACGCCGCGAACCCATCGGCATTCCGCTGCCCCACAGTGCGGGGATCTTTCTCCCCGTCGATCTCGGGCCGGGGCGCGGCCAGCGGTTGCATGAGCGCGGCGAACTTCGCCCCCGTCTCCCGGTCCAGCTTCGCCTTGATGACGGTCATGCCATCCCGGGTGGTGCCGTAGTGCAACTCGCGCGCTTCGTGCTGGGCTTCCTCATCGCGGAACGCGCCGTCCTGATCCAGCAGGTAGCGGATGCGTTCGGCGAGTTTCTCCAACTCCCTCGGCGACATCGTCCGCGCAAACCCGGCAAGGGTTGTTTCGACTTCGGTGACCTGGTGGCAGCGGGCGTACTCGGGCAAACGGCGGATGCCGTTGACGATGACACGCGCGTGCTCCAGCCCGATCGCACCCTCAGCCAGTGCTTGAGCCGTATCGGGCAGGTCAGGAGGCATGAGCTCACCGTGGAAGGTTTGCCGGTCCTCGACATTGCGGGCGACTGTGACACGCGTTTTCGCGTCACGCGGATCGATGCTGAGCAGCCCCTGCAACCAGACGTGCAGCGACCGGGCGGTGGTCTCGGCGTGAATTGCCCGGTGGTCGGCTTCGGCGATGTATTGCAGCTGTTCCCACATCATCACCCGCATCTCGGTTTCTAGCTCCTGGATACGGGCCGCGAGCTCAGCATCGGTGCACGACACCGCCGACTGTTGAGGCATGGCCTGCACAGTCGTGTCCTGGGTGTTCAGTAGCGGTGTCATACCTCCA
>NZ_SMKW01000011.1 GCF_004348985.1 Saccharopolyspora elongata | reverse complement strand
ACTCGTGCGGAAACAGGCACAAGACCAGCGTGAAGTAGAACATCAGCCGGGCGGGCAGTGCGCGGGTCCGCTGTTCCCTACGCCAGTACTGATCAATAACTCGATCGACCAATTCCACAGGGAACGTTCGGGTCAGCACGCCGACGGCGGCCCGATCGGCCACGCTGACACCCGCGCCCGCACCTGCCTCAAGATCCACAAGTACGCAGGCTACCGGCCACGCGACAACCTAAACGACCGGCATTGGGCCTAACCCGCTGTTCTCCTGGGCCAAGGCCAACTTCCTCGCTCCGTTCGAACGGCACGAAGCCGACGACCTTGCCCGGTCCGTGGGGCAGAAGATGGGCATCACGATCGAGGACGGTGCCCTGGAGGCGTTGTTCGAGGCGACAGGAGGGCATGCGTTCCTCTACCGGCACCTGGCCTCCGCCGTGGTAAACGAGTTGCCTGTCGACACGTTCCATCGTGAGATCAAAAAGCCGCTGGTCTTGAGGACCATCAACACCTGGCGGCGTCAGGTTGCCGGCAACATGCGCGAGATGCTCGATCACGTCAGAAGGTACTATCCCGACGAGTCCTATCTGCTTCAGATCCTCATGGAAGAGCCTGAGTCCTTCGCTGTTGTCGCCGACGATGTTCCTCTCGCGCTTGGTCATCTGATTAGCCTCGGCCTCGTTCAGGAGGTCGATAACTCCTACGAGCTCACGCCGGTGCTGCAACTAATATGACTGACTCCATCCTTTTCAGCGCGCAGGTCCGGGCCGACGAGATCCGCACTCGGCTGAAACGCTTCAAGCTGGTCTTCATCCAGTGCGGTGCCGCGTTCGACGTTCTCCGGGAACCTCTGCTCAGCGCCCTGTGCGGAACCGTGCTCGATGCCGCGGACTTCGCGAAAACCTCGAGCCCCGTCGAACTTCCCGCGGAGCGGGTCATCCTGGATGGCATGGAGGCGTTCGCGCGTAACGGCAAAGCTGGTGGTGCCACGCTCGGTGCCCTCCGCGCGAAGGTCAACGAGCTCCGAGACGACGATGCAGAGATCTGCCTCGTTTCCCGCACGCCGAAGATCTCGTTCGCCCCGGTCGCGGGAAGCAGTCTGCTCGACGACGCATCCTGGCATTGCCTCCCCGTGCTTGACCCAAACGAATGCCCCGAAGAGCGACGGCATATCCTTGCGTCCTCGCTTCCCTCGGTCGGGTTTGGTCATCAATCCGACGTGAACCTCCTCCTACGAACCGCACTTGAAGAACTCGGCGTTAACGTCCTCACCGATCTCGATTTCGCTCTCTTCGAAGCAAACCACGGCGCCAACTTCATCACCGAAGTCGAGGCCGGTGTCGCAGAGGCGATGCGTGGCGCCGGCTTTGCCCACGTCGTCGACGACGCCCTGCGGTTTAACTCGCCAGGGCCGTTCTGGCAGTTCAAAAACGCTGTCGCCGACGTCATTGCCACGATCGTTGGGCCTCAGGTCGATCTCCCCGCAGTTTCGGAGGGGCTTTGGCAAATTGAGCGCACGATCCGGAAATTGCTGCGTGAAGCAGCTATTCGGGACGCAGGTGAAAAATGGCGCAAGAATCTCTTCAACGAGACCATTGCCCAGCACGTGCTCGAACGAGCACGACGCGACGTGAGTGTGACTGCAGCGAGCGTCTCCGAGCTCCGAGACCCCATCGAATGGCTCACCCTCGGTGAACTGCTCCAGGTCGTCGAGTCTTCGACGTTCCAGGGCCTGTCGTGGGACACGGTCCTATGGCAGCGTTTTCGACAGGATGTCATGCCGATACGCAACAGGATCTCCCACATGCGCCTGCTCAAGAAGCGTGATCGAGCGACCGTACGGATGTGGGTCAACCTCATTACGACAACACTCAGTTGAGCGTCGCTGCGCGCTGGTGATCTTGGCCGAGCCACGCTTTCCGTGTAGTCCGTAGATCGTGGGCAACTGCCTCCCTGAAATTGGTGGCGAACCGTTGCGGAGCAGGACAACTTCGGTAGAACGCCTTGCTGCGCGGTGCGATCCGTCGCCGATCAGAACGGCTTGCGCGGTCCTGGGTTCAGGTGGCGAGTTTCTCCTGCCACCACTCGACGGTCTTCGCGAGCGCTTCTCCGGCTGGGGTGGGCTCCTCCTGGAACGCTTCCGAGTAGGCGCTGGAGTCGATCACGAACGGCGAGTCGAACTGGTAGCGGATCTCGTGCAGCTCGCGAACCAGCGGGGACACCAGGCCGACCGCTCGCAGCGCCCACCACGGCAGGGCGGACACGCGTGGCACTGCGAGGCCGGCGATTCGGCACATCTCCTCGACGGCCTGACGCGCCGACATGGGCGGCGCGGTGGGCACGTGCCACGCGCGGCCCCATGCCCGCTCTTCCGCAGCCAGCCGCACCAGGGTGCGCGCGACGTCGGGCGCGTAGGTCCAGCTGTGCGCCGCGTCCGGGTCACCGAGGACCTGGACGGGCCGTCCCCGCAGCAGCTTGGGCACGACGCGCTCGGCCAGGTGACCGCCCGCCGTCACGCCGGGTCCGATGAAGTCGGACGCGCGTGCTTCCACCACCCGGACGCGCCCCTCCTGGTGGCGGGCCAGGGCGTCCCGCCAGACGCGGGCCCGCGCCTCGCCCTTGCGGAATCGGGCGTTCAGCGGGAGATCTTCGGTCATGGGAGCGTTCACCGGGCCGTATGCGTAGAGGTTGCCGGTGAGGACCAGAACCGCGCCGGTGCGTTCGGCGGCACCGAGCAGGCCGGCCGACAACCGCGGCCAGTCCTGGACCCAGCGGTGGTAGGGCGGGGCGGCGCAGTTGTAGATGGCCACCGCACCGGCGCTGGCCTCGGAGAGCTGCTCGGCATCGCCGGCGTCCAGCGCGACGTGCTCGATCGAGCCTTCGGCAGGGCCGCCGGAACGGCTGATCAGGCGAACTCGATGGCCCTGCTGCGCGAGCAGATTCGCAGTGGCGACGCCGATCGGCCCCTTGCCGACCACGACGTGGACGGACATCCGGTCACCTCCCCTTCGACATCGACGACGCTACCGGTCGGCGGCTCCCGGTGTGCGCGGATCGGGGTCTTCGCCGTGTGTGGGGAAACTCCTCGGCGCGCTGGTGCTATCGGGCGACTTCGCGTTGATCCGTTTTCGTGATCGAGTCCGCCTATTCGGCCGATGGCGTCCGGGATACGCTTTCGGCTCAGCGGGAGTGGTTCGGGGCGTTGGAGTGATGTGTGGTGGCCGTGCAGCGGGAAGATCTGGTCCAGGAGACCAGTGACGCCGTCCTGATCGACGCCGTGCGCGGCGGGGACACCGATGCGTTCGGGGCGTTGTACGAGCGGCACGTCGGCGCGGCTTACACGATGGCGCGGCAGGTCACCAAGTCGCAGGCCGAGGCCGACGACGTGGTATCCGAGGCGTTCGCGAAGGTGCTCGCGCTGCTGCGGGACGGGCGCGGGCCGACGGACGCCTTCCGGGCCTACCTGCTGACCGCCGTGCGGCACGGCGCCTACGACCGGGCCAACAAGGCGAAGCGCACGCAGGCCGTCGACGACTTCGAGACGGTGCCGAACATCGACATCAGCCAGCCGTTCCGCGACCCGGCCGTGGAGAACGAGGAGCGCTCGCTGATCTCGCAGGCGTTCAACCGGTTGCCGGAGCGCTGGCAGATGGTGCTCTGGCACGTGGAGATCGAGGGCGAATCGCCGTCGAAGGTCGCGCCGATGCTGGGCATGACGGCCAACGGCGTTTCCGCGCTCGCCTACCGGGCTCGCGAGGGCCTGAAGCAGCAGTACCTCCAGGTGCACCTGATGCGCATGGACGCCGAGGCCGTCGAGTGCCGGTCGGCGATCGACCGGCTGGGGTCGTGGACCCGCGAGGGCCTGTCGAAGCGGGAGACGACGCAGGTCAACGAGCACCTGGGCAAGTGCGACCGGTGCGCGGCGCTGGCGGCCGAGCTGATGGAGATCAACGGCGTGCTCAAGGCGTTCATCGCCCCTGTGGTGCTGGGCGGGACCGCGTCGGCCACCGGATACCTCGCGGTCTCGGGCAGCGGGAGCCTGGTCGGCGCCGGGGTGGTCGGCGTGGTGCGGTCGAACCCGCGCAAGAGCATGGCGGTGGGCGGCGCGGTGCTGGCCGCGCTGGCGGCGCTGGGCATCGCGCTGGCGGCGAACCAGGCCGATCCGCCGCCGCTGGCCGCCGCACCGGTCGACCCGGAATCGCCGACCCAGCAGTCGCAGGGCCAGGCCGCAACCCCGCCACCGGCCGCTCAGCCCAACCCGGCTCCGTCGCCCGCCCCGCCCGCGCCGCCCGGGCAGCAACCCGTGCCCGGGACTCCGATGGAGGACGGCGTGCCTTTGCTCCCGCCGCTGCTGCTGGTGCCGCCGGGTCAGCAGCACATCGCCGACGTCGAAGCGAACCTCCCGCTGCCGCTGCTGAACCGGAGCGTGGCGGTGGATCTCGACGTCGACCGGGACCGGGTCCAGCTGGACGCCGGCGTGACCCCCGGGCGTCCCGGCTAGTGACGCCATCCGGCGCGGCATCGCTAGGCGATCAGCTCCGCGGGCCCCACTGCGCGCGGAGCGCCTTCTTGTCGATCTTGCCCACCGGGGTTCGCGGGAGTTCGTCGACGACGCGGATCTGCTTGGGCGCCTGCACGGATCCCTTGACGGACTTGACGTGCCGGATCAGTTCGTCGGGCGTGACTTCGTGGCCGGGGCGCAGCACGACGGTGGCGGTGACGGCCTCGCCCCACTTGTCGTCCGCGACGCCGTAGACCGCGGCGACCGAGACCGCGTCGTGCCCGGTGAGCGCGTCTTCGACCTCGCGCGGGAAGACGTTGAAACCACCGCTGACGATCATGTCCTTCTTGCGGTCCACGATGTGCAGGTAGCCCGCTCCCGTTCGAACCGGCCGATCTCCGCGAACCGCGGGCAGTCGACGATCAGGGCGTCGGATTCGATCAGGCCGGGATGTTCGCGCGCGCCGCCAGGTAGTCGGCCCGGAGCCGCTCGACGATCTCGCCGGCGTAGCCGCATCCCCGGACTCCGCTGACTGAGTGCCCGGCGCTCCAGACGTCCACCCACCAATACCGGACGGAAACGGCCACCACGGCCGCTCCGTCGGGGCCGGTCCTTGGACAGGGATGCGGCCGAGCGACCGGTGCCGGGTCGTGAGTGTTTTGGATCGCTATAGCAGCCCGAAGTGCTCACGACCCAGCGGGCGTCACCGGCCACCCGGAGCTGCTACAGGCCGAGGGATTTGGCGATCACGGTCTTCTGGACTTCGTTGGTTCCGCCGTAGATGCGCGAGACGCGGGTGTCCGCGTAGAGGCGGGCGATCGGGTATTCCCGCATGTAGCCGTAGCCGCCGTGCAGTTGGAGGCACTTGTCGATGACGCGGCCGGCCATCTCGGTGCCGAAGAGCTTCAGCTTGGCGGCGTCGGCGGCGGTCAGCTCGTCCTTGTCGTGGAGGTTCATGGCCCGGTCGACCATCGCTTGGGCTGCCTCGATCTCGGTGGCGCAGTCGGCGAGGACGAACTTGGTGTTCTGGAAGGCGGCCACCGGCTTGTTGAAGACTTTGCGCTCCGTGACGTAGTCGATGGTGAAGTTCAGCGCCGCGGTGGCGGTGGCGCAGGCGCCGATGGCGATGATCAGGCGTTCTTGCACCAGGTTGTCGGACAGGTAGTAGAAGGCCTTGCCTTCCTCGCCGAGGAGGTTCTCCACGGGCACCTCGACGTCGGTGAACGAGAGTTCGGCGGTGTCGGAGGCGAGCATGCCGATCTTGTCGAGCTTGCGCCCGACCGCGTAGCCCTCGCTCTTGGCGTCGACGACCAGGATGGAGATTCCCGCCCGGCGGTTCTGCGTGGTCGGTGGTGAGGTGCGTGCGCAGACCAGGACGTGGTCGGCTTGGACGCCGCCGGTGATGAAGGTCTTGGCGCCGTTGAGGACGTAGTGGGTGCCGTCCGCGGAGAGCTCGGCGCGGGTGGTCATCCCGGCCAGGTCGGAGCCGGTGCCCGGCTCGGTCATCGCGATGGCGTACATGGTCTCGCCGCTCACGAAGTCGGGGAACCAGCGCTTCTTCTGCTCTTCGGTGGCGTAGCGCAGCAGGTAGCCGAGGATCAGGCCGGTGTGGACGCCGGAGGAGCCGAAGGTGACGGCGGCGCGGGCGCACTCCTCGGCGATCACGGCGTGGAACTTGATGCTGGTCTGGCCGGCTCCGCCGTACTCCTCGGGGACCTCCATGCCGAGGACGCCGAGCTCGCCGAGGCGGCGGTAGAAGTCGCGGGGAGGGTGGCCGGTCTGTTCCCACTCGTGGAAGACGGGTGCCACCTCGTTGGTGATGAAGTCCCGGATGGTCTCCCGGAACGCCTCGTGGTCCTCGGTGAACACGTCGCGTTGCATGTGCGCTGCTCTCCTCTATGCCGGATCTGGTGAATGCCGGTTCAGGCTAGACCAGGGAACCGGCCGCTGGCGAGCCTCAAAGTAAATGGAAACTCGGATTTGTGCATAGTGAAGATGTTGACGTACCAGCGTGTCGTAGGTAGATGTAAATAGAGAACAAGCTGATCGATGTGATCCGGGGCGTGGCCTTCGGAGGGTTCGGTCGCATCTTCGTTCGAATGTCCGTTTACCGAGTGTCGCGTCCGGCGAGCTGGGGTGTCAGCAGCGGCCGCGCCGCGGCGCCGGAAACGGTCGATGTTCAGCCTGAGGAGGAGCCAGTGAGCGACAACGTGCACGTCGCCGGGGTCGGCATGATCCCGTTCACGAAACCGGGTGCCGGCGAGACCTACGACGTGATGGGGGAGCGCGCGGCCCGTGCCGCGCTCGACGACGCGGGCATCGGCTACGAGCTCGTGCAGCAGGCGTACGCCGGGTATGTGTTCGGTGATTCGACCAGCGGTCAGGCCGCGATCTACGGTTTGGGGCAGACCGCGATCCCGGTCGTCAACGTGAACAACAACTGCGCCAGCGGTTCGTCGGCGCTGTGGCTGGCGCGGCAGGCGATCGCCTCCGGAACGGCCGATTGCGTTCTGGCGCTGGGGTTCGAGCAGATGCAGCGCGGCGCGCTGGGCGGCGGCAAGCTCCCGGACCGCCCGCCGGCGATGAAGCGCGGTATCGACGCGACCATCGGCATCCAGGGCTGGGGCGATGGACCGATGGCCGCTCAGCTCTTCGGCGGATCCGGCCAGGCGTACATGGACAAGTACGGGGTGGGCAACGACCTGTTCGCCAAGGTCGCGGTGAAGTCCCGCAGGCACGCCGCGAACAACCCGTACGCGGTGTTCCGCGCCCCGATCACCGAAGAGGAGGTGCTGGCCTCCGCGCACCAGCACGGCCCGCTGACCAAGCTGATGTGCTGCCCGCCCACCTGCGGTGCCGCTGCGGCGGTCCTCGTCAGCGAGGACTTCGCGCGCCGCAACGGGTTGAAGGCCGATGTGCGCATCAAGGCCCAGTCGATGACCACCGACGTGCCGGGCACCTTCGGTTCCGGAGACATGATGACGATCGTCGGGTACGACATGGCGCAGTCCGCGGCCCGCAACGTGTACGAGGAATCCGGTGTCGACCCGTCGGACATCCGGGTCGTGGAGCTGCACGACTGCTTCACCAGCAACGAGGTCACCACCTACGAGGCGCTCGGCCTGACCCCCGAGGGCACCGCGGAGAAGTTCGTGCTCGACGGGGACAACACCTACGGCGGGCGGGTCGTGGTCAACCCCTCCGGCGGGCTGATGTCGAAGGGGCATCCGCTGGGTGCCACCGGACTCGCCCAGTGCACCGAGCTCGTGTGGCAGCTGCGCGGCCAGGCCGATGCGCGCCAGGTCGACGGTGACCCGGCCCTGGCGCTGCAGCACAACCTGGGCCTCGGCGGCGCCTGCGTCGTGACCCTCTACGAGAAGGCGGGGCGGAAGTGATGATCAGCAAGGACGTGATCGGGACCAAGATCCCGAGCCACAGCGCGGACGTCGAACGCGGGCGGCTGCGCTTCTTCGCCAAGGCGATCGGTGAGAGCGATCCGGCCTACGTGGATCTCGACGCGGCCAAGGCCGCCGGGCACCCCGACCTGCTC
This sequence comes from Saccharopolyspora elongata, assembly GCF_004348985.1. Taxonomy (GTDB): domain Bacteria; phylum Actinomycetota; class Actinomycetes; order Mycobacteriales; family Pseudonocardiaceae; genus Saccharopolyspora; species Saccharopolyspora elongata. The sequence goes on along the minus strand of NZ_SMKW01000011.1, from coordinate 146,944 downwards.
GTGCCGCCGACCTTCCTGTTCTGCCTGGACGGCGAACGGACCGACGGGTTCTCCCTGATCGACTTGCTCGGCATCGACATCCGGCGGGTGCTGCACGGAGAGCAGTCGTTCACCTACCACGCCCCGATCCACGCAGGGGATCAGCTCGCCTTCGAAGGCGAGATCACCGACGTCTACAGCAAGAAGGGTGGTGCGCTGGAGTTCGTCGTCCGCACCACCGAGGTCACCCGCAACGGGGAGTTGGTCGCGGAGTTGACCAACTCGCTCGTCGTGCGCAACCCGGAGGCCCGGAAGTGAAGCTCGAGCTGCCGAAGATCACCCGAACCACGCTCGCCTTGTACGCCGGCGCCTCGGGTGACCACAACCCGATGCACATCGACATCGACGTCGCCAAATCTGCTGGCATGGATGATGTTTTCGCGCACGGCATGCTGAACATGGCCTATCTCGGCCGGCTGCTGACGGCGAACTTCCCGCAGGAGCGCATCCGCTCGTTCGGTGTTCGGTTCACCTCCATCACGCCGATTCACGCCAAGCCCGTCGCCACCGCGCAGGTGGCGAAGGTGGCGGACGGAAACACGCATCTCGATCTGACCATGGCGCTGGAGGACGGCACCGTCACGCTCCAGGGCACCGCAGTCATCGAAGGAGAAATCGCAGCATGAGCAAGCTCGTGGGCAAGGTCGCGCTCGTCACCGGATCCGGCCGGGGCATCGGCCGGCAGATCGCCTTGAAGTTCGCGTCCGAAGGCGCCAACGTCGTCGTCAACGATCTCGACCGGGAGCCGGCCGCGGAGACCGTCGCCCTGATCGAGAAGGCGGGCGGCAAGGCCACGTCGGTGGCGGGCAGCGTGACCGAGGACGGCTTCGCCGAGCGGTTCGTCAACGCCGGCCTGGAGCTCGGTGGCCTCGACATCATCGTCAACAACGCCGGGTACACCTGGGACAACGTCATCCAGAAGATGTCCGACGAACAGTGGGACGCGATCCTCGACGTGCACCTGAAGGCGCCGTTCCAGATCCTGCGCGCCGCTCAGCCGCACATCTCCCGGATGGAGAAGGAAGAAACCGCTCGCGGCGAGCGGGTGCACCGCAAGGTCGTCAACATCTCCTCCGGCGCCGGGGTCAACGGCAACGTCGGCCAGTCGAACTACTCGTCGGCCAAGGCCGGCATCATCGGGCTGACCAAGGCATTGGCCAAGGAATGGGGTCGCTACAACGTCAACGTGAACGCCGTGGCCTACGGCCTGATCCGGACGCGACTGACCGAGGCTCCCGCCGGTGGCGCCGCGACGATCGACATCGAGGGGCGCGAACTGCCGGTCGGTGTCAACCCGGACCTGCTCGCGCGCTTGGAGAAGGGGATCCCGTTGGGGCGCGCCGGCACCCCGGAGGAGGCCGCGGGCGCGGTCTACGCCCTGTGCATCCCGGAGACCGACTACGTGTCCGGCCAGGTCATCCTCTGCTCCGGCGGCTTCTGACCGGCTGGTGGGCGCCGCTCGTCGGCGCCCACCGGCTCGCCGCAGTACCGGTGCGAACCGGAATCCACCAGCCCCGCAACGATCCACGCGTTCACCGACCCTTTCGCCGCAGGAGGATGGCCGTGTACCTCACGCAGAGCCTGCACAGAGCCGTGCAGCAGTTCCCGGACGAGATCGCCACCATCTGCGGCGACCGAGTGCGCACCCACCGCCAGACGGCGGATCGCGTCGCCCGCCTGGCGGGGGCGCTGCGCGCGCTGGGACTGGCGGAAGGGGACCGGGTCGGGCTCCTGGCCAAGAACTCGGATCGGTACCACGAGTTCCTCTGCGCGGTGTGGTGGATGGGCGGCGTGGTCAACCCGGTCAACACGCGTTGGAGCGCCCGCGAGATGGCGTACTCCCTCGAGGACTCGGGCACCCGGGTCCTCTTCGTGGACGACTCGTTCGCCGCTCGCGTTCCCGAGCTCGAATCCCACTGGGGCGGCATCTCGACGGTCGTCCACCTCGGCGATGGCGATCTGCCCGCGGGCATGCTCGGTCACCGCGAGCTGATCGACGGCCACGAACCGGTCGAGGACGTCCGTCGCGGCGGCGACGCGCTCGCCGGCATCTTCTACACCGGAGGGACCACCGGTTTCCCGAAAGGCGTGATGCTCAGCCATCGCGGCATCCTGACCTCCACGCTCGGGATGCTGGCCACCGCGCGCAGCTCCCGGCGCGGCGGCCGGCTGCTGCACGTCGCCCCGCTGTTCCACCTCGCGGCGCTGGGCGCGTGGAACGGCCAGTCCGTGATGGGCGGCTCGCACGTCTTCCTGCCCGCCTTCGACCCGGCGGAGGTCCTGGACGCCATCGAGCGGAACCAGGTCACGAACCTGCTGCTGGTGCCCGCGATGATCCAGGCGTTGCTCGACCACCCCGCGATCGGGCACCACGATCTATCCACTGTGGAACACATCGGCTACGGGGCTTCGGTGATCTCCGAACCGCTCTTGGAGCGCGCGGTCACCGCGTTCTCCGGCGCCCGGTTCAGCCAGGGATACGGCATGACGGAGCTGTCGCCCGGCGCAACCGTGCTGACCGGCGACGACCACGAGGACAAGAACCTGCTGCGGTCGGCCGGTCGCGCCACGGCTTCCACCGAGGTGCGGATCGTCGACGAGGAGGGCCGCGAGGCCCCCCCGGAACGGTGGGCGAAGTGGCGGTGCGCGGTGGCGGCGTGATGCTCGGCTACTGGAACAAGCCCCGGGAGACGGCCGAAGCGGTGCGAGACGGCTGGATGCACACGGGTGATGCCGGGTACATGGACGACGACGGCTACCTGTTCATCGTCGACCGCATCAAGGACATGATCGTCTCCGGTGGCGAGAACGTCTACTCCGCCGAGGTCGAGAATGCGCTCGCCAAGCACCCGGCGGTCGCTTCCTGCGCGGTGATCGGCGTGCCGGACGAGCGGTGGGGCGAGCGGGTGCACGCCGTGATCGTCTGCAAGCAGGGGTGTGCCGCCACTGCTGCCGAGATCAGGGAGCACGTCAAGACCCTGATCGCCGGTTACAAGGCGCCGCGCTCGTTCGAATTCGTGGACGCCATGCCGTTGTCGCCGACCGGTAAGGTCCTCAAGCGCGAGCTGCGCAAGTCGCACTGGGACAGGTCTGCGCGTGCCGTCAACTGAGCGGCCGGTGTTCGCGGTGATCCGGATAAGACCTGGCACCGCCGTGTGTCCTTGTTGGATGACAGCTTAACCGGCGTTTACTTGGTGTAGTGTGGTGCCGATGGCGACAGCCGTGTCGCCGACATCGCGAGCGTTGTGGGGGTTCGGCCTGTGGGGCGGGAAGCAGCTGTGGACCGGGAGGGCTCGGCTGGTGGTCGCCAACGCCCGCGGGACCGGAAGCGGCAGATCTTGGAGACCGCCGGTGCGCTCTTCGCCGAGCACGGGTTCCACAACGTGACGATGAACCAGATCGCGAGCGAGGTGGGCATCACCGCGGGCGCCTTGTACCGGCACTTCAAGGGCAAGGAGGAGATCCTCAACGCGACCTTGGCGGGCCTCTTCGCCCAGGTGGCCGCGGCGTCCGGGGACGTCGGCTCGCTGGACGGCATCCTGCAGCGCAGGGCCGGGGTCGCGGCGGAGCTGCCCACCGCCGGCGTGCTGTGGTCCAGGGAATCGCGGCACCTCTCCGAGGAGGACCGCGCGCAGCTGGTCGGCCGGCTGCGCCGGGAGAACCGGAACTACCGCCGTGCGCTCCGGGAGGAAAGGCCGGCGCTCACCGAGGACGAGGCGGCGCTGCTGGCATGGGCGATGCAGTCCGTCCTGGTCAGCACCAGCGGTCACATCAGGGGGTTGTCGGCCAGGGAGTACGGCAGGTGCCTCCTGGCCGGGTGCCGCGCGGTGGCCGAGGTCGAGCTCCAATCGGGCCCGGGCGAGCAGGAACGGCCCAGCCGCGGGTTCAGCCCGGTGTCGAAACGGGAGAAGCTGCTGGCGGCAGCGGTGCGCCTGTTCGGCGAGCGCGGTTTCCAGAACACCAGCCTGGCCGATATCGGGGCTGCGGCGGACATCAGCGGCCCCAGCCTCTACACCCACTTCGCCAGCAAAGCCGACATCCTCGTGGCGGTGCTGGCGCGAGCGAGCCACGCGCTCTGGCTGGATCTGCACGCCACGTTGAGTTCGAGTGCGACGGAGGCCGAGGCGCTCGACCGCGCTGTGGAGACCTACGTCGACCTCTGCAGGTCGCAGCGCTACCTGGTCTCGGTCCTGGTCAGCGAAGTGGGCACCCTGCCGGAGAGCCGGCGCGGCCAGCTCGAATACGTGCAGGAGTGGGTCTCGTTGCTGATGGCCGGCCGCCCGGAGCTCACCTCCGCCGCCGCGCGAGCGCTGGTGCGGGCGGCGATGACCGTGATCAACAATCTGAACGAGACGCCGAGCCTCACCCGGCTTCCGGGCTTCTACCCCAACCTCGTGGCGATCGCCCGCGCGATCTTGCGCGCGAAGCTCTGACCTGACGCCCTCGAACGCCGGCGCGGCGACGACCCGTCGCGAAGCCGCGGGGTGCCGAGGGGCTGCCGGCCGCTCGGCACCCCGGTGCTCAAGCCTGGGTCGCGGTACCGGTGTTGATCAGGTCTTCGATGTCCTGCTCGGACAAACCGGCGTCGGTGAGGACGTTCCTCGTGTCCTGACCGGGCCTGGGTGCGGGGCGGGGTTCCGGAGGCGCGGTCGCCGTGCTGCCGAAACGGGGTGCGGGCATGGGCTGCACGACGCCGTCGATGGCTCGGTAGGTGCTGCGGCTGGTGTTGTGCGGGTGCTGGGGCGCTTCGTGCAGGGAGAGGACCGGCGTGGTGCACGCGTCGGTACCGGTGAACAGTTCAGCCCATTCGTCGCGCGGTTTGGCGGCGAAGACCTCTTCCAGCCGGCGGTGCATGGCGGGCCAGGAGGCACGGTCGTGCTGGGCACCGAAATCGGGGTCGTCGTCGAGCCCGAGGATTCGGAGGAATGCGGCGAAGAACTGGGGTTCGATGCAGCCGACGGCCATGTGCTTGTCGTCGGCGCAGCGGTAGGCGCGGTAGAACGGTGCGCCACCGTCGAGGAGGTTGGCCGTTCGCCGGTCGTGCCAGCCACCGGTGCCGAGGAACCCGTCGCCGACGGCACGCGCACGTTCGCCGGTGGTTTCGGATTCCGTTCTCCAACCCGGATCGGGCTTTCCGCCGCTACCGGGCGAGCAGTTGGTCCGCCAGCCACTGCCGGTGGCGGTCGGGGGCACCCGCCCACATCGCCGACGCGCGGGCGCGCCGGTAGTGCAGGTGGCAGTTCTCCTCCCAGGTGAAGCCCATGCCTCCGTGGATCTGGAGGTTCGCCGCCGCACAGGCGATGTAGGCCTCGGCGCAGTAGACCTTCGCCATCGCGATTGCGCTCGGCGACTCCGGCGAACCGGCGTCGAGGCAACGAGCGGCGTGCCGCACCGCCACGTGCCCCGATCGCACGTGCTGGTACATGTCGGCGCAAGCGTGCTTCACCGCTTGGAAGGATCCGATCGGGCGGCCGAACTGGTACCGCACCTTCGCGTACTCGCACGCGTCGTCGAGGCAGCGGCTCGCGCCGCCGACCTGCTCGGCGGCGATCGCCAACGAGGCGATCTGCCGCAATCGCGGAACGATCTCGGCCGCGGCACCGGGTGGGCCGATTCGCTGCGCGGGCGCCTCGGCGAACGTCACCCGCGCCGCGTCCCGCCGGAGATCGAGCGAAGTCAACGGGATTCGCGTCGTCCCGGCTGTTGAGGGGTCGACGGAGAAGAGGCTCTGCTGTTCGCCGTCTTCTGCGACGACGAACAGCAAGTCGGCGCTGAGCCCGTCCAACACCGAGGACGCGGTTCCCGAGAGTGTCACTCGCCCGCTGTTCGACGTGGCGAGGATGCGGCCGTCGATCTCGCACAGATCCTCTGCGATCACCGTGCCGAGCAGGCGTCCGCGCGCCAGGTTCGGGAGGTGATCGCCTTGTGCGGCAACATCTTCGGATAACAGCAGTGCGTGCACCGCCAGGACCGCGGACGAGAGGTACGGGCCCGGGTACAGGGTGCGGCCCATCGCCTCCATGACCACGGCGAGATCGGTGAAAGTTCCTCCTGCGCCGCCGAATTCCTCCGGGATGCACAATCCGACCACGCCGAGTTCGTCGGCCAACTGGTGCCACAGCTCGGCCCCGGAGTCCGGCGGCGCGTGCCGGGTCAGGAGCTGTTCGAGGCCGTCTTGCAGCATTCGCTGCTCTGCGGTGATGAGAAGACTCATGGTCGCGCTTCCTCGTAGAGATGATTTCAGAATGGATTTGCGTAGGGGCGCGGGTGGCGGCCCCCCTGCGGGAGTTACAGACGCCGCCTGGACTGTGGGAGCCCCGACTTACGTATGACCGAATACGCGGCATCGGGGACTGGCCTCGCCCAGTAGCCCAGAGGGCGGGCACTGCCTGAGAACCCGCGGCGGTGCGAGCTGAGTCCCCCACTGCATGCGGCTGACGCTGCATCCTGAAACGACCCCTTATGCCGGTGGTTCGTCGATCAGCTCAGTCGCGTTGCGTGCCCACCGTCAGGTCGCGGAACGGGACCTTGTCGGTGCGGTAGGGATCTCTCGGTAGCCCGAGGACCTTCTCGGCGATGCCGTTCTTCTGCACCTCGTCCGTGCCGCCGCCGAGCGACAGGGCGCAGGCGTCCAGCACGGCGTAGGCCCAGTCCTCCCGATCGTCGCCGGTCTGCCACGCGGTCCCGGTCGCGAAGGCCAGTTCGCCGACGAGCGCCGCAGCCGCCCGGCCGTTGGTGGAGCGCCACAGCTTGCCGAGCGAGGTCTCGGCGCCGAGCGGTGTGCCCGCATCGACCGACTCCGCCTCGAGCTCGGAAAGCAATTCGGCGAGGCGTTGACCGATGTAGCAGTCGGCGAGGTCGCCCCGGACCCGCGGATCGGCGGCGCGTCCGCGGTCGTGCACGAGGTCGCGCAGCTTCTCGAACGGCACCGGACGCCGCCCGCCACCGGACCCGATGGCGCTGCGTTCGTTCTGCATGAGGGCGACGGCAACCGGCCAGCCGCCGTTCACCTCGCCCACGACGTGGTCCTCCGGGACGACGGCGTCGTCGAGGAACACCTCGTTGAACTCGCAGGCCCCGGTGATCTGCCGGATGGGCCGGACCGTCACGCCGGGCTGGTCCATCGGGACCACGAACATCGTGATCCCCTTGTGCTTCGGCGCGTCCACATCGGTCCGTGCGAGGCAGATCGCGAACTGGGCGATTTCCGCCCGGGAAGTCCAGATCTTCTGCCCGTTGAGGACCCAGCCGCCGGCCGTGCGCAGCGCACGCGTCTGCAGGCCCGCGAGGTCGGAACCGGCGCCGGGCTCCGAGTACATCTGGCACCAGATCTCCTCGCCGCGCAGCGCGGGCTCGACGTAGCGGCGGCGGAGGTGCTCGGCCGCGAACTCGAGCAGCGTGGGCAGCGCCATGCCCAAGCCGATGGTGAAGATGTCGTCCTCGGCCGGAATACGACCCCGGGAAAGCTTGGCGAACAGCGCCTTCGCCGGTGGCCCGTATCCGCCACCGCCGTACCCGGCCGGAACGTCCAGACCGGCGAGCCCGGCCTCGCACAGCGCCTTCCGGTAAGCCTTGCCGCGCGCGACCATCCCTTCGACTCCGGAGAGCAGCGGCGGCAGTTCTTCGAAGAACCTCTCAATGCGTTCCGAGAGCCCCGGCATCGTGAACTGATCCTCTTTGGACATACCAGTTTCTTCCGTCGTCAGCTGGTGCGGTAACCGGTGTAGTCGGGGGAGCGCTTCCCGAGCAGCGCGTCGCGCGCCTCCCGCGAATCCGTGGTGTGCACGGCGAGCATCTGCGTGCGCATCTCCAGGAGTATCGCGTTGTCCAGGCTCGTCGCTTCGAGGTTGGCGTTCGCGATCTGCTTGGTCATCGCCACGGCGAACGGCGAGTGCTCGGCGATGCTCGCCGCGAGGCGCACGGCTTCGTCCTGCAACTGCTCATTCGCGACGACCCGGTTGAGCAGGCCGATCTGTTCGGCTTCGGGGGCTTCCACGGCCCGGCCGGTCAGCATCAGCTCGTTCGCCCGGCCAGCGCCGATCAGCCGCGGCAGCAGGTACGACGTCCCGAGTTCGCACCCGGACAGGCCGTTGCGGATGAACCCGTCGGCGAACATCGCAGCGGTGCCGCCGATGCGGAGTTCGCACGTCAGCGCGAGCGCGAAGCCGCCACCGACGGCCGGACCGTTCACCGCGGCGATGACCGGCTTGGAGGTCCGGCGGACGGCGTTGAACAGCGAGGTGAGGTATTCGGCCCATTCGACCCGGCCCTCGATCGGGTCGCGGTCTTCGAGCCAGCGGTCGACCCCGCTGCGCTTGAGGTCGACACCGGCGCTGAACGCGCGGCCGGCACCGGTCAGGATGATCGCCCGGCACCGGCGGTCGCGGGATGCTTCCCGCAGCGCGCCGACGACCTCGTCGATCATCTCGTGGGTGAACGCGTTGAGGTGGTCGGGTCGGTCCAGGGTGATCCGGGTGATCGTCTCCTCGGGACGTTCCACGTTGATCGTCTTCACGGAGTACGTGCCTTTCGCTGCGGTGGGACCGGTTCGATTCGGGACGTGGCGGTGCCCGCGGGCTGCCGGATCGCGGCGGCATCCGCGATCCGGGTGAAGTGGTCGAGCGCGTCCTCGCCCCGTACCGCTGCGTGCAGGCCGGTGATGGTTCGGCGCACACCTTGCGCGGGCAGGGCGGACAGCTCGGCGGCGAGAGCGCGGGCACGTTCCAAGGCTCGTCCGGACGGCGCCCAGTCATGCGCGAGCCCGAGCCGGACGAGTTCGGGGCCGGGGATCGGGGCTCCCCGGAGGGCGACCCGGCGAGCGAGCGCTGCCGAGTGCCGGAGGGTCAGCCAACCGATTCCGATCGGTGCCGCCAGTCCTTGCCGGACCTCGCCGAGCTGCACGTGCGCTTCTTCCTCGACGATCAGGAAGTCCGCGGCGAAGGCCAATGCGGCACCGGCGTTGATCGCCGCTCCCTGCACCGCGCACACCACCGGGATGTCGAGCCGGGCGAGCGCGGCGTGCAAGGGCAGCCAATGCCGGAAGAACGAGCTGATCCACTCGTGCGGGTCTCCGGCGTGCATGGCCTTGAGGTCGAGACCCGCGCAGAAGGAGGGGCCTTCGCCGCGCAGCAGCAGGACCCGGCGTTCTGTCGCGGCCGGAGCGCCCGAAACCAGTTCGAGCATGGTTTCGGCGGTGCCGATGTCCAGCGCGTTGCGCCGATGCGGGCGCTGCAGGACCAACTCTGTCCAGGTGTCGTGCTGTTCCACCCGGACCGGGCTTCCGCTCTCCGGCCTCATCGGGACCGCCCGCTCGGCGTGCCGCTGAACATCGACTCGATCTCGTCCGGCGAGTAGCCGATCTCGGTCAGCACCTCGGCGGTGTGCTGGCCGCAACGGGGTGCGGGTTCGGTCCCGTGGACCCAGCCTTCGGTGCGGAACGGGGGCCGGGGCAGCCGGATGGGCACGCCGTCCGGGCTGGCGGCGGAGATGAAGACGCCCAGGTCAGCTACCTCCCGGGCGTTCGGCACTTCCCGGTAGTCGCGGACGTTTCCGGCCACGATGCCCTGCTCGGCGAGGTGCGCGAGCACTTCGTCGCGGGTCCGGTCGCCGAGCGCGGCTTCGAGGACTTCTCGCAGCTCGCGCCGGTGCTCGACCCGTCGGGAGTTGTCGTTGAAACGCGGATCGTCGGCGAGTTCGGGTCGGCCGATGGCCCGGCACAGCAGCCGCCAGTGCCCGTCCTGGTACGCCGAGATCACCACCTTCCCGTCCTCGACCTGCACCACGTCGGCCGCCGGAGCGACCGTCGGCTGGGGGTTGCCGCACCTCCGCGGCTCAACCCCGGTGAGGCTGTACTCGGCCCAGCAGGCGGCCTGCAGGTGGACCGCGACCTCGATCAGCGAGATCTGGATGTGCTCGCCGCGCCCGGTCCGCTCCCGCGCGAACAACGCCGCGAGGATCGCCTGGGCGAGCAGGTCGGCGGTGGCGATGTCGACCACGGTGAACCCGACTCGATGCGGATCACCGTCGGCGGGCCCGGTGATCGACATCATGCCGCTTTCCGCCTGAGCGGTGATGTCCAGGCCGACCCGGTCCCGCGCGGCCCCGGCCGATCCGAAACCGCTGACCGAGGCGTAGATGGCTCGGGGATTCAGCGCCCGCACGTCCTCCGCACCGAGCCCCAGCCGGTCCATGGCCCCCGGGCGCATGTTCTGCAGCACCACGTCCGCCGACGAGACCAGCCGCCGGGCCGCCTCGATGCCGCCGGCCGACCGCAGGTCGAGCGCGATCGACCGCTTCCCGCGGTTGTAGGTGGCCACGATCGCCTCGCCGTAGGAGCCGATGTTGCGGCCCGACTCGCCGTGCGGCGGCTCCACCTTGACCACGTCCGCACCGAGCGCGGCCAACGCGGCGGCGGCACCCGGGCCCGCGATCAGGTGCCCGAAATCGACAACCCGAATGCCTTCGAGGGGTTTCATCGTCATTTCAGCCTCGCTCGATCTTCGACGTCCACTTCGGACTTGCTCGTCTCGCCGCGGACGTACGCCGCCAGCGCCTTGCGATCGCGGTCGGGGTTGAGCAGCGGAAGCGCGATCAGCGCGCCGACCACCAGGAGGACGCCCAGCATCGTGAATCCGCTCGAATACCCGGCGCCGGGGGTGGGCGCACCGTTCACCAAGCCGCCCAACGCGAGCGGCGCGATCACGCCACCGACGCTGTAGACCGCGACGATGATCCCCATGACGGTGCCGCGTCGCCGGGGCGGCACGACGTCCGACACGGCGGTGAAGGCCACGCCCCAGCCCCCGCTGGCGAGCGAAGCGCCGAGCACGATCAGGACCATCTGGAGCGGGCCGCGGTCCATCGAGGCGAAGGCGATCGTGCTCAGGCCGCTCAAGAACACCAGGGCGATCGGGAAGACCCCGCGCGCGAGCCGGTTGCTGACGCCTCGTTTGGTCATCATCCGGGATGCGACTCCGGCCAGCACCAGGAAGACCGCGGTGCCGAGGTAGGGCAGGGTGCTCAGCCGTCCGACCGCGGTGGCGTCGTAGCCCAGTCCCTCGCGCAGGTACATCGGCATCCAGCTGACCTTGAGCGCCACGTTGCAGTAGGAGACGAAGAAGAGGACCAGGATCCCGATGATCGTGCTGGTGCGGAGCAGGACCCGGACCGGGACGTGATCGGCCGGGTCGTCGTCCCGCCGCGCCGTCGCATCGGCGGACTCGGGACCTTCCCTCCCGAGCAGCAGCCAGGCCCCGACCCACAGCGAACCGACCACCGCCAGCACCGCGAAAGCCGCATGCCACGAGTAGTTCACGATCACGGCGGTGAGCACGGGTGCGGCGATCAGCGGGCCGATGCCGGCGCCCGCGGTGACGATCGAAGTCGGCACCGCGCGCTTGTCGGCGGGGAACCAGCTGTGCACCGCCGAGGTGGCCATCGCGGCGGCCGGTCCCTCGGCGAACCCGAGCAGCAGGCGGGCGGCTATCAGGACGCCGAAGCTCGCGCTCCAGATGATCGGCAGCAGGCTGACGACCCAGAGCGCCGCGGCGCCGGCCAGCAGCCACCGGGCCGGCACGCGGCCCATCAGCACGCCGCCGACGATGGATCCGCACGCGAACAGCCAGAAGAAGCTGCTCTGCACGACTCCGAACTGCTGGGAGTCGATGCCGAGATCGCGGATGAGGTCCACGCCGGCGAGGCCGACGACGACCTTGTCCGCGAAGTTGATGAGCATGAACAGGCACAGCAGTGCGACCACCAGCCAGGCACGGCGGTGGTGCCGCGTGCGGCGGCCTCCGACGGCGTTGACATCCGGGTCGTGCTCGACGGCCATGCCGGCTCCTCCTGAAGGGGCGCACCACGGGAACGTCGTTCCCCGGGCTGGATTGGTCTCGATGCCGTGGCCCGCGAAGAGTTGGATCGACGCGACAGGTCGATCGGGCTCCGGTCTGCGCTCGAAGTAAAGCATCGTTCGGATTCGAAGGCAACGAGATGATGGAATTCACTGCTGTACGAATGTTTCTGCCCCGTGGATGTAAACCTGAATTTGGCCTAGAAGTGGCTTGTCTTCGAGCGGCCGGGCGAGATCGCGGGGTGCGGCGTGCGACGTCGGCCTGAGCTCGATTCATAGGCGATCCCGGCCGGACGCATCGTCAACTGCGGACTTCACGGACGGCTCCGCCGGTGGTTCGCTGGGGCGCGGAAGCCGCATCGGCGGCGGAGTCCGGGCCGTTGATCTCGGCACGGGACCGCGAACCGTGCCGCCCGTGCCACTGCGATCGGAGATTTCCTCGTGAAAGCGGACATCCTGCTTCAGCGCGACCTCACCTCGGCGGCGAGCGAGGCGGCCCGGGCGGAAGCGCTCGGGCTGGACGGGTTCCTGGTGACCGAGACCAAGCACGACGCCTTCCTGCCGCTGGCGCTCGCCGCCGCCGCCACTTCGAAGATCGAGATCGGCACGTCCATCGCGATCGCCCTGGCGCGAACCCCCATGACGACCGCCACCAGCAGCTACGACCTGCAGCGGTTGTCCGGCGGCCGGGTGGTGCTGGGGCTCGGATCGCAGATCCGGCCGCACATCACCAATCGCTACGGCATGCCCTGGTCGAAGCCGGCGGCGCGGATGCGGGAGTACGTGTGCGCCATGCACGCGATCTGGGACTGCTGGCAGCACGGGACGAAACTCGACTTCCGCGGCGACTTCTACACGCACACCTTGATGACCCCGATGTTCGACCCCGGCCCCGTGCCGAGCGGAAACCCGAAGGTGCTGCTCGCCGCGGTCGGTGCGTTGATGACGGAGGCGGCCGGTGAGGTCGCGGACGGCTTGATCTGCCACCCGTTCAGCTCCGTCGAGTACCTCCGCGCGCACACGCTGCCCGCGGTCGCCGCGGGACGCGAACGCGCCGGGCGGAACGACGCCGACTTCGAGTTCGCGGGCATGGTCATGCTGGCGACCGGTCGGACCGAGGCCGAGATGCAGGCGGCGATCGCCGGTACGCGCAGGCAGATCGCCTTCTACGCGTCCACCCCGGCCTACCGGCCGGTCCTGGAGCAGCACGGCTGGGGTGCGCTCCAAGAGGAGTTGAACGCGTTGTCCAAGCGCGGCGAGTGGGACGAGATGGGGCGCCGCATCACCGACGACGTCCTCGGCACGTTCGCGATCGTCGCGGAACCGGAGAAGGCGGGTGCGCTGGTGCGGAGCCGTTTCGGCGGCCTGCTGGACCGGGTTTCGCTGTCCCTGCCGTACGAGGCGGACGAGGGACTGGTGGCGGAGGTGCTGGCCGGCGTCAGGACGGCGTGACGAACGGCCTGCGCGGTTCAGCCGGGACTCGAAACCGCCCGGGCCAGCGCGAGTTCGACGAACGCGGCGGCAGCCGGTGACAGCGACCCCCGGCGGTGCCCCAGCTTGGTCTCGACGTGGAGGCGCACCCTGCTCTCCTCCTCGGGCACCGCCACGATGGGGACCCCGCCCAGCTCCGCCGCCGGGACCGGGTCCGGGAGATCGACGCCCGTTCCCGGCGGGAAGATCACGCACAGCCGGTGCACGCCGAGCTCGTGGACCTCCAGGTCGGTGTCGGGGATCGGCACGTAGGTCAGCGCCAGTTCGTGCCGGCCTTCGCGGATCAGCCCGCCGAGCGCGTCTTCGGCGCGGATTTCCTTGATGTGCAGGCTGATTTGCGGATGGATCCGACGGAATGCCGCGATCGCGGAGGTGATCGGGCGCTGCAGCAGGGCGGCCCGGACCAGCAGGTCGAGGTGGCCGTGCGAGAGCCCGCGGACATCGTCGAGCGAGTCCCGTGCGGCGACCGCAGCGCGTAGCGCTTGCCGGGCGGGGCCCAGCAGGGCGTCGCCTGCGGCGGTCAGCACGAGGTTGCGTCCGTGGGCCACGGGCGGTCAGCGCCCGGCGTCTCCAGTGGAGGCGGTGGAAGAGGCGTAGGGCGTATTCGGTCGGAACAACCGGCCGTCGTCCAGTCCGCAGTCGTTCCGCAGGGTCTTGGCGGCACGTCCTCCCCGGGCGGGAGCTCCGCGTGCGGCGCCCTGAGTGCCATGATCGGGATTGTCGGGGGTCGCAAGTATGTTCGTCGTGTCGCGTCGTTGCGGCGTGGAATCCGCTTGGTGCATTGGAGATGGTGTTGGAAGCTTGGGAGACGTCGAGCACGGCGCGGGTGCTGCCACCCGCACGGCCGCGCAAGCTCGCCAAGGTCCCGTTCGTCGAGCTGGCGGACGGGCGCTTGCAGGGCGTGGTGTCCAGCGGGTCGGACATCGAGCGGGTCTACGTCTCGTCGGTCGCGGCCGGTGATCACGCGTTCGCCTGCAGCACCAACAACAACCGGCCCTGCGGCGGCGCTCGCGGCTCGTTCTGCAACCACATCCGGGCCCTGATCAACGAGGCGGTCCTGCAGTACGGCGCCGGGCGCGTCGCGCGCTACCTGAAGGTCGAGATCGCGGACGAGGAGGCGGGCGCTCCCGCCATCGCCGACGGCATGAGCAGCGCGAATCCGCCGCAGGCCGACAGCAAGGCCGCCGCGACCGTCTTCAGCCGGTTCCTGCGCCACCTGGCCTACCTGGAGCTCGCCCCGTCCACCGCGCCGCTGCCGGAGATGCAGTGGTTCCCGCCGACCAGGGCGGTGGCGTGATGCGCGCCGATCTGCTCGCCGGAACCATCGCCGGGCTCGACGAAGCCCTGGCGGCCGTCGACGCCTTCGACCATGCGCTCATCGGCGGCCTGCTCCGGCCGCAACCCGCCCAGGCCGCCGAACTGGCCGAACTCGCCGACGCGGTCGCGGGAACGCCGCTGGCCGCCGCGGTCGCCGAGGCGGCCGAGAAGGCGGCGGCCGGCGCCGCGGGCGAAGACCACTTCGTCGCCCTCGCCGCCGCCCGCACCGCGCTGCTCGGTTCCGTCCACGATGCACTGATGGCCCGGGTGGCGGAGGCGACCGGCCGGGCCGCCGGCGACGATCCGGCCCCGGCGAACGGCGGGCAGCACGGGGCGAACCTCCTCGCGGCCGCCCGCTCCTGGCTGTCCGACCTGGCGCGATCCGGGTGGCGGGGCATCGACCACGACGTGGTCTCCGCCTCGGCGCAGGTCGTCTCCGCGATGCTGCCGGACCCGGCCCTGCGCCGGTTGGCGTCGCTCCTCGACGGCTTCGCCGCCGAACTCGCGGCGTCCTGCCCGGGCACGGCGCTGGCGCGCATCCCGGCGCGCCGCTGGGCCGACCTGTGGTCGCGCGCGATGCTGCTGACGCTGCCAGGGGCGGCCGACGTGCCGGAGACCGACACCGCATCCGGCCGGCTCCTGCCCCTCGGTGTGGACGTGCACGAGCACGCGACCGCGGTGCAGGCCCAGGTCCACGCGGTGTTCGAGCCCGCCGACGGCGCCGAGCCCCGCCTGGTGCGTGCCAGCGTGTCGGCGCCCAAGCCCGACACCATCGTCGGAGCGGGCCTCTGGCAGCTGCTCCGCCCGCACATGTCGCTGCTGGCGGCCGTCAGCGAGGGCCGCTCGATGGACCTCGACGGCATGCCGATCACCGCCGAGGGCGACCTGATCTGGAGCGACGAGCGCGCCCGCCCGGGCGAGCCCGCCGACGCCTTCGCCACCGCCCGCGTCGCCTTGACCACCGCGACCGTTCCGGCGACCGCGCCGCTGGACCGGCACCCGGCGCGCATCGCCGTGCCCGTCTTCCTGGAGGGCTACGACGCCGAAGTGGACGGCGACGCAATGGCTTTCACCATCGCCGGGCATCGGTTGGCCGTCGACGCCGACCGCATTCCGGCCGCCGGTCCGCTCACCCCCGAAGCGGTCGCGGCGTCGAGCGCGTGCATCGGCCTGCTCCGCTGGGATTCCGGCGCCTTCGGCATCCAGCCGCTCGCCGTCGAAACCATCAAGCGGAAGAAGGCCGTCGCGGTCCACGCCGGGGCGTGGGCCGGTGGCACGACCGACAAGGCCGGTGTCAAGGCGGAGAAGGCCGCCACCGACGCCGCAGCGGTGCTTCGGGAACGCGCCGGGAGGTTGTTGCGGAAATGACCGAACACGATCCCCACGACAACCGCCGCCAGGTCCTGTACTGGCGGCTGCTCGCCCGGCTCTTCGACGACGAGGAGCAGGCGACGCTGGAATCCGCGAGCGTCGCCGTGGTCGAGGACATCGGCCTGCCGCCCGCGCTGCTGGATCCGCAGGTCTCCGTCGACTCGATCGTCCAGCGCCATCCGGGCCTGGCCGCCGAGTTCGACGGCCTGATGACCTCGGAGTCCACATCGGACGGTGACGAGCGCGACCGGGCCGCCGAGGTGCGGCGCGCGGCGCTGGTGTCGAAGGTGCTGCTCAACGTCTTCAACTCCGGCAGCGGCACGGTCACCGCGGGACAGCTGTCGCGCTGGCAGTCGGATGCTGGCTGGCTGGAACGCGCGCTCGGTTGCCAGCCGGGGGAGCTGCGCGGCGGTCGATCCGGCGGCTCCGGCCTCAGGCAGGAGCTCGGTGACATCGAGGCCGACCTGGTCAAGCGGATGCACCTCCGCGAGGTGCTGGCCGATCCCGCGCTCGCCGCGCAGCTGACCCCGAGCATGTCGCTGATCGAGCAGTTGTTGCGGGACAAGAGCAACCTGTCCGGCGTGGCGCTGGCCAACGCCAAGGCGCTGATCCGCCGCTACGTCGACGAGGTCGCCGAAGCCCTGCGCACCCAGGTGGAGAAGGCCACCGTCGGCGCCGTGGACCGCTCGGTCCCGCCGAAGCGGGTGTACCGGAACCTGGACCTCGACCGCACGATCTGGAAGAACCTCACCAACTGGAGCCCGGAGGAGGAGCGGCTGTACGTCGACCGCCTCTTCTACCGGCACACCGCCCGCAAGACCACGCCGCAGCGGCTGATCGTGGTCGTCGACCAGTCGGGCTCGATGGTCGACTCGATGGTGAACTGCACCATCCTGGCGTCGATCTTCGCCGGGCTGCCGAAGGTCGACGTGCACCTGATCGCCTACGACACGCACGCGATCGACCTCACGCCCTGGGTGCACGACCCGTTCGACGTGCTGCTGCGCACCAACCTGGGCGGCGGGAACGACGGTCCGGTGGCGATGGCCATGGCCCGGCCGAAGATCGCCGAGCCGCAGAACACCGTCATGGTCTGGATCTCGGACTTCTACGAGTTCGACCGCTCCCAGCCGCTGTTCGAGGGCATCGAGGCGGTCCACCGGTCGGGCGTGAAGTTCATCCCGGTCGGCTCGGTGACCAGCTCCGGCCGCCAGGAGGTCAACCCCTGGTTCCGCGAGCGCTTCAAGGCCCTCGGCACGCCGGTCATCTCCGGCCACATCCGCAAACTCGTCCAAGAACTCAAGACATTCCTCGGGCAATGACTGTTTCCAGGCTCATCTTGCGTGGCGGTGCGGGTGGCGGAACCTCAGACGCCGTCTGGACTGTGGGATCCCCGATTTGAGTATGTCCAATACGCGACATCGGGGCTGTCCTCGCCAGACGACGTCTGAGAACCCGCGGCGGTGCAAGTTGCGAGGGTGGGCTAAGCGCCTTCGGCGCTTCAAAGAACAACCAAACCAGCTCCAAGACAAGCACTGAGAAAGGCCCACACATGTCCGACCTGTTGCGCGCTCCGGCCGAGATCAAGTACGCCGAGGAGCTGGACTGGCTGGAGTCGATCGACGACGGTCCCAAGCCGTTCGCCTGGCGGCTGTCCCCGAAGATGGTCCGCCTGTTCGTGCTCGGCTCCGAGCGCGCCGACGGCCTCGACCGGGAGATCGCGCCGAAGTGGTTCGGCGACCGCAGTTTCGTCGAGCGCTCCATCGTCACGCTGGCCTCCGACCGCGGCCTGCTGCTGATCGGCGACCCCGGCACCGGCAAGAGCTGGCTGGCCGAGCTGCTGGCCGCCGCGATCAGCCGGAACTCCACGCTCGTCGTGCAGGGCACCGCGGGCACCACCGAGGACCAGATCAAGTACTCGTGGAACGTGTCCATGGTCATCGCCAAGGGGCAGTCGCGGGAGTCGATGATCCCCTCGCCGATCATGACCGCCATGGAGACCGGCGCGATCGGCCGCTTCGAGGAGCTCACCCGCTCCACCAGCGACGTGCAGGACGCGCTGATCTCGATCCTGTCGGAGAAGTACATCTCGGTCCCCGAGCTCGACGGCGACAACATCGTCTTCGCCAAGCCGGGCTTCTCGATCATCGCCACCGCCAACAGCCGGGACCGGGGCGTCAACGACCTGTCCTCGGCGCTCAAGCGCCGCTTCAACTTCGTGCGCATCCCGGTGGTGACGAACAAGAAGAGCGAGGCGGAGATCGTCCGCTTCCGCACCGAGGAGCTGTTGCGCCGCCACCAGATCGAGCTCGACGTGCCGCCGACGCTGCTGGACGTGCTGCTGCGCAGCTTCGCCGATCTGCGCGCCTCCGCGGCCGCGGCCGGCAGCGACGATGAGAAGCTGGAGTCGGCGCTGTCCACCGCCGAGCAGATCGGCGTGCTCGAAGACGCGATCCTGCACAGCAACTTCTTCGGCGAGCACGCGCTGACCGCCCGCACCCTCGCCTCCTCGCTCGTCGGATCGCTGGCCAGGCGAGCGCCGGAGGACCTGGCGATCCTCAACAAGTACCTGCACGGCGTCGTCGAGCCGCGCAGCAAGGACGAGGGCGGATCGTGGCCGGAGTTCCTGGAGGGCGGCCGCGACGCGATCGCCACCCTGTCATGAGCGGCGCCTTCGACGCGCTCCGCACGCAGCTGCGGGAAGCCGCCGCGGCGTTCGCCGACGGGCCCGATGCGCTGGAGGGCATCCTGCTCGGCATCGTCGACGACGTCGACCGCGCGCAGCGCGAGCCGCTGGAGATCTTCCCGGTCTGCCACCACTCGCCGGCTTCGGCCATCGCGATGGCCCGGCGGCTGCGGCAGAAGCAGCCGAAGGTGGTCTACCTGGAGCTGTGCGAGGACATGGCGCCGCTGCTGACCGAACTGCGCAACTGCCGGCTCCCGGTCGCGGTGCAGGCGTTCGCGACCGAGGTCGAGGGCTTCCCGGTGGAATGGTCGCCGCTGTCGGTGGTCGCCCCGATCACCGAGGCGTCGGCCGAGTACCAGGCGATCGCCTACGCGCTGGAAACACCGGGCGTCGAACTGGTCCTCGTCGACCGGTCCTCCGACCACGTCTTCCAGTGGGTGGCGGGCGCGGAGGAGCCCGCCGCCCCGGACGCGCCGCCGGCGGACAAGGAGACCGCGCTGCACGGCGACGCGATCGGCGTGGAGATCGGCGACCTGCGGCCGCGCTTCGCGGAGCTGGAGGAGCACCTGCTGCGCCACGGCCGGGTGCGCCACTGGTCGGAGTGGTGGCACCAGTACGTCGAACTGCCGCTCGGCGACAGCGACCACGACGCCTACCGGCAGGTCATGCTCCTGATCGGCAGCCTGTTCCGCCGCCTCGCGCCCGGCGATCCGCACCGGGTGCGCGTGGACGAGGACCGCGAGCGGTACATGTGGACCAGGATGCGCGAGCACCTGGCCGCGACCGGCGCCGATCCGGCGGACTGCCTGTACGTCTGCGGCGCGTTCCACGCGGCCAGCCGCGTCGCGGAGTTCGGCGTGCACGGCACCGACACCTTCGAGATCAGCCCGCCCAGCGCCAGCAAGTGGCAGCACGGCCTGATCCCGTCGAGCAACGCGGCGATCGAGGCGCAGTTCGGCCTGGCCGCCGGTTCGGTGTCGATCGCCGCGACGGAGTGGGCGAAGAACCTCAAGCGCACCAAGGTGCAGCCGTTCCGGCTCGCCGGGCAGGCGGGTGCGAAGAAGAAGCCGGGGAAGACCGCGCCGCCGGTCGATCCCGCGCCGACCGGGCCTTCGGACAAGCTCTCCGGCTTCCTCCAGCGACCGCCCGTCCTCGACCGGCTGGACGAGGCCGAGCTGCTGGGCTGGTCGGTGGACATCGTGCGCGCCGCGCGCCGCAACGGCTACCTCGCGTCCACCGCGGACGCGATCGCCGTGTTCGAGACGTCGATCCTGCTGGCCGGGATGCGCGACCGGGCCAAGCCCACGCCGTACGACTTCCAGGACGCGGCGATCACCTGCATCGAGAAGGACGCCGTGCCGGGCAGGCGCGACGTGCGCCGCCTCGTCGAGATCATGATGGGCGGCGACCGGATCGGTCAGGTCGGCTACGACGCGCTGCCGCCGCTGGCGCGGGATGTGCACGACCGGCTCGCGCCGCTGGAGCTCAAGCTCCAACAACGCGGCGTGCAAAGAGCGTTGCTGGACATCGCGTCCCGGCCGGAGCTGGCGCAGTGCTCCGACGTGCTGTGGATGCTGCGCTACCTGCTGCCGCGCGGCGCGGCGCGGCCGATCATGGGTGAGCGGCGGCTCGGCGAGCGGCCGATCCAGGAGTCGTGGGACGTGGCGCTCGGCACCCACCAGCGGGCGCTGATCGAACTCGGCTACGAAGGCGTCAGCATCGAGCAGGTGCTGGAGCAGCGCCTGCGCGGCGCGGCGTACGGCCCACACGCGACCACGGCCACCGTCCTGGAGGCCGTCGAGGACGCGACGCTCTACCTGCGCAGCCGACGCCTCGCCAACGAGCTGGGCACCCGTGCCCTGGAAGTCCTGGCGACCGAGCGCAGCGTCGACGGTGCGCCGGAAGTCCTGCGCCGGGTGCGCCGGCTGCTGGCGTACTACCGGACCAGCGAGCCGGTGCTACCGCCGTGGATCGAAGCGTTCGTCAAGACCGGCTACGCGCACTACTGCACCCTGTTGCCGACGGCGTTCACCGACGAGGACGCGACCGTCGACCAGGTCGCCGCCATGCTGGGCTTCCTGTTCAGCATGGAGGGCCTGGCGCTGTCGCTGGGCTGCGACCGGGCGCAGCTGGAGCTGGCGTTCGCGCAGTCGCATCCGCAGGAGCCGGCGAAGCTGGCCCTGCTGTGGGCGGCTCAGGTGCAGCTCGGGCAGCTCTCCCGGGCGGAGCTGCGGGCGCGGTGCGACGAGTTGCTCGCCAACCCCATGGTGGTGCCCGTTTACCCGCGCTACCTAAGCGGATTCGTGCACGCGCTGGAACCCGTGCCGGGCCTGACCGACTTCGTCGTGGAAGCGGTGTCGAACGCGTTCCGGCGACTGCCGGACCCGGTGCTGCTGCCGTGGTTGCCCAGCCTGATCAGCACCCTGCGTGCCGGCGGCGCGGAGCTGGCGCCGATGCTCATCCGCGAGGCCGGGCGGATCTTCCCTGGCCGCCTCGCGGAGCTGGACGAATGGGTGCCGCCGTGGCTGGCCCAGCCGACGCCGGAAGCCGTGCCGCAACGGAGAGCGCCGCGCGGGAGCGGGGTCGCGCTGCTCGCCGCACATCCCGCGACCTGCGACGCGGTAGCGAACCTGCTGGGCTGCGACGGGACGTGGCAGACGGCCGATCCCGGTGGGGCGGGCGCCGAGCTGGTCGGCCGCTACCCGGAAACGGCGGCAGCGCTGGCGGAACTGCTCGCCAAGCCGTGACATCGACACCGCAACGTGGCTATTTCGGGTTGTGAGGTGCCCGGCCGGGGCCGGGCACCTCAGCCGGATCAGCCGTTGCGTCCCGCCTTGACGTGGGTCAGGAAGCTGGACCAGGCGACGCTGTCGAAGACCAGCGTGCCGCCGTCGCGGTCCTTGGTGTCACGCACGCCGACAACGCCCAGAACCATCGCCACCTCGATACATTCGTTCTGCGTCGCGCTGTAGCTGCTCTTGAACCACGCTGCATCCGGCAGGACACGTCGTTCGATCATGGTGCGACCTCGCGTTCACTCCGAGTACTGCTTGCGCACCGATCGTATGACGCTGAGGGACTTTTTCGGAGAGAGCGCAGCTGCCTGAAGTTGGTTCCACAGCCTGGCGTAGGCCGATACGGCGTCCTTGTCATCCAGGTAGCGGGCATCGTCGAGGCATTCGACGTAGACGAACTCCAGGTCGGCCGCGATTCCGTTGGATGGGATGCGCAGCATCGTGAAGTTGAAGGAAACCCCGCCAGGCGGTGTCTCAGCGTCGAACGGCAAGACTTGAAGATTGATGTTCTGCTGCAACGCAATCTCTGCCAAGTGGTCGAGCTGCTCGCGCATGGTCCACATCGTGCCGACCTGCCGGCGCAAACATGACTCGGACAGGATGAACGACGCCGTAGTCGGCTTCGCGCTGGTGAGGATGGCCTGTCGCTCTTGCCGTGCCGCGACGTTCGCGTCGATGTCTTCGCTCTCGCGACGCGCCGACGCCGTGTCCATCGCCCGGATGTATGCCTCGGTTTGGAGGATGCCCGCCGCAGGGAAGGCTGCGGAGGTTTCCGAGGACCGAGCTGGGGGAGCCGCCACGCCATTATTGGCTGCCAACGCCGGATGAGGACAGGTTCGTGCGGCACGCTTTCCGGGGCCGCCGTTGGGAGAGCCAGTCCTGCGATACGACGGTGTGCGGCAAACGGGTAGCGATGGCCAAGCCGAGCGAGATGGACTGGTGCACCGCGCCGACTTGCCGGGACTGCAACGGAATTCTGCGCGACGAACAGGATTAACCGCCTGCCGTCGAGAAGCCCTAGCTGCGAAAGCCGGGCCTGAAGACCAGGTTCGATGCCGCTGATGCCCCCGACCCGGCATCGAACCCTCCGGCCGGTCGGCGCATTCCTCCCCCTCCCGGTGCGCCGACCGGCCACCCCGGCTCGTGAGTGTCTTGTGTCGCTATGGCAACCCAAAACACTCACGAGATCTGGGCGATCAGCCCGCGTTGAACGGCGGAGCTGGCCTTTCCGCTGGCGACGGCTGCGACCAGGCCTCCCCGTCGAAAACCGTCTCTTGTGGACTGTTCTGGCACATGCGCTGCGCCTGCGCGGGTGTCACCGCTCGTCTGCCGGGGACAGTGCGGCGTCGTAGAGCCGGAACAGCCGTGGGAGCGGCTTGTCGCGGTCCTGATCGCCCGCTGTCTCGCGGAGCTCTGCCCAACATTGCTGGGCGAGGCTGCGGGCTCGGCTGCCGGGCCAGGGACGGGGTAGCAAGTCGGGCGGCAGCAACGGATCCGGCTCCATGGCGCGGGTGAATTCCGCCGCGAGTTCCACGGCCATCGTCAGCCGCTCGGCGCCCGCCTCGACCTTTCCGTTCCGCAACTCCGAGAGGCAGGACTCGGCGAAGGCGGCGAGGCGCTCGTGACGGCCGGCGATCTCCGCCAGCGGCCACATCGCGGCCGCCAGGTCGCGCGGGTCTCCGGTGCCGCCCATGCGCAGGTCGGTGCTGGTGAGGAACTTGACCGCGTCCAGCACGCCGAGGCGGCGCGCCTCGGCCTCGACGAGGTCCTCGATGGCGTTGGCGCTGACGTAAAGACCGCCTTGCACGGCCGCGGCCCCCAGGTAGAGGAGGGTGCCGCGCAGCGCGTCCCGGGCGGTCCGGAGAGATTCCGGGATGGCGAAGGCGAAGAGGTGCCACGTGCCGTCCCACGGCGCGATCCCCAGGTCCTGGCGGTAGGCGTGACGAAGGTGATCGGCGTCGGGAACGATGGAGCCGGTGCTGTCGGCGACGGCCCGGAGCTGGGCTCGCCGCCCGCGTCCTTCATGGGTGAACTGCCCCTCGGCGACGAGGCGCTTGATGCACAGCCGGACCTGCTGGTCGGACATGCCGAGGATGCCGGCGACCGCGTAGAGCTCGGCGGCGTCGACGGTGCCGTCCTCGCGGACGAGGGCGTGCACCAGCAGTCGCGTCGGGATCTCCGGGCGCTTCACCTGGTGGGTGTTCTCCCCGGCGTTCATCGCGGCCTCCCGCTGGACAGGTCCGCCGCGGTGACGGGGCGGTTCATGGTCGTCACGGCACCGAATCCCATCAGGTCGCGCAGGAACGGCGTCTGCTGGGTGCGCACGGGCGGTGAAGCCGTGGCGTTCGTACAGGGCCCGCCGTGTCCGCGCTCTTCACCCTCCCGCTTTCGTGGGCAACCACATCATGTGTTCAAATTTACTACGTTCGTTTTGAAAACGATAGTTTTAAAGATAACCGAAACTTGGGAGGTAGGGCAGTGCAACAGCTGAACGACGACAGGAGGGCGGCGTGATCCAGACGACCGCATCCCGCCCCGGGGTAGCGACCACGCGTCTGGCGCAGGTCGATGCGCTGCGCGGCTTCGCGCTGTTCGGGATCTTGATGGTCAACATCGGCTACCTGGCCTCCGCCTACCACGGCACCGGTGTGGAAGACCCGGCCTTCGGCGGGCCGCTCGACGAGCTGGTCCGATGGCTGGTGGCGGTGTTCTTCGAGGCCAAGTTCTTCCTGCTGTTCTCCTTCTTGTTCGGCTACAGCCTCACCTTGCAGCTGGCCTCCGCCGAACGCAGCGGCGCCCGGTTCGCGCCGCGCTTCCTGCGACGCCTCGCGGGCTTGTTCGTGATCGGTGTCGTGCACGCCGTGGTGCTCTTCCCCGGTGACATCCTCACCACGTACGGGGTGCTTGGGCTGATCCTCCTTGCCCTGCACCGGATCCGGCCGCGCACGGCGGTGTTCGCCGCCGTCACGCTGCTCGCGATCACTGCGGCCGGGTATCTGCTTCTCGCGCTCACCATCGATGGTGTTGCCCCGGTTTCGACGGCCGGCGCGATGGAGGCGACCGAAGCCCTGCGCGGAGGCCCGGCGTCGATCATCGGTGCGCATCTGGCGCAGCTGCCGGACGTGGTGTTCCTGCTGGTCTTCTTCCAGGCCCCGTCGGCGCTCGCCGCCTTCCTGCTCGGCCTCGCGGCCGGACGTCACCGCGCCCTCGCCGATACTGCCCGGCATCGGCGGGTTCTGCGGTGGCTCCAGATCTTGGGCTTCACGGTCGGGTTGCTGGGCGGAGTCGTGTACGCGTATGCGAGCCTCGGCCATCCGGGGTCGGCCTACGAGGTCTTCGCGCTGGGAGTCGACGTGATCAGCGCCCCGTTGCTGGCCGCCGCTTACGCCGCGACGGTCCTCCGCCTTGCCCGCGGTCGCTACGGCCGCGCAGTGGTCGCGGCGCTGGCGCCGGCGGGCCGGATGACCTTGACCAACTACCTCGGTCAGTCCCTCGTCTGCGCCCTGATCTTCACCGGCTACGGAGCGGCGCTGGTGGGCCGCATCTCGCCGGCCGGGGTCGCGGCGATCGCGCTGGCTCTGTTCGCGCTGCAGGCCGCGGGCAGCCGGTGTTGGCTGCGCCGCCACGCCTACGGCCCGGTGGAGTGGCTGCTGCGCGCCTGGACGACGCTGAGCGTGCCGCGATGGCGCGCTCGTGCCGAATAGCGATCTCCGTCTACTGAGGAACAAAACCTGGTTTGTCCTGCCGATAAATCGGTTCTCGGCGTAGGTCGCGGCGTCAACGCCGCGGTCGAGCCTGCGCCGCGAGGAGGTCGCGCTGCTCGCCGCCGTCCAGTCTCGCATCGAGCGGCGGACCTGTGAGGGGACAGATCCGTCCCTGGCTGCGGGCGGGTCCGGGTGATCAGCCGGCCGCGGGGAAGCCGCGCTGCCGAGCGGCCTCGTACAGCACCACGGTCCCCGCCGAGGCCGCGTTGAGCGAGCTCGCGGCGCCTCCGATAGGAACCCGGACGATCTCGTCGCACAGGTCGCGCCAGGTCGCGCTCATCCCCGAGGTCTCGTTGCCGATCACCAGAAGCACGGGCCGGGTGAAGTCGAAGTCGGTGATCTCGGCGGTGCCACGCTCGTCGGTGCCCACGACCACGATCGGCACGCCGCGCCGCCGGTGCCCGTCAACCCAGTCGAGCACGTCCTGCGGCGATGGCACCCGGACCGCGGGGACCGAGAAGAGCGAGCCCGTGCTGGCGCGCACCGACTTCGGGTCGTAGACGTCCGCGGCGTGTCCGCTGACGATCAGGCCGCCGGCACCGAAGGCATCCGCGGAGCGGGCCAGGGTGCCGATGTTCCCGGGGCTGGTGGGCCGGTCGAAGACCAGGCCGAGGAAGTCCTGCCCGACCGGCAGCCGGTCGAGGTCGTCGGCGGGCAGGGCGGCGACGGCGATCAGCTCCGGCGTCTCGGATTCGCGTTCGCCGAGTTCCCAGAGCAGATCCGGGTGCACCTCCACGGCGGTCGCGTCGCATTCGTCGATCAGCCGCCGGGCCCAGGTGGACAGCTTCCGGCCCGACGGGTACAGGAGGTTGTGCAGCGGCCAGCCCTGCTCGACCGCCAGCGTGATCGGCCGGACGCCGTGGATCAGGAACTCGCCGGAACGCTGCCGCTTCGTTCGGTTCGACAACAATGCTTGCCACTGCTGGAAAAGCGCGTTCCGGGTGCTGACCCGGAGCCCTCGGGAGCGGCCACCCCCGCGCTGGTCCTGGCCCCTTCGTCCCCGGTTACGTCCTGCGTCCGACACCGGAGAAGGCTAACAGGAAGCAGCAACCGCGAGCGCTCGGCGGTCCAATGTCGACCGACGCCCGAGAACGCCGGACCGACGGCTCCGGCATGCCGCCCGCGACCCTGTCCGCACGGTTCCGCGCAACCTTGCGGCACGGGGGCCAGGTGCACAGCTCGCATTCGGGGCCGCACCCGCCGTAGGCTGGCGGTGAAAAAGGCGGGCGCTGCGCGCCCGGTGCCGCTACTTCGTTGTGGGGCCGAAATGGCCAGTCGAACGTCGCGCAGGCTGGTGGGAAATCTCCCCGCCGAGCGAACGAGTTTCGTGGGCCGTCGGCAGGAGTGCGCCGATGTGCGAGAACTCCTGTCCCGCTCCCGGTTGGTGACGCTGACCGGTGTCGGTGGGGTCGGGAAGACCAGGCTGGCGCTGCGGGTCGCCGCGCAGCTGGGCCGTGCCCACCGGGACGGCGTGTGGCTGGTCGAGCTGGCCGAGGTGCGCGACGACGACCTGGTGGTGCACACCATCGCCCAGACGCTCGGCATCCAGGACTGGTCGTCCCGGGGCGTGGACTCCGTGCTCGCCGAATACGTCCGGGACAAGGACCTCCTGATCGTGCTGGACAACTGCGAGCAGGTGCTGGACGGGTGCCTCAAGGCCGGCGCCGTGCTGCTCGACGCCGCACCCGGGCTGCGGATCCTGGCCACGAGCCGGCAGCCGCTCGAGGTCTACGGCGAACACGTCCTCGTCGTGCCGACGCTGCCGGTGCCCGGGCCGGCGGAGGTCGACGGGGGCGCGGGCACGTCCAATTCGGTGCGGTTGTTCATCGACCGGGCTTCGGCCGCGGGCTTCCGGTGCCCCGCGGGCCGGGAAAGCACCATCGTCGAGTTGTGCCGGGCGCTCGACGGGATCCCGCTGGCGATCGAACTGGCGGCGGCCCGCACCCGGTTCCTGTCGCTGGACGAACTGCTGTTGCGGATCGGCGACCGCTTCCGGCTGCTCTCCGGTGGGAACCGCACGTCCCTGCCGCGGCACCAGACGCTGCAGGCGACCATGGACTGGAGCTACGAGCTGTGCTCGGCCGAGGAACGCATGCTGTGGGCGCGGTTGTCGGTCTTCGCCGGCGGCATGGACCTGGCGGCCGTGGAGCACGTCTGCAGCGGCGACGGCCTCGCCCCGGACCGCGTGCTGGACCTGATCGCGTCGCTGATCGACAAGTCGATCCTGATCCGCACCGCGAACCCGACCGGGGATCTTCCCGCCGGCACCCGCTACCAGCTGCTGTCGACCGTCCGCGAGTACGGCCAGAGCCTGCAGGACGAGGAGGAGGGGGCCCGGCTCCGCCTGCGGCACCGGGACTGGTACCTCGGCCTGGCCGAACGCGCCGCCCGCGAGTGGTTCGGCCCGCGCCAGCTCGAATGGCGCGCCCGCATCACCACCGAGCACGACAACCTGCGGGCGGCCATGGAGTTCTGCGCGTCGAAGCCCGAGCACGTGCAGGCCGGGCTCCGCCTGGCCGGAGATCTGTGGTTCTACTGGACGGCCTGCGGGCTCATCGCCGAGGGACGGCAGTGGCTCGACCGCCTGCTGGCGCTGGATGCGAGTCCGACCGCGGCCCGGGCGACCGATCTGTGGGTCTGCAGCTGGCTGGCTTCGCACCAGGGCGATGTGGCCTGGGGCCGGTCCACGGCCGAACGGTGCATCGCGATCGCCCAGGAGCTCGACGATCCCAGCCTGGCGTCCTTCGGCATGCACCTGCGGGGCGTCGCCGCGTTGGCCGAAGGCGAGCTGGAGCAGGCCCACGACCTGTGCATTAAGGCGTGGTCACGGCATCGCACGCGCGAGGAGATCACCAGCCCGATGGTCATGTCGCTGGTCCAGGCGGGCCTGGTGGCGTGCCTGCAGGGCGATGACGAGAACGCGATCGAGCACGCCGAGGAATGCCTGCGGATCACGGCGGCCGCCGGCGAGCTGTGGACCCGCTCGTGGTCGCTCGTGGTGCGCGGCCTCGCGCGCTGGATGCGGGGCGACGCGAAGGCCGCGATCGCGGATCTTCGCGAGGGCATCGGCATCAAATGCCGCTTCAACGACCTGTTCGGCCTCGGGGTAGCGGTGGAGGTCCTGGCGTGGTCGCACGTGTCGCTGGGCGAACACGACCAGGCCGCCAGGCTGTTCGGCGTCCTCGGGCGGATCTGGCCGCTGGTCGGGATCCCGCTGCTGGGCTCGCAGCAGCTGATCGACTACCGGAGCCGGGCCGAAGCCGAAGCACGCGCGGAGCTGGGGGACGGCGTCTTCGACAAGCTCGCCGCGGAAACCGCGAAGCTACCGCTGGCGCAGAGCCTCCCGATGATGGTTCGGGGCCAGGCCCGGTCGGTTCCGGTGCAGAACCCGGCCCCGCCGGCCGGGGACCGGCAGGGCGGACCCCTGACCCGGCGCGAACTCCAGGTCGCCGAGGCCGTCGCCCGCGGCATGTCCAACAAGGAGATCGCGGCGAACCTGGTGATCAGCCAGCGCACCGCGGAGGCGCACGTCGAGCACATCCTGACCAAGCTCGACTTCGGCTCGCGCACCCAGATCGCGGCGTGGGTCGCGGCACAGCGCAAGACCGAGGGCGCCACCTAGCGGGCACCCGCCCGGGGCGGGGCCGATTTCGCGAGAGATCATCCCCGGATGACGACAGCCGCCACGTCCAGTGATCGCCGCGTTCGAGCAGGTGGTGGTGGATTTCTCGCGAGGTTGCCGGCCGGCCTCGTTGGACACCGCTAGCGCAGGTCGCGGATCACCGACATCAGCAGCTCGTGGGTTTCCGCGTCGGCGGCCGCGACGAGACCGCGGCTCGTCTCCGCGAGCGGGGTGCCGTCGATCCGGGTGACCACGCAGCCGACGGCGCGGCACACGGCGATGCCTGCGGCCGAAGCCCACTGGTCCGATGCGGATCAGGTCGGGGCCAGGCCGATGCCGATCGGCGCGTTCTCCTCGCCGCGCATCTGGCGCAGCACGGTCTCGTTGTCGAAGTAGATCCGCTCCGCGAGCAGCTTCGCGGCGTCGTCCGAGCGGAACAGGTAGAACGCCGCCAGCTCGAACGAGACACGTTGGCCGGTCGGCGGGATGCCGCAGTACTCGCCCTGGTGCGTGCCGCTGACCGTCACCTCGCGCACGGACGATCCGGGCATGTCGTACTCGGCGTTCACGGTGACGCGGAAGTCCGGAACGGCGGTCTCCAGGATCTGGTAGAAGTCCTGGACGCCCTCGAACCCCGCGTACCGCGTGCTCAGCGGGACGACGTCGTAGTAGGCGTGCTCGTCCTGGATGAAGGTGCCGTACACCCGCGACCAGTCGTGGGCGTTCTCCGCGTCGATGTGCTCGGCGATCGTGCGGCGCTGCAGTTCGATCCGTTGTCCGTCGCTGGTCGCCATGTCGGCCCCCGATTGCTCAGCCATGGCAGGACTTCCGCGTTCGAGCCTACCGTTCGGAATCCGGAGCCCGTGCGCTTCCGCGGTGCTCGCGTGCCGACCGGGAAGCGGCGACCCGGACAGAGGCGAAGGTCCCGGATTTAGGTAGTCACTACGTAGAACTCCCGTATTCCCCCGGGGGCCTCGCGGGCCAAGCTGGGTTCCGTACCGAACAGATACCCCTCAGGAAAGAACACCATGCACACCCCCCGATCCGCCACCGGACACCCGGCAGTCCGCACGCTCGATCCGCGTCCCTCCTCCTACCAGCGGCCCCACGTCTACCGAAACCTGTTCATGGGCACCTGGATCTGCGATCAGGAAGGCACCCGGGCCAACCCCGGTCCGGAGCACGCCCGCACCGTCTACCGCACGCACCTCGACGCGGTGCAGGCCGCCGTCGACATCGAAGCCGCGCAGCAGCCGGTCGCCGCGTGAACGGCGAAGACGACGATTTCCCGGACAGCCAGATGATTTTGCACAAATGCACCGAGGCGGAGCTCGACGACCGGGCCCGCCGCGCCGAGCACCACATGAACATCGCCCTCGAATCTCGCCGCTGGAACCTCGCCCAGCGCTACCGCGAGGAGATGCGCGCCGTGTCGGCGGAATCCGCCCGGCGAGCCCGGCAGGGCTGAACGCAGTGACCTGGTGGTCCCGTCACCAGGTCACCGGCAACTCCACCAGCTTGCTGGTGAACGAGTCGGCGCTGAGCCGCAACTCCTCGACGGGCACGGCCAGCCGCAGGGACGGGAACCGGGGGAGCAGCGATGCGAACACCGTCCGCAGCTCGATCCGGGCCAGCGGCGCGCCGAGGCAGTGCCACGGGCCGTGGGCGAACGCCAGGTGCGGGTTGGGCGCACGGGTGACGTCGAAGCGGTCCGGCTCTTCGAAGGCCGAGCCGTCGAAGTTGGCGAGCGTCGTGTCGAGCAGCACCGCCTCGCCGGCGCGGATCGTGACGCCGCCGATCTCGACGTCTTCCCGGGCGTAGCGCGGCAGGCCGGGCCCGCCGCGTTCGGCGGTCCGCAGGGGCGGTGGTGACGTGGGCAGGTCGGGCAGGTCCTCGGCGGGCATGTCGCCTCCGCGATGTTTACTTTGATGTGAACATCTGACCATAAACATCCTCGGGTGTACTCTCAAGCCCGATGTCGAAGATCCAGCAGGAGCCGGTGCGGCGGCTGCCCCGGGCGGAGCGCCGCGAGCAGATCCTCGCCGCGGCCACGAATGCCTTCGCCCGCACCGGGTTCGCGGGCACCGGGCTGGACGAAGTCGCCGCCGAGGCCGGGATCAGCCGGGTGATCCTGTACCGGCACTTCGAGTCCAAGACCGACCTGTACCGCGCCGTGCTGGAGCGGGCGATCGCCCGGCTGGCCGCGGCGACCGACGTGGAGGTCGGCCGCGAGAGCGCGCACGCGCTGCTCCGGTGGGCCGATGCCGAGCCCGCCGGATTCCGGCTGCTGTTCCGGCACGCCGCCAGGGAGCCCGAGTTCTGCGCGGAGGTCGACGAGCTCCGCGCGGCCATGACCGAAGAGGTGCGCGCGCGGCTGGCCGGCGCGATCGCCGCCGGGCCGTGGGCGGACTGGGCCGCGCAGCTGGCCACCGCCGTGTGCCTGGAGGCCATCATGGCCTGGCTGGACGCCGGACGTCCCGAGCCGAACGAGATCGCGGACCGGATCGATCGGGCGGTCGAGGGTGTGATCCAGGCGGCCGGAAGTCCCTGAATCCAGGGGAGAACCGCCTGTGTCGCGCCGCAAGTCCTAAGTAGACGATTTCTTGGCGGGCACCGGTGGCTACGTCTGCGCCCAGCGGTGCGTCAGCCGGATCAGTGCCCGGGACGCCGCGCTGAGGTAGGCGTTCTCGCGGCGCAGGATGCTGACGGTGCGGCTCGGGAGCCCGGGATCGAGCGGGATCGGGTGCAGGCGGGGGTGTTCCCGCGTGATGGCGTCCGGCAGCACGGTGGCCAGCGCGGTGCGCTGGATGATCTCGGTCAGCGCGGTGATCGTGTTGGTCTCGACCGCGATCGGCATCTGCGCCCGGTGCCGCGCGAAGTAGGCGTCGATGTGGCCCCTGGTGGCGAAGTCCTGGCTGAGCAGGGCCAGCTGCTGCTGCGCCGCTTCGGCGACCGGCAGGGGCAGGGCCCGCCCGGCGTGCGGATGGCCGGGACCCACGACGAGGCTGAGGGATTCGGCGAACAGCGCGGTGCTCTCGATGCCCGGCAGATGCGCGCCTTCGAAGGCGATGCCGAGGTCGAGTTCGTCGGCGAGCAGGGCGGATTCGATCCGGTCCTGGGTCATCTCCCGGACGTCCAGGCGGATTCCCGGGTGCCGGTCGTGGAACTCGCCGGCGAGCGGCCCGATCAGGTAGGCCGTGAAGGTCGGCGTCATCGCCAGGCGCAGGTGGCCGCGGGTGAGGTCCTGGACGTCCAGCACCGCGCGCCGACCTGCGGCCAGGTCGCGCAGCGCCCGCCGGGCGTGGTCGGCGTAGGTCGCGCCCGCGTCGGTCAGGCGCACGGTGCGGCCGGTGCGGTCCAGCAGTCGCACGCCCAGCGACTTCTCCAGCTGCTTGATCTGCTGCGACAGCGTCGGCTGGGAGATGTGCAGGTCCTCGGCGGCGCGGGTGAAGTTCGCGTGCTCGGCGACCGCGAGCAGGTAGCGCAGATGGCGCAGCTCGAGGGGCATGGCGCGACTATAGATGAGACCAATCGTGATCATGCGAAGTGCGACTTGGACACTATCGCCCCAGCTGGTGCACGGTTGAGTGGTCGGTCCCCGCAGAAGTCCGGAAGGAGAGTGGGCATGCACCACCTCGCCGAGGGAATCCGCCGCTTCCAGGAAGAGGTCTTCCCGGCCAAGGCGAACCTGTTCGCCGGCCTCGGCGCCGTCCACCGGCCGAGCACGCTGTTCGTCGGCTGCTCGGACGCGCGAGTCGTGCCCGAGCTGATCACCCAGCAGGAGCCGGGCGAGCTGTTCGTCATCAGGACCGCGGGCAACCTGGTGCCCGCCTACGCCCCGGGCGCGGACGGCGTCACCGCGAGCATCGAGTACGCCGTCGCGGTCCTGGGCGTGTCGGACATCGTCGTGTGCGGTCACTCCGCCTGCGGCGCGATGACCGCCATCGCCGAGGGCCACGACCTGACCGGCATGCCCGCCATCGCCGACTGGTTGCGCCACGCGGACTCCGCTCCCGGCCGCACCGCACCCGGCGATCGCGATGCCGTGGGCGCGCTGGTCCGCGACAACGTCGCCGCGCAACTGGCGAACCTCGCCACCCATCCGTCGGTGGCGCGGGCCCTCGCGAAGGGCACCGTGCGAATGCACGGCTGGATCTTCGACATCCCGACCGGCACCGTCGACGAGCTCGACGCCGGCGACCTCCGCCCCCAGGTCGCCTGACCCCGGCTCGTGCGCGTTTTGGAGCGCCATGGCACTCCAAAACGCTCACGAGGCAGGACGCAACCGCCCCGGTACCGCGGGCGGAAACCCCGCCGCAGCGCGCGGCGGCCACCCGAAAGGAAGCACGCCCCATGCCGCACGCCCAGTTCGACCCCACCGCCCGCCAGTCCGTGGCCGCGGCCGCCGTGGAGGCCAAGACCCGCAAAGACCTGACCTGGCAGCAGATCGCCGAGGCCGCCGGCCTGTCGACGGCCTTCGTCACCGCCGCCGTCCTCGGCCAGCACGCCCTGCCGGAGGCGGCGGCCAAGGCCGTCACCGAACTGCTGGGCCTCGACGACGACGCCGCGATGCTGCTGCAGACCATCCCGACCCGCGGCTCCATCGACGGCGGTGTCCCGACCGACCCGACCATCTACCGCTTCTACGAGATGCTCCAGGTCTACGGCACCACCCTGAAGGCCCTGGTCCACGAGCAGTTCGGCGACGGCATCATCAGCGCCATCAACTTCCGGCTGGACGTCAAGAAGGTCGCCGACCC
Source organism: Saccharopolyspora elongata (assembly GCF_004348985.1). Taxonomy (GTDB): domain Bacteria; phylum Actinomycetota; class Actinomycetes; order Mycobacteriales; family Pseudonocardiaceae; genus Saccharopolyspora; species Saccharopolyspora elongata. The sequence goes on along the minus strand of NZ_SMKW01000011.1, from coordinate 113,248 downwards.
CGAGGGCGGCGAGCGCGCCGTGATCACCCTCGACGGCAAGTACCTGCCGACCAAGCCCTTCTGAGGCGGACCCGAACCAGTGAGGTTTTTCCAGCCTCGTTTTGGGTGGCGGTGCGGGTGGCGGAACCTCAGAGGCTTCCTGGTCTGTGGGTGCCCCTCCTGATGTATGTCCAATACGCGGCGGAGGGGCCGTCCTCGCCAGGAAGCCCCTGAGAACCCGCGGCGGTGCAGGTGTCGTGGGTGGGTTATGCGCCTGTGGCGCATGCGATATCCCGTCGACGTGCAGCTTTGCGGCCCGCGACTGCAGGCCGACCAGGATGAAAAACGCTCAGCGCAACCGGAGGAAGGAATCCTGTGGACTTCGCACAGCGCACCATCGACCTCGCGCGGCAGAACGTCGCCGAGGGCGGCCGCCCGTTCGCGACGGTGATCGTCAAGGACGGCCAGATCGTCGCGGAAAGCCCCAACAAGGTGGCCCAGACCGGCGACCCCACCGCCCACGCCGAGATCCTCGCCATCCGCGAGGCCTGCACGAAGCTCGGTACCGAGCACCTCACCGGCGCCACCATCTACGTCCTGGCGCACCCGTGCCCGATGTGCCTGGGCTCGCTGTACTACTGCAGCCCCGACGAGGTGGTCTTCCTCACCACCCGCGACGACTACGAGCCGCACTACGTGGACGACCGGAAGTACTTCGAGCTCACCACCTTCTACGGCGAGTTCGCCAGGGACTGGGACGAGCGCCGCCTGCCGATGACCTACCACCCCCGCGACGCCGCCGTCGACGTCTACCGGGAATGGCAGGCGCGCAACGGCGGGGAGCGCCGCGTCGCCGGAGCCCCGACCGCGTGATCGCGTCGGCCGGCCCGGCTCCGGGCCGGCCGAGCCGGTGTCCTGCCCGGTCAGCCGGCGGGTTCGCCGGAGATCGGGAGCTTGTTCCCGGTCACCGGGGAGGACAGCACGATCGAGGTGGTCGTCCGGCCCAGCGCGGTCATCGACCCGAGGATCTCCTCCAGGCGGCCGACATCCGGCACCGCCACCTTGAAGATCCAGCAGTCGTCGCCGACGACGTGATGCGACTCCAGGACTTCCGGGATCTCCGTCAGCCGGTCGATCGAGCCCTCGGCGGGCTCGGTGCCGAACGCGGCCAGCCGGATGAACGCGACGACGTGGAAGCCCAGCTTCGCGGGGTTCAGCCGGACGGCATAGCCGGTGATCACGCCGAGCCGCTCCAGCCGGCGCAGCCGCTCGGCCACCGCGGGTGCGCTCAGCCCCACCCGGCGCCCCAGCTCGGCGTGCGTCATCCGGCCGTCCTCCTGGAGTTCGGCCAGCAGCGCGTGGTCGACCGCGTCCGGTTCTTCCGCCACCTTCACCCCTTGGCTTCCTTTGATTCCAATGCCATGGACAGACTCTAGCTTGTGATCATAAGCTGTGAGCGTCACCGACATTCGAAAATGTCGGTCGAGTGCGGTCTGGTGCGACGAACTCTGGGAGGCGATCGTGATCCGCGCCGTTCGTCCGCCGCCGACCCGCGCTCGGTTTTCCCGTTGCAGGCAAGCAGAGATGAGACGCACATGGCGCAGCACGTTCCGGTTTGCGCAGACGCTCCGCAGCGTCGGATCCCGAAGCACGGGCTCGGGGAGAAGGAAATGCTCCAGGCCTGGCTGGAGTTCGGCCGCAACACCATCCTGGGCAAGGTGGCCGGGCTCTCCGAAGACGGCGCCCGGTACAACCCGACGCGTTCGAACACCTCGCTGGCGGGCATCGTCAAGCACCTGACCACCGTGGAACAGCACTGGTTCCAGGTCGTCCTCGGCGGCCGGGACGTGCCGATGCCGTTCGACCCGCAGAACCCCGACGGCGACTGGATCACGTCCGCCGACGAGTCCCTGCCCGATCTGCTGGCCCGCTACCGCGAAGCGTGCCGGGACAGCGACCGCATCATCGACGATCTGGAACTGGACAGCACCGGCGCCCAGACGGCCGACGACTACACGCTCCGCTGGGCGCTCTGCCACGTCGCCCTGGACACCGCCCGCCACGCGGGCCACGCGGACCTCCTGCGCGAGCAGTGGGACGGTGCCCGCGGCTGGTGAGACCGCGGAGGCGCCGCCCGACCCCGCCGGCGGCGCCGGTGGTCGGCGTCAGGGACGCCGTTGGCGGCGTTCGGCCGCCTTCTCCTTGATGCGCGCCGTCTCCTTGCGGACATCCGCCTGGGTGGCGCGCTCCTGCTGGAGCCACTCGGGGTTGTCCGCCTTCAACGTCTCGATCTGCTCCGTGGTGAGCGCCTCGGTGACCCCGCCGCGCGCGAGGCCGCCGATGGAGACGCCCAGCTTCGCCGCGACGACCTGCCGCGGGTGGGGGCCGTCGCGCCGCAGCTCGCGCAGCCACTCCGGCGGGCTGGTCTGCAGGGCGTTCAACTCGTCGCGCGAGACGACACCCTCCTGGAACTCCGCGGGGGTGGCCTCGAGGTACACGTTCAGCTTCTTCGCCGCGGTCGCGGGCTTCATCGTCTGGGGAGTCTTCTGCGACGTCATGCCCTCAAGGGTATCGACCGGGTGCGCACTACCTGCGACGACGCCCGGTAGCCTGGCCACGTGACAGGCTCGGACGGACAACCCTCGTTCACGCTCGCATACGTGCCGGGGGTGACGCCCGGCAAGTGGGCGCGGACCTGGCACGAGCGGTCGCCCGAGGTCCCGCTGCACCTCGTGCAGGTGACCGCCGCCGAAGCCGCCGGCCTGGTGCGGGCCGGTGACGCCGACGCGGTCCTCCTCCGGTTGCCGACGGACCGGGAGGGCCTGCACGCGATCCCGCTCTACACCGAGACGACGGTGGTCGTGGTCCCGAAGGACCACGTCGTGACCACGGCCGAAGAGGTGTCCGTCGACGACCTCGCCGACGAGCTCGTGCTGCACCCGCTCGACGACACCCTCGACTGGGAGCGGCCGCCCGGCCGCCCGGCGATCGAGCGCCCGGCCACGACCGCGGACGCCATCCAGCTGGTGGCCGCCGGCGTGGGCCTGCTCGTCGTCCCGCAGTCGCTCGCCCGGCTGCACCACCGCCGGGACCTCACCTACCGGCCGATCGTCGACGTGCCGCAGTCGCGGGTCGCGCTGTCGTGGCTGGAGGACGAGACCACCGACCTGATGGAGCAGTTCATCGGGATCGTCCGCGGGCGGACCGTCAACAGCACGCGCGGACGCCCACCGGCCCCGGCGCAGGCGAAGCGCAAGCGTCCCGAAGGCGACGGCAAGAAGGCCGCCGCCCGCAAGCCGGCCGGTGGCAACCGGCAGCCGCGTTCCGGCGCTCCCAAGCGAGGGAAACCTCGCCGCCGCTCGTAAGCGCCTGATCCGTCTACTGAGGACTCGACGGGCGGGTCTGGGTGACGCGCCACAGTCGGCGGGGCAGTTCGCCCTCTTCGAACGCGTGGACCCCGTCGAGGCGCCAGCCGGCGGCGAGGTCGTCCACGAGGGCCCGCCCGAAGAAGTGCACCGCGAAACCGCCGTGCTCGTAGATGTCGTCGCCGTGCGAGATTCCGGCGCCCCAGTGCGCGTCGCCGGTGTGGCGGACGGTGTAGACGAGCGTGCCGCCGGGTCGCAGGACCCGCCCGATCTCGCCGACGAGCGCGCGAATGTCCGCTGTGGACAAAGCCATGCACAGCAACATGTGCGCGAACACGGCGTCCACGCTCTCGTCGGGTAGCGGCAGCGGCTCGCGCGCATCGTGGACGGCGGTGGTGATCCGCTCGGCGAGCCCGTCCCGCTCGGCGTCCTGGGCCAGCTGCTGCAGGCCGACGGGGCTGAAATCGGTGGCGTGCACGGTGAAACCGGCGCGGGCGAAGTGCCTGGCGTCGCGCCCGTGACCGGCGCCGAGTTCGAGCACGGAACGCGCGCCGCGGGTGCGGAACAGCTCGGCGGCGTAGCGCGCGGGTTCCGAGGGCGCGTCCCCGTACATGTGGGGATGGTCCCGGTAGGCCGCCTGCCAGTGCTGCTGCTGGGACGATCCCAGATTCGAGGACATCGCTGCTTCGCCTTCGCGACTACCGTTGCCCTCGGATTCTACGAGTCCCGGGAGTTCGCCGGACCCGCGGCGGGGTGGGGCAAACCCCTGCCGCGGGTCCGGCGAGGCCGCCTCAGCGCGATGCCGGGAGGCGGCCGGCGATGGCGTCGTCGAGCAGTGCGTCGACCGTTTCCCGGGCGCACGTCCGGTTGGCGCCGATGCCGCCGGTGGGGCCGCGCTTGATCCAGCCCACGACGTAGGTCCCCGGCCGTCCGTCCACCCGGCCGTCCGCGTGCGGGACGGTGCCGGTGTCCTCGTCGAAGGGCAGGCCGGGCAGTTCCGTGCCCCGGTAACCGATCGCCCGCACCACCTGGCCAGCGGTGATCTCCACCTCGTCGGCGCGGCCGGTAACGCGGAGCGCGCGCACCTGCGTGTCGCCGCTGATCTCCACCGGCGCGGAGTGGAAGCGGAGCACGATGCGGCGGCGCCCGTGCCGGGGAGGCGCGGACCAGTCGACGGCCTCGCGCGCGAGGCCCCGGAGCAGGCTCGCCTTGCCGCCGGCGGGTGCCGTCTCGATGGCCGCCCCGATCTGCGCGTCGTGGCCGTCCACGACGAGTTCGACGTCGTCGAGCTGGGTGAGCGCGAGCAGCTCCGGCGTCGTGTACGCGGCGGATTCGGGGCCGCGGCGGCCGAGGAGCACGACCTCGCGGACCTTGCTCGACCGGAGCTGCGCCAGCGCGGCGGGGGAGATGGTGGTGCCTTCCAAGGCCACCGGATCCGCGGTCAGGATCCTGGCCACGTCGAGCGCGACATTGCCGTTGCCCACCACGACCACCCGCTCCGCCGAGAGGTCGATCGCGTCGGCCGGGACGTCCGGGTGCCCGTTGTACCAGCCCACGAGGGTGGTGGCGGCGACGCTGCCGGGCAGGTCCTCGCCGGGAATGCCGAGCCGGCGCGCCGAGGAGGCGCCGACGGCGTAGATCACCGCGTCGTGCCGGGCGGCGAGCTCGGCAGCGGTGACGTCCCTGCCGACCTCGACGCCCAGGCGCAGCCGCAGCCGCGGGTGGGTGTGGAAGCGGCTGAAGGTCTCGCCGATCTTCTTCGTCGACGGGTGGTCGGGCGCGACGCCGTAGCGCACGAGCCCGCCCGCGACGGGCAGCCGGTCGATCAGCGTGACCCGGGAATTGGTGCGCAGGAGCAGGTCCTCCACCGCGTACATGCCCGCGGGGCCGGTGCCCACGACCGCGACGTCCAGCGGCGCGAAGTCGCTGGGGATGGCGCGGCCGAACACCGGCGGCCCCCAGCGGTGGAAGTTCGGCGCCGGATCGGCAGTCTCCGCCGTGGGCTCCGCGCCCGCGTAGTAGGCGGCGTTGACCTCGGCGTACGCCTGCAGCGGCGCGGTCAGGTGCTCCACCGGGAAGATCGCCTCGACCGGGCAGGCATCGGCGCAGGCGCCGCAGTCGATGCAGGAGGCGGGGTCGATGTAGAGCATCTCGGTGGTGCCGAAGTCCGGCTCGTCCGGCGTCGGGTGGATGCAGTTGACCGGGCAGACCTTCACGCAGGTCGCGTCGTTGCAGCAGGTCTGGGTGATCGCGTACGCCATGGGCTCAGATCAGGTTCGCGCGCTTGTAGAACCAGTGCGACGCCTTGGTGAGCAGCCCGGCGGAGCTGAGGAACTCCATCAGGCCGGCGCAGCTGGAGCGCAGCATCGACTTGTGGTGCTCGTTCGCCTTCGCCTCGCGGATGGCCCGCTTCGGGTCGAGCCCGGCGTTCTCGTACACCTTGCGGTTCCACATGCTGGTGACGATGAAGTACGACGCGCCGGCCACCACGACCGCGGTGATCTGCCGCCGCAGCCGGCCCGCGCCCTCCAGCCGGGTCTTGGTCTCCTCGCGGGCGAACTTCATGTGCCGCGATTCCTCGACGACGTGGATGTTGTTCACCGTCCGGACGAACGGCACGACCCGCTCGTCGCGCATCCAGTCCCGCTGCATGACGTCCAGGACCTCCTCGGCGACCAGGATCGCCGCGTAGGCGGCCTCGCCGAAGGCGACGGTCTTGAACACGCGGCCGAGCTCCACCACCAACCGCGTCGGCCGGTACGCCGGGGCGCGCAGCTTCGCGGCGCCGCGCGCGAACATGATCGAGTGCCGGCACTCGTCGGCGATTTCGGTCAGCGCCCACTGGAAGGCGGGATCGGTCGGGTCCTTCGCGTAGAAGTCCCGCAGCACCATCTGCTGCAGGATCATTTCGAACCAGATGCCGGTGCTCGCCACCGACGCGGCCTCCTGGCGCGTCAGCTCGCGCTGCTGCTCCGGCGTCATCTCCTTCCAGTAGGAGGTGCCGTAGAGCGTGCTCCACTCGGGGCTCGTGCCGTGGTAGCTCGTGTCCAGCGGCGTCTCCCAGTCCACCTTCTGGACCGGGTCGTAGGAGAGGATCTCCGAGGAGCGCAGCAGCCGGTCCGCGAAATCGGCGCGGTCGGACTGCGGCGGCGTTCCGTGGTCCCGGGCGATGCTGCCGGTCATGGGCGCTCCCTGCGACGGTGGCGGCGGTGGTCTCGCGTTACCCGGCGATACCTGCTAACGCGAGTAACAGGTACCAGGATCGATGACATCGACGACTGTGTCAATGACTATTGCAATGATTCGGCGCCGGTGCCCGTCCCGGGCCCTGGGTGCGGCGGGCTGATTGGATGTCCCCGTGGACATCCTGTTGCTTCATTCCGCGTTCGGCCTGCGGCCCGCCGTGCAAGCCGCCGCCGAGCGGCTGCGCGTGGCCGGTCACGAGGTGCACGTCCCCGACCTGTTCGACGGCCGGACCGCGGAGACGGTCGAGGACGGCATGCGCATCACGGAGGAGATCGGCCGGGACGAGCTGCTGCGCCGCGCCGTGCAGGCGGCGGCCCCGCACAGCGACAAGGGGCTGGTGTACGCCGGGTTGTCGTTGGGCGCGGCCATCTCGCAGAACCTCGCGCTGGCCGACGAGAAGGCCCGCGGCCTGCTGCTCCTGCACGGCACCTCGGACATCGCCGAGAACGCGGCCGTCGACGACCTGCCCGTGCAGCTGCACGTCGCCGACCCCGACCCGTTCGAGACGGCCGACTGGCTGAACTCCTGGTATCTGCAGATGCGGCGGGCCGGGGCGGACGTCGAGATCTTCCAGTACCCGGGCGCCGGGCACCTGTTCACCGATCCGGACCTGCCGGACTACGACGCGGAGGCCACCACGGAGGCGTGGTCGGTCGCGCTCGCGTTCCTCGAATCGCTCTGAGCCGGGCTGTTATGAGCCTGTTTGGGATGTGGTGGTGTGGGGTCGTGGTAGGGCGGCTTGTGCCTTCAATGCGGTGAAGCGAACGGCCTGTTCACCTCGCCTATCGGGACGAACGGGCCGTTCACCTCACACCAGCTGGTGCCCACCGGCGTCAGGTAGGTGAAGCGAACGGCCTGTTCACCTCGCCTATCGGGACGAACGGGCCGTTCACCTCACACCAGCCAACGAGGAGCCACCACTACGCAAACGAGTTCTCAAACAGCCCCTATTACGAGCTCTAGTCCCGGCCCCAGGCCTTGTTGACGGCGTCGACGATGTGCTGGTAGCCGGTGCAGCGGCACAGGTTCCCGGACAGCAGTTCGCGGATGGCTTCGTCGTCGGGGTGCTCGCCGGGATCGGCGGCGGACAGCGTCGCGATGAATCCTGGCGTGCAGAAACCGCATTGGAGGCCGTGGCAGTCCTTGAATGCCTGCTGCATCGGGCTCAAGCCCCCGTCGGGGGTGAGGCCTTCCACCGTGGTCACCTCGGTGCCCTCGGCCTGCACGGTCAGCGTGATGCAGGAACGCGCGGGCTCGCCGTCGATGAGGACCGTGCACGCGCCGCAGATGCCGTGCTCGCAGCCGGCGTGGGTGCCGGTGTGGCCGAGGTCGTCGCGCAGGAAGTCCACCAGCAGGCGGCGCACCGGCACGAGGCGGCGGACCTCGCGACCGTTGACGGTGAGCGCGATCTCGCGGTTCGCGGCCGGGACGTCAGTCATGCGCCACCTGCTCCAGAGCTCGCTGTGCTGCCGCGCGCAGTGCGGCGCGGCGGGTTTCCCGATCGGCGTGGAGGTCGTCGGGCGGCGTGGCGGAGTCGGCGGCGGCGCCTGCTGCGGCACCGATCGCATCGGCGTCGAGCGCCCGCCCGCGCAGGACCTTTTCAGCCTCGGGCAGCCTCCTCACCGTGCCGCCGATGCCGAGACCGGCCAGTCGCGCGCGGGTCACGGTGCCGCCGTCGAACTCCAGGACCGCGGCCACGCCTGCGAGGGCGAAATCCCCGGCCCGCCGGGCGATCTCGGCGAAGCCGTGGCGGGCGTCGCGGATCGGCACCCGCACCTCGGTGAGGATCTCGTCGGCGGCTAGCGAGGTCTGGTAGGGCGCGACGAACAGCTCGGCGGCGGGCACGGTGCGTCGGCCGCCGGTGCCCGTCACCACGACCTCGGCGTCCAGGGCGCACGCTGCCGCGCACAGCTCCGCCGCCGGGTCCGCGTGCGCCAGGGAGCCGCCGATGGTGCCGCGGGAGCGGATCTGGTGATGGCCGACGTGGCGCAGTGCCTGACCGAGCAGCGGGCAGGCCTGCCGCACCAGCGGCGAGGTCTCGGCGGCCCGCTGCCGTACGCCCGCCCCGATGACCAGCACGCCGTCCTCGCGGCGCAGCTCGCTCAGCTCCGGCAGGCGTCCGATGTCGACCAGGATGCTCGGGCGGGCGAGCCGGAAGTTCATCATCGGCATCAGGCTCTGCCCGCCGGCGAGGGCCTTCGCGTCCTCGTCAGCGGCGAGCAGCCGCACCGCTTCGCCGAGGCTGTCGGGGCGGACGTAGTCGAATGGTGGCGGCTTCACGACGCGGCCTCCTCGATCAGCCGCCGCACCACCGATGGCGTCAGCGGCGTGGTGTCGATGTCGGCCACCCCGAGCGGTTCCAGGGCGTGCTCGACGGCGCGCACGATCGCGGCCGGCGGGCCGATGATGCCCGCCTCGCCGACGCCCTTGATCCCGAACGGGGTTTCGGGTGCCGGGCTGCACAACTCCTCGGTTGCGATGTCCGGGATCTCGCATGCGGTGGGCAGCAGGTACTCCATGAACGTGGTGGCCAGCGGCTGGCCGTCCTCGTAGGGCAGCTGCTCGTAGAGCGTGCCGCCGATGCCCTGCGCGACGCCGCCGTGGATCTGCCCGGCGACGGTCAGCGGGTTGATCACGCGCCCGCAGTCGTGCACGACCGCGTACCGCACCACCTGCACCTCGCCGGTGGCGGGATCGACCGCGACGACCGCGGCGTGCGCGGCATTGGTGTACGTGGTCGAGGCGTTCATCTTCCCGTCGGGACGCGGCACGTGGTCCATCCCGGGCGGCTCGTAGCTCGCGCGCGCGTCGAGCCCGGGCGCTACGCCTGGCGGCAGCTCGAAGGTGCGGGTCAGCGCCACCCGCGCCACCCGCTCCCAGGGCACCGAGCTGCCGGGGCTGCCGCGCACCTGGAATCCGCCGTCGGCGAGCTCCAGGTCTTCCGGCGCGGCTTCCAGCAGGTGCGCGGCGATCTCGGTTCCCTTGCGCCGCAACACTTCGGCGGCCTGCGCGATCGCGCCGCCGGCGACGACGGCGCCGCGGCTGGCCCAGCTGCCCAGGCCGAACGGGGCGGTGTCGGTGTCGCCCATCACCACCCGCACTTGCTCGATCGGCAGGGCGAGCTCCTCGGCGACGAGGGTGGCCACCGTGGTGTGCGCGCCCTGGCCCATGGCCGAGATGCCGACCGCCGCGGTGACGCCGCCGTCGGCGTCGAAGCGCACGTCCGCGGAGTCCTGCCCGCTGAAGGTGCCGGTGATCGAGAACGCGCTGGCGGCAACGCCTTCGATGTAGGTGGCGTAGCCGACGCCGAGGTGCGTGCCGGGCTCGGCTCGTTCCCGTTCGGCGGCCAGCAGCCGCTCGCCGATCTCGACGGCGCGGTCGAAGGCCGCGCGGTGGCTGCCGGAGTCCAGCCGGGCACCGGCGGCGGTCTCGTAGGGGAGCTCGTGCGGCTCGAGGATCATCCGGCGGCGCAGCTCGACCGGATCGATGCCCAGCTCGCGCCCGATCTTGTCGACCAGCCGCTCGATGGCGAAGGTGCCCTCCGGCATGCCGAAACCGCGGTAGGCGCCGAGCGGCGTCTTGTTGGTGACCACGCCCTGCACCGCCACGCACTGGTGCGGAATCCGGTACGGCCCGCACAGCGAACCGACGGCGACCAGGCTGGGGCCGAACCCGCCGGGGAACACCTCGCCGGAACCCAGATCGGTGCGGACCCGGCCGCGCAGCGCCGCGATGGTGCCGTCGTCGCGGACCGCGGCGGACAGCTCGATGCGCATGTCGCGGGCGTGGCAGGCGGTGATCAGGTGCTCGTGGCGGTCTTCGAGCCAGCGCACCGGGCGGCGCAGCCGCATCGCCAGCCACGGGATCACGTAGTCCTCGGGGTAGACCTCGTTCTTCTGCCCGAATCCGCCGCCGACGTCGGGCGTGATCACCCGGATGTCGCGTTCCGGCAGGCCCAGCACCTGGGAGAGCATCGAGCGCACGATGAAGGCGGCCTGGGTGGAGGTCCACACCGTCAGCCGGTCGTCGCGGTACTCGGCAACGACGCCGCGGGGTTCCATGGGCACGGCCGCGTGGCGGTGCGTGGTGTAGGTGCCGCTGATCGTGCGCAGCCGGTCGAACGCCTCGTCCACGGCCGGGTTCTCCGGGGCGGGCATCGACAGCAGGAGGTTATCGCCCCATTCCGGGTAGAGCAGCGGCGCGTCCTCGGCGAGGGCGTCCTCGGCGGTGTCGACGGTGGGCAGCGGTTCGAGGTCGGCGTCGACGAGTTCGGCGGCGTCTTCGGCGAGGTAGCGGTCGTCGGCGACGACCACCGCCAGCGGGCAGCCGACGAAGCGCACCCGGTCGCGCGCCAGCGGATAGTGCTGCACACCCCGCACCCACGGCATCAGGTCCGGAACGGCGCGAACGTCGAGGTCCGCGCCGGAGAACGCCGCGTGCACCCCAGGGGAATCCAGCGCGGCCGCAGTGTCGACGCCGCGCACCTGCGCGTGCGGAACGTCGCTGCGGACGAACGCCGCCTCGACCATGCCGGGCAGGACGACGTCGGCGATGTACCGGCCGCGCCCGGTGACCAGGCGGTCGTCCTCGATGCGGGGAACCCGGACGCCGAGCAGCGTCGGCCGCATGCTCTGCTCCGGTTGCACCATCAGCCCTCCTAGCCACCGAGTGCGCCGCGGCCCAGCGCGGTGGCGGCGGCGATCCCTCGGGTAGCGTGCGGCAGCCCCGGCACGCGCGCAATCCTCCGGAAGTTGGCTCTGGAGCCTTCGGGCAGAGCTATCCGCAGGTCACGGGTCGTGAGTGGTTTGGAGCGCCATAGCACTCCAAACCACTCACGAGCTCTGACCGGGCAATTCTGCGTGCCTAACCCTTCAAGGTGCCGAGGAACCGCGCGAAGGAGCCGGAATCGAAGACGAGCACCGGGCCATCGGGATCCTTCGAGTCCCGAACACCGACGACAGCCGGCTGAACAGCAACCTCGACGCACACGCCGCCGTTGCCCTGGCTATAGCTGGATTTGCGCCAAGCGGCATTCTCAAGAGCTAAGGCCGACATCGTTGTTCCTCCCGGTGGTCACCGGTACTTCTTGAGCACGCGAGCAATGAGTTGTCGGGTCTTCGGGACAGGCAGTGCAGCGTTGCTCAGTCGCTCGAAGATGACGCTGTACCGAGTGTATTCCTCCGGCTCCCACAGATAGGTGGCGCCGAGGAAGTCCTCCAGGTACACCGTCGAAAGTTGCTGGTCGGAGAGATGCATCAATGCTGCCGATGAAGTGACGGCGATGCGATTGGCGTCGAACGGCAGGACCTGGAGCCGGACGTTCGGCAGCTCTGAGACTTCAAGCAGGTGGTTGAGTTGTCGCGCCATCACGTCTTGGCTGCCCTGCACGCGGTGCAATGCTGACTCGCTGAGCACGACATGCAGATCGAGCGCCGGGTCAGTCCGCGCGAGCACGGCCTGACGTTCCATCCGGGTTTTGACGTGGCTTTCCACGAGCCGTGGGTCGGCCGCAGGCTCCCATGCGAGCAGCGTGGCCCGTGCGTAGTCCTCGATCTGGAAGAGCCCGGTGATGAGCTCTACTTCGTAGATCTTCATCTCGGTGGCTTCGGATTCCAGGGCGAAGAATCGTTGAACCCAGTCCGGTACGGCGTCGCGGTACATGGTCCGGCGACGGCTGCGTTTCGGGACCTGTGCCGCAAGGTTCGCCAAGTACTTCCGGCGTTTCGCTGGTGTGCCGTAGAGGTCGGCCAGCTTCTCGACTTCTTCTGGTGTGGCGGCCTGTTTGCCGTTCTCGATCTTGCTGATCTTGGGTACCGCGCCGCCCAGGGCCTCTGCTGCTTCGGCTGCTGTGTGACCTGCGTTCTCACGCAAGCGGCGCAACTCGATCCCGATCTGGATCTTGAGCACCTTCGGGTCCGGGGACATCGCCATGCTGCTCATCTTGGCACCCCGCTGCACCCAAATCGGTTACCGGAAGATCGATCACCTGGATCAGCGACTGTTAACGAGCAAGTTTCTCGCTAACCTTCTTGCAGGTTGATCGGCAGATGGGAGTCGGGATGTTGGAGCGGCGTTTTTCGTTGGGCCCTTGGGATGAGGACGAGCTTCCGGCAGTGCTGGAGGACCTGGCCGGGGCTCACCAGCCGAGGAAGTTCGCGTTGTGCGAAGTCGCGCGCGATGGTGATGGGGTCACCGACGCGCGGATCTACCTGTGGGGCCTGGACTTTCGCCGTGCTCCCGGCGCCGACGGTCCGGGCGCGGTGTTCGTCAGCCCGCACGGCTGGACCGGCAACTCCGACTCCGCCGAAGGCGCGCTGGAATGCTTCTCGTTGATCCGAGACCTCCGCCTCGTCTGGCTCTGAAGGGGCGGGCGTGGGCCGTGAGTCTGTGGCGCCCCAAAGACTCACGGCCCCGCGCGCCGGTCAGCGGCCTGCCGGGTAGCGGGAAGTGCTGCACGTGGCGCACCCACGGCGTCAGGTCCGGCATGGCGTGAACGTCGAGGCCCGCGCCGTTGCGGGGTTCAGCGTTCCGTTGCAGTTGCCGCACCGCTCGGCGTTTTCTTCGCGGCGCCGATCGCGAGCGCCAGCAGCGCCAATGCGCTCAGTCCGAGGACTGCCGCGACGGCCGGCAGCAGTCCGGCCCCCAGGCTGCTCAGGGTCAAGCCTCCGATGGCTCCGCCCAACGAGACTCCGAGGTACGTGCCCGACGTGTTGAGCGCCAATGCCTGCGGTGCGGCCGGTCCGGCGAGCAGGTGGAGGCGCGCTTGAATCGCCGGGGAATTCCAGAAGGCCATGCCGCCCCAGATCGTCCCCACCACGAGGAGGACGGAAAACGGTACGGGGCGGGCGAACCAGAGCACGCCCAAGAGCACCATGATGCCGGTGAAGGTGCTGATCCCGGCGACCAGCGTGCGGTCCGAACCCCACCGGTCGGTGGCCTTTCCGCCTGCCCAGATGCAGACGATGCCGGCCACCCCGGAGGAGCTGAACGCGAGTGCGCGCTGATCGACGTCGGCCTCGCTCACCGCGTCGAGGTAGGGGGCCGTGTAGGTGAACATCATCATCGATCCGGTCATGAGCGCGCAGTTCGCCATGAGCCCGAGCGATACCGGCGCGCTGGCGAGGGCGCGCAACTGTTCGGGGATGCTCGGCACGTCGCCGGCCTCGCCGCGCTCGCGAGGGAGGGTTGCGAGCAAGAATGCCAGCGCCGCGGCTCCGGCCACCGCCATCGAGACGAATGTCGTTCGCCAGCCCCAATGACCGCCGATCCAGGTACCGATCGGGACGCCGGCCGCGATCGAGCCCGTGACGCCGAGCGCCACGACTGCGACGTACCTGCCGATGTGGCTTTCCGGGGCTCGCTCGGCGGCGTAGGCGAACACCGCCGGGGTGGACGCCGCCGCCGCGATCGCCGCCACGACGCGCAGGGCCACCAGCAGGCCGAAGCTGGTCGTCGTGGCCGCCAAGAGGTTCGCCACGACGAAGATCACGAACGAGACGGTGAACAGGTACCGGCGGGACACCCGGGCCAGGGTGACTCCGGCGATCGGCGCGACGAGAGCGACGGTGAGGGAGAAGACGGTCACCAGCTGTCCGGCGTGAGCCTCGCTGACACCCAGATCTCGCGCGATCTCCGGCAGAACGCCCGCGATCACGTAATCATCGGTGTAGAAGACGAAAGCCGCTGCTAGTAGTGCGAACAGCCACGCGGGCACAACTGATCTCCCTTTGCAGTACAACAATGCCTGCGGAAAGCCGCCTCGATGACGTCCTCGCTGCGCTGTCCGAGGTCGATCCGAGCTGGCATTGCCGCACACTATCACAGGTGTGATAGAAACCGGTGCCGCTGTCGGCCGGCAGGCTCGGCGGTCAGCGGCCTGCCGGGTAGAGGTACTGGTCAGGCGGGATCGTCGTACTGTGCGCCCAAGCTTCGAAGAAGCCGTCGAGGTCCTTTCCGGACACTTCCGCCGCCAGCTCCTCGAACTGTGGCCAGGAGGCGTTGCCGCCCGCGTACCTGGCCTGCCACTGCCGGAGGGTGCCGAAGAACGCCTCGTCGCCGATGCTCCGGCGCAGCGCGTGCACCATCAGCGAGCCCTTGTCGTACAGGGCTTGGTGCAGCGGGTTCTCCGGGCCCGGGTCGTACAGCTTCACCGACCAGAAATCCGGATCGTTCCTCGCTTCCTCCACAGTGGATTCATAGAACGACTTGTCTATGTCGACGCCGTTGTGCTCCTGCCACAGCTGGACGGAGTACTGGGCGACGCATTCGGCTATGCAGCCGTCGCGCCAGTCGGTGAACGACACGTTGTCGCCGAACCACTGGTGGGTGTTCTCGTGCAGCAGCGAGAAGTCGAAAACGGAGCCGAAGTACGTCGGCCGGGTCTGGGTTTCCAGTGCGCCCGGGTTCTCCCCCGAGCTCTGGCCGAGCACGATGCTGCCCGCCGAGGAGAACGGGTACTTCCCGAATTTCTCGGCCAGCACGTCCATGATCTCGACGTATTGCTCCTCGGTGGCCGGGTCGATCTGCGTGCCGGGGGAGTAGGCGTTGATGACCGGCGTGCCGTCGGAGAGCTTGGACGTGCGCACGGTGAACTTGTCGATCGCGACCGTCGTGAGGTAGGTCGCGATCGGCTGGTCCTCGTGCCACCGGAAGGTCGCCTTGCCGTCGGCGGTGGTGGTCTCGCCAGGCAGCCCGTTGCCGATCACCGTCCAGCCCTCGGGGACGGTGGCCGTCAGGTGGAACGCGGCCTTGTCGGACGGGTGGTCGTTGGCCGGGTACCACGACGTGGCCGAATGCGGCTCGCCCAACGCGTTGGCGCCGCCGTTGGGGAACGTGTGCCAGCCGCCACCGCCCGGCAGCCCGGAGTACCGGACGCGCACGGCGAACGAAGCACCCGCGGCGATAGGGCTGGCGGGGGTGATCACCAGCTCGTGCTCGCCCGCGCGGCCGAACGACTTCGCGGCGACGCCGTCGACGGACACCTCGGTGACCTGAAATCCGGACAGGTCGAGGTGAAAGCCGTCCAGCTCCGCGCTCGCAGTCGCGGTCACCGTGGTGTCGCCTTCCAGGTAGCCCGGCCTGGCCGGGTCGTAGCTGATGCCGACGTCGTAGCGGGTCACGTCGTAGCCGGAGTTCCCGTCGGCCGGGAAGTACGGGTCGCCCAGGCCACCGCTGCCGGGCTGGGCCGACGCGGTCGCGATGCCCAGCACCAGGACGCCGGCGACGGCGCCCGTCACGAGGAGTCGGTTACGCACCGGCCACGCTCCAGACCGCCTGGATGATGGCGTTCGTGCTGATGACCTCGGCTTCCGGATCGACGTTGTCGATCGTGTCGCAGGCGTCGTGGATGCACGCGCCGATGCCGTTGGTGAACCCGGACACCGGCACCCCGGCCGCGTCGAAGGACTCGTGGTCCGAGCCGCCTACGCCGATGTCGAATGTCGGGATGCCCTGGTCAGCGAAGTGGCGTTCGAACACGTCGGTCGCGGGCGCGCCCGCGTGGATCACCAGCCACTGCCGGTCGCCCTTGGAGCCGGTCATGTCGAAGTTGAGGTACACCGCGATCTTCGCCAGCTCCTCGGGCGGGCGCGCCGCCACGTACTTCGCGGAGCCGATCAGCCCGGGTTCCTCCGCGCCCCACCAGGCGAACCGGAGGTGCTTGGCCGGGGCCGGGTTCGCCTCGCTCACGGCCAGCGCGGTGGCCAGGATCGCGGCCGAACCCGTGGCGTTGTCGCTGATCCCCGGGCCGGCGGGCACGCTGTCGAGGTGGGCGCCCAGGAGCACCACCTGGTCCTCGTCGCCGCCCGGCCAGTCCGCGATCAGGTTGTAGCCCTTGGCCCCGTCGTGCTCGAACTCCTCGACGGAGGTCCGGAAACCCGCTTCGTCGAGCCGTTCCTTCACGTAGTCCAGGGATTCCTGGTACCCGCGGGTGCCGTGCGCCCGGTTGCCGCCGTTGCGATCCGCGATCCGCTGGAACTCCTGCAGGTGCGGCAGGACGTCGGCGGTGGACACGACGGGGGTTTCGGCGGCGTGCGCGGCGGGTGCCCAGGTCAGCGCGGCGCTCGCCGCGAGCACGGCCGCCAGGGTGCGTGATCTCATGTGCCGGAATGGTAGGGACGAGCTGTCAAGAACCTGTTGTGATCGAATGAGATTCCCTTTCGGGGAACCATTTCCGGGGCCTGCTCATCGGCCGGCCCCGGAAGGCGTCGATCAGACCAGGATCTGCAGGGGGTTTTCGACGGTCTTGGTGAACGCGTCGAGCCACTTGGCCGCCAGGGCGCCGTCCGCGGGCCGGTGGTCGACCGACAGCACCACGTCGATCACCTTGGCCGGTACCACTTGGCCGTCGCGGACCACCGCTTCTTCCCGGACGGCGCCGACGGCCAGGATCGCCGCCTGCGGCGGGTTGATGATGGCGTCGAACTCCGCCACCCCGAACATGCCCAGGTTGGAGATCGTGATCGAACCGCCCTGCAGCTCCTCGGGGCGGAGCCCGCCGTTCTTGGCCCTGTCGACGTACTCGCGCATCCGCCCGGCGATCGCCGAGACCGGCATGTCCTCGACCCCGCGCAGCACGGGCGTCACCAGCCCGCCGCCGGTCGCGACGGCGACGGAGACGTCGACGTGGTGGAATCGGCGGATGGCGTCGGGCAGCCAGATCGCGTTCATCTCCGGCACCGCGGCATGCGCCTTGGCGACCGCCTTGATCAGCAGGTCGTTGACCGAGACCCGCACCGGGCCGGTCGAGTTGACCTGCTCGCGCAGTGCCAGCAGCGCTTCGACCTGGATTCGGGCCCGCAGGTAGAAGTGCGGGGTGGTCTGCTTGCTCTCGGTGAGCCGGGCCGCGATCGCCCTGCGCATCCGGCTGTGCGGAACGTCCTCGTACGCATCGGAATGCGGTGTGGGCTGCGAGGATTCGGCCTGCGGCGAGGTTTCCGGCGGCTCCTGCCGTCGTGCGGCGATGGCGGCCTCGATGTCGCGGCGCACGATCCGGCCGCCCGGGCCGGTGCCGGTCAGCTCGACCAGGTCCAGACCCGCTTCCCTGGCCTGCCGCCGGGCCAGCGGGCTCGCGAAGATCCGGCCGCCGCGGTCGGCGGATTGTGCCTGTGCAGGCCGGGATTCCGGGATCTCCCGCCGAACCACCTGCTTGGTTTCCGCCGGCCGCGCGACCGCGACGCCCAGCTCGGCCAGCAGGGCATCGACGTCCGCGACGTGCTCGCCGTCGGCGCCGAGCACCGCGATCGGGGCCCCGACGGCGACCTCGGTACCGGGCTCGTACAGGGTCTTCAGCAGCACTCCTGCGGAATCAGCGCTGATCTCGACCTCGGCCTTGTCGGTCTCGACCGCGACGAGCGCGTCGCCCTCGGCGAACGCGGCGCCCTCGGTGAGCTGCCAGGTCGACAGCACGACTTCCGCAGTGTCGGCGGCCACCTCGGGCACGCGGAGAAGCTCGGCCATGTTTTACCTCCTGGGTGCCTCGGGTCAGCGGCCGGTGATGTTCTTGAGCCGGTCGACGATTTCGTCGGTCTGCGCGATGGCGGCGCGTTCGAGTACCTTGCTGATGCTCGGCGAGGCCTCCGCGCCGTGCACCCGCTGCACCGGCTGGTCGAGCCAGTCGAAGAAGCGGCGCTGGATCTCGTCGGCGAGCCACGAGCCGTAGGAGGTGCCGAGCGGGCCCTGCTCGGCGATGAGCACGTTGTTCGTCTTGCGGATGCTGGCGCCGATGGTCTCCCAGTCGATGCTGGCCCGGTCCAGCCAGCGCAGGTCGATGACCTCGGCGTCGACGGTGCCCAGCCGCTCGACCGCGTCGAGGGCGTACCCGGTCATCGCCAGGTAGGTCAGCACGGTGATGTCCGAGCCGGTGCGGCGGACCACGGCCTTGCCGACCGGCAGGCAGTAGTCGAAGTCGTCGACGGGGCCCTCGCCGACCGAGCCGTAGAGGTCGACGTGCTCGATCACCACCACCGGGTCCTTGCACCGCAGGGCGCTGTTCATCAGTCCCACGTAGTCGAACGGCGTGGAGGGGGCGACGATGCGCCAGCCGGGCGCGGTGGCGAAGATCCCGGCGGGATCCATCGAGTGCTGCGAGCCGTAGCCGGTGCCCATCGCGACCTTGCTGCGCAGCACGAGCGGGACGTCGCTGTCGCCGCCGAACATGTGCCGCGCCTTGCCGATCTGGTTGAAGATCTGGTCGGCCGCCACCCACATGAAGTCGGCGTACATCAGCTCGACGACCGGCGTGTAACGCCCGTCGAGGGCGATGCCGCCTGCGAGGCCGGTGAAGGCGTTCTCGCTGATCGGCGTGCCGAGCACCCGGTCCGGGTGCGCCTCGGCCAAGCCTCGCGTGGCCCCGTTGGTGCCGCCCTTGAGCCGGTGCACGTCCTCGCCGAGGACCACCACCGGGTCGACGTCCATGCGCCGGCGCATCACCTCGGAGACCACATCGATGAACTTGCGCCGGGCGGTGCGGCCGGTGAAGGTGTCGCGGTCGGCGGTGCGGGCGCCGGTGAACTCGCCGAGGTCACCGCGCACCCCGACGTCCCGGAACGCCGGGTCCGGCCATTCGCCGGGCTTGATCCGCCGCTGGCCGGGCTTGCCCTGCGGGTCGGCTTCGAGGATCTCGTCGCCGATCGACGCCATCAGCCGCTTGGCCCGCTCGGTGGCGGCCTCGACGTCGTCGGCGCCGAGGATGCCGCGCGCCACCAGCCGCTCGGCGAGCCGGGCCAGCGGGTCGCGGGCCCGCCACTCCTGCTCCTCCGCCTTGGTGCGGTAGCCGAACGCGCTGCCCGGGAACGGCCCGTTCTGGTGGAAGTAGCGGTAGACGTCGGCCTCGACGATGGTGGGGCCCGCGCCGGAGCGCATGTGCGCCACGGCCTCGGTCATGGCGAGGTGCACGGCCAGCGGATCCATCCCATCGACCCGCCAGCTCGGGATGTTGAACCCGAGGCCGCGCGCCGACAGGCGTGGCTCGGCGGTCACCTCGTCGACGTGGGTGGATACCGCGTACCGGTTGTTCTCGATGAAGAAGCACACCGGCAGCCGCCACGCCGCGGCGAGGTTCATGGTCTCCAGCACCGAGCCGATGTTGACCGCCCCGTCGCCGAAGTAGGTCACCGACACCGCGTCGGTCCCGGCCTGCTTGGCCGCCCACGCGAACCCGGCCGCCTGCGGGACGCCGCCGCCGACGATGGCGTTGGTGCCCATCGCCCCGGCTTCCTTCCACTGCAGGTGCATCGAGCCGCCGCGGCCGCGGCAGAAGCCGCGCGACAGTCCGCAGATCTCCGCCAGGCTGCGGGACAGCACCTCGGCGACCGCCGGGTCGGCCGGCTGCCGCGGGTCGATGCCCTCCGGCGCGACGTGGCCGAGCGCCTTGGCCAGGAACTGGTGGTGCCCGCGGTGCGATCCGTTGACGAAGTCGCTGCTGGTCAGCGGCAGGATCGAGCCGACGGCCCCGCCTTCCTGCCCGATGCTGGAGTGCGCCGGGCCGTGGATCAGGCCCTGGCCGGCGAGTTCGAGGACGTACTCCTCGAAGGCCCGGATCAGCAGCGTCTGGGCGAACATCGACCGCAGCAACTGCGGGTCGGCGGCCTTCCAGTCCTGCTCGGTGGTGGTCACCTCGATCCACGGCGATGACGCGGTCAGCTTGCGGTGTTCAGGCATGGCACTCTCCTGTGCGACCCGGCGGGGGCCGGGCGTCCTTCAGGGATGGCGGGGCGCCGGCCGCGGCTATCGGCGCGGCGGGCGGAAGATGGATCCAACGGTGACATCGATTGGATCCATTTTCAAGTCCCGAGTCGGCGAGCGCGTGGTTCAAGCCCTGCCTGAGGGGTCGTTTCAGCAGGGCTCCGGGAAAGGCCGCCCCGAAGGCGCCCGGGCCCGGGTGTCGGTGGCGATTTCGCGTGAAATCGGAACACTTGTGGTTCAGGTCGTCGTGGCTCGCACGTGCCCGGTCCTCGCGCTGAAGCGCCCTCTGAAACTGCGTATTGACAGGTCGGTGGAGCTGGCTGAAACTTGTCGCAACTTCGCCATTGGATCCAATGGTCGTTCCCCTCGATGTGGAGGTGATGGTCGCGATGCCCGGACCGCGCCCCGGCGGGCTGCCCGGCCTGGCCGGTGTGGAGCACGTCGGATTCACGGTGCCCGACCTGGAAGAGGCCACCAGGTTCTTCGTGGACGTGATCGGCTGCGAGCTGGTGTACTCCCTGGGCCCGTTCCGCTCCGACGGCGACTGGATGGCCGAGCACCTGGACGTGCATCCCCGCGCGGTGATGCGGGAACTGCGGTTCTTCCGGTGTGCCAACGGACCCAACTTCGAGATCTTCGAGTACGAAGCGCCGGACCAGCGCACGGCCCAGCCGCGCAACAGCGACGTCGGCGGCCACCACCTGGCCTTCTACGTCACCGACCTCGATGCGGCCGTCGAGCACCTGCGCGGCCACGGCGTCCGCGTGCTGGGCGAGCCGACGACCAGCTCCGGCGCCAGCGCGGGCCAGCGGTGGGTGTACTTCTTGACGCCGTGGGGCATGCAGCTGGAGCTGGTGTCCTACCCGGACGGAAAGGCCTACGAGGAAAACGCCCCTGTCCTCCTGTGGCAACCTCAGCGGGTAGTACCGGGCTAGAGCACTAGGAGAGATGGTGTCCGAGAAGGCAACGGCGTCGACGGTGGCGAGCCAGCGGGTCGCCGAGCACCTGCGGAGCATGATCCTCAGCGGGGAACTGGCGCCCGGCGCGCGGATCCGGCAGGAGGACGTGGCCGCCCGGCTCGGCGCCAGCCGGTTGCCGGTCCGCGAGGCGCTGCGGATCCTGGCCGCCGAAGGCCTGGCGGTGCTGAAGTCCAACACCGGCGCCTGGGTGTCCAAACTGGACATGAACGAGTGCGAGGGGATCTACAAGATCCGCGAACGCATCGAACCGCTCGCGCTCAGCGAGAGCGTCCCGAACCTCACCGCCGGCGACATCGCCCGCATGGAGCGGATCCAGGACGAGATCGAGGACAACACCGACGTCGACCGGTTCCTGCTGCTGGACCGCGAACTGCACCTGGCGACCTACGCCGGATGCGGCAACCGCGAGCTCACCGCGATGGTGCACCGCTTCTGGAACACCACCCAGCACTACCGGCGCGCCTACGCGCGGGTCATCGACTCGGCGGGGAACCAGCTCATCAACTTCGAGCACCGGCTCATCATCGAAGCGGTCAAGCGCGCCGACACCGTCGACGCCGAGCGCTTCCTCACCGGCCACATCCGGCGCACCCGCCTGGAACTGGCCAAGCACCCAGAACTCTTCGCCGAGGACGAACATGACTGATTTCCAAGGAAAAACGCTGGTGCTCTCCGGGGCGGGCGGTTCCATCGCCCGCGAGATCGCCCGGCAGTTCTTCGACGCGGGCGCGAACCTCGTGCTCGGCGATCTCGACGGGGAAGCCCTGCACGAGCTGGCGGCGACGCTGGATCCAACCGGTGCCCGCACCGCCACCTTCGTGCTCGACGCCGCTTCCTCCGCCGCCAACGACGAGTTCGTCCGGCTCGCGGTCGAGCGGTTCGGCGGCATCGACCACCTGGTTCCCGCCGCCGGGATCTACCCCGAGCAGCCGGTCGCCGAGATGACCGACGAGCAGTGGCACCGCGTCGTGTCGATCAACCTCGACGGCGTCTTCTTCCTCGTCCGCGCGGCCCTGCCGCACCTCAACCACGGCGGCTCGATCGTGCCCATCGCCTCCGTCGCCGGGCACCGCGGCAGCGCGCGGCACGCCCACTACGCCGCCACCAAGGGCGCGCTGCTGTCCTTCTCCCGGAGCCTGGCCTGGGAACTGGGCGACCGCGCGCGGATCAACGTGGTTTCGCCCGGGATCATCGAAACGCCGATGACGAACGACCTCGTCGCCGCCAAGGGCGGGGACCTGATCTCGGCCACTCCGATGGGCCGGCTCGGCAAGCCCGGCGAGGTCGCCTCCGTGGTGGCCTTCCTGTGCGGTTCCGCCGCCGCTTTCGTGCAGGGCGAGGTCATCCACGTCAACGGCGGCCTGCACATGGCCTGATCGGGCAACGACTCACCCGACGACACCGCGACCACCGGACGCGGTGCTACTCCGACGCGCTCCGAAGCAGTTCTCCCTTAACTCACAACGAGGTGACCGACCATGGCGCAGAACGCCGCAACGACCGAGGCACTCGATCCCAGAGCCGGCCGCCGGCTGATGGCCGCCGGCCTGATCGCCAGTTCGATCGAGTGGTACGACTTCTTCATCTACGCAACCGCGGCGGCGCTGGTGTTCGGGCCGCTGTTCTTCCCCGGCGCTTCGCCCCTGGTGGGAGTGCTGCTGTCGTTCGCGACGTTCTGGGCAGGCTTCGTCGCGCGCCCGATCGGCGGGCTGATCTTCGGCAACCTGGGCGACAAGGTGGGCCGGAAACGGGCCGTCGTGATCTGCCTGATGATGATGGGATCGGCGACGTTCCTCATCGGTCTGCTGCCCACCAGCAGCGCCATCGGCGTACTGGCGCCGATCGCGCTGGTGGTGCTGCGCTTCCTGCAGGGCATCGCCGTCGGCGGCCAGTGGGGCGGGATCGTGCTGCTGCTGACGGAGAACGCCGATCCCAAGCGCCGCGGCTTCGCCGGCACGTTCGGGCAGATGGGCGTGCCGCTGGGCGTGATCCTGGGCAACGTGGTGTTCCTGGCCGTCACCGCCGCCACCAGCACCGAGGCGTTCACCTCGTGGGGCTGGCGCATCCCGTTCCTGGCCAGCGCAGTGCTGGCACCGGTGGTGCTCTACATCCAGCTCAAGGTCGAGGACGGCCCCGTCTACCGGCAGCTCGAGCAGCAGCGCAAGGCCAACTCCGCGGCGGTCGAGCAGGCGCCGCTGTCGGAGGTGCTGCGCAACCACAAGCGGATCGTGCTGCTCGGCACCGGTCTGCTGTTCGCCACCAACGCCATCTTCTACGCGTGCATCTCGGGCCTGCTGGACTACGCGACCCGAACCCTCGGCGTGGCCCGGACGCCGTTGCTGATGATCTCGCTGGTGGCGACCGGTGTGATGGTGTTCGCGATCCTGATCAGCGGTGCGCTGTCGGACCGGTTCGGCCGCCGGCCGCTGATCCTCGCCGGTTCCGGCTTGGTCGCGCTCTGGGGATTCCCGTTCTTCTGGCTGGTCGACACCGCATCGCTGCCGCTGATCGCGGTCGCCACCACGGTCGGCCTGATCGGCTCCGCCCTGACCTACGGTCCGCTCGCCGCGTACCTCGCGGAGCTGTTCCCACCGCGGATCCGCTATTCCGGCGCGTCCCTGGCCTACCAGTTGGGCGCGATCGTGGTCAGCGGTGGCACGCCGTTCCTCATGACGACGCTGTTCGCCACGACCGGCACCTCTGCCTCGGTTTCGGTGTTCCTGGTCCTGATGGGGCTGGTGACGTTCCTGTCCGCGTGGCGGCTGCACGAGACCGCCGGCGTCCGTGCCGGAGAGTCGCAACCCGAACGCGTCGCGGCCTCCTGAGCGAGCGGCTCCCGCCACGGGCATCCGGGGTTCCCGCGCCCGCGATCTGTCCAATCAGGACGCGGTCCGTCCACCAACCCGAAGAGGAGAACCGAGAACATGGATCCAGCGCGGAAGGAACTCCTGCCGCCGAGCTTGCGGTCCCGGCCGGTCGCGCAGGTGGGCATCCTGGTGCCGGACCTGCGCGCCGGGATGCGAACCTGGGGCACGCTGCTCGGCGAAGACGACTGGCTCGTCTACACCTACGGGCCCGGGACGGTGCGGGACCTCACCTACCGGGGCGCTGCGGCCGGGTTCTCGATGCGGGTCGCCCTGGCCGGCACCGGACCGCAGGTGGAACTGATCGAGCCGCTGCGCGGGCCGAGCATCTACCACGAATGGCTCCAAGAGCACGGCCACGGGCTGCACCACCTCGGTTTCCACGTCGACTCGATCGCCGGTGCGATCGAGGACTTCCGGGCCGGCGGCATCCCGCTGTTGCAGTCCGGGCGGGGCTACGGCCTCGACGGCGACGGCGGATTCGCCTACTTCGACACCCAGGACACCGTCGGCGTGATCGTCGAGGCGATCGAGGTCCCGAAGCGCCGGCGGCCGAGCGAAGACCTCGCGAACTGACCGCTGTGCTCGCGGCGGCTGTGGCGATCCTCACCGCTCGTTAGGCCATCCGGTCCATATCCTGTAGTCCTGACCGTCGCGCCGGCCACGAGTGGGGAGAGAACCGCGTTGCCCGAGGCACCCGAGAGCACGCCCAGCTACTTCGAGCGGCTCGACGCGCACCGCTTCAAGCCGACCGCTCACGCCAGCGGCGCGTGGCGCAACGACGAGCAGCACTTCAGCCCGGTGGGCGGGATCCTCGTCCACGCGATCGAACGCGCGCGGGCCGGCCGCCCCGAGCTGCTGATCAGCCGCGTCAGCTTCGACATCCTGGGCAAGATCGCGCTCGACGAGTTCGAGATCCAGGTGGAGACGACCCGGCCGGGCCGCACCATCGAGCTGGTGGAGGCCACCGCGATCATCGCCGGGCGCCCCGTGGTCCGGGCCCGCGCGTGGTTCCTGGCGGAGCTGGACACCAGCGCGGTCGCCGGGGGCGAACCCGATCCGCTGCCGGACCCCGAGTCGCTGGCGCCCTGGCCGATGAACTCCCTGTGGCCGGGCGGCTTCATCGCGTCGCTGGACACCCGGCCCGCCGGCACGCCTCGGCCCGGGCGCAACGCGGCATGGGTGTCCACCCGGACCGACCTGGTGGCCGGCGAACCGGTCGGCCCGGTGGCGTCCTACGTGGCGCTCGTCGACACGGCCAACGGCATCGCCGTGCGGCAGGAGCCGACCAAGTGGATGTTCCCCAACGTCGACCTGTCGATCCACCTCTACCGACAGCCGGAAGGCCGCTGGACCGGGCTGGACACCACCGTCGTCTTCGGCGGCCGCGGCCAGGGCCTCACCAGCACGGTCCTGCACGACGTCCGGGGCCCGATCGGGACCGCGCAGCAGAGCCTCACCGTCCGTCCCCTGGAGCAGTAGCCGGGGGTCACTTGCGCCCGAAGAACTCGATCTCGCCCAGTGCGATGTGCTTGCCCTCGGTCAGGCCGGTCACCGTCTTGATGTGCACCCGGACCCTGACCACGTCGCTGGTCTTGATGCGGACCTCGTACGGGGTCGGGCTGTCGGGCACGTCGACGGTCTCGGTGCGGGTCCGGCCGCCGGAGCTGGTGGCGGTGATCTCCAGCCGGGCGGGCCGGGCCTGGCTGCGGAACTCCTCGTCCTTCCGCGACGGCCCGGTGCTCACCAGCACGCCCACCAGCCGGAACGGGTGATCGAAGTTGAACTCGGCCCATTCCCCGGGCCGCTCGGTTCCCCAGTACACGTCCCTGAGCCCGTCCACGGCCTTGCCGCGCGGGTGGTCGGGCATCTCGCCGCTGGCGCTGGAGCTCACCGGTCCGATCGGCGCCGCCCCGAAGGTCTTGTCGAGCACGTCCTCGACGATCTCCCGGCCGGTCGGGTAGAACAGGACGCCGCCGATCACCAGGGCGATCAGCACGGCGAGGACGACGAGCCGCCGCCACACCTTGCCACGATCGATCCGGCGCCGCCGCCGGCGTGCGCGATTCGATTGCGGCGCTTCGGAATCCGGGGCGAGCGGCGCGGCGCAGCGGATGCAGAACCGCCGTTCGGGCGGGTTGGGGGCGCCGCACGCGCCGCACGGCGGGCCCTCGGGAGCGGGCTCCGCGACCGGCGCGTTCGGCTCGGGCCGTGGCGCGACGGGCTTCGCCGGTTGCACGGCGGCCGGTTGCTCCGGCTCGGCGACCGGTTCCGCAGGTGGCTCGGGTGCCGCCGGGATAGGAGGCGGCGGGACCGGGATGCGTGCCGTCGGCGCTGACGGATCTGGGGCGGACGGGTCCGGGGCGAGTGGTTCGGGTTCGGTGCCCTTGTCCCAGCCCAGGTAGGCGCCGCAGGTGGTGCAGAAGTCCTCGCCGCGGGCGACTTGGGCGCCGCACGTCGAACAGGAGCGCATCGGGTCATACCCCTTCCCGTTGTGGCGGCCCCGGCAGGACCTCGACGGTGCAGGTGAGGTGGATCGGGCAGGCCGCCTCGACCACCGCGTCGACCTGCTTGCGGTCCACCGCCGAGCGGCCCGGCCAGACCTGGACCACGGCCCGGGTGATCGCGTTGCCGGGCAGCGCGGTGCCCGGCCGGGTCGACCACACCGCGCCCGGGCCGTCGAGCACCCGCGCGTGCACCCCGGCGCACAGCCAAAGCCGGTCCACGAGCCCCCGCACGGTGCCGTTGCGGCGGTGCAGCTCGACGGCGCGCATCACCACCGCCCGCCGCAGCGGGGGCGGCCACGCCGGGTCGAGTTCCACCGAGACCCAGCCGGCCAGCCAGGACACGAAGTCCTCCGGCGCCACGCGCGGGTCGAAGTAGCCCGCGATGTTGTCCATAGTGGACAGGATCGGGGCGAGGACCGAGTCCAGGCCGGCGGTGAACCGCTGGGCGAAGTCGTCCCCGGCGTACAGCGCGGGCAGCAGGTCGCCGAGCGGGTAGCGGCTGGGCAGGTCGGGTACCGCGCGGCGGCTCATCGCGGGCCCGGGCCTTCCGCCGGATCCCCGGAACCCACCAGCACCTGGTGCTGGTGGGAGAAGACCAGCGCGTGATCGGCCAGCTCGACGCGATCCACCGGCGTGCCCCGCTGCCCGGTGATCGGATCGGCCGGGAACAGCCGGATCTCGTCGATCAGCTCGACGCCCTCGACCTGCTGGAGCACGGCGAAGACCTCGCCGACCTGGACCGGTCGCCCGAACGGCCAGCCGGTGCCGTCGGCGCCACCGCGCAGCGGGTTGAGGTACCGGTAGAGCGCGGCGACGGCGTCCCGGTTCACCCGGTTCACGTCGGCTTCCGCGGAACGCATCCGCGCCACGACGGTGATGCCCTGGTAGAACGGCGGCTCCACGACCAGGCGGGTGCCCAGCAGCCGGTGCTCGTCGAGCCGGGCGGCGATCGCGGCGAGCAGCTGCGACGAGGGGATCAGCTGCTCGAAGCGCAGCTGGTCGCCCGCGTCGGCCACGGCGTTCGGCACGACCAGCACGCGGGCCGCGCCCGGCTCGTGCTCCGCGCCCGCGGGCAGGCAGCGGATCCGGGCCGCGGCCGGCGCAGCCTGCCACGCGATCTGCTCGTAATCCGCGGCGGTGACGGCCCGCTCCTGCACCCGAAGTTGGTGCGGCGCGCGCACTTTCGCCTCCGACACGGTCTCCCCGTCGACGCCGCCGCCGGCGGCCTCGCGGTTCTCGACATCGGCCACGTAGGGCACCGAGCTGCGCAGCACCGAGATCGCGCCGCGCGCCACGTTGCCCGATCGACCGCCGCCGGTGCGGTACTTCGGCACCCTGATGTGCGCGCCCTTGGGCGGCACCGCCCCGAACCGGCGCAAGGTGCTGTCCGGCGCGCGCACGGCGGGCGGGAAGAGGAACTCGCCGTTCGTCGCGTCGAGCGTGACGTGCCGGTCGGCGGGGCCGGAGTTGCCGAAGTGCTCCACGACGTGCCAGTCCTGCCAGCCGTCGTCCGCGGCGACCTGCACCACGATCGGCTCCGCGTCGGTGAGCACCGGCGCCCGGTCGAGCCGGAACCGCTGGCCCGGCACGCCTTCGGAGAGGCCCAGCGCGACGTCGGTGACGGTCTCGGCGTGCTCGACGGTCGTGGTGCCGCCGATGGTGAACGCCTCCGCCACCCGGACGGTCGGCGACTCGGAGTAGAACGGCTGGTTCCGTTCCGGGGCCACGACGCGGCAGCGCAACCAGCCCGCCCGGACGCCCGCCACCGACGACAGGGCGTGCCCGGCGGGCACCTGCAGCACCACCTCGCCGGGCCGGTTGAGGCCGCCGGTGGTGTCGTCGAAGACCGCGCACTCCGTCCAGCGCACCCCGTCCCACGACTCCCACACCAGCGGCGGCTGCCGGGGATCGACGCCGATGCCTTCGACCTGGCTGTCCAGCCGCACCGCGACCACGCAGCGCGGGACGGCGTTGCTGAGGCCGAACAGCATGGCGTCGTCGACGGCCGGTTCCGCCTGGAAGCACGGCACGTCCTTGCCCGCGTCGAGGTCGCCGGTGTGGTTCTGCTGCGCCCCGGCGGCCGAGATCGTGACGAGCGTCGTCAGCTCACAGGGCACGATGGGCAGTTCGTCGGTGGTGGCGAAGACGACCGCCTCCTCGGTCTCCGAACGCGCGGTGGCGACCTCGGTGCCCAGCGGGAGGAGCACGGTTTCCGGCTGGGCGGCCGAAAGCCAGAAGGTCACGTCGGCCCGCGCCGCCGCCGGCGGGAACAGGCGGACGCCGAGCAGGTCGAGGAACGCCAGGTAGTTCTTCTCCGGCACCCGGTTCAGCCGGTAGATGAGCTGGTCCACCATGTGCGCGAACGTCTCGATGAGGGTCACGCCCGGATCGGAGACGTTGTGGTCGGTCCACTCCGGGGCGCGCTGCTGCACGTAGCGCTTGGCCTCGTCGACGAGTTCTTGGAAGCGGCGGTCGTCCAGGTTCGGCAGGGGCAGGGCCATCAGTCCGCGTCCTCCTCCGCCGCGCTGTGCGGGATCGTGTAGAAGGGGAAGACGAGGTTCCTGCGGTCGTTGGTGGCGCGCAGCGTGTAGTGCACGTCGATGTACAGCACGCCTTCCTCGACGGTGTCGAACGCGACGACCACGTCGGTCACGTCGATCCTGGGTTCCCAGCGTCGCAGCGCGCTGCGCACCTCCTGTGCGATGCGCCCGGCGGTGGCGCCGTCGCTCGGGGCGAACACGTACTCGTGGATGCCGCAGCCGAATTCCGGGCGCATCGGGCGCTCGCCCGGCGCGGTGCCCAGCACGAGTCGGATCGCCTCCTCGATCTCCTGCTCCCGCTCGACCATCGCGATGCCGCCGGTCGCCCCGACCCGCATCGGGAAGGCCCAGCCGCGGCCGATGAAGCGCTCGCTCACAGCGGGCCCCCGATCAGCACGTTCGGCGCCCCGATGACCACGGTCGCGCCGCAGGTGGTCTTGTCGTTCATCCGCGCGGCGGGCAAGCCGCCGATGAGCACCACACCGGAGCGAGGCGGGCTCGGCATGAGCACGTTCCCCGCGCCCAGCACGGTGTGCGGCAGCAGCGGGCACACGTGCTGACTTCCCGTCACCGCCGCGGGTTTGCCGCCGATGAGCACGGTGGCCACCTTGAGGGCGGCGGCCGCGGGAGGCTGGCCGATGGTGCCTCCGTGGGAGGTGGGATCGCCCATCCGGGCTGCGGGTGGCATCGCGGGAACTCCTTGTCAGCTCGCGGAATCGGTCTGATCAGTTGATGTGGACCATGCGGCCGCGCAACGTGGCGATCGCGCCGCCGTCGATTCCCACGTTGGTCCGGCCGTTGATCGAGACCGACGTCTTCGCGTCGATCGACACCGACTTGCCGGTCAGGGTGATGTCGCCGGTACCGGCGTCGAGCGTGATCCCGCGGTCGGTCAGCGACACCGTGCTCAGCGCCCGCCGGCCGCCGACAGCGGACACCGTGATGTCGATCGTCCGCCGCTTCTCGTCCATCCGGATGTCCAGCCGCTTGTTGCCGCTGGTGAGCCGGATCCCCGGCGCACCGGTGGTGGAGTCGATGAGTTCGAGCCGATGTCCCTTGCGCGACACCAGGGAACGCCGGTTGACCTTGCCGGTGGTGCGGTCGACCAGCGGCAGGTCGTGCGGCGACGGGTTGTCCCGGCCGTTGTAGAGCCCGCCGAGCACGTAGGGCTTGTCGAGGCAGCCCTGCTCGAAGCCGACCAGCACCTCGTCGTTGACATCGGGGCTGAACACGCCGCCACCGCCCTGCCCGCCGAGCTGCACGGTGCGGACCCAGTCGGTCACGTAGTCGTCGTCGAGCCACGGGAACTTCAGCTTCACCCAGCCCCGCTGGGCCCCGCCGGCCTCCTTGATGTCGGTGACGATCCCGGTGGCCACGCCCGGGATGCGCGGGCCCCGGTCCGGCGCGTTGGCGCCGGTGACCAGCCCGGTCAGCGACCGGTCGGGGGAGGTGCTGACCAGCACCGTGGTGCGGTAGCCGTTCCCGGGCTCCAGCACGTGGTGCACCGCCGTCGCGGTGAACCGCCCGGAGAACTTGGGCCCGACGTTGCCGAGCGCGACCGGCACCCCCGCGCGCAATTCCGGGTTGCCCTCCGCGACCGCTTCGATCTCGCCGAGCCCCGCGCTCATCGACGCCGCGAGCGCGCGTGCCGCCGCCGTGGCCTCGGCCTGCGTGCCGTAGGGCGTGTCGGTGACGCGCATCCGGGCGCCCTTGCCGAATTTGCCGGTCGCCTCCGCCGCGGTGAGCCCCGGCCGCACGGTCGTGCTCCTGGTCGCGTTCTCCTCGGCTATCAAAGGACGTTTGGTGGCCACGTTCCAGCCGCGCACCTCGACCTTGTCGACCTGGTCCACGGCCGTGAGCGCCGCGCGCAGCGCCATCAGGTTCCGGCCGTATTCCAGGACGAACGGGCTCTTGGTCGCCGGGGTGGTGGGCGAGGGAGCGCTGGCGGCCGGTTTGAGCGCGGCGAAGTCCAGCCGCCCTTTCTCGTCGACCCGCACGTTGACGCCGTGTTCCTGCGCCAGGTTCTGGAGGAACTCCCAGTCCGACACGTTCGCCTGGGAGAGCTGGGTGTAGGTGATCGGCTTGGCGTCGATGCGGCCGGCCCGCAGACCCGCGCCCGTCGCGACCTTCCGCACGATCGCGGCGGCGGTCATGTTGCGGAACGCCGTGACCTTCCGGCCCCGCATCAGCCGGTGCGCCTTGCTCATAGCCCGCACCACGGTGAACGAGCCGGTGCCGTCGGTGTCCAGCTCCAGGCCGGTGACCTCGCCGGTGAACAGGCGCTTCGGCGCCTGGCTGCCGGTGGTGGCGACCGACACCGTCAGCGGCGAGCCGATGGTGATGCCGGTCGCGGTCAGCAGCTC
This sequence comes from Saccharopolyspora elongata, assembly GCF_004348985.1. Lineage (GTDB taxonomy): Bacteria > Actinomycetota > Actinomycetes > Mycobacteriales > Pseudonocardiaceae > Saccharopolyspora > Saccharopolyspora elongata. The sequence goes on along the minus strand of NZ_SMKW01000011.1, from coordinate 81,721 downwards.
GTGGTTGGGATCCCGGAAGGTCAGCAGGGCCGCGTCGGGCAGGCCGACGTTCTCGTCGACCACGCAGCTGGTGAGCTGTTCCTGCCAGGCCGGGGGGAGCGGGCCGGGCGTGGCCACGATCGGATCGGCGGCGACGGAACGCCCGCCCTCTTTTCCGCCCATCACGCACCGTCCTGTCCGTCGTCGAAGGCGGGTACCAGCAGTTCGGCGCCGGGCACCAGGATCATGGGGTCGTCGATCTCGTTGGCCTCGGCGATGATCCGCCACGCCGTCGCGTCGCCGTACTCGTGCCAGGCGAGCTGCGGCAGGCTGTCGCCGGCGACGACCCGGTGCGTGCGGCGGGTGTTCTCGGAGCCCGAGGTCGGGTTCTGGCCCGGGGTGTCGACGCTGGCCTCTTCGATGCCCAGCGAACAGGTCGCCCGCAGCGGCTTCCCGTCGACGTCGAACAGCGAGTAGTCGACCGAGAAGCTCGACAGCACACCGTTGAAAGACGTCGTCCTGGCCGTGCCCCACTCGAACCGTACCCACGGGCTCGCGGGCTTCTTGCTGGCCAGGCTCTTCGGCGTCGGGACGCAGGCCACCATCAGGTCCTCGATCTTCTTCTCCACCGAGCCGTCGTGCTTGTCGGTGGCGTCCAGGAACACTTCGAGGGAGAGGGAACGCGGGCCGCTGCCGACGAATTCGGGCAACGCCGCGTCGGGTGCCATGCGGGACGGCTTGCGCCGCCACTCGGTGCTCTTGGTCAGCGCGAGCTTGTTCGGGTTGAACTGGAACCGGACCCGCTTGATCGTCGCGCCCGGTTTCGCGCCGACCTTCGCTGGTGGCTCCATGATCAGCAGCTGGGCGCGGGCGAGGTTGTTGCCCGGTGCGGCGGCCATCCGGCCCCTCCTCTCACGACGGTTGCAGGCCCAGGTGGGCGATTTCCAGCGTCTCCACCGCGGCCTGCGCGTTGGACGGGTCGAAGGACGGGCCCTGCCAGCTGACCGGGATGATGCCGACCACCTGCCACCGGGCGATGGGCGTGAGATCCGGCTTCAGCGCGACGATCTCGCCGTTCTTGCGCTCGGCGCGCTGGATGATCTGCCCGAGCCACCGCGAGATCTTGGTGGTGTCGCTGGTGACCGGGCGGGTCAGCGTGATGTTGGTCCAGGTGATCCGGGTGGGCAGCTGCCAGGTGAAGCCGTTGTTGCCGCCCTCGGCGAACTGCTCCACCTCGACCTGGGCGCCGAGCCCGGAGCAGGTGTTGAACCTGCCCAGGTCGTTGCCCCCGATGACCAGCCGGAAGAACACGCTGGACGCGAAGATCTCCTGAGGCACCGGCAACACTCCTTCCGAACGTGCTAGCGGCGGCGGTCGTGCAGCCGCCCGATTCGTTCCCTGCCGTGGCGGAACTCGGCGCGCAGCAGCCGTCCCACCGGCTCGATCAGGCGACGAGCGAGCTCGTCGATGTCCTGCCCGCCGGAGCCGCCCACCCCGGCCGGGGCGGCGTCCTGCTCGCCGGTGGCGGCCGGCTCGGGTTTGCGCTGGACCACCGTGACCGGAACTCCCGCCGGGACACCGGGAATCGGGCTCGACGCGGCGACCGGTTTCGGCGCAACGGTCTTCTGCCGCTCCGCGGGCTGATCGACCGGGGCTGTGCGCTGCACGGTTGGAGCCGCCGATCGGGACACCGGCAGGACTTCGTGTGCGCCCGGGCCGATGTCGTGCGGAGTTTCAGCGGCCTGGTGTGTCACCGCAGCGCGCGGCAGGGCTTCACCGCCGGGTGGTGGCGGGAGCGGGGCGAGCTGTACCGGAGTGCTGGATGCCGGGGGAGCGGCCGAGATCCGGGCTCGCTGCACCGGCGTGCTCGGCACGGGCCGCGGCGGAGTGATCCCGGACGGCGTTGCCGGGTCGGCGTGGTTCCAGCGCACCGGTGCCACCGGTCGTGCGGCGGGTTGCTGAGGGCTCCGCGCCGCGCCGACGCCCGGGTCCTGCCCGATTCGCGCGGTCAGCGGCCGCGCCGACAGCAGCGGCAGGATGCGCTGGACGGATTCGTGGGTCCCGGCCTGCGTCGTCGGGCTGTTCGGGGGCGAGGATTCGGATGCCCCAACCTGGCGTTGGACGACAGCGGCGGCTGCATCGGAGCCCGGAGCGGGGGAAACCCCGGTCAGGGGGAGTGCGGTCGGCGCATCGCCTTCCGGTGAGTGAAGCCGTGCCGTCAGATCCCCGGCTCCAGGCGTGACCGTGGCAGGCCCCTGGCGCTGACCCCGGACGGAGCGCTGGACCACTGGACCTGGCCCGGGTTCTGCCTCGGCATCCCCGACCGGAAGGCCAGGGTTCGGAGCCGTCCGATTTTGCCTAAAATTGGAAACCTCCCGATTTTGCCTAAAATTGGGAGCGTCCTGATTTTGCCTAAAATTGGGGGCCTCCTGGTTCCGGGCCACCGCTTGGGTGAGGTTGGCCGGGGTCGCGTCTCGGGCTGAGCGCGGGACGACGAGTTCGGGCGAGTGCGCGTCGACGGGTTCGGGCCGTTCTGACGCTTCGCCGGGGGAAACAGCGTGCGCAAGCCGCTGCACCACCGCGGATTCCGCGGACTCGTGGATCAGCGGCGCGACCCGAGCGTCTGCCGATGCAGTTCGCGGTGGGGTTCCGGCTCGTTCGTGCGAGCTCTCGGCCGCGTTGTCCGGCTCGGCAAGGGCTGGTTGCGGCGGGGCTTCGGAGCCGCTCGTCGGCGGTTGCGCGTTGCGGGCTTCGGGCTCTGGCGGCGATGTCGGCGTCACGGCGAGCCGCTGAACCATGGGACCCGCTTCCCCTGGCGCATTGCGCGGCTGCGATGTAGGCGTGATTCGCTGCGGCTCAACCGGGTCCGAGGAGTCGGGGCGAACCGTCGCTGGAGAGCCGCTCTCCGGGCTTGCGGAAGCCTCAGCTCCGGTCGCCGCGCTGGCCGGTTTCCGTTGCACAACAGGAGAGTCAACGGGCGGTGCCGCCGACTCGGCGGGCGTCGGGCGGTTTTCGGCGCTGGTCGTTCCGGCAGGTGTCGCGGAGGGCGGGATCTGGGCGATCGGCGCTCCGATGCCCAACCGGGGGCGAACCCGGGGCGGGGACTGGCTTCCCCGAGCATCACGCGCGGAGGTCTTCGTGACCCGCTGGACCGCACGATGCTCGCCGGTGCGGGATGGCGCCGGGTCGGTGCTCGCCAGCGGCAATGCCGACTCGGCGGCCTCCGGGGGCTGGTCCTGCGCGCGGTCCGCGTCGGGGAAGACCACAGCGCTGGGCGGAAGGGCGCGCAACGGTTCGCCAGGACCTGATCGCGCCGCGGCGTCGGGCTTGGCCGGTGAAACCTGGCGCTGCACGACCGGTTCCGGCGCAACAGCCGTCCTGTCGCCTGGATGTAAACCATCCACTATGGATGATTGGTCGGGCGTGGTACTCGGGCGCGGCCCCACCGCGCGCAAGGGCCGCGGCGCGAGCGGCGTCGCCAGCCGGGCCACGGTCAGCGGCGGAGAGAGCCGCCGTGCCCGCACCGAAGCAGCAGTCCCTCCCGCGACAGGGGATTCCGCCGGGGCAACGGATGCCGGGGAGTGGTCCAGCGGCGCCTCGGCCGCCGAGCGCTGCACGGGAACGCCGGCAGCCGGGCGGAGCAGGCCGTGCACGAGACCGGACGGCGCGCCTGCCCGGAGGCTGTGCCCGAGCCCGGTCATCACGCCGTGGGCCTGGAACGAGGTCACGGATTCCCGGAACCGCATGGCCGCGGTCACGCCGATCCCGGCACGCTGGATCACGCCGGGATTGGCGGCGGTCCGCCGCCACCCGCCGTCCCAGCCGGGCGCTGTGGTGGCAGGTCGCGTCGAGCCGTCCTCGCGCCGCGCGCCGCCGCGACGACGGCGGAAGAGGTCCCACAGGCTCACCCGGTCACCCGCCTTCGTTCACCCTGGTGTTGATGCGCGCGATCTCGCGGACCCAACGCCGTCGTTCGTGGTGGTCGAGTTCGAGGATCTCCTCGCGCGGCCAGTGGAAGTGGTAGGCGACGTACGCGACCTCCTCGTGCAGCCGGTCGACCGCGTACGTCACGATTCCCCCAGGCGCCCACCGGCGAGGTCGACCTCGAACGCCGTGCCGCAGGACGGGCAGGTGACCCCCGCCCTGGTGTGCCCCTCGCTGTTGATCCGCCGGTAGAAGTCCTGCAGGAACGCGATGTCGGTGGCGTACATGTTCTCCACCAGGCTCGTGTGCACCTCGGTGAGGCCGCCGAGCCGGGTGATCACCTGGCTGAGCAGCACCACGCTGAGGTAGGCCGGGTTCTCCTTGACCCGCACGTCGATCAGCGGCCGGAGCTCGTCCTTCGCGGTGGCCAGCCGCATCCGGCCGTGCTTGTGCACGGTGCCGTCGGAGTGCACGTAGCCGCGGGGGAGTTCGAACTCGAACTCGTCGTGCTGTGTCGCCTGCTCGGCCGGGGCCGGGCGGGTGTCCGCCGCCTGTCCCTTGCCCGCGACCTCGTCGAGCTCGCCGAGCGACGCGATGCGTCGCCTCATTCGACCTCGATCCGCTCGAACGTGATGGTGGCCTTCTCCGTCGCCGCCTGGGACTCGCCCGCGGTGAGCGACGGGCCCTCCCACTTGCTGACCCAGGCGTCGAAGAGCTGCATCCGCCGCACCGTCTCGCCCTTGGAGTCCTGGATCTCGATCGTCAGGTTCTCCCGCGCGACCTCGACGTTTCCGTCCAGCAGCGTCTTCTTGATCCAGTCGGTGAACTCGGCGCTCTGGTCCATGCCGCGGGTGATCGTCACCTCGCCGCCCTTCTGACCGCCGGGCTGCTTCTTGTTGATCCGCTCGCCGGTCGGCGTGACCTGCTGGGTCTCGATCACGTCCTGCTCGACGGTCAGGCCGCTGATCTCCTTGACCGATTCCACCGTGATGCCACCGAGTTGCACACCGAACCGGTGCGTGGCGAGACTGTCGCCCTGTGCCATGGCTTATCCGCCGCCTTCCGTGCTGTTGGGCTATTCGCTGAGCAGGCTGGTGCTGTCCGAGAACTGGGAGAGCCGGAAGATCACGAACTCGGCGGGCTTGACCGGGGCGACGCCGATGTCGCACACGACCTGCCCCAGGTCGATCGACTCCTGCGGGTTGTTCTCCCGGTCGCACTTGACGAAGAACGCCTCCTCGGCGGTGCGCCCGAACAACGCGCCGTCGCGCCAGGCCTCGTGCAGGAACGCGGAGATGTTTCGCCGGATGCTCGACCACAACCGGTCGTCGTTCGGCTCGAAGACCACCCACTGGGTGCCGATCAGGATCGACTCCTCCAGGTAGTTGAACAGCCGGCGGACGTTGAGGTAGCGCCAGGCGGGGTCCGAGGACAGCGTCCGGGCGCCCCAGATGCGGATGCCGCGACCGGGGAACGCGCGGACGCAGTTCACGCCGATCGGGTTGAGCAGGTCCTGCTCGCCCTTGCTCAGGTTGATCTCCAGGTCCACCGCGCCGCGGATGACCTCGTTCGCCGGGGCCTTGTGCACGCCGCGCTCGGCGTCGCTGCGCGCCCACACGCCGGCGATGTGGCCGCTCGGCGGGACCAGCGTGTTGCGCCCGCTGGCGGGGTCGAAGACCTTGATCCACGGGTAGTACAGCGTCGCGTACCGCGAGTCGTAGCCCGCCTGGTCCATCCGCCAGTTCCGCACCTGCTGGGCGTTGAGGCCCGGGGGAGCGTCGAGCACCGCGACGCGGTCGCCCATCTGCTCGCAGTGCGAGATCGCCGCGAGCTGCACGGTCTTCACGCCTTCGGCGTCGATCAGGCCGCGCTGGTGGGCGCTCATCAGGTCGGGGACGGCGACCATGGTGATCTCGTCGATGGTCTCCAGCCCGCCGAAGCCGGTGCGCGCGGCGAGGTCCCCGACGTACTCCTGGGCGTCCACAGTGGCCGGTTTCGACTCGCGCGGCGGCGTCGCGGCGATCGTGACCGACTGGTTCTCCGGCCTGGCCAGCGCCGCGCTGGACCGCTCGGCGACCTCGATGAGCTTGGACCGCTCGCGGACCTGGGTGACCACGTAGCTCTTGACGTTCTTCTTGGTCGAGACGTCGTAGGTCTCCACGACCTTGCCGCCCTGGCCGACCAGCAGCCGGAACCGGTCCTCCGGCGGGTTCTCGCCCTCGGCGTCGGCGACCTCGACGGTGATGTCGGCGCCCGCACCGGGCAGCGCCGAGACCCGCAGGCCGCCGAGTTCCACGGGCGTCGCCGGGGCTGCGTCGGGCGCCGCAGCGGGCCCGCCGATGCGGACGACGTAGGCGGTGCCGCCGCCGTTGGCGAAGTAGCCGTAGACGGCGTGTGCGAGGTAGCCATCGTCGAAGCCGCCGAAGGTCTGCACGTACTGGCTCCAGTTCGTCACCAGCGTCGGCTGGTGGAACGGCCCCTGAGGTGCGAAGCCGACGAAAGCGGCGACGGCGGTCCCGACCCCTTCGATCGGTCTGGCCCCGTTCTGGACCTCCTCGACGTACACGCCAGGGGACAGGTACGACGGCATGTTCGCTCCTTCGTCTGAGGTGTGGCGTGCCCAGAGCCTCGCGCCCGGCGACGCGCGCGAACAGGTCCGCCCGACCCCCACCGAGGGCAACACGACTGCCTTCCCGGGCAACCAGGCCCTGCCTTCCCGGGACATGCCGGTCGGCGTGCGCGGGGTTCTGCCCCGAGATGTGCCCTTCCGGGCATTTCCCGGTGGGGCCAATTCGGTCCTCCGGAGCCGACTCGGGGGCTCGAACGACTGCGACTGGCAGCACAGCAGGCTCGGTCGGGGAAAGAACCGAGTGATCTCGGCAGAAGTGGCGAAGCTGAGCAAGGTGCTCGGCATAAATTTGCAGGGGGAGTACAACACCGACGTCAACGACCACACACCGTGAGCCTCAGCGCCTACTGCCCGAACTCCGATTCCAGCACCAGTCGCCCGAGCTTTCCATACTCCTGGCGCACCGCCGTGATCAGCTCGTCCATGCCCACCGGCCTGTCGGCTTCCGCCGCCAAGTAGGCCGCCGTGATGGCGCAGGAGCGGATCGAGCCTCCCGCGAGCTCGAAGCGCTCCGCGCAGAACGCCAGGTCCAGGTCTTCCGCCCTGGGGATCGCGTCTCCGAGGCAGCGGTCCCAGAGGGCTTGGCGCTGCTCCGGGCCCGGCATCGGGAAGTCGGCGATCACGTCCAGGCGGCGGGTGAACGCTTCGTCCAGGTTCGCCCGCAGGTTCGTCGTCAGGATCGCGATGCCGTCGAAGGTTTCCATGCGCTGCAACAGGAATGCCGACTCGACGTTGGCGTAGCGGTCGTGGGCGTCCTTGACCTGGGAGCGCTTGCCGAAGATGGCGTCCGCCTCGTCGAACAGCAGCACCCCGTTCACGCCGACCGCCTCGGTGAAGATCCGCTCCAGGTTCTTCTCCGTCTCGCCGACGTACTTGTCGACCACTGTGGACAGATCCACCACGTAGAGGTCCATCCCGAGATCGGCCGCGACCACTTCCGCCGACATGGTCTTGCCGGTGCCGGATTCGCCCGCGAACAACGCGATCACGCCGCGCCCGCGGCCGCCGCCGGGACGCATCCGCCAGTCGCCGAGGACGAGGTCCCGATGCCGGGCGCGCATCGCCAGTTCTGCCAGGTGGCGGTGGGTCGGCTCGGGCAGCACCAGGTCCTCCCAGTGCACCGCCGGCGTGATGCGCCAGGCGAGGCGTTCCAGGCCCGCGCCGTTCTGGGCGCGCACGCCCGCCCGCAGATCCTCAAGATCCACTGGGCGGGCGTCGAGCGCGGCGAGCTGAGCCGCCACCGATGCCGCCCGGCCGGCCTGGTCGGCGTCCAACCGGTAGCCGGTGAGGGCATCGACGAGCGCGCTTTCGGGCACCGCTGCGGCGTCACCGGCCGCCGCGAGGGCCTGCCGCCAGGTCCGCGCCCGCTGCTCCGGTTTCGGGGCCGCGACGCGGATCGACACCGGAGCCTGCCGCGACCAGGCCGGATCCCAGCTGCGGGAACCGTGCAGGAACAGCGGAACTCCCGCCGCCGACGCGACGATCGCCCGCAGCAACCGGGCCTGCTCGCGTTCCAACGCCTCCAGCGGCCCGAACACGATCCCGGCGCGGTGCAGCCGAGCTTCCCGCACCAGCGCGGGCAGGACGGGCAGCGGCTCCGGCTCACCGGCCAGCTCCGCGGCGTCCAGGACGAGCGCGCGACGACCGCTGACCGCCAGGGCGTCCGTCGCGACCTGCAGCGCGCCCTCCGCCCCGGTGAGGTGGACGAGCCGGATCCCGCTGTCCAGCGCCGAGCCGATCCGCTTGGCCAGCACGTCGGGCGAGCGCGGATCGGCATGGGCGAAGTGAGCAAGGCGCGCGATGTGGGGGTCGATGTCGTCGTTGCCGAGCAGGTGCGCCACGACGCGGTCGGGAACCCGCAGCGTCCGCGACAGCGCCGGCCGCTCCGGCTCCTGCACCTCCAGCAGGCCACCGACGACCAGCGGCGCGCCCGAGGCGAACCGGAACCGCCCGTCGCCCGCCGCGGGCACCCCGCACAGTTCCAGCGCCAGCCCGGTGGTCGGCCGCCGCCGGGTCACGTCGTCGTTGAGGTAGCCGTAGAGCGGTTCGAAGCGGACGTCGACATCGGGCGCCATCGCCACCAGCAGGAGCTCCAGATCCAGCGTCGCGAGGCCGAAATCCTCGGCGAGGCGCAGCAACCTCGGCCCGGGTTCGGGCACGGCCGCCGCGAGCGAGTCGAGCTCGGCGGCCGCGGGATCGTCGTCGCGGGTCGCGGCCCAGGACTTCGCCGGGGAGGCGAGGATGCGGTCGACGTCGTCCGGGGTGACGTAGAGCCCGCGGTAGGGATCGTCCGGTTGCGGGTCGGCGGCCCGCCGCGTCGCCACGACCTCGCGGACGCGCCGCTCGATCAGGCCGAGGCGGGCCCAGAGGTAGTCCAGGTCCGGCCCGGTCACGAGATCGTGCCCCGCCGCCGCCGCTTCGGCTCCGGGCGCGGCCGGGCCGGGGCGAAGCCGGCGCCTTCCGCCGTGGTCGGTCCCTCGTAGCGCAACCGCCGGGCGGACTCGTTCACCGGATCACCCGAGCTTTCCGCGTGCAGGACAACGCCTTCGGTGACCGGCGGCCCGGCCGGGATCCGCTCGCCGGCCAGCGGCGCCGTCACCCGCAGGTTGATCGACGGCTTGAGCTGCCCGCCGAGCGCCGACCACACGTCGGAGGCCGACCGGCCCTCCGCCATCGTCCCGCCGGCCTCGAACGACACCGTCAGCCCGAGCTCGGCCAGCGTCCCGGTCAGCCACTGCGGCGCCAGCGCGTCGTGGCGCACCAGGCAGCGCAGCACGTCGGAGAGCAGCCGGTGCTCGTCCTGCGGGCGGTTCGTCCACGCCGTCACCAGGTAGGAGAGCTGGAACCAGTGCGGCGGGCTCTGCCAGCCGATCGTCTTCCCGTCGTCGTCGTACTGCTCGAACGCGCCCGCGCGCCGGAGGTCCGGTTCCTCCCTGATGTCGTAGAGGAAGACGCTGACCGTGGGCGAGTTGCGCTTCGCCGCCCAGTCCGTCGTGGGCGGGTCGAAGGCGAGCTCCACGCCCGAGCCCGGCACGCCTCCATCGGCCAGCAGCAGGCGCAGGCCCTCGTCCACCTCGTGGATCACCCGATCACCTCCTCCCGACCAGGCCCGGCGGCGCGATCGTGGGCTCCACCACCAGGAACTGCGTCGTGACGGGGCCGAATCCCGGGCCGGACGCGGTGATGGTGCGCGGCCCGGTCTGGTCCTTGGGCAGGATCAGCAGCTGCGCGGCGAACCTGCCGTCCGGGCCGGGCAGCGTCGGCGCCGCGGCGGCGGTGATGCCGGGCGTCCACAGCAGCTGCACCGGCGCTCCCGGCGGGAAGTCGATGCCCCGGACGGACGTCACGAAGCCGGGTTCGCCGATGTTCGGCACCGCGACGATCCGGGGCTGCAGCACGCGGTACGGGGCGGTCGCGGCGTTGTCGGCCGGGTTGGCGTCCGTCCCGGTGGTCCGCAGCGTTGCGCTGATCACCGACTCCAGCGCCGCGTTCGGCGCCAGCACCACCTGCTTGGTGACGACTCCGCCGGGAGGCAGGTCCGGCACGGCGCACCGCACGGCAGAGCAGTCCGGCGGCAGGCTGATCACCGGGACGCCGGGCGGCAACACAATGTCCAAGGTCAGGCCCGTCGCCGTGCCGTCAGCGGTGTTGCGCACGGTGTAGGTCACCTCGGTCCGACCGCCCACATAGGACGGATTCGGCTGTGCTCCCACCGCCACGGCGGGATTGGCGTCCGGCGGTGGCGGGGGATCCGGCGGCACCGGTACCACCGGCACGACCGTCGTCGCGGTGTTGTCGTCGGGGCGGGCGTCCTGCATCGAGCTGCCCGCCGTCCAGCGGAGCCGGTGGTTCCCGGCGGTCACGCCGACGAGTTCCGCGGTGACCTGGATGGACTTCCCCGGCTGCACCACGTCGAGATCGCATCGCGCCTGCTCGGCGTCGCAGCTGCCCGCTTGCGCCCGGAGCCGTTGCAGCCGCAGCCCGTCCGGCACGTCGAGGATCACCTTCGTGCCCGGTGCGGCGGCCGGGCCGTTGTTGCGCACGGTGGCGGTGACCGGCACCGACGACCCGACCTCGACGGTGGCCGACGACGGGGGAGCGGTCAGCGCCAGGTCGATGGTCGCCTGCCAGGTCGGTTCCTTCTGCCGCCCGGGGAGCCGGCCGGTGATCGGGTCCAGCTGCCCCTTCGCCGTGTCCAGGACCGCCAGGTGCTCCGGCGGGTTGAAGTCCTTGACCGGGCGCTTGGACAGCACGATCTGCTCGCCGCCCGGCGACAGGCTGGCGTCCCGGGGCTGGAACGGCCCGGTGTCCCCGCCGTCGGGCCGGTCCGCGCAGCTCGACAGCCCCTTCGGCAGCAACACCTCGCAGCGATCGTCGGCCAGGTACATCCGGTACAGCCCGTCTGGCTCGCGGTTGAACACGATGCTGCGCCCGTCCGGTGAGAACGCCGGGCTGTCGTCGACCACGTCGCACAGGCAGACGAGCTCGCTCAGGTCGCGTTGCCGGTCGAGGCCTTCGGCGCGGGCGATCCAGATGTGGTTCTTCCGCTTGTCCGTGTCGGCGACCCTGCCCCGGCTGAACGCGAACTGCTTGCCGTCCGGCGAGAACGCGGGCTGGGTGTCGTCCTCCTCCGCGTTCGCGCCCTGCAGGCGCCCGGTGACCTCGCCGGTGGCGACGTTCACGACGACGATCCGGCTCCGGCCGCGCCCTTCTCCCATCGCCCCGGGCGACCTGCGGGCCACGGCCATCTTCGTGCCGTCCGGCGACCACGCGGCGTCGGTCTCCCAGTCGCCGGACCTGCGGTCGGCGATGGGCAGCAGCCGGGGATCGGAGCCGTCGGAGCCGACGATCCAGATCCGCTGGACGCGCTGCCCGCCGACGGTCTCGAACCGGCTGACCGCGATCTTGCTGCCGTCCGGGGAATAGCTCTGCCGCTGCGTCCACGGGTCGAAGCCCGGGTCCGGTTCGAAGAGCTTCCTGGAGTCGACGAGCGCCTTGGGGTCCTCGGTGAGCACGTCGACGCCCAGGCTTCGCGGATCCGATCCGTCCTGCCGGATGTCCTGCAGCATCGCGGTGTTCCGGAGTTCCGCGGTCGTGCGGGCCACCACGAGGCGCCCGGTGATCCCGTTGGAGAGCCAGGTGGGGGAGTCGACCAGCCGGTCCTCCTCCAGCATCTGCCGGGGCGCGGGCGCGGGCAGCGTCGTGGTGTCGGCCCGGTAGACCCGGTCGATGCCGTCGGCCGCGGTGGCGTAGCCGCCCCCGACCTGCTGCAGGTTGGGGCTGACGAACAGCAACCCGTCGCCGTTCGGCAGCCAGCTGGGCTCCCGGCTTTGCCAGCCGTCTTGCAGCAGCGGCGTGCCGGTCCCGGTGCCCCGGAGCACGCGCACGCTCTGATCGGAGGCGTCGCCGAGGTTGCCGTCCCGGTCGAAGGTGTAGGCGATCCGGTCCCGGTGCCCGTCGTCGTCGACCGGGTTCCACGAGGGCTGGAACGCGCTGCCGGACGGCTCGTCGGTCAGCCGCCGCAGGGAACCCCCGCCGGAGGCCTGGTCGAAGATCTGCCACCGGCCGCCGGCATCGCAGGCGTAGGCGATGCGGGAGCCGTCCGGCGAGAAGGTGGGATGCGTGTCGTTGTCGGCGGTCTCGGCGAGCCGATGAGCATCGGTGCCGTCGACGCGCACCAGCCAGATGTCGCGCTGCGTCCTCTGCCCCGACGTCTCGGCCGAGTCGAACGCCACCCACTGCAGATCCGGCGAGAGCTGCGGATTCGCGGCATCGCGGCCCCGGGTGAGCCGCCGCACCTCGCCATCGGCGCCCCGCAGGTACACCTGCGGCTTGGACTCGTCGCGCAGGCTGGTGAACACCAGCAGCCCGTCGCGCGAGGACACGTCCCGGTCGAAGTGCTGCGGGGATTCGGCCAGCAGCGGCTGCGTCGAGGTCTGCCCGGGCAGCCCGGTGGTCGTGACGCCCAGGCTGCGGTGCTCGGTGCCCGAATAGGCGATGCGGGCCGGCGGCTGCTCGGCGGCCGGCCGGGGCGGCGCCTGCGCCGCGGTGGTCGGAACGCTGATCAGCCCGTCCAGCAGCAGCACGACGCCGACCAGGGCGATCCCGAAACGGGTCGAGCCGCGCCGGAATCCTGGCACGTTGCCGATCACGGTTGACCTCCACCGCAGGCGACCGATACCCCCCGCATCCTGTCCCGGCACCCGGCCCTGCCCCCAGATCCCGACAGGCAGGCGAGCGGGCAGGGCTCTGGCACTTTCGGGCAACGCCCGGGGGTGCGGCGGGTCAGATCAGGCCGTGCCGCATGACGTAACCGACGGCGTGCGCCCGGTTGCGCAACTGCAGGCGCGTGGTGACCTCCTGGAGGATGTTCTTCACGGTGCGCTCGGAGTAGGACATCTTGACGGCGATCTCCCTGGTGTCTAAGCCGTCGGCGATCAGGCGGAGAACCTCCACCTCGCGCGTGTTCAGCGTCGACAGGATCGGCCGCACCGCGGCGGCGGCGCTGCGCTGGAGCTTCCCGACGTGGTCGAGCAGGCGGCCGAGCATGTCGCCGGGCAGCATGCCCTCGCCGCGGACCAGCGCCGTGATCAGCCCGACCATGCGGTCCTGGTCCGCTTCGCGGCGGCGCAGGACGGCCGCCACCCCGCATTCGATGGTGGTTTGCAGCGAGTCCTGCTCGAACTCGCTGACGATGAGGCCGGTGCGCACCGACGACGTCCGCTGCAGCCGGCGGAGCAGCTGCCCGGCCGCGTCGTCCAGCCGGTCGATCACGACCAGCGACACCTCGGCCCGGGCTTCTTCGCTCGGTTTCAGCACTTCCACCTCGGGGCGCGGGCGCAACTGCTGGGTGACACCGAACTCCAGAATGGGATCCCCTGCGTAGACCGCCACCGGGACTCTCGTCATCGTGTCCTCTCCCTAGAACCGGGTCCTGTCGCTGCGTGTTCTCGGTGAGACCTGCTCGATGCCCGCCGCCGGGCGAACTCCGGTGGTGCCGGATCAGGCCTGCGGCGCTGGACCGCCGTTCGCGAGGGCAGCGCGGCGCCGTTGCCGCGGGCAGCCGCCTTGCCCCCGCACTGCCCTCGCCGCCCTGCTCGAAACCGCTCGGGCCGCCTAGCTTTTCTCAGGTGAGCCCTTTTGCCGAACTCGAAAGCGCCACGGTGGTGGTGAATCCGGGCGGGGAGGCGACCACGACCCTCACCGTGCGCAACGACACCGAGATCGTCGAGGCGTACGAGTTCGAGGTGGTCGGCGAATGCGCCGCCTGGACGACGGTGGAACCGACGCGGCTGTCGCTCTACCCGGGAACCCAGGACGTGGTGACCCTGCACCTGCGCCCGCCCCGGTCGCCGGAGGTGCGGGCCGGCGAGGTGCCGCTGGCCGTGCGGGTGGTGCCCGTGGAGCGGCCCGACCTGGTCACCGTGCCCGAGACGACGGTGATCATCACCCCGTTCCACCGGCTCAAGGCCGCGCTCGTCCCGCAGCGACGCCGCGCCTGGCGGACCGGCCGGTACGAGGTGGAACTGCACAACCGGGGCAACACGGCCGCGGCGATACCGCTGTCGGCGACCGATCCGGCCGAGCAGCTGAACTTCCGGTTCGAGTCGGAACGCCCCGCGCTCGAACCCGGTGAGCGGACCGAGGTCCGGCTGCGCGCGCGGTCGAGCAGACTCATCTGGTTCGGCAAGCCGACCAGCCACCGATTCCTGATCACGGCCGCCACCGAGGCGGAGGTGCTGGAGGGGGAGCCGCCGCAGCCGGAGGAGCTGGACGGCGAGCTGGTCCAGCTCCCGCTGCTGCCGCGATGGCTGCTCACCCTGCTGGCGTTGCTGCTGGCCCTGTTGCTGGCCTGGCTCTTCATGGTGGGCCCGGCGCTGCGGAGCGCGGCGCGGGAGGCCGCCAGGGAGGAGGCGAAGCAGATGGCGCAGAACGGCGAACTCGTGCCGCCGCCACCCGCCGAACCGCCCAAGCCCCCGGATACCGGGCAGCAACCGCCGCCCCCGCCTCCGCCGCCGGACGTTCCGGGAGTTCCGCTCGGCAACGGCGGGCAGCATTCGATGACCATCGAGGTGGTCACCAACCCCGGCGCCAACCTCTCGCGTTCCGCACAGGTCCCGGAGGGCAAGGTCTTCTTCGTGACCGACCTCGTGCTGGCCAACTACCAGGGCGACGAGGGCCTGCTCACCATCCGCTTCGGCGACCGGACGATCACCACGATCGCGCTGGAGACCTTCCGGAACCAGGACTACCACTGGGTGACGCCGATCGAGATCCCGGCCGACGAGGACGTCACCGCGACCGTGCGCTGCGCCCGGCCGGGCACGCCGCCGTCCGGTCAGCAGGCAGGGCGGTGCGTGGAACTGCTCAACGTCAGCGGTGTGCTCCGCGACGCGCCTCGATGATCCGCCCCAGTAATCGCTATTCGGCATCTGCTCCCCTAGCATGCCCGTTCGCCCATCAACTCATAGCGCTGTTCCGCCAGGAAACCACGAAACTGTGCGGAAAACCACGAAGGTCGATATGCGAGAAAACGCCGTGGCCTTCCCGGTTTCGGTGGGAGGTGTGGTTTCCGGGGTGCGGCTGATCGGCCATCCGGGGGGTGATGAGGTGGGCCGTTCAGTAGTAGTCGGGAGACGTGTTCCGAGTTCGGGTCGTGCGGATCGCCCGCCCGGTATTCCCACGTCGGATGCCGGGCAGGGCGGTTCGGTGAAGTCCTGGACAATCTCTTGAGCGCGAACGCAATGCGGCATCGGTGTGATGGTCCACCTAGGAGTCCACAGTGGATCGGAAGCGAACGGCGCAAGAGGTGGTCCGCCGTCCGCCGCAATTGCTCATATGAGCGCGAAATCGCAATGGGAAGCGTGAATTTCGCCGCCTGTGGAAATCGCGGATCCGCTCGGTCCCGGAGCGGAATTCCGCGATGAGCTGCCCCGGGGGCACACCTCCGCGAAGCGACTTCATTAATTCTTAACGCATTTCACACTTCGTTTCCGGGGGTCGCCAAATGGTTGCGAATCCACGCGAAAAACGCCCGATCGGCGGCATCGGCGTACCAAGACCGGCGAGGGCTCGCCGAATCGCGCGACGCTCCGACCGGGGCGTCGACGATGAGAATCCTCCTGGTGCGCGGGCGGAATCGAACCCGGGAGCCTTGGACGAGCACGTGCCGCTGGACGAATCCCGTCACCGGCGGGCTGACGGGGTGGGTCACTCGGGGCGGCACAGCACCGGGTTCGCCAGTTCCACGCACGGGCGGTTGCCGTAGGAGCGGATGATGTCGCTGCCCACCTGGTTCGTCAGGTAGCGCCGGAAGCTGGCGGCCAGGGAGGTCGGCGCGGGTTCGCCGAAGGTGTAGGCGTACTCCGTCTGCCAGAACGGATAGGCGCCGTGGTCGGCCGCTTCCAGGCTGGCTTCGTGGCCGTCGATGCGGACCTCGCGCAGCTCCGCTCGGCGGTTCTCGGCGGCCCGGAGCTCGCTGTAGCCGATGGCTCCGGGGGTGTCGGCCACGGTGTCCAGCAGGCTGCGGGTCTCGGTGCGACGGCAGCGGAGGACGCTGCCGCGCAGGCTCTCGTTCCTGGGCTCCACGCAGTCGTCGGAGTTCTCGCCGGGCTCCACATCCCCGCCGAGGAGCCGCTCCTCCAGGGTGGCGCGGGTGCCCGACAGGGCTTCCCGGTCGACGATGCGCACCGGCACGTCGTTGCCGCCCACGTCCCGCCAGTTGGCGACCCGGCCGCTGAAGACGTCCCGGATCTGCGCCGGCTTGAGGTCCTGGACGCCGGCGTCCGGGTTGATGACGATCGTGAACAGCAGGAACGCCACGGGCTGCGGCAACAGCTCCGGCAGCCGGTCGCCCTTGGGGCCGTCGGAGAACGCCAGCACCTCGGGCGATCGCGTGCTGTTGAGCAGCTCGAGGCCCTGGGCGCTGCTGCGCATCTCCCACTTGAAGTTGGCCCCCGGGCAGGACTTCGCGTACTCGGCGGCGGCCTCCCGCAGCACGGGTTCGAAGGCCGTCGAGCCCGTGATGGTGAGGTCCCCGGCGGCGCAGTCCAGGCGGGCCTCATTCTTGGTGAGGTCGATGATGAACGGCTCGACGAGGCTGACCATCAGCAGGAAGCACACCAGCGCCACGACCCAGCGGGGCGTTCCGGTCTGGCTCTTGGTCTCGTGCACCTTCCCGCTGCCCACGCCGCCGCTGATGGTGCCGACGACCTCGGGATCCGGGATCCCGCCGCCGTCGTCCCCCGCGCGTTCCAGGACGACCAGGACCTTGTAGTGCGCGGAGCTGTTCAGCTTGACCTTGGGCAGCTCGACGAGCCCGACCGTCCGGTCGGCCTCCTCGACGTCCGACATGCCCAGCCCCGGCGCCTTGGCGTCGAAGTACGTCGCCAGCGACGGGTCGCTGAGCTCGGTGACGACGACGCCGGCGACCCGGCGGCCGGGGAACCTGACGCGGATGCCCACGGAGGTGTCCTCGGGGAAGCCGTAGTCGCCCTCGGCGATGTTGGTGGTGCCGGTGTTCTCGATGCGCAGCAGGACGAACGACGGGTCGACCAACCGCCCGCCGTCGGCCCGCTCCAGCCGCCGCCACGCGCCCGCGTAGAGGGCGTTGACATCGGTGGGCGTGGTGTCCATCTGCACCCGGTAGCCGAGCCGCTTGCGGCCGACGAACGCGAATTCCCACAGGAAGGCGATGATGGGGACCAGCGCACCGACGATGGCGAGCGCCAGTTCCCAGGGAAATCCGTCCACGACCGCCTCCGCAGGCACAGGCAACGAACCGAGATCGTCAACGTAGTGAGCCCGCGGAGGCGTCCGGCCTCACTTACCGGCCAATTTCCCCGTAATTCACCGCTCGTTCCGCATCGTGATCGACCTCCGATCGCACGCACCCCCAGGGCGCGCGCGATCGGCCGGGGTCAGTACCGCCAGTCGATGGCGCTGCCGCAGCTCGCGAACCCGTGCCGGTCGGCGGCGGCGTTCAGGGCGTTCTTCGCGTCGTCGACCTTCTGCTTGGCCGCGCCGAGTTGGAGCACGCCGATCATGTCGGTACCCGGAGCGCCCTTCAATGCCGTGCCGAAGCACGTCTTCCGCGCGCTTCCGGTCCGGACGCCGTTTCCCGGTGATTCGTGACATGCCCGCTCCTCGGATCCGCCGGCACTCGCGGCTGGATCTGCGCAACCCCCGCACGGCGGTCCCGGGAGAGGTCCCGACCGGGATCCGAGTTCGTCGTGCGCCGTTGGGCAAAGTCCGCTCGGTCGGGTGGCTGGACCTTGGCACGCTGGGGGAATGCGTTCTGCGGGTGCCTCCGGAGCACCGGTGGCGGGCTGCGGGCGCGCTGCCCGGGCATGGTGGATGCGGTAGTACTCGGCCTTACACCGAACATCAGGGAGAGAGCGCATGACAGCTGCGGACGTGCCCTTCTCGATGTATCCGCGGACCACCGCATTGCCCATGCGGGATCTGCTGCGGCGCTGCGCTACCACCCACGACCACGCCGAACGGGCCGCCCTGCTGGAGCGGCTGGCGGACGAGCTGGACCGGGCCACCCGGGACGTCCTCGCGGGCCGGCCGACCGAGGAGTGCGACCGGCGCGAGCTGGCCGCCAGCCTGCGCGGGCAGGCCGGCATGGTCCGGTTCTTCGCCGACCTGGAACGTCGTGACCGGGCCAGGCAGGCGTTCGACTCCGCGCGGCCGCGGGTCCGATGACTGCGGCGCGGGGTCAGCGGAGGTCGAGCGACGGCCAGAACGGCCCGGACTGGATGACCCGGTGCGGAGCGCCGGGTTCGCCGGGCGCGGGGAGGCTGCGCAGGGCCTCGACGGTGGCGGCCAAGGTGCCCGAATGCCGCCAGACGACCCCACCGCGCCGGTCCGGCGAGTCGACGAGCAGCCGGACCGCGAGGGCCTCGTGGCGATCGGCGATCCACAGCGCGTCGCTGTGCTCCGGCCAGTTCAGCACCCCGAACAGCCACTCCCGGCGCCCGGCCGCGCCGCTCAGGCTCCAGAAGGTCCACAGGGACAGCCCGAGCAGGACCGCCAGCTCCGGGTAGAGCTGCAGGGCTTCGTCGATTCCGGTCACGAACCGGCATCCTTCGCGAAGTTCGCGCGGCCGCGTGGCAGGTCGGATGGCGCGTCGGCCGCTGCCGCCCTTCTGGGGGACGCACGGAGGTCGCGGATCGTGCGCGGCCGGGCGCCTCCGGCGAGCGGACCTACATTGGTGGGCAGCCCGCCGGACGACCTCCGTGCCCGCTCGAACCGCCCGGCGGGGACCACCCTGGGTGACGAGGAGGCCGCGATGGACTACGAAGTGTTCGACCTCGGCGACGTCCGGCTGCAGCGCGGGGCCACGCTGCGCGACGCGAAGCTGGCGTACAAGACCTACGGCGAGCTCAACGCCGCCAAGGACAACGCGATCGTCTACCCGACCTGGTACTCGGGGCAGCACTACGACAACGAATGGCTCATCGGCGAAGGCATGGCCCTCGACCCCTCGCGGTACTTCGTGATCATCCCGAACATGCTGGGCAACGGCCTGTCGTCGTCGCCCAGCAACACCCCGGAACCGCACGACCGGGCGCGGTTCCCGGAGGTGACGATGCACGACAACGTCCGCCTCCAGCACCGCCTGGTGACCGAGCGGTTCGGCATCGAACGGCTGGAGCTGGTCACCGGGTGGTCCATGGGCGCCGGCCAGACCTACCAGTGGGCGCTGAGCTACCCGGAGATGGTGCGGCGCATCCTGCCGTTCTGCGGCTCGGCGAAGACCAGCCTGCACAACTTCGTCTTCCTCGAAGGCGTCAAGGCCGCGCTCACCGCGGACGCGCAGTGGCACCACGGCTGGTACCGGGAGCAGCCGGTGACCGGGCTGCGGGCGATGGCCCGGGTCTACGCGGGATGGGGTTTCTGCCAGCAGTTCTACCGCGAGCAGATCTACTCGCGGGAGCCGCTGGGCTACGGCTCGCTGGAGGACTTCCTGGTCGGGTTCTGGGAAGGCCTGTTCCTCAAGCGGGACGCGAACAACCTGCTGACCATGTTGTGGACCTGGCAGCACGCGGACCTCGGCGGCACCCCCGGATACGCCGGTGTCGAGGATGCGCTCGCGGGCATCCGGGCGATGACGATCATCATGCCCGGCGAGCAGGACCTGTACTTCCCGCCGGAGGACAACGAGTGGGAGCAGGCCCGCATCCCCGGGGCGGAGCTGCGGGTCATCCCCGGTGCCTGGGGGCACTTCGCCGGCGGCGGCCTCAACCCGGTGGACACCGCGTTCATCGACGACGCGCTCAAGGAGCTGCTCGACCGGGAAGCCCCGTTCTAGTCACCGTCTGAAGTGGACGGTGCTGTTCGCAGTTTCAATTGAAACTGCGAACCGACCAGGGGCGGATGCCGTTCGGTGCCGGATAGAATCAGCGCAGTGAGCTCCCTGACCCCGATCCGGGTGGTCGCAGACCACTTCGAGCTGGCGATCTCGACCTTGCACTACTGGGAACGGCGCGGCCTGATCAGCCCGCAGCGGCGGGGCGGGCAGCGCTGCTACGACGCCGACCAGCTCTACCGGATCGCGCTGATCAAGCTGTGGCGCACGACCGGGCTGATGAGCATCGACGAGATCGCGGCCATGCTCGACGCGGAATCCGGTTGGCAGGACACCGTTCCCGCCCGGATCGCGGAGATCGAGCGGCAGCAGGCGGCGCTGGAAGCGGCGCGGGCGTACCTGAACCACTTGCTCGGCTGCCGGCACGAGTCCGGCCCCGACCGGTGCCCGCGCTTCCGCGCCGCCGTCGACCTGCCGTGATCAGCGGCGCGGCATGGCCAGCGCCGCGACGCCCGCCGCGACCGCCAGGCATGCGGCGGAAGCGGTGAACGCGACCGCGTAGCCGTGCGCGAGCGCTTCCGCACCCGGTTCCCACGCGATGGCGGCCGTCAGCGCGGTCAGCGCCGCCAGCCCGATCGCGCCGCTGGTCTGCCGGACGGTGTTGAGGAGCCCGGCCGCGAGGCCGTTGTGGCGGGGCGGCACGCCGCCGGTGGCGGAGATGGTGATCGGGGTGAACGCGGCGGCGGTCCCGAACCCCAGCAGGAATCCCGGCAGCAGCACCGACGAGAGGTACGAGGCTTGCACGCCGATCTGCGCTGCCACCCCGGCGAAACCGGCGCCGCCGAGCAGGCAGCACAGCACGGCCGCGTGGCGTTCGCCCAGCCGCACCGATAGTGCTCCGGCGGTCTGCGCGCCGCAGAACATCGCGAATCCGATCGGCAGGTAGGCGAGGCCTGCTTGCAGCGGCGAATAGCCGTGCACGTCCTGCAAGTACAGCGACAGCAGCACGGGACTGGCGAAGAACCCCAGGCCCAGCAAGAACATCACCAGGTTCCCGCTGCTGACCGAACGCAGCCGGAACACCTCCAGCGGCAGCAACGGATCCGCCGCCCACTTCGCCTGGTGCAGCAGGAAAATCCCGAGCAGTGCGAGGCCGCCGAACAGCGGCGGCAGGGCATCCTGGACGGAGGGCTGCATCACCGCGTACAGCAGCGCGCCCAAGCCCGCCGTCGCCAGCACAGCGCCGATCACGTCGAGCCGGGCCCGGGCTCCGGCGGCCGCCCGGCCCGGCAGCACCGCGACGGCGGCCGCGACGGCCAGCACGCCGACAGGGACGCTGACGAAGAACACCCAGCGCCACCCGGCCCACTGCGTCAGCACGCCGCCGATGACCGGGCCGGACGCGGCCCCGACCGCGCCCACGGCGCTCCAGGTGCCCAGCGCGCGGGCCCGCCTGCCGGGCTCGGTGAAGGTCGTGGTCAGCAGGGACAGCGTCACCGGCATCAGCAGCGCCCCGCCGAGGCCCTGCGC
The DNA here is from genome assembly GCF_004348985.1 of Saccharopolyspora elongata. GTDB lineage: Bacteria > Actinomycetota > Actinomycetes > Mycobacteriales > Pseudonocardiaceae > Saccharopolyspora > Saccharopolyspora elongata. The sequence goes on along the minus strand of NZ_SMKW01000011.1, from coordinate 60,344 downwards.
CGCCCGCGCGACGAGCAGCTGCTCGGCCGACCCGGCCAGCCCGCCCGCCAGCCGGGCGGCCGTGAACAGGACCATGCCCAGCACGAACATCGCGCGCTGCCCAAAGAGATCCGCCAACCGCCCGCCGAGCAGCAGGAATCCGGCGAAGACCAGCGTGTAGGCGTTGACCACCCAGGACAGCGCGGCCGGACCGAACGCCAGTTCCGCGCGAATGGCGGGCAGCGCGACGGACACGATCGTGGCGTCGAGGACGACCACGAACGAGCCGGCGCAGGCCAGCGCGAGCACCACAGCGGGCGCGGCGACCTTCGGCGGCGAGGACTGCGCGTGCATGTTTTCCCTTCTCCTGCTGGAAGAACCGATGCCGCCGGCACACCTTCGGGCAGCGGAGGGCAGCATGCTGGCTCAACCCAGGTTGAGTGCAAGCCCGGGCCCGCGAATGCGTCGTACTTTCGGGCTTTTCCGGACGTGTCGCTGAACCGGGCCACAGGGGCCATCCCTTCCAGTGACCAGGCACATGAGCGCCGCCATCCCTTGCCATAGTCGCGCTTGGCGCCCCGGCGCCGACCCGGCGAGAACTGCGACTTCTCATGGAGGCCAACGATGACGGTGCTCGAATTCGACCACGCGGTGACCGGCTACCGGCTGCAGCACGCGTACTGGCTGGCCAAGGCGGCGAAGCTCGCCTACGACGACGAGGCGACGATCCGGGAGACCACGCGGGAGTGGGGCTTCGACCGGTGCGAGTACTTCCACGCCGAGCTCGACGGGTCGTTCCCCATCGAGGACACGCAGGCCTTCGTGGCGGGCAGCGACCAAATGGTCGTCGTCGCCTTCCGGGGCACCGAGCCCAAGAAGATCAAGGACTGGCTGACCGACACCAACACGCTGGCCGCCCCCGGTCCCGCCGGCAAGGGGCTCGTGCACCTGGGCTTCAGCCGCGCGCTGGACTCGATCTACCCGCAGGTGCGGGACGCGGTCCAGCGAATCCGGGACAACGACCAGAGCCTGTGGTTCACCGGGCACAGCCTGGGTGGCGCGCTGGCCATGCTCGCCTCCGCGCGGATCTTCTTCGAAGACCCGCAGCTGCTCCCGGACGGCGTCTACACCTTCGGGCAGCCGCGCACCTGCGACCGCGTGCTGGCCACTCCGTACAACCAGGCGCTCGCCGAGCGGGTGTTCCGGTTCGTCAACAACAACGACGTCGTCCCGCAGCTCCCGCCGGAGCCGGTGTTCCACCACGTCGAGGACGTCCGGTACTTCGACAAAGGCGGGAAGCTGCACGAGAAGATCACCTTCACCGCCGGATTGACCGACAAGGTCAAGGGGTTCACCGGCGACGCGTTCGCGCCCGCCGCCGACGGGATCCGCGACCACATGATCGACCGGTACGTCGAGCTGATCCAGAAGAACCTCTGAGCCGGCCCCGAGAACGCCCGCACCTGCCCGCAGGTGCGGGCGTTCTTCGTGAGTGCTGGTCCCGATAAGAACCGGAGTCAGCACTCACGACGGTTTCGGGTGAACCGGTCAGGATTTGCGCAGATCGCCCACCTATGGCGGGTGACTCGCGTCGCCGTCCTCGCTTAGGTTGCAGCTGACCGGGTTTCGACGCCGGACGCCGCGGAGGAGATCGCCCATGCCCGTCGCCGAGCTGATCCTGGCCGGAGCAGAACTGTACACAGTGGACCCATCTCGGCCGTGGGCGACCGACCTGGCGATCGCGGGCGGACGGGTGCTCGCGGTCGGCGGTGGCGACGAGGTGGCGCGGCACCGCGGTCCCGGCACCACCGTCGTCGACCTGGGCGGGGCGTTCGTGACGCCGGGCCTCGTCGACGTGCACAACCACCACTCGCTGGCCGGGATGGCCGATCTCTTCGAGCTGTCCGTGGACGCCACCGCGAATTTATCCGGGGTGCTCGCCTCGGTCGCCGAGCGGGCCCGTGGGCTCGGTCCCGACGAGTGGGTGATCGGCGGCTCGTGGGGCTCGCACCTCGTCGAGGAGCTTTCGAGGGAGGCGGCGCGCCGGGCGCTCGACGAGGCCGCGGGCGGCAGGCCCGTGATGCTGTCCGACGACAGCCACCACAACCGCTGGGCGAACTCGCGGGCCTTGCAGGTGGCCGGCATCAGTGCCACGACACCCGATCCGGACGGCAGCGTGATCGTGCGCGATCCCGTCACCGGCGAGCCGACCGGGTTGTTGCTGGAGACCGCGGGCATCGCGTTGGCACACGCGGTGCGCGATTCGGCGGCTCCCACGGCGGAGCAGCACCGGCTCGCTTCGCGGCGGGCCGTGGAAATCCTGCATTCCTTCGGCGTGACCGCGTTCCAGGACGCGGGGGAACCCGTTCGCCGTGCCGGTGACCGAGATCGCCGCCACCACAGTGCGGGAGACGTGGTTCGCCGGACGCCGGGTGCACCAGCGGCGCTGAGTCCACTATGGATGCTGTGCGACGGTGCTGCGGGCTGGCGCCGCGGGTCGCAGCTCCGGGCGCACCCCGATCCAGGCGATGGCCGCGGCGAGCGTCGTCGCGGCGCACATCGTGATCGACCGGGCACTGCTCCGGCGTCGCCGAGCGAGACGATCGGCGCGACCACGGGGCCCACGGCCGCCCGCGGCCCCGACCAGACCTCCGCCAGCCACCTCCGCCAACCTGAAGCGAACGGCCTGTTCGCTCCGTCTATCGGGACGAACGGTCCGTTCGCTCCGAACTTGGTCGTGCGCGGTTCGTTGGGTGGATCGAGTGAACGGCCTGTTCACCTCGCCTACTGGGACGAACGGTCCGTTCACTCCAAGGCTGCCGGTGAGTCCTGCGGCGGCGGTGCTTGCCGTCAGCGGTCCTGGACCAGTGGTGGATCGCCCCAGTCGCGGTCGAGACCGTCGCGCAGTGCGTTGACCGCGTCGGCGCCGATCCGTTCGGCCAGGATGCCTTCGATGGTCGCGATCATTCGCAGGGCGCGCTCGTGGGCGCGGGCCCCCGCCGGGGTGGTGCGGACCAGGCGGCTGCGCGCGGACGTCGGGTCGGGGACCTGCTTCAGCAGGCCCATGCCGATCAGTCCGTGCACCGCCTGGTGGACGGACTGCCGGGTGGTGCCGATCCGGCGGGCGAGCTCGGAGATCGAGGTCCCGCCCGCGTCCAGGTTCGCGAAGACCGCGGCCTGGGCGACGGTCACCGGGCGTTCGCCCGCCGCCTGCATGCTGCTCAGCAGCGCGTCGTCGAACCAGCGCTTGGCGTCGGTGAGCAGCTGGGGGAGGTTCGGTGGTGGTGCCGTCATGGTTCCTGGGGTGCGGTAGCGGGCCCCGAGCATACCCAGCCGCCTTCGCCCGCGACAAAACGTCAGGTAGCCTGACAAAGTAGTCGCTCCCAGGAGGAATCGCATGACGATGGAGTTCGCCACGCCCTACCGCTCCCGCTCGCACCTCCCGCCCGAGCCGGGAAGGCCGTACTTCGTCGAGAAGGGGATGGGCGACCGCGCGCACCTGTTCGGCGACCTGATCACCATCTACGCCGGCGGCGAGCAGACCGAGGGCACCTTCAACTTCTTCACCTGCGAGGGCGCGAAGGGCGACACGATCCCGGCGCATTCCCACGCGGAGACCTACGAGGTCTTCTACGTCACGGCCGGCGCGGTCCGGCTCTTCGTCGAGGACACTGCAGGCGAGCAGTACGAGAAGCTGCTCGGCGCGGGCGATTTCGGCTTCGTGCCGAAGAACTGCCCGCACGCCTACCGGATCGAGCGCCACCACAGTCAGATCGTCGGGGTGGCGGCCGGTCCCGGCGGCACCTTCGAGCGGTTCTTCGAGAACCTGGGCGTCCCGACGGAAGAACTCGGTCTCCCGCGCACGCCCGCGGTGCCGGAGCCGGGCAAGTTCGCGACCGTTCCTCGGGAGTACGACGTCCGGTTCCTCCCGGAACACCGCTGGCGCACACCGAGTTTCCGCGCTCAGGACCAGCGGTAAGCATGGTCGAGCCCTGATGTGTGCTGGCGTCGTTTTCGCGCGAAAACGGCGTCCGCGTGAGGGTGGGTTGGCGCTTTCGCGCGAAACCGCCGGCCGGTCAGGCGCCGGGCGCCTTCGGGGCTACTTTGCCCGGAGCCTCAACGAGCATGATCGCTCATGATGGGTGCACTGCGTCGATTTCGCGCGAAATCAGTGGTCCGTGTGAGGGCGGGGTGGCGATTTCGCGTAAAATCGCCCGCCTGTCAGGTGCCGGGCGAGCCTTGCTAGTCCCGGCCGCCCAGCACGGTGCGGTTCGATGTCGCCCATTCGTCGCCTCCACGGTCTGATTGCAGTCTGCAATCGATGTGTTCCCGAGTTAGGCGCCCGATAGCGGATCGCAACCGGTTCGTGGCGGTCAGTTGAGGGCGCTGATGACCACGAAATGGTTTCGTCCGAGGGCAGGAAGCGCACCTGCAGGATCTTGCCCGGCTGCATCTGGTCGACCGGCCATCCACTCGTTCAGCCGGGCGAACACCACGTCATCGCCGACGGCCGCCGCGGTCGAGCCTGCCTTGATGTAGAGCACCGTCGGCACGAAGCCGGGCAGCAGCATCATCGACGCGATGATCCTCATGACCCCGATCACCTCGGCCGGTGGTCCCACGGGCTGAGCAGGACCGCGTTCGGCGCATTCCTCTCGGCGCAGGCCGGTTCCGGCCGCAACCGTTCAATGTGGACAGAGATGGTGCCGGGACGGCCGTCCGCCCCGGCACCGGTGGATCACTCGCTCCGGCCCAGTTCCGCGAGGTACTCCGCCCGCTGTTCGGTCAGGCGCTCGACCAGGGCGGGCGCCTCGGCCCGCTCGATGGCCGAGGTGTAGCAGGCGAGCGCCTCGTCCGCGCGACCCTGGTCGCGCAGGATCTGAGCGGCCAGGAACTCGCTGTTCGCGCCCGCGTTCGCGTCGCCGCTCGCGGCGTACCCGTCCGCCGCCGCCAAGGCGCACCGGACCGCCTCGTCGTGGCGCTCCGCACCGGCGAGCTCGCGCGCCTTGGAGTCGGTGGCGTCGGCCGCGAGCCACGCCTCGCCCGCGGCGTTCGCCTCGGCGATCACCGCGTCGAAGTCCGCGATGGCCGACTCGTCGCCCAGGTTCGCCTTGGCCAGCCCGCGCTCGTTGAGCATCCGCAGCGCCGACTGGCCGTCCCCGGCGGCGCGAGCCCGCTCCAGCACGGCGTCGATCACCTCGATGGCCTCGTCGTCGCGGAACTGCACCAGCATCCGCGCCAGCTGCGTCGCCAGGCCCACCTGCAGCGGCAGGTGCTCGGCCTCGACGGCGTGCCCGAGCCCCCGCTGGAACGCGCCGTAGGCGACGCCCGGCTGGTTGCCGCGCAGGGCCGCGACGCCCAGGCCCAGCATGGTCTCGCCGAGCGCGGCCGGCGGCGCCCCGGACTCGGACTCGCCGCGGTAGACCTCGTCGATCACCTCGATCGCTTCGTCGGCCTGGTCCGACCAGGTCAGGTACTGCCCGAGCCGGAACTTCTCGGCGAAGGCGCCGGTGACCCCGGCGGACTCGGCCTGCCGCAGCGCGAACCGCATGCGGGCCGCGGCCTCGGCGTCGCGGCCCAGGTCCGAAAGCAGTTGCGCGCTCAGGCCTGCGGCGTTGAGCACCAGCCGGGCACCGCCGATGGCCACCTGCAGGGACAGCGCCTCCTCGGCCGCCTGCAGGGCCTCGTCGAGCCGGCCCCGGGTGGCCAGCGCCTGCGCCTTCATCCGCAGCCCGACCTGGCGGGTCTGCCTGCCGATCCCGGCGTCGCGGAGCAGGTCGTCGATGGAACCCGTGGCCTCCTCGAACCGCTGCGCCATCATCAGCAGGAACGTGCGGTGCAGCACGGCGTGGTTGCGCAGCTGCCGCTCTGCGATGGTCGGCTCCGCCACCGGCACGAGCAGGGCCGCCGCTTCCTGCGCGTCGCGCAGTGCTTCGTCGACCCGCTCTTCGGTGCCGAGCACGTCCGCCCGGGTCGCGAGCAGGTCGGCCAGGACGTCCCGGCCGGCGCGGGCGCGGGCGTCCTCGATCGCGGCATCGAACGCGGGCAGGTCGGCCGCGGTCGCGGTGCCGTACAGGGCGAGGCCGACCTGGTCCTCGACGTCGGCGTAGTCATCCCGGCCGAGCTCTCGCAGCGCCTTCCCGCGGTCGGCGAGCGCCTTTGCGGCCTGTTCGTGCTGATCCGTCGCGACCAGGGATTGCACCGCGACGCGGTAGGCGTCCGCGGCGACCTCCTGCCCACCCGCGGCGAGAGCGCGCTCGACGGCGTCCATGACCCCGTCGTGATCTCCGGTCGCGGCGCGCTCACCGGCCCGCCGTAGCCAGTCCTCGGCCGTGGTCGGTTCGGTCGTGGTGACCTCGGCCGCCACGACCGGCGTGTAGGTGCTCGACTCCAGCGGCACGTCGTAGCGCTCGTCGGCGAGCGCCCGGGACCGGGCCACCTGCCGGCCGTGGAAGTCGTTGCCGTTGCGGGCGTCGAACGCCGCCGCCAGCCGGTCGGCCGCCGCCCAGAACGTGGCGGCCAGGTCCGCCGCCGTCCACGGGCCGGCGTGGTCGCCCAGCAGCGGCGCCAGCACCGGGTCGTCGGAGTGCCGCACCGGCGTCGAACCCTGGCCGGCCCGGGTGACCGCGTCCAGCAGCACGGCCGCGGCGCACGACCCGGCGAACTTCTGCCGGTCGTTCATCGGGTCCACCATCAGGTCGCGGATGTGCCGCTCCAGCAGCGCCAATCCGCGTGCCTCGTTGCCCGTGACCGCGCAGAAGACCCAGTGCCGGGCGATCATCGCGATGTTGTCCGGGTTGCCGCGCGCGGCCCGGTAGCCGCGCATGTGCGCGGCGGCGGCGTCCTCGCCGCGTCCCAGCCTCAGCAGCGGCAGCAGCGAATCGGCCTCGTTGCCCTCCGGCTCTTCGCCGCAGCTGAGCTGCTGCTCCTGGATCTCGTCGAACAGCGCCACGGCAGCCGCGTCGTCGCCGATGGTCTGCTGGTAGTCCGCGAACTCGCTGCGCGCGCAGGCCTCGCAGTGCGAGTATTCGTCCCTGGGCAGGGCTTCCAGCTCCAGGCGGAACCGCTCGGCGTCCGCCAGCCGCCCCGTCTCCACGGACGAGGAGAACAGCGACTGCACCACGCCGGAGCGGCCGACGCCGGCTTCGGTGTAGCGGCGGTCCATATCGGCGAGCACTGCCTCCAGCTGCGTCGAGGAGAACTGCAGGCTGCCGGTCACCGTGGAGGCCATCCACTTGAAGTACCAGAGCAGGTCCCAGGAATCGGCGGCGCCGGTGAGCTCCGAGGGGAACCGGACCGGGTCCGAGTCGAACTTGCCCAGGCACCAGGCGAAGGCGGCGAGCATACCGTCGGTGTCGCCGGTCATCTTCGCCGAGGTCACCAGGCGCATCCGCGCCGCGTAGGCGAGTTCCTCGTGCCCGGCCTCCTCGGCCAGCGCGATGGCCTGGTCGAGCAGCGCGCGCTCCGGCGCGCCGTACGGCGTCTGGTCGGCCTCGTCGAGCAGGTCGGTGATGGTCTTGGCGGCGTCGCTCATGCCAGGTCGCTTTCGAATCCGATGGACAGGTGGACGAGATCGGTCATCGTCGTCGTGAGCAGACGGCGATCGCGGGCGGACAGCGGACGGTGGCCGGCGAGCATCGCCTGCAGGTAGACCAGTTGCACCGAGCGGGAGAACACCGCCTCGTCGCGGACGTCCGCGAGCTGCCGGACCAGCGGGTTGGACCAGTTCAGGCACAGCCGGGCCGTCGCGTCCGCGCCCCGCACCGCCGCGTGCTTGGCCATGAACGCGTCCGCGTCGGAGACCAGGCCGGCCCACAGGGTGGGGGCGACGTCGGTGGCCTTGGAGCGCTCGATGTGCCGCAGCACCTCCGGATCCGCCACGTACAGCGCGGGCAGGTCCACCGGCGCGAACATGCGCACCGCCGCCTCAGCGCCGGAGTCCGCGAGCACCGCGGTGGCGCGATCCTCCAGCGCGACAACGGATTCCCGGTCCGCCAGCGGTGGCGGGTTGAGGTTGTCCAGCTCGGCGGTGACGCTGACCCGCTCGAGCGCCAGGCCCGGGGTGAGCTCCACCAGCTGCCGCAGCAGGTCGGCGTCGAAGGCGTACCCAGCGTTCACGATGGGCGCGTCCGCCGGGATCACGGCCGCGATCTGGCGGAACTCGTCGACGGTCTCGGTGTAGCGCACCCGGGGCGTGAGGGCGGCGTAGTCGGTGACCTTCATGGTGCCCGCGCTGGTCTCGACCGTGAGCCAGGAGAACAGGATCCGGGCCAGGTCGGCGTCGTGCACGGCCAGCGCCTTCATGCCCTGCTGGTGCACGCCCATCACCTGGCCGAACAGGTGCGGGTCGGTGCGGGCCGTGCCGAGCAGCCACCGGCGCAGCTGGGCGCCCAGCTCCGTGCGGGTGTGCTCCAGGTCGTCGCCGCCCACGAACGATTCCCGGGACGCCGTCGGCTTCAGGTCGGTCGTGTCCAGCACGCACCGCACGAAGAAACCCCAGTCGGGCAGCAGGTCGTCCACCCGCTCGCTCAGCAGCATCCGGCCCAGGTAGACGCGGTTCGCCTGGTTCCCGCCGGGCGGCGGCGCGTACGGCAGCACGAACGCCACGCCCCGGGTACCCGTGCCGGGCGCCTCGACCGGGAACGCGGCGAGCGGCTTCGCGCCGACGATCTCGGTGCCGAGCTCCAGCACCTGCTCGGGGTGGGCGTGCGGGTCCAGGAACACCGGCGCGCGGGTGAGGGTGTCCCGGGTGCCGTCCGGGGCGGCGACCTCCACCGGGTGCGGCAGGTACTGGCCGAACCGGGCGGCCAGGGCGCGAACCCGGGCTGCCGACAGCATCTCGGCCTCGTCCGGCCGCGGGGTCAGGCGCACCGTGGTGCCGATCGGCAGCGCGTCGGTCTGGTCCTCGGGCAGCTCGCGGATGTGGAAGGTGCCCTCCGCGCGCCCGACCCACTCGATGGCGCGGCCGCCGCGCGCGGACCGGCTGAGCACGGTGATGTGGTCGGACACCATGAAGCAGGAGAGCAGGCCGATGCCGAACTGGCCCAGGTAGTCCTCCCGGCGCAGGTTCAGCACCTCGTCGCGCTTCGAGGAGCGGCCCACGGTGGCGAGCAGGTCGGTGGCCTCGGCCGGGGTCAGCCCGATCCCGTTGTCGGTGAAGGTGAAGTCGGGCCGGCCCGCGGCGGCTGGCGTGATCCGCATCCGCCCCTCGGGGGCCGCCGGGTCCAGCCGCCGGCGGGCCTCGATCGCGTCGCGCCCGTTCTGCAGCAGCTCCCGCAGGAACACCTGCGGGCTCGAGTAGATGTGCCTGCTGAGCAGGTCCACCACACCTCGCAGGTCCACCTGGAACGGGCGCGCGGGTACCTGCTCCGCCGGGTTCCCGGGCTCGGGTGCGGTGGTGGGCATGGCGGAACTTCCTTTCGCGGTGCGCCCGCTGGTGGGGGCGCGGGTTCGGGCGGCGGGACCGTGCCGGAGGTTGCGATCGGGGCGCGTGCGGCAGCCCGATCGCGGCCGAGTCTCCGTTGGCGGGAGGGAAAGCCGATGCGCTGGGCCGCTTCGCATCCCCGCCGGCCTCGCGCGGTTCAGATATACCACCTGCCACCGACGATTCGACGCTCGGTCGCGACCGGCGGTGGTGATCTGGGCCATTCGGCCGTCCGGAATCCTTGCGGTGTAGGCAGAAATACCCACAGCGGAACCGGTGACCGGGAAGAGGTCGAGGCGCGGACGGCACTCGCCGCGCTGGCATCGGATTTCGCGGAGTCCTCTTCGGACTGCTGCGACGGTGCGTCAGGATCGTCCTGTGCGGACGGCGAAATCGAGCACGAACAGTTCACCTTCCGTCCGGGGAATGGTCACGAAATCCACACCGGACTCGTGCGATCCGGGCGGTCAGCCGGCGGGCTGGAGGATCAGGCAGGTCGTCGTGGCGTGCGCCATCAGCTTCCCGTGCTCGTCAAGCACTTTTCCCTCTGCCGTCGCCGTGCTGCGGCCGGCGTGGATGACGTTGCCCTCGGCGGTGAGCGTGCGTCCGTCGGTGCGCGCGGCGCGGATGTAGTTCACCTTGAGTTCGAGGGTGGTGTACCCGACGCCGGCCGGGAGCGTGGTGTGCACCGCGCAGGCCATCGCCGAGTCGAGCAGGGTGGCCGCGATGCCGCCGTGGACGGTGCCCAGCGGGTTGGCGAAGTCCGGGCGCGTTTCCAGTGAGATGACGATCCGGCCGTGTTCCACCTCGTCGAACCGCATGCCGAGCAGCCGGCCGATGGACGGTATGTCGTCGGTGCGCTCGGACTGCACCCAGCGCATCAGTTCGAGGCCGGACATGGTGGCGAGGTCTGCGGTGGACACGGGAAGCTCCTTGCTGTTGCTGATGATCGGGCCGTTCCTCAGGACCGGCCGGTGGTCTCCTGCAGGGTGCGGGCCAGCAGTTCGTGGATCTCGACCGCGGCCGCTTCCATCGGCGCGGCGCTCTTCTCGGCCTTGCACATGACCACCGCGCCTTCGGCGGCGGCGATGACGAAGGCGGCCAGCCGCTTCCCGCGTTCTTCGGACAGGCCGTGCCGGCGGAACAAGGCGGCCAGCGCCTCCTGCCAGCGGGCGAAGACCGCGCCCGCCGAGCTCGCGAGCTGCGGCGCGTCGTCGTTGGTCTCCACGGCCACCGCCACGATCGGGCAGCCGGCCCGGAAGTCGCTGGCCACGATCCGGTCGCGCCACAGCGCGAAGAAGGCGTCGATCACCACCACGGGATCGTCGGCCTGCGCGGCGGTCTCGATCAGGCCGGTGATGGACTCGCCGGCGAGCGTCACCGCCTCGTCGATGAGCTGCGTCCGCCCGCCGGGGAAGTGGTGGTAGACCGAGCCGCGAGGGGCGCCGCTGTGCGCGAGGACCCGGTCGATGGTGGTGGCGGTGGCCCCGTGCTCCCGCAACAGCGCCTCGGTGCTGGTGAGCATCCGCTCACGGCTGTCGCTCCGGCGCGGGCTCACGCGGCCACCGTCCCGGCGACCGCCGGAGCGGCGCCCGCGGTGGACGGGCTGTTGGGCATGCCGAGCGCCTCCCGCAGGTCGAAGAAACTTCCGTTCGGTAATTTATGACAGGTGACATAGTACATGCAAACGGGTGAACGGCGGCGTCCCCGAGGGGGTTCGGGCCTGCCGGTATGATCCCGATCTTGTTCTGGGGCGGGGCGACGGCTGGGGATTCTTATGCTGCAGGGCCTGGGCATCAGCGAGCCGGGAGAGCAGATCTACCGGCTGCTGCTGACCGGATCCGCTGCCGAGCCCGGAGTTGTCGGTTCCCGACTCGGCCTGGCGCCCGACGAGGTGACCACCGCGCTCGCCGAGCTCCGGGCGAGCGGGCTGGTGGAGGAGTACGACGACGGCACCGGCTCGATCCGCGCGGTTCACCCCAACATCGCCTTCGGGCCGCTGCTCGCCCGCGCCCGGGTGGCGCTGCGCGCCGAGGAGCAACGCGTGGAGCTTGCTGCGGCGACGGTGGAGGAACTTTCGGCACTGCAGCCGCAGGGAATCGCCGTGGGCTCGCCCGAGGTCGAGCTCAACCGCGGGCCCGCCGCGGCCTTCAGCTGCCTGGAGCGCATCGCGGCGACCGCGCGAGAGGACGTGCTGGTGCTGGCGGCGTCCGGGCCGGCTCCCGGCGTGCCGGATTCGACGGACTACCGCCCGGTCGTGCAGCTGGCGGTCTCGCTGGCCGAACGCGGCGTCCGGCTGCGGGTGATCATGCTGGACAGCATCAACTACCTGACGCCGCTGGTCGAAGGCGCGCGGCGGATGCAGCAGGCCGGCGTGGAGATCCGGATGAGCCCGACGCTGCCGGTCTGGACGATCATCGTCGACCACGAGTACGTGGTGACCGCCCTCGACATCGCCGACCACGACCGCGGGAGCATGCTGGTGCGGACTCCCGGCGCGGTGGCCGCCGCCGCGGACCTGTTCGGCCGGTGCTGGCGGGCGGCCGCGCCGCTCGGCGAGGCCGGGCCCGAGCCTGCCATCGGGCCGCTGACGACGGCCCAGCACCAGCTGCTGGTGATGGTCGTCAACGGCAGCAAGGACGAGGCGGTCGCGCGCCGCTTCAGCGTTTCCACCCGCACGGTGCGCCGGATGATCGCGGACCTGTACGAGGTCGCCGGGGTGTCCGGCCGCATCCAGCTCGCCTTCCGCGCGGCCAAGCTCGGCTGGCTCGACGGTTCCGAACTCGACCGGCTGTGAGGCGGTGCCTGTCCGGCAGCGGACATGGCCGCACGCGGACGGATCGAGACCACCCGGCACCGCCGTCCCACCTGCACGACCACCACGAAAGTGACGGAGGTGCAGGCGATGTCGTTCACGATCCGCCCGGACGAGCTGCGGAAAGCGGCCGGGCAGGCGAGTTCCGCAGCGGAGCAGGTGCGAGGAGTCGCGTTGCGGACGGGCCCGGAGCAGATCGCTCGCGCCTTGCCCGGTGCAGCAGCGTCCTCGGCGGCTGCGGCGCTGGCGGGGGACTGGAATGCCGAGATCGAGCAGTGGGCGCGGGCGGCCGGCGACTACGGGCAGAACCTGGACGCGTGCGCCGCCCAATACCTGAAGGGCGACAACAGCGTCGCCGAGGAGTTCACCGCGATCCGGCTTTCGGCCTTCGGAGGTCTCGGATGAGCATCACGATCGGCACCATCCGGAAGTGGGAACCCGCTGCACTGGACGAGGCGGTGCGGACGCTGCTCAAGCACCGCGACGCGTTGGTCGCGCTCGACGACGAGGTCACCGGCTGCAAGCCCCCGGCGAGCTGGCGAGGGGCGGCCGCGGATGCGGCGGCTCCCGCCCACGACAGGATCGCCGCCTCCGTTCGGCAGCTCACCGCCGAAGTCGCCGCGGTCCGGACGGCGGCCGCGGACGCCGCCGATTCCGTCGAGGCGCTGCGGAAATCCCTGGCGGAAACGGAGAACCTGGCGAAGTCCAACGGCTTCACCATCACCGACGGCGGCGCGGTCAACGACACGGACCCGCCGAGGAACGTGCCGGCCGGCGAGCTCGACGTGGTCAAAGCGGAGCGGCGGGCCGTGCAGCTCGAACTGGTCGAGCGGGTCCGGGAGCTGGTGCGGCGCGGTGGCGACATCGATGCCGAGCTCGCGAAAGTGCTCGGCACCGCCCGCGGCGACAAGCTGAGGCCCGGCGGAACCTTGCAGCAGGCCGCGCAAACCGGGACGAAGGCGGGCGACCTGCCGATCACGCCACCGCCCAACGGCAAGCCCGGCGCGAACGCTGCGTGGTGGGAATCGTTGTCGGACGCGGACAAGAAGGCCGTGCTCAAGAACCACCCGGCCTGGATCGGGAACCTCGACGGAGTGCCCGCCGCGTTCCGCGACCAGGCGAACCGGGCCAGGCTCAAAGCACTCCGCGCCTCGGTGCAGAAGGAACTCGACGGCACCCTCACCGACGAGTTCTCCACGCCGTGGGTCTACACCGACGCGGAGAAGAAGATGGCGGCGATCCACGCGATCGACAAGCAGCTCGCGCAGGGCGACCGACAGCTCCTGCTGCTGGACATGTCGGAGGAGTGGCCGAAGGCCGCCGTCGCCACGGGCAACGTCGACACGGCCGACCACGTCGCGGTGCAGATCCCCGGGATGAACTCGACGGTCGGCGGCGACACCCTGGAGCTGAAGCAGGGCGAGATGACCCGGCTGCACGACGAAGGCAAGTCGGTGGCCGGCGTGACCTGGATCGGGTACGACTCGCCGAACATGCCGGAGACGCTCGGCAACGGCCAGGCCGAAGGCGGCGCCACCGACCTCGCCCGCTTCTTCCAGGGCATCAACGCCTCCCGGGACCACGACCCGCACCTGACCGCGCTCGGCCACTCCTACGGGGCCGTGACCACGGAGGCGGCGCTGAAGAACGAGGGGACCGGTGTGGACCACACCGTCCTGTTCGGCAGCCCCGGGCACGTCGTCGACCACGTGTCGGAGCTCAAGGTGCCCGCCGGCTCGGTCTACACCCTCAGCGCGGACGCGACCGTCTCCCTGCACGGCAAGTCCGACTTCAACAACGACATCGTCGAAGCCATGGGAAGCCTCTTCCGCACCGGAGAGCTCGACGGCGCGACGGAACTGTCCACCGACGCCCAAGGCAAGAACCAGCCGACCAATGGACACTCGGACTATCTCGACGCGGGCACGACGAGCTACGAGAACATCAAGAAGATCGTGACTGGAGAACAGGACGACGTGGTCGAATGAGCTACCTGACCGAGTGCGGTGACCGTATTCCACCTCCTTCGCGCGGACCAGCTCGTCCAGCGGACGAGCAGGGAACCCGATGCAGTCGGTGGGTGTCGCTGAAGCGAGCAACTCTGCCGGCGAGCAGCGGGCCGGGTTCCAGGGGCGTGGCGGTCGAGGCGTCGTCGTGCGGCGTGCGCGGGATTCCGGTCGGTGGTGCGCTGTGAACGCCGATCAGACGTTGAGCAGCGGGCGGACTCCGGTCGGTGCGGTGCTGCGTTCTCGGCATGTTCCGCGGCTGCTGTCGGCGTCGCTGATCGGTCGGCTGCCGACCGGCATGGCGCCGCTGGCGATCCTGCTCACCGTTCGCGACGGCGGCGGCGACTACCGCTTGGCGGGCTTCCTGATCGCGCTCTACGCGGCGAGCGCCGCGGTGTGCGGGCCGGTGATGGGCAGGCTGATCGACCGGACGCGCCAGGCCCCGGCGCTGTTGGTGAGCGCGTCGGTGTCGGCCGCCGCGCTCCTGGTGCTGGCCTTCGCGGATCCGGTGCGCAGCCCGGCGATCGGCGCGATCGCGGCCGTCGTCGCCGGCGCGGCGACTCCGCAGCTCGAACCGTGCTTGCGGGTGCTGTGGGAGCACGTGGTGGTCGGCGAGCGGAACGTCCGAGCAGCGTTCTCCCTGGATGCGGCGACCCAGGAGCTCATCTTCGTCACCGGCCCGCTGGTGGTGCTCGGCGCGATCGCCGTCGCGGGCCCCGCCGCAGGCTTGGTTTCCGCCGCGGTGCTGGGCTTTTCCGGTGCGGCCTGGTTCGCGACCGCCCGTCCGGCCCGGGCGTGGCGCGGCACGAGGGTGGAACGCCACTGGGCCGGGCCGCTGCGCGGTGCGGGAGTGCTCAGGCTCTTCGCGGTGCTGGTCTGCGTGGGGGCCACGATCGGCGTTTTCACCGTCGGCATCACCGGATACGCCGAGGCGGAGGGAAGTTCCGCCCACGCGGGCTGGCTGATCGCGCTGAACGCGGCGGGAGCGCTGGCGGGCGGGATCGGGTACACCGCCGTGCGCGCGGCGCACCGCGAAGACCGCCGGCTGCTCGTGCTGCTGGCGTTGCTCGCCGCGGGCTACCTGCCGCTGGTGCTCACGCCCGGCATCGCGCTGATGTTCCCGCTGGCCTTCCTCAGCGGATGCGCGCTGCCCGCCGTCCTGGCGTCGGCTTTCGCGCTCATCGCCCGGATGGCGCCGGACGGGACGCTGACCGAGGCGCACGCCTGGATGATCACCTCGTTCGGGGTCGGCAACGCGATCGGTTCGGCGCTGGCCGGGACGCTGCTCGACGTGGCCTCCGCCCGGTCCGCGTTCGTGCTGGCCACCGCCACCGCGGCGGCGTCGGCCCTGATGGCCCTTCCCCGATTGATCCGCAATTTCCATTGAGCCTTTTTCATCCTGGTCGGCCCGCAGCCGCGGATCGCAAAGCTGCACGTCGATGGGATGCCGCATGCGCCGCAGGCGCATAACCCACCTACGACACCTGCACCGCCGCGGGTTCTCAGAGGCTTCCTGGCGAGGACGGCCCTGACGCCGTGTATTGGACATACATAAGTCAGGGCACCCACAGACCAGGGAGCCTCTGAGGTTCCGCCACCCGCACCGCCACGCAAAACGAGGTTGGAAAAACCTCATTGAAATCGAACCTTCGATTTCAATGGAAATTGCGGCCGTCCCAGCGCCGGTCGGCCAGGCCGGACTCGTAGCCGGCGATCACCAGCTGGGCCCGGTCCCGCGCGGCCAGCTTGGTCATCAACCGTCCGATGTGCGTCTTGACCGTGCTGCGGCTGAGGTGCAGGTGCTGCTCGATCTCAGTGTTGGACAGCCCGCGCGTGATCAGCGCCAGCACCTCCAGCTCCCGCTGCGTGATCCCGCTGAGCTCGCGGCGGGGCCGGGCCTGCGGTGCCGGGCCGCGGGTGAACTCGGCGATCAGGCGCCGGGTGACGCTCGGGGCGAGCAGCGCTTCGCCGGCGGCGATCACCCGGATCGCGTCGAGCAGCTGGTTGGGCCGGATGTCCTTGAGCAGGAAGCCGCCGGCGCCGGCGTGCAGCGCCCGGTACACGTAGTCGTCGAGGTCGAACGTGGTGAGGACCAGCACCCTCGGCGCCTGCGGCAGCGCGGTGATCCGCGCGGTGGCGTCGATCCCGTCCAGCTCGGGCATCCGGACGTCCATCACGACGACGTCGGCCGCCCGTTCCGCTGCCAGTTCCACGGCGGCGGATCCGGTGGCCGCCTCGCCCACCACGACCATCCCCGGGGTGGCGTCGATCAGCAGGCGGAGGGTGCTCCGGAACAGCGCTTCGTCGTCCGCCAGGAGCACGCGCAGCTGCTCACCCATCGGCCACCTCGAACGGAAGCCGGGCGCGCACCGCGAACCCGCCGCCGGGCTCGGGGCCGATGTCGATCGTCCCGCCGTGCAACGCGACTCGTTCGCGCATCCCAAGCATGCCCTGCCCGGGCGGCCCCGGCCGCTCGGGCGGCGTCCCGTCGTCGACGACGGACACGGTCAGGACACCGGCTTCGGTGCTGAGGCCGAGCCGGCAGCTGGTCGCCCTGGCGTGGCGAAGCACGTTCGTGAGCGCTTCCTGCGCGATGCGGTACGCCGACGCCCGCACCGCCATCGGCACGTCCGCCAGGTCGGAGTCGTCGAACTCGACCGCGACACCGGTGGCCCGGACGTTGGCGACCAGGCCGTCGAATCCGGAATCCGGCGGTGCCTCGGCCGGATCGCGCAGCGCGCCGAGGACGGCGCGGACGTCGGCCAGCGCGCCGCGGCTGACCCGCTCGATGGTCGCGAGCGCGGCCCGGCCCTCTTCGGGGTGGCTGTCCACCAGGTGGTTGGCGACCGCCGCTTTCATCGCGATCAGGCTGAGGTTGTGCCCGACGACGTCGTGCACGTCCCTGGCGATGCGCAGCCTTTCCTCGACCGCCGCCTGCCGGGCGCGGAGCTCGGCGAGCTGGGCGGCTTGGCCGCGACGCGCTCGTACGGTCCGCGCGAGCACCCAGGTGCCGGTCAGAACGACCGCGATGTAACCGAACACGCTCACCGGAGTGGTCGCGAAGGACTCCGCGTTCTCCGGCACCGCGACGAGCGGCAGGCCCGGGACCAGGACCACCGCCAGCCCGGCGACCGCGACCCCGGCCAGCGCAACCGCCAGGGACACCCACGAGGGGAGTGCCGGGCTGGACAGCCCGACCGGGTAGAGGGCGAAGGCGATCGCCAGGACCACGACGTCGTTCGCGGTCCCAGTGGCGATCGCGGTCATGCCCGCGACGAGCACGACACCGAGAACCGCTCGCGACCAGCGCCTGCGCACCACCAGCGGCGCGCACAGCACGACCGCCAGTGCCCATTCGAAGGGCGCGGCACCGGGCGCGCGCAGCGCCGCCACGAGCACGAGCCCGGCCGCCACCACGGCATCGAGCGCGACCAGTCGTCGCGATGCGGCGGTCCCAGGAGCGATCACGCGACGACCATATCCGCAGGAGAACGCCCCCACATCGGACCACGGTCCGATCCCGCGATTCGGCCCCTGGTCCGATGTGGACACGACGATCCGCGGCCGACACTGCTCGGCGTGATCACCAAAGCACTCATCGCATCCGGCGCGTTCGCCGTCGCCGCCGCGTTCGCGCCGCCGATCGGCGCCGCCGACATCGACTCCGTCGTGGAGGAATACCTCCGGGACAGCGGCCTGCCGGGCGCGGCCGTCGCCGTCACCCGCGGCGACGAAGTGGTGCGGGCCGCCGGGTACGGCCGCACCCCGGCGGGCGAGCCGGTCACGGAGCACACGACGATGGCCGTGGCCTCGGTGAGCAAGTCGATCACCGCGCTGGCCGTGGTGCAGCTGGCGGAGGCGGGCCGGGTGGGCCTCGACGAGCCGGTGCGCAGCTACCTGCCGGAATTCACCACGGCCGACCCGCGCGCGGGTCGCATCACCGTGCGCCAACTGCTGGACCAGACCTCGGGGCTCTCCGACTCGACCTATCCGCCCTTCAGCCGGCCGCAACCGGATTCGCTGCGCGCGGCGGTGGCCGGGATGAACTCGGCGGAGCTGGCCGCCGAGCCCGGAACCCGGTGGGAGTACCACAACCCCAACTTCCAGGTCGCCGCCCGGCTGGTCGAGGTGGTCGCCGGGCAGCCCTTCGACGGCTACCTCCAGGAGCACGTCTTCGCGCCGCTGGGCATGACGGACAGTCGCACGATCGACACGGCCGACGAGCTGCCGCCGAGCGCGCACGGGCATCTGAAGGTGCTCGGTTCGGCCGTCGCGGTGCCGGAACCGCCCGCCTTCGGCAACGGTTCCGGCGGCGTGCTCAGCTCCGCGCACGACATGTCCGCCTGGCTGATCACGCAGAACAACGGGGGCCGCGGGCCCGGCGGGGCGACCATCGCCACGGCCTCGGCCATCGCCGCCACGCACACCCCGTCGTCGGAGGTCTCCGGCGATTACGCCCTCGGCTGGTCGGTGGGCACGACCGGCTCGGGAGCTCCGGTCATCGCGCACAGCGGCGACCTGTTCACCGCCACCGCATACCAGGCGTTGCTGCCGGCTTCCGGGTACGGGATCGCGGTCATGGCCAACACCGGGCTCGCCCACGGCGACGCCAAGGCGATCGCGGATCGGCTCATTGCCCTGGTGGAGGGCACCCCCGCGCCGGTGACCGGCGATCCGCTCGTGGTGGCCGACATCGTGTTCCTGGTGCTGACCGCGGGCGCCGCGCTGCTCGCGATCCGCGGTGTGCTGCGTTCGCGGCGGTGGGCGGCGAAGCGGTCGAGCGCGGTTCGCGCCGCACTCCGCCTGCTGCCGCTGGCGATTCCATTGCTAGTCTTCGTGTTCGTCGACCGGGTCGTCAGCGCGCTCTACCGCGGCCGGGACGTCGCCTGGATCCAGGTGCCGTACCTGTACCCGACGTTCATGCTGCTGCTCGCGACTGCGGCCGCCGGAAGCCTCGTGGTGCTCTCGGTGCGGATCATGCGCTTCGCGCAGGCCGCTCGCGGCAGGTGATTTCAAGTGTCCCTCGTGGACATTCGTAGGGACTTGATCGGCGGGCTGAACGATGCCGGATTCGCCGACGTCGACGTCCTGGGCGATCTCACCGTGCCCCTTACGACGGCGCGGAGCCGCATTTCGCCGTCATCGCGATGACCGGTCGCCGAGAACCATCCCGGGTGGAGCTGCCGACGGGGGCAAGGGCGTGGCGCGTGCCGTTGCCCCCCGCCGGCGCATCGAGGAAGCGGCCCGCGATTTCCGGTCGCCTGTTGACTTTCCCTTTTTCTTCTTCCTAGCATTCCTCGATCCCCCGGTCCCGAGGATGTGGTGATGCGGTCGAAGCCGGCCGAAAAGCGCGTGGTCGGGGCCTTTCGGGGAACTTTGTTTCTGTTGTGGGAGATTGTTTCCGGCGCGGGAGTTCCTTTTTATCTCGTCCCACTTTTCGTGGAGGAAGAATGCGGAAGTATCCGGCGATCGCTGCCGCGGTCGCGGTGTTCGCCTTCGGTTCAGGAGCGGTCGCGGACGCTGTGCCGCGCCCGGCCGACCCGGTCGAACTCGACGTGCTGTTCATCGGCGCGCACCCCGACGACGAGGCAGGCACGCTGTCCACGCTCGGCCAGTGGAGCGAGCAGCACGGGGTCAAGGCCGGTGTCATCACGACGACCCGAGGAGAGGGCGGGGGCAATGCCGTCGGCTTCGAAGAAGGCCCGCCGCTGGGCCTGATCCGGGAGGGCGAAGAACGGCGCGCGGTCGGCAAGGCCGGCGTCGGACACGTCTACAACCTGGACAAGCTCGACTTCTTCTACACGGTCAGCGCGCCGCTGACCGAGCAGGTCTGGGACCACGAGGACACCCTCTCCCGGATCGTGCGGGTCGTTCGCGCGACCAAGCCCAAGGTGATCGTCACCATGGACCCGTCGCCGACGCCGGGGAACCACGGCAACCACCAGCAGGCGGCGCGGCTGGCCGTCGAGGCGTACCTGAAAGCCGGTGACCCGGCGGCGTTCCCGGAGCAGATCTCGCGTGAGGACCTGAACCCCTGGCGGGTGGGGCGGATCTTCCAGGCGGGCGCGCGGGGCACCGCGGACCCCGGGCCGGAGTGCGAGACGACCGGCTACCGCCCGGCGGAGCCCACCGACCGGGTGCTCGGCGTGTGGGCGGGGCATCCTTCCGCCGCCAACAGCGGGAAGCCTTGGTCCACAGTGGAACGCGAAGCGGAGTGGGAGTACCGCACCCAGGGCTGGGCGAGCAACCCGCCCGCGCCGACGGATCCCGCGAAGATCGGCTGCGACTGGTTCACCGAGATCGACAGCCGCGCGCCCTACGGCCCGGACGCCGCCGGGGTCACCGCCGCGCTGGACGGCGCAGTGCTGCCCGGCTCGGGTGGATTGCCGGCGGGCACGGAGCTCGTGGTCGAGGCCGACCGCTTCGACGTCGTGCCGGGCGCGCCGTTCGAGGTGACGGTCCGTGCCAAGGCCGCTGGCCGCGCCATCCCGCAGGGTCGGGTGCGGCTGGATGTGCCGGAAGGATGGCAGATCACCGGCTCGGGCGAGCTCGGCACGGTGCCGCCGGGTCGCGAGAAGGCGGTCCGCTTCACCGTGGTGCCGCCGGCGGACGCCGCGCCGAACACGCGCTCCAGGCTGGCGGCGAGGCTGGACACCGCCGACCACGCCAGCGGGGTTTCCTCGCGCGTGGTGCGGGTCGTGCCCGCGGTGCGCGGCACCATCGAGCCGCTGGCGCAGGTCGGCCAGTTCCGGGACTGGGCCGGAAGCATCGGCGCGCCGCAGCTGGACAGCCTGAACAAGCCGGTACTGACGCTGGGCAGCGGGCAGTCCCGCTCGGTGCGGGTCGACCTCGTCAACCACGGCGAGACCCCGGAAAGCGGCACGGTGCGGCTGAACCTGCCCGACGGTTTCCGCGCGGACGCCGCGGCGAAGGAGTACTCGGCCCTGGCGCCCGGCGCCGCCGGTTCGGTGACCTTCGAGGTGACCAACACCGATCCGAACCTGCCCACGTCCAACCGCGCTCCCAACGACGGCGACTACCCGATCACCATCGACACCACGTCGACGCGCGGGACCGGAACCGAGGCGGCGGCGCTGGAGCTGGTCCCGGTGGCCACGATCCCGAAGGCGCAGTCCGCCCCGGCCGTCGACGGCGTGGCGGGCGACGGCGAGTACACCGGCCCGGAGCTGGACCTGTCCTCGCTGTGGGAAGGAACGCCGGCCCCGGCGGACGACATCTCCGGGACCGCGAAGGTGACCTTCACCGACGACGCGCTGTACGTGCTGGTGCACGTGACCGACGACGTCCTCGGCACCGTCATCGAGCCGAACGACTGCAAGCGGCACCGCCGCACGGATTCGGTGGAGATCACCATCGACCCCGGGGGCAGGTCGGAGAACACCGCCACCGCGTTCAAGTCCGGGATCTTCCCGATCACCAACGATCCCGAGCACGGCAACCCGCCGTGCTTCGAGCGGGACGCGGACAACCACCAGGGCCCGGGGCAGGAGACCGCGCCCGGCATGCAGGTGGCGTCGAAGCTCGCCGAGCCCTACGGCGGCTACTCGGTCGAGGCGAAGATCCCGTTCTCTGTGCTGCCGGACGCTGTCGACCCGGCGCGCATGGGCCTGAACGTGCTGATCTACGACTCGGACACCCAGGACAAGACCACGCAGACCCGGGTCGGCTGGTCGACCTGGAAGGGCGTGCGCGGCGACCCCTACCGCTGGGGCCTGGCCGAGCTGCCCGGCTACCAGCCGCCGGCCGCCCGGCCGAAGGAGCCGGTGCTGCCGGACACCGCGGCCCGGAGCGTGGATTCACCGCTGAGCATCCTGCAGTCCAGTGTGGACGGAGTTCCGCTGTCCGGGGCGCCGGGCCTGGCCGCGGACGCGGTGCAGATCCGCTCGGTGCGCCGGGTGGACGCGACGACAGTGGACGTCGAGCTCGCCGCGAACGTCGCGGGCGTGGTCCGGCTGTTCGGCTGGGACGGCGAGCAGGTCACCGGGCAGGTGAGCCGCGAGCTGCCGAAGGGCGCGACCACGGTGCGGCTGCCCGTCGGCGCGGCTGATCGCGTGCTGCTGTCCTACGAGTCGGATGGCGCCACGCTCGCCCGCACCGCGCCCGTCGAGGGCTGATGCGGCGGCCCTGCCGGTCCCGTCCGGCAGGGCCGCTCACCAGGCCCGTGTGGCCTTGGATCTGGCGGTGGCGCGGGCTAGACTTTCATTTCGACAGAAAGAAAGTCGAGGCGGCCCGTGACCAGAACGCTCGCCGAGGATCGGCGGACCTCACCAGGCAAGACCCCGCGCGGGCGGCGGGACGGCCGCGCGGCGGTGCTCCGGCAGCTGCGCGAGCGCCCGCTGTCCCGCACCGACCTGGCCGAGCTGACCGGGATCAGCCAGCCTGTGATCACCAGGCTGGTCCGGGACCTGCTGGCGGACGAAGCGGTGCACGAGATCGGCGCGGCCGGCTCCACCGGCGGCCGGCGCCCGGTGCTGCTGGCGATCCGGCCGCGAAGCCGCTGGGTGCTGCTCGCCCGGCTCGCCCGCGGCCGGGCGGAGCTGGCGCTGGCCGACCTCACGGGCACCGTGGTGGCGCACCGGCACGCCACTTACGAGGGCGACCGGATGGAGCCGGAATGGCTGGTCGACGAGCTGGGCGCGCTGTGCCGCGCGAACGGTTTGGCCGCCTCCGACGTGTGCGGCGTGGCGGTCGCGGTGCCGGGCGTGGTGGCGCCGGGCACCGGGGTCGTCGGCACCGCGCCGGACCTGGGCTGGACCGGCCCGGAGGCGCTGGGCGAAGTGCTCGCGGGCGGGTTCGGCGACTGCGTGCTGGTGGACAACGACGTCAACCTGATGCTCACCGGCGAACGGGTGCACGGCGCGGCCCGCGGCGCCGACGACGTGGTGCTGCTCTACATCGGACGGTTCATCGGGGCGAGCATCATGCTCGGCGGGCGCGTGCTGCCGGGCGCGCACGGCGCCAGCGGCGAGATCGGCCTCCTGCCCCTGCGCGAGCAGGCCCGGGAGTCCACAGTGGAGCAGCGCTACGGGCTGGGCGGGCTGGCCGACGAGATCGGCACCGCGGAACCGGTGCGGGCGCTCGCCGACCGGGGCAGGCTGGACGAGGTGGTCGCGGCGTGGACCCACCTGGCGGTGGTGCTGTCGCTGGCCGTCGACCCGGCGCTGGTGCTGGTCGGCGGCGCGGCCACCGAGCTCGGCGAGCCCGGCCTGGTCGGCATCCGGTCCGAACTGGGCCGGCGCGTGCCGGCCTGCCCGGACGTCCGCTTCGCGGAACTCGGCGACCGCGCGGTCACCCAGGGCGCGCTCGAACGAATCCGAGACCTGGTGATCGACACCGGAGCCCTCCGCGACTGACCGCCCACCGGGGAGCGCGCCCGAATTTGCCTAAAATCGGAAACGTCCGCCCCCGGGCTATCAGCGCACGGTGGCGCGAAGCTTCCCGATTTTGCCTAAAATTGGAAACTTCTATGCCAGGCGACCAGTGCAGTCCGGTGTGGAGGTCTCCGATTTTGCCTGAAATTGGGATCTTCCGTGCTCGCGGGCGGTGGGTTCCGGCCTCAGGGTTTCTGGTTTTGCCTGAACTTGGGGGATTTCGGTGCCGCTGCTGGTGTCTCGGCGAGATTGGTCCCGCGGGTGCTTCGCGTTGGTCGTGGCAGTGCGGAGTGCCCACGGGACCTTGCCGGCGCTCAGGACTTCGCGGGGCCGTAGGTCAGGTGGACCACGCCGTTCTCGAACACTTCCTGGCCGGTCAGGCTCAGCGGGAGGCGCGGGGTGCCTTCCGGGAACAGCTTCTCCCCGGAACCGAGGACGAGCGGGTAGACCAGCAGGTGCAGACCGTCGACCAGGCCGTCGGCCAGCAGGGCGCGCACCAGCCGGCCGCTTCCGCTGATGTAGATGTTGCCGTCGACGTCGTTCTTCAGCTTCTGGATCGCCTGCGGGTCGTAAGGCCCGAACACCGTCGAGTTCTTCCAGATGTCGGCCGTGGTCAGGGTCGACGACACCACGTGCTTCGGGGTGTCGTTGAAGAACGGCGCCCCCGGGTCGTCCTCGGCGGTGCGCCCGGACCAGGCCGGGGCGAACATCTCGAAGGTGGTGCGCCCCAACAGGATCGCGCCGCTGGCCTCGGTCAGGCCGCCGATCGCCCGGCCCATCCCCTCGGTGAAGCCGTACTCGGCCGTCCAGCTCGGGCTCTCGAACACGCCGTCCAGGCTGACGAACTCGTGCACGTGGATCTCGCCCATGTCGGTCTCTTTCCATCTCGGTGGTGGCATGCGCTCCGGACCGCGACCTGCCGGTGGCCCAACCGTACAGACACCCGGCCGCCCGGGAGCTCATCTCCGGACCGGCGACGTCATGTATTCGCCGAGCACCTATTCGTTGGTCGGAGCCTGGCCGAGCTGGTCGAGCGGTTCGTCGCTCTCCTGGTCGGTTGCCCCGTGGGCCGGGGTGATCTGGTGGATGTGCACGACGGCGTCGAAGGCTTGCTTGGGGTCGAGGTCGATCAGCTGGGCCTGTCCGGACATGGCTGTGGTCCCGGCAAGGAGTTCCGGTGGCGCGTGGCGCAAGTCCACGAGGTGGTGTGGGAGGCCGACGGTGTCCAGCAGTGCATCGAGGGTGCGGGAGGGTGCGGTGAATTCACCAGCCGGGGTGGCGTAGCGCCGGGCGGGGGTGGCGTCGAGGTCGAGGCCGGGCACGATCCCGGCGCCGCGGGTGGTGCCGATAACGACGAGTTCTTGGCCCAGGACGGGGGCCAACAGGCTTCCGATGGGTTCGGTGCCGTCGAAGGAGGGGGTGCGTTGCAGGTGGACGTTGTGGGCGCCGACGATCACCCGCTCCTCGCGGCCGAGGATCCAGTGGAGATTGTCGGCCATGACCTCGTTGCGCAGGTTGCGCCCCGGCTCCGGGTAGAGCCCGTGCTGGAGGAACTCGACCACGCGCTGGGCTCCGTGGGCGCACCGGAGTGCGATCTCGTCGTCTGCTGCAGTCGCTCGTGCCACTAGCTCGGTGATGCCACGAGAGAGCTCTGCAGGGACGTCGGGCGTGTCCGATCCGTCCGCGGAGGCCGCGCGCGTGGGGTCGCCGAGATCGGCGGCGGTCAGCAGCTCCCGGTCCCCGGGCTGTGGGGACAGCCGGTTCAGGCAGGCGGCCACCCCGGCTGCTGGATTGGCGCACCAGCCGGGCACGTCCATGCCGTAGAACCCCACTTGATGGCTGTGGGTGGCGTTCCAGTCGCGCATCCACTGCAGCTGGGCATGCATTTCCTCGCACCGGCCGAAGGCATAGGTGATCCCGCGGCGGGCAATCGTCGCGAGGCTGCCGGGTCCGCCGCGCACCCACTCGTCAACCGCCAGGCCTTCCGGCAGACCGGACTCCAGTACGAACGCGGAGAACCCGAGCTCGCGAACCAGATAACGCATGATTCGGTCGCGCAACCGGACGAACTCGGAGACGAAGTGCGCGCTCTCCCCGAGGCACACCACACGGGCCTCGCCGACGAGATCACGCAAGATCTCGAAGTCGGAGTTGTCGCTCGTGCCGGGATCGAGGGTGAGCAGCGGGTTCACGATGTCGCGGATGGACTGTGCGGGCACGGTCGGTGACCTCCGGATGATCCGTGCGTTCTTCGACAACGATCGGAGCAGTGACCTCAGCGAGGATGACAGGGAATGCGGCGCCGAGAATCCCGTTTTGATGTGATCGCCGGGTGCGGCGCCTCCATGCTGCTCCGGCGGCAGTGCGATCCGCATCGGATGGTCGCCCGACCGATGAGTTCCGGTGGCGTCGGTCGTCTACCTAGTGGGTCTCAACGCGGAAGGTGGATCGATGCCAGACCTGCACGGCATCCTGCGGAAGCATGTCGACGATGGATCGGTGCCGGGGGCGGTGGGCCTCGTGGCTCGCGGCGACCGGGTCGAGGTGGCCGCCGTCGGCTCCCTCGCCGTCGGCGGTGCTCCGATGGCGCGGGACTCGATCTTCCGCATCGCCTCGGTCACCAAGACCGTCGTCGCCGCGGCGGTGCTGATGCTGGTCGAGGAGGGGCGGATCGGGCTGCACGAACCGGTCCGGGAGTGGCTGCCGGAACTGGCCGAGCCATCCGTCGTCCGGACGCCCGGCAGCGAGGTGGACGACGTGGTGCCGGCGGCCCGGCCGATCACGGTGTTCGACCTGCTCAGCTCCACGGCGGGCTATGGCTTCGCCTCCGACTTCGAGCTGCCTGCGGTCCAGCGCCTGTTCTCGGTGCAGCGGGACGGTCGCGAGCCGCAGAGCTTCCCGGCGACGGACGAGTGGATGGCCGAGCTGTCCCGGGTTCCGCTGCTGCACCAGCCCGGCGAGGCATGGCTGTACGACACCTGCTCGGCCCTGCAGGGCGTGCTGATCGCCCGCGTCTCCGGCCGTTCGCTGCCGGACTTCCTGGCGGAGCGGGTGTTCGCGCCGCTGGGCATGGCCGACTCCGGGTTCGTGGTGCCTGCCGAGAAGCGGGCGCGGTTCACCAGCTACTACCGAAGCGGCCCCGCCGGGCTGGAGCTCGCCGACGGTCCCGACGGGCAGTGGAGCACCCCGCCCGCTTTCCCGCTGGGTTCCGGCGGGCTGGTCGGGACCGTCGACGACTGGCTGGCCTTCGGCCGGATGCTGCTGGCCGGCGGCACCACCGGCGACGGCCGTCGGCTGCTGTCGGACGATTCGGTGCGCATGATGACCACCGATCACACCACCGCGGCCCAGCGCGAGACCGGCGAGGTGTTCCTGGAAGGCCAGGGCTGGGGCTTCGGCGGCTCGGTCGACATCGCGGCCATCGACCCGTGGAACGTGCCGGGGCGCTACGGCTGGGTCGGCGGGACCGGGACCTCGGCGCACATCGTCCCGTCCACGGGCGCAGTAGCAATCCTGTACGCCCAGGTCGCGATGGACGGCCCGGTCCCGCCCGAGTGGATGCGGGACTTCTGGCGGTACGCGTGCTGACGCCCCCGCCGGACGGTCAGGGTTTGCGGCCGATGCCGCCGAGCGTGGACAGGTCGGCCGGGGAATCGACCGGTGGCTCGTCGGGGCGCCAGCGGGTGCAGGGCACCAGCCCCGGTTCGAGGAGCTCCAGGTCGCGGAAGTACGCGGCGATCTGCTCGGGGCTCCGGCTGTGGTAGGGGATCGCTCCGGCGTCGGCCTGCTTGCGGCGGGCGGCCAGCAGCCCCGGATCGGTGTCCGGGCTGTCGAACAGCGCGAGGTAGCTGCCCGGCGGCAGCGCCCCCAGCAGCCGGTGCACCAGGGACCACGGGTCGTCCTCGTCCGGGATCAGGCCCAGGATGCCGAACAGCACCAGCGCGACCGGCCGGTCCAGGTCCAGCGTGTCGGCGGCGCACGCCAGGATGGTCTCCGGGTCGCGGATGTCGGCGTGGATGTAGTCGGTGGCGCCCTCGGCGGTGCCGGTCAGCAGCGCCCGGGCGTGGGCCAGCACCAGCGGATCGTTGTCGACGTAGACGATCCGGCATTCGGGGGCGTGCCGCTGCGCGATCTCGTGGGTGTTGTCGGCGGTGGGCAGGCCCGTGCCGATGTCCAGGAACTGGCGCACCCCGGCCTCGACGACCAGATGCCGCACGGCGCGCGCCAAGAACGACCGCCCGGCGCGAGCCGCGAAGTCGATTCCGGGGAACAGGGCCCGGAAATCGTCGCCGGCCGCGCGGTCGACGGCGTAGTTGTCCTTGCCACCGAGCCAGTAGTTCCACATCCGCGCCGAGGCGGCACGGATGTGTCGATCTCGACGGACTCGTGTGCCATTCCGCAGTACCCCCTGTTGCAGATCGCGGGGAAAATACCACGGCCCACTCGCCGGGAGGGCCCGTTCGGGCAGGCTGCCGACTGGGGAAATCCCCCCGCCGAAAGGAGCAGACATGGCTGAGCAGACGACACCGCGAGTGGTGGCGGTCAACCGGGGCGCGGAGCACGCCGACGGGCCGGGGCGGACGCGCGGCCCGCAGCACGACGCGCTCGGAGCTTGGGTGGGCAGGTGGATCAACGAAGGCCATGTGATCAACGATGACGGAACTCCCGGGCCGGCGATCACGACCTCCGACGTGTACGAGTGGGCTCCTGGCGGTTTCTTCCTCCTCCACACGGCGTACGGGCGCATCGGTGAGACCGGCGTGGGCGGAACCGAGATCATCGGCTACGACGAGGCGAGCGGCGCCTACACGTCGCACTTCTTCGACAGCGGCGGAAACGTGGTCGTCAGCAGTCTGGTCGCGTGCGGCGACACGTGGACCTACCGGGGCGAAACCACCCGTGCCACGGTGGAGTTCAGCGCCGACCACCGCGTCCAGACCGTCCTGCACGAGCGCACCGACGACGGAACGACCTACCAGCCGTCCATGAAGGTCACCCTCATCAAGGTCGACTGAGGTTGCGGCCGTACGGCTCTTCGGGGACGGCGTGCGCGAGGACGAGCTCTGCTTTCAGGATGACCTACCGTCAACCAAGATCATGGCGAGCCGGGCCAGGTGCGCGCACGTGCTCAGCGCTCATCCGCCTACCAGCCAGGTTTTTCGGAGTCTCAGGGCGCGTTCGGTAGCGGCGATGGCCCCTGCGACGGGTAGGGCGATTTTCGCCCACTGCGGGAGGTGAATCGGCGAGGTGAACGTGCCGGTGTGCTGGGCGATGACAGGGATCCGGGTGAGCCCTTCTACCGCAAGGGAAAGGCTGACGGCGAGTCCGGTGAGGAGTATGGCGATGGCTGCTGCGCCGATGAAGGCGCTCGTGCGGGGGAACCGATGGTCGAACCTGGCTCGCAGTCCTTCTTGCGAGCGAGGGTGAGGGCGCAGCGTGTGTTCGCCGCCGTCTTCGGTGACGTAGTGCATGCGTTTCAGCCCGTACTGGCTGGTGGCGACCTCGATGACCCCGCCGGGCACCGGGAACGCCACAGGAAGGTTGGCGCGGTAGACCTGAACACCGTCGCGGTAGAGCGCGGCCGGGCTCTTCTTGGTCGTGCTGTCTGCCATGTGCCGCACGTCGACCTCGAAGACGTGACTGCTCCCCGAATGGTGGGGGAGTTCGAGGACGAACAGCGAACGGGAGAACAACTGCCAGATGCGGTACTCCTGGAGTGTGCTCCCGTCGCCGGGCTTGACCTTGGCGAGCTGCCAGCGCCGCCGGTACCTCTTGAACATGTTTCCTCCTCAGGGGTGCGCCCGCTACGGCGCGAAGCGCTCGCCCCGCCATTTCCATCCACATCGACGACCGATGAGCGCGAACGGTGATCCGGAGCCGTGCCGGCACTTCGAGCCACCGAGTTCCTCCAGCCGCCGGGCCGGGCACCGGGACCGGCGCGGGGAGTCCACCGCCGCCGGGGTCCCGGTCTGCCGACGCATCGGCTACGCGGTGCAGCGGGCGTCGTCGGGCGGGGTCTGCAGGTCGATCAGGTAGTCGGCGACGAGGCCGTCGACGCACTCGCTCTGCCCCAACAGCGCGATGCCGTGCTGGGCGCCCTCCACGGTCAGCAGGCTCCCGCCCAGCACGCGGGCCAGGTTGATGCCGCCCTCGTACGGGGTGGCCGGGTCGCCGGTGATGGAGATCGTCAGCGTGGGCGGCAGTCCGACCGGGCCGGTGACCCACGGCTGCGGCAAGGTCGGCGGCTGCGGCCAGGCCTCGCACTCGTGGTGTGATTCCCGCACCGGCCGACCGGAGTCCGTGAACGGGGCGGCTGCGCGGATCTGCCGGGCCAATTCGGTCTGCTCCGCAGGGGTGCGACGCGGCAAATCCATGCACCGGATCGCGTATGCCGCGTCGCCGGAATTGTTGTACCGGCCGTCGGGGCCACGCCCGAAGGCGCTGTCGCGCTGCGCCTGCAGCACGTCACCGCGTCCGGCGGCCAGCTCGGCGAGTCCTTCGGTGAGCTTCGGCCACAGCGACTGGGCGTACAAGGCGCTCGTCACCGCGTTCATGACGTCGTCGTAGGTCAGACCGCGACCGTCCGCGGTGGGTGCGGGGTGCTCCAGCAGGGGCCGCGCGATGGCTTGGAACGCCTCGGTCGCCCGGACCGGGTCGGTGCCCAGTGGACAGTCGGCACTGGTGGCGCAGTCCGCGGCGTACCGCTCGAAGGCCTTCTGGAATCCCGTCATCTGCGCGAAGTTGAACTCGGTGGCGGTGAGGTCGGGGTCGATGGCGCTGTCGAGTGCCATCGCGCGCACGTTCTGCGGGAACGCCTCGGCGTACACCGCGCCCAGCTGGGTCCCGTAGCTGATGCCGAGGTAGGACAGCTTCTCGTCACCCAGCGTCGCGCGCAGCACGTCCATGTCCCGTACGACGTTGCTGGTGCCGAAACTGGCCAGCGCTTGCGGACCACCGGAGCCCTCCGCGCAGCGCTGCGCCACCATCCGGGCCTCCTGCTCGTCGGCGACGTCCGGCACGAGCGCGCCCGAGAAGCCTTCACCGCGCTCGTATTCGGCGTCGGTGTAGCAGTCCACCCGCGGGGTGGAGGCGCCCACGCCCCGGGGATCGAACCCGATCACGTCGAACCGTTCCCCCACCGGCCCCGCAGCCCACAGCGGCCCCAGCAGCGCGACGAAGTTCATCCCCGAGCCACCGGGGCCGCCCGGGTTGACCAGCAGTGACCCGATCTTCTCCCCGCGCGCCTTGACCCGCAGCAGGGCGACTTCCCCGCGCGGCCCGTCCGGGTCGGCGTAGTCCACGGGGACCTGGACGCGCGCGCAGTCGTAGCGGTCGTCGGCGAAGAGCTTCTCGTCGAGCGCCGTCGTCGCGTATGGCGCGCACCGCTCGAACGCGACCTGCTGGTCGTAGAACTCCGCCAGTTCTCCCGCCGGCGCCGAGCCAGGCGGCCCCGATCTCGTCTCGAACGGCGCCGGTGCGGCGCAGGCGCCGATGAGGACCAGCGACGCCGCACCCAGGGCGACGAGCGTCGAGCGAACACGAAACACGATGACTCCTCGGAGGCAGGTAGATGTCGGCGCCACAGTGGACCGTGCCGCCGTGGCGAAACCAGCAATCCCAGTCACCCCACGGATTCCGGCCAGGGCCAACACCCCTGCACGACGGGGCTGAGCGCGGCCTCGTGCCGCTGCAGCAGCGGTGGGATCCGGTAGGCGACGGCGGCATTCGGGACATGCCGTGGACGGTAGGGCGGCCGCCCGGAGGTGCGGATCGATCGAAGGGCTCGGATCGCCTGACCGAAGTCGGAGCGGGCCTCGTCCTTCGGGAGGAGGTGGTGACGTGCAGGCTTGCCTAGGCTGGCCGCGATGGACGACACAGCAGGCACGCGGCGAGGGGCGGTCCGGGACCGGATCGCGGACGGCGGGTTCATCGTGATCGCGGCCTTGGCCGGGTTCTACGTGGCTGCGTACCGGTGGGAGGACCCGGGAACGGTGCCGCTGTGGGTGCTGCACCTGGACCACGTCGCCGGTGTGCTCGGATGCCTCGCGCTGTGGTGGCGGCGCCGCTACCCGGTGGTGCTCGCCGTCGCCCTGATCGTGCCGGTCACGTTCTCCGAGTCGATTTCCGCTGCCGCGCTCATCGCGCTGTTCACCGTGGCCGTCCACCGCTCGGCGAGGGCCACTGCGGTGCTGGCCATGGGCAGCGTGCTCTCGATCGGGGTCTACCTGGTGCTGCGGCCGGAGCCGGCGACGCCGCTGTCGGTCATCCTCGCCTTCATCGTCACCGTGCACGTCGCGGTCGTCGCATGGGGCCTGCTGGTCCGCAGTCGGCGGCAGCTCATCGCATCGTTGCGCGAACGGGCCGCCGCGGCCGAGGTCGAGGCCCGGTTGCGGGCAGAGCGCTCCCAGCACGAGGCACGGGAGACGCTCGCGCGGGAGATGCACGACGTTCTCGGCCACCGGCTGTCGATTCTCAGCGTCCACGCGGGCGCGCTGGCCTACCACCGCGGTGCCTCGCCCGAGGAGGTCGCCCGTGCCTCGGAGGTGGTCCGGGAGAACGCGCATCGTGCCCTGCAGGACCTGCGCGAGGTGATCGGCGTGCTGCGCGCCCCGGTGGGCGAACTCCCGCTGCCGGGCGTCGAGGACGTCGTCGAGCTGATCGACGAGGCCGAGCGTGCCGGTACTCCGGTCGAGCTGCGGGACGACTCCGCGGTGACGACCGGCGGGCGGGCCGTCCCCGCGACGGTGGGCCGCACGCTCTACCGGCTCGTGCAGGAAGGCCTGATCAACGCCCGCAAGCACGCGCCCGGCGCGCCGGTCGTCGTCCGGATCACCGGTGAGCCCGGCGACCACCTGGCGGCCGAGATCGTCAACGAGCGGCAGTCCACGCCCTCCGCGCAACCCGCCGGCTCCGGGGAAGGGCTGCGCGGGCTGGCCGAGCGGGCCGCGCTCGTCGGCGGCCGGCTCGACCACGGGCCGACCGGTTCCGGCGGATGGCGGGTCGGGATGCGGCTACCGTGGCCGGCGTGACTGATCCCGCACCGACCGTCGACGTGCTGGTCGTGGACGACGACCCGATCGTCCGCTTCGGGCTGACCATGATGCTGCGCGGCGCCCCCGACCTGCGGGTGGTCGCCGAGGCGGGCGACGGCGCGGAGGCGGTGGAGCTGGCCGACCGCCACGCACCGGACGTCGTGCTGATGGACATCCGGATGCCCGGCACGGACGGGCTCGCCGCGACCGAGACGCTCCGCCGCCGCCCGCAGGCTCCGCAGGTCGTCGTGCTCACCACGTTCGACGCCGACGCGCACGTGCTGCGCGCCCTGCGGGCCGGGGCAGCCGGATTCCTGCTCAAGGACACCCCGCCGGACGAGCTCGTCGTCGCGATCCGGCACGCGGCACAAGGACGTCCGGTGCTCTCACCGGAAGTGACCCGACGGCTCATCGACCGCGTCGCCGGGTCCGAACAGGACACCCGTCGCGACGCGGCACGCCGGCGGCTCGACCTGCTCGCCGACCGGGAACGCACCGTCGCGATCGAGATCGGCGCCGGGCGGTCGAACTCCGAGATCGCCGCGCGCCACCACCTCGGCCTGGCGACGGTCAAGACCCACGTATCGGCCATCTTCACCAAGCTGGACCTCAACAACCGCGTGCAGGTCGCCCTGCTCGTGCACGACGCCGACCTCGACCCGCAAGGTCGGTGAGCGTGGTCCGGCTTCGGCCGGGGGACCGGCGACACTGCACCCGGCAGGCCCGTGGAGGAGGAGCAATCCCCCTCTTACGACATGCTCACCATGCGTTCAACCGCCGTCCCGCAATTTCAATGGAAATCGGACCTTCGATTTCCATTGAAATTGCGGGACTACGGCGGACGGCCGCCGGAACGTGGTTGGCCAGGCGGTTCAGCCGACCGCGTCGCGGATCGTGTTGTAGAGGTCCAGGACCGCTGCCGCCGTGGGGATCAGCGCGATCAGCACCAGGTATTCGAGGATGTCCAGCCAGCGGGCGCGGAGCGGGGACGGCAGGCTCGCCGGGTTCCGCGCGGCGTAGTGCAGGCAGCCCGCTCCCGCCACGACGGCGAACGCGGCGACCGCGAGCGTCCAGTAGTAGTCCAGTGTGGACAGCAGGCGCGCGCTCAGGCCGATCAGCAGGAACAGGCCGATGACGATCACCGCGACTCGCTGAGCGGTGCCCGCGTAGGAGCGCGAGCGCAGCAGCCATGCGGTGGCCGCGAGCGCCACCAGCACCGCCGCCCACGGCGACGGGTCGCCGAGCAGCACGAGGCAGCCTCCGGCCGTCACCAGGCCGAGCGCCGTGACCAGGCCGGTGAGGACGTCGGTCGCGGTCGTCGTAGGGCCGAGCACGGACGAGTCGAGCGTGGGTTGTTCGTCGGCGCGGAACGAGTCCATGTCCGCGGGCACCCTGGGCATCGGCAGCTTGGCCAGGCGCAGCGCGATCATCGGTGCGGCGGCGGTGAGCGCGGCCGTCAACGCCACCGAGACCGCCGCGACCGAGGTGCCCGGCAGGTCGAACAGCGGCACGCTCGCGGTAATCAGCGCGCCTAGCGCCGAGGCCGCGACGATCGGCGCGAACACGGTGAACCGGTGGACCAGCATCGCCGCCGCCGTCGCGTACAGCGCCACCGCGCCCAGGCCCGCGGCGAACGATCCCACCTCGAACGGCCAGGGCAGGTGCGGCGGCAGGGCCGTGATCCCCGCCAGCAGCGCCGCGACCACGCCGGCACCCGCGGTCGCGCTGCCGGAATCCAGGTCGCCCCGGGCCCGGGACAGGGCGCCGCCCGCGACCGCCAGCGCCACGGCGATCACCGCGCACCCGATCGGCGCCGCCGGGCCGCCGGCCAGCGCCGCGGCCGCGAAAACGGTGGCACCGACGAACAACGCCACGGCGGCGAAGAGGCTCAGGATCCGCCCGGCCCTCGGCCGCCACGGCCCGGAACGGGTCTGCGCGGCACCGGCGATCGCGTCGACGGTGTCATCGAAGACCAGCGGGATTTCCTGCCTCGGGCGGGGATTCAGGCAGAGGATCTCGCCGTCCTGCACCAGGGTCGCCGACACCGTGAGGCCGGGCGCCAGCGCCGAGCCGCCGATGCGGGCGAGCACCCAGCCGGGGTGCTGCTCCGGGCGGCTCGGCACCCCGGTGAGCCGGACGAGCTGCGGGATCAGCTCCGCCACCGTGCACTCCAACGGCAGCGCGACATCGATCCTGGAGCCCGGGGCCACCACGGTCACCCGGCGCGGAGTGGACATCACGGCCACTCGTCGGCGGCGTCGAGCGCCGGCGCGAGCCGCTGCGCCGCGTGCTGCGCCAGCCGGTCCAGCGCGTCGTTGGCGGCTTCCACCACGATCGCACCGATATCGCGGGCGTCGTACCGGCGCAGCGCCTCGGGGTCGATCGAGACCTCGGTGAACCGGCCGGTTCCCCGCACGGTGACGGTCACCTCGTTGTCCCGGGAGCAGCCGGAGACGAGGGTGGCGTCGACGTCCTGCCGGGCCCGGTCGATCTCCGCCTGCTGGTCCTGCAACCGGCGCATCAGCTCGGCGAGCTCCGGCGGGTCGTCCTGGCCCTGGTGGGCGTGCAGCGCGTTCATCGGCGATGTCCCGTTCGGTTCAGGCGGCCACCGCGGCGGGTGCGCCGCTGTCGGCGAACAAGGTGGACAGTGTCTGGCTGAGCTCGTTCCTGGTCTGCTCGGCGTCCGCCTCGGCCTGGGACTTCGCCTGGAGCGCCTGCACGACCGCGTTCATGATGGCCAGCGCGATGGCCGCCTCGCGCCACGGCGAGGACATCGAGTGCGCCGCCCTGATGGCATCCATCATCCGCTGCACGATGTCCATCGCCGTCTCGAAGAAGCCCTTCTTCTGCGCCTGCGCGGTGTTGCGCGCCTTCACCAGCGCGTCCGAGGCGGCGGTGAGCCGCTGGCTTTCCTTCTCCAGCGCCACTTTCAGGGCGTTGTTGAGCTGGTCGACGAAGTTGTCGGACGTCTGCCGGCAGGCGTCGTAGCCCCGGCCGTTCCAGGTCTCGCCCAGCTGGGTCACGATCCGCCCGGTCGCCGACGCGGCGGCCCCCACCTGCTCGGCGCACACCGCGCAGTCCCGCGCCTTGGACCGCAGCTCTCCCGGGTCGCCGGTGACGTCGCTGATCGTCTGGGCCAGCAACGACAGCCCCGCCCTGATGATCGCGGTGACCTGACTGGTGTCCATCCCGCACCTCCATTCCCCGCGAGCGTAGGTCCGCCGGGATCTCAGGTGGACGGCAAAAGTACCCACCTGCGCAGCGGCGGAGATGACCACACTCGGGACCGGCACGCGTTCCGAGCCCGGGGAGTAGAACCGATGCGGACCCAACCAGCGCTGCGCCCGGGGCGCGCGCCGGAGCAGCACACCGGCGAGATCGTGCTGCAGGCGCCGCCCAGCCTGGTCAAGGGCGGCCAGTCCTGGATGCAGCTGCTGTTCATGGTGCCGATGATGCTGGGCATGGGCGCCATGTCGTTCGTCTACATCGGACGATCCGGCGGCCCGATGACCTACCTCTTCGGCGGCCTGTTCCTGGTCGTGATGATCGGCATGATCACGATGTCGCTGGCCGGCGGGCGGCAGTCCACCAAGGCGAAGATCAACGAGGAGCGCCGCGACTACCAGCGCTACCTCGCCGGGCTGCGCAAGCAGGTGCGCGAAACCGCCGAGGCGCAGCGCGCCGCGCTGCTGTTCGCCCAGCCCGAACCGGAGGACCTGTGGACCCTCGTGCCGACCACGCGGCGCTGGGAGCGGCGCAGGCGCGACCCGCACTTCGGGCAGGTGCGCATCGGCCGCGGGCCCCAGCAGCTGGCCACCCCGCTGCGCGCCCCGCAGACCGCGCCGCTGGAGGACCTCGACCCGGTTTCCTCCACCGCGCTGCGGCATTTCATCCGCACCTACTCGACGGTGGCCGACCTGCCGGTGGCCATCGCGCTGCGCGGCTACGCCCGGATCGGCGTCAGCGGGCAGCGCGACGAGGTCATCGAGCTGGTGCGCGCGGTGCTCGCCCAGGCCGTCACCTTCCAGTCCCCGAACGACCTGCGGATCGGCCTGTGCCTGGGGCCGCGGCGGTGGGCCGACTGGGACTGGGTGAAGTGGCTGCCGCACGCCCAAGACGACAGCGATCCCGACGCGGCGGGACCGGCCCGGCTGGCGGCCGGTGACATGGGCGCGCTCGCGGAGCTGCTCGGCGACGACTTCGGCGAGCGCGCGGCGTTCGGCAGGCAGGGCGACGCCGACCGGCCGCACGTCGTGGTGATCGCCGACGGCGGCCGGGTGCCGCCAGATGCCGAGCGGCAGGGCGTCACCGTGATCGAGCTGTCCGAGCTGCCGCCCGCCGAATCGCGGGCGAACGCCCTGTTCCTGCACGTCTCCGACGGTTTCGTGGGCATGCTGGTCGGCCGCGACGACGAGGTCGGCTTCCGCTACATCGGCGAGCCGGACCGGTTGAGCGCCACCGCCGCCGAGACGCTGGCCAGGTCGATGGCCCCGTGGCACTCACCGGGCACCGCCGGCGCCGAGACGCCGATGTCCACCACCTTCGGGCTCGCCGACCTGCTCGGCATCGGCGATCCGCGCGACACCGACCCGGCGGTCACCTGGCGCACCCGCACCACCCGCGAGCGGCTGCGCGTCCCGCTCGGGCTCGATCCCGACGGGCTGCCGGTGGAACTGGACATCAAGGAGTCCGCCGAGGGCGGGATGGGCCCGCACGGGCTGGTGATCGGCGCGACCGGCTCCGGCAAGAGCGAGCTGCTGCGCACCCTGGTCACCGGGCTCGCCGTGACGCACTCGTCGGAGGCGGTGAACCTGGCGCTGATCGACTTCAAGGGCGGGGCGACGTTCGCCGGGATGAGCGAACTGCCGCACACCTGCGCGGTGATCACCAACCTCTCCGACGACCTGGCCCTCGTCGACCGGATGGCCGACGCGATCAACGGGGAACTGGTGCGCCGCCAGGAGTTGCTGCGCGCCGCGGGCAATTACGCGTCGGTGCGGGATTACGAGCAGGCCCGCGAATCCGGCGCCGACCTCGCGCCGCTGCCCGCGCTGCTGGTGATCATCGACGAGTTCAGCGAACTGCTGTCCAGCAGGCCGGAGTTCATCGACCTGTTCGTGATGATCGGCAGGCTCGGCCGGAGCCTGTCGGTGCACCTGCTGCTGGCGTCGCAGCGGCTGGAGGAGGGCCGTCTGCGCGGGCTGGACGCGCACCTGTCCTACCGGATCGGGCTGCGCACGTTCTCAGCGTCGGAGAGCCGGACCGTGCTCGGCGTGCCCGACGCCTACCACCTGCCCGCCGTGCCGGGCTCGGCCTACCTGAAGAGCGACACCGACACGCTGCGGCGGCTCAAGGCGGCCTACGTCTCCGGGGAACTCGCGCCCCGGGCGGCAGGTTCGGCCCCGGCGCTGGCTCCGGGACGACGGGTGATCCCGTTCGGGCTGAACAAGATCGTGGATCCGGAACCGGTGCCCGAGCCACCCGCGGCGCCGGAGCAGGGGGAGAGCACCGGCGAGACGATCATGGGCGCGATGGTGTCCAGGCTCATCGGCAAGGGCCCGGCCGCGCACCCGATCTGGCTCCCGCCGCTGGACGAGCCGCCGACCCTCGACCAGCTCCTGCCGCCGCTGGAGCTCGACCCGGAGCGCGGCCTGCGCCCCCGGGGCTGGAACGCGAACCTGGCCGTCCCGGTGGCCACAGTGGACAAACCCTTCGAACAGCGCCGCGACCAGCTGTGGGTGGACTTCTCCGGCGCGGCGGGCAACCTCCTGCTCATCGGCGCGCCGCAGAGCGGCAAGAGCACCTTCCTGCGCGGCGTCATCGCCTCGCTCGCCCTCACCCACACCCCGGAGGAGGTGCAGTTCTTCCTGCTGGACATGGGCGGCGGCGCGCTCGGCTCGATCGCCGGGCTGCCGCACGTCAGCGGCCACGCCCTGCGGCGGGACGAGGAGCGCTGCCGGCGCATCGTCGCGGAGGCCACGACCCTGCTGGAGCAGCGGGAGGCGTTCTTCGCCGAGAACGGCATCGATTCCATCCAGACCTTCCGGCAGCGCCGCGCTGAATTCACCGAAAGCACCGGCGGACAACGCGAATTCGGCGACGTCTTCGTCGTCGTCGACGACTGGGCGACGGTGCGCCAGGAGTTCTCCTCCCTGGAAGACTCGCTGGTCAAGCTCGCCACCCGCGGGCTCGGCTTCGGCATCCACGTGATCATCTCCACCACCTGGTGGCTGAGCATGCCGACGCCATTGCGCGACAGCATGGGCACCCGCGTCGAACTGCGGCTCGGCGACCCGAGCGACTCGATGATCGATCGCCGCGCCGCGCAGAACGTGCCCGCCGGAGCGCCCGGCCGGGGCATCACCCCGGAACGCCTCCACATGCTGGGTGCACTGCCCAGAGTGGACGGTGACCAGCGCGCCGAGACACTCGGCACGGGCACCGCCGATCTCGTCGCCCGAGTCTCCCGGGCCTGGCCGGGCCCACCCGCACCGCGCGTGCGACTGCTGCCACGCGAGATCACCGTCGACCGGCTCGGCGCGCCGCCCGGCCGCGCGATCCCGCTGGGCGTGGCGGAATCCGACCTCCGGCCGGTGTTCCTCGACTTCGGCAAGGAACCGCACTTCATCGCGTTCGCCGACGTGGAGAGCGGGAAAACCGCGCTGCTGCGCACCATCGCGCACGGAATCGCCGACCGCTACACGCCGGCCGAGGCGCGGATCATCGCGGTGGACTACCGGCGCGGCCTCCTCGGCGCGGTCGCCGAGGAGCACCTGCTCAGCTACGCCGGTTCCGAGCCGGTCCTCGACGACGTCGTCGCCCAGGTCTCCCAGGCCATGCGAGAACGCCTGCCGGGACCGGACATCACGCCCGAACAGCTCCGCCGCCGCGACTGGTGGCAGGGCCGCGAACTGTTCCTGCTCATCGACGACTACGAGCTCGTCGCCTCGCCGGGCAAGGTCTCGCACC
Source organism: Saccharopolyspora elongata (assembly GCF_004348985.1). GTDB lineage: Bacteria > Actinomycetota > Actinomycetes > Mycobacteriales > Pseudonocardiaceae > Saccharopolyspora > Saccharopolyspora elongata. The sequence continues at coordinate 20,727 of NZ_SMKW01000011.1, read as the reverse complement.
CGCTGCTGCCGCTGCTGGACCTCCTGCCGCACGCCCGTGACATCGGCCTGCACCTGGTGCTCGCGCGCGGCAGCGGCGGCGCGGCGCGCGCCATGTTCGACCCGGTGATCCAGCGCATCAGGGAGCTCGGCTCGCCGGGCCTGGTGATGTCGGGCAGCCGGGACGAAGGCGCCCTGCTCGGCGACGTCCGGCCGCGCAAGCAACCGCCCGGGCGCGGGGTCCTGGTGCGCCGCCGCGCCGGGCACGAACTGGTCCAGGTGGCCTGGACTCCGTTCGATGCGGGCAAAAGTGCCGTCGGCGACGACGTGAGTTCTGCCGTGGGCGACCGCGCCGAACGTCGCTAATGTCTGGTGGCGAAAGGAGGTGGGATCTAGTGCATGTCTCTCGTTCACCTTTGATCGCGGTTGGCCATAATGGTCGGCGTGCTCGGCAAAGACGACCTCACGCAGAAGATAGGCCGTTCGGTCAGCACTGTGCGGCGATCGGGACTAGAGAGGGATGTCACTGTCCAGTGTGGTCGATCGAGGCCGCAATACTCCTCCTGGGTGGCCTTGTGAAGGTGACCAGAATTGCGTACTCGCAGGGCCTTAACGCAGGGAAGTTCGCGCAGTTGGCCGAGCAGGCTCGCCGGTTGGGGCGGGTCCGTGGTGAGGTGTGGCAGCGCTACGGTTCGGTCAATGGAGCAGGCGTCTCCGATCGCGCGATTCGCGACCAGTGGATGGCCGACGGCACCGCTGAGGCCTTCGGTGTGTTGGCCAATGCGTGGAAGGAGACGGTTCGGGATGCGGTCGCGGATATCGCCGCGAACCGGGCTGCGGCGAAAGTAGCCGTACGCAAGGCCATCCACCAGCGGACCTTGGATCAGGCAGAGCGGAAGCGGATGTACACCGCACTCAAAGTCCTCACCGACTCCGACGGTCAGCACCACGGCACCGAACTCGGTGCGCTGCTGACCTGCGAGTCGGACTACCGGAAGGTCAAGAACGCGCGGCGGGCGAAGATCCGGTCGGTCGCGGAGAAAGCCCGCGAAGCCGGTGATCACGCCAAAGCAGACCGGATCGTCGGCAACAACCTAGGGACCGTCAAACGGGATCGGCGTTCGTCCCGATGGCAACAGACAGTGCGTACCACGACGTTTCGTGCGGTGCATGCTGTTGTCGACAAGGCAGCGTTGATCGCGGCTGAAGACCTCACTAGAACGTTCACCGGCCGCGTTCGGCGTGGCCGGAACGTCAACCGGCGCTTGGCGGCGTGGACCAAGGGAGTCACCGCCGAGGCGCTCGCGAGCGTGTCGGAGCGCAGAGGTTCTGCGCTCACGCTGGTCAACGCGGCCTACACCGCACAAGTCGCCCCCTGCTGCGGCGTTCTCGGGCAACGCAAAGGGGAGCGGCTTCACTGCACACGGTGCGGGGTGGTGTGGCAGGCAGACCACGCGGCAGCGATCAACGTTCTACATCGAGTGGGTGATCCCGACATCACCCCGCGCACCCCATACCAAAGGGTGAAACGCATCGTGCAGCAACGGACTGATCGCCGACCGGATCAGACTGCCGATCCAGGACTCCAGCTTACGTTGTGGGCGGAGAGCGAAATATCCAACTGAAGACCAATTTCGATCAATAGGAAGGAAGCAGGCTACAGACATGAGCACACCCCAGGGTGTCGTCGTCGATCGGGCGATCATGACCAAGGCGGCCGGCGACTTCGACGACACGGCTACGCGGATCCGCGAGATGATGGCCAAGCTCAACGCGGAGGTGGAGGGTCTGGTCGGCGCGACGCAGAACTTCAACGGCGCGGCCCGGCTGGCCTTCGACCAGAACAAGATGCTGCTCAACGACAAGATCCAGCGGGCGCAGAACGCGTTGACGGTCATCGCGACGAAGTTCAACGAGGTCATGAACCAGCACGCGGGCTTCTCCGAGCAGCAGAGCGCGCAGATCAACCAGACGACCGCGGCCGTGCACTCGGGCGGCATCATCGCCGGCCTCAACGGCTGACGCGCACGGACCAGTCCGGGGAAATTTTAGACTAGTTGCGGTTTTCTTGACCGCATTTGATCAAGGCTGAAAAGACCGACTAGGATGTCAGGTGTCGGGAGGTTCCCGGTAGCGGTCCGTTTCAGACTCAGGGATCACACGTATCGGCCTCGGCCGGTGCGTCACCGTTCGTGCGGGGTTCCCTGGAGAAGGAGCGAAGCGTAGCCATCGCCGCAGGTTGCGGAATGGTGGCCGATCGGCTGAGACTGCCCAGCCTGGACTCCAGCCGTGCCGTTGGCACGGCGGAGAGCGAGACATCCTACTCGAACAGCTATCGACAACGAGTAGGAAGCAGCAGACATGATCTACGCAGGTGGACCGTCGAGTGACACCGTCGCGATGAACTTCGGCGCGGTGGACAACGCGGGCGGCGCGCTGGTGCGGTACTCCGGTGCGATCGGCAACGCGCTCGGGGAGCTGGACACCGCGCTGGGCCCGGTGCGGGAAACGTGGTACCAGTCCGGCAGCCAGTCGGGTTCCGACGCGCGGACCGCCGAGGCCAACCTCCGCGGTGCGCTGGGCGAGATGACGCAGATCATCAACAACCTCGGCTCGCTGCTGAGCCGTTCGGCGATGGACGGCGCGGCCCTGGACTCGGCCCTGGCCGGCAAGTTCCAGCAGGGCGCTTGAGGGTCGTTCCAGATTGGCGCGCGGGCATGTGCGGGACGTGGCCGTCTGTGTTGCAGGGCGCCGGTTTCGCGCGAAACCGGCGTCCGCGTGGGGCTCGGTGGCGGTTTCGCGCGAAACCGCCACCGCCTGTCAGACACCGGGCACCTCCGGGACGAGCCAGGCGAAGCCGTTCTGAAACGACCCCTGAGTTGCGCGGCGTCGGGGACTGGCCTCGCCGAGTCGCCCAGAAGGGCGCGCTCAGCCGGAGAACCCGGCGGCGGTGCGAGCTGAGTCCCGCACCGCAAGCGGCTACGCCGCTTGGAGAACAGCTTTCGGGCGGGCAGGGCCCCGCTCCGGGGTCGTGGGAGAGGCGAGTGCGCGATCCCGGAGCGGGGCGACGTCGGCAGTGCGCGGTCGCATCGATGTGCGGAAAGGGATGTCCATGTCCAGCAACGAGTCGTTCGCGGTCCACCTGCGGTCGCTGGTGGAGTTCGCCGGTGAACTCGCCACCCAGCTGTCCGGGATGGACCGGCCGGCCGGGCAGCTCGACTCGCTCACCGAGCGCGAGCTGCGGCTCGGCGAGTTCGGCGAGGCCCATTCGCTGTGGGAGAACCACTTCCTGGCGATGGCGGAGATGCGCAGCCTGGTGAGCCGGGCCCGGGAGGCGATCGACTTCGCCGAGAAGATCACCGGCACCGTGCTCTCCGCGTACGAGCAGCACGACGACCAGGTCACCGCATCGCTGTCCGGGCTCGGCGCGGCCGTGCAGTCGGTCGGCCTGCCCGGCGTGGGGAAGGCGTGAGCGGGATGCGGGAACCGACGAACTTCTCGGCCTACAGCCATGCGCAGCTCTTCGCGATGCTGCAACGAGGCGACGACTCATCGGTGCGTCCGGCCGCGGACTCCTGGGACAGTGTCGGCGCCGCGCTGCACGAGCAGGCCGGCAACCTGGAGGCCAAGCTCGCGAAGTTCCAGGACCAGTGGCGGGGCGGCGCTTCCGAGCAGTACCGGGTGATGATCAACGACCTTTCCGGCGGGCTCCGCCGGATCGGCGACGCGGCGTTCGCCATCCGCGACCGGGTGCACGACTCGGCCGACGCGCTGGCGAAGGCCCGCACCGAGATGCCGCCCGCGGTCGAGGTCGCGGCGCTGCCCGCGGAGACCGCGCAGCTGGCCACCACTCCGCTGGAGGTCGACCAGTCGGCCTCGCCGGCGGCCGTGGCCCAGCTGCGGCAGCGGCAGGCCGATGCGGCGAAGGCGGTGCAGGAGCACCAGCAGGCGACGGCGGCCGCGGATGCCGCGCACGCCAAGGCGATCGCCGTGATGACCGAGCTCGGCGGCCAGTACCGCGCGGCGGACCAGGGGATGCCGCTGGCGGACCAGACCGAGGTGCCGGGCGCGCCGGTGCCCGGCGAAGGGGAAGGCGGCGGGGCGGACGGCGGCACCGGTGGCCACGACGGATCCGGCGGCGGGGCAGGGGAACCCGAGCCCGGGCAGCAGCCCGAGCCCGGCGCGGAACCGCGCACGCCGCTGTTCGGCAACATGTTCACCGCTGGGCTGGCCGCGGCGTCGGCCGCGGGCATGGGACGGCTCGGCGGCTTCCGGCCGCCGAAGGTGCCGGAGTGGGGGAAGCCGAAAGACCCCGCGAACGAGGAGAAGGACGAAGCCAAGCCGATCGGCATGCCGCGCGGCGCGATGCCCGGACTCGGCGGAGGGGCGTCGCTCGGCGGCGGAGCGGCCGTGCCCGCCCCGACGGCGGCGGCCGGGCTGAGCGGCGTCGCTGCGGCGCCGAACGCGATGGGAGCCGCGGGGGTGCTGGGCGCCGCGGCGGGAGCGGTCAACGCGGCGGGCAGCGGCGCCGGCGGCATGCCGATGATGCCGATGATGCCGTTCGCGCCGGGAGGACAGGACATGTCCGGGGCGCGCCGCATCCCGCCGTGGCTGGTGGAAACCGAGGAGGTCTGGGGCGAGTCCTCGGTCATCACCCCCTCCGTCCTCGGCGCCGAACCACCGGACCAGCGCTCGTTCTGACGGGGAGTTTCTTCAACGCGCTTGCGGGTGGCGGTCTCTCGGACGCCGTCCGGACCGCGGGATTCCCGGCCGATACACGGCTCCGTGCTGGCCTCGTTGGCCGAGAGCCTGCGAACCCGAACCACCGCAAGAGGAGAGGGCAATGCCAACGCTCACCGACCAGCAGATCGCGGAGCACGCCGCGAACGCCGGCTTCACCGGCGAGGACCTGCGGATCGCGGTCGCCGTCGCGCTCGCGGAGTCGCGCGGGAACCCCGGGGCGATCGGCGATGTGTCCCTGCAGAACGAGGTGTACGGCCCGTCGGTCGGGCTGTGGCAGATCCGGTCGGTGAATCCCGGTCACGGCAACGCATTCGACCAGCGGCACCGCAACGAGGCGGCGAACGCCGACCCGGCGACGAACGCGCGCAACGCCCACGCGATCTTCCAGGCGCACGGGTGGGACCAGTGGTCGACCTACACCGGCGGCCAGTACCGGGAGTTCCTCGGCCGGGCGCGGGATGCGGTCCGGCAGCGCGGCGCGCAGAACTCGGCGAGCACCGGCTCGTCCGCCAGCAACCCGGAAGGTTTCCGCGCCGAGGTCCCGAAGTTCTTCGACGCGGTGGCGAAACTCGTCGAGGGGACCAGGAATCCGCTGCTGAACACCTCGCAGGCGCTGCGGCACGGCGCCGCGTCGCAGGACGCCTTCGGCCGGGTGCAGGCATCGGCCGCGGCGGCGGGCGCGCACCGGTCGAACATCACCAGCAGCTCCGAGGCCACCAGCAAGGCCCTGGACCGCGACCAGAAGTTCCGCGACGACCTCGATTGGGCGGCGCGGCTGATCCGGCAGCACGACGAGCGCGCCACCCGCGCCCAGCAGGCGCAGCACGCCCTGCTCGACGACATCACCCCGCCGACCCTCAGGACCTGAGCGGTCGTCCGGATTTCCCGTGAGGAGCCAGGAGAATGGACCGTTCCGAGCAGACCTCGGTGGCGCGGTTCGCGGTGAACCACGCCGCGCTCGACACCGCTGCGCAGGCGTTGCCCGACCAGGTGGCGGTGCTCGGTGAAGCCCGCCGCAACCTCACCGCGCGCACGCTGGTGACGTCCGCGTTCGCGAACGTGTCGGGCTCGCAGGCGGCCCAGGCCGGCCATTCCGGCAACATCCAGCTGAACGAGCGCGGCCTGCAAGCCGCGTCCAGCAGGCTGACCGGGATCATCGACGGGATCACGGCGTCGAACGTCGCGGTGCGCCGCTGGGACGCCGAGCAGGCCGCCAAGATCCGGCGGCTGAACCCGGACCTGGTCGTCCCGGAGCTGGCCGACGGTCCCTCCGGTGGCTCGGTCGCCGACCTGAACGCCGCCAACCGGGCCCAGATCGAGGCCGCGCGGACGGTGGCCGGCGCGGAACTGAAGGAGTTGGAGGCCAGGCCGGGCCCGGGGGACCGCGAGGCGGAGATCCGGCACCTCCGCGAGAAGATCGCGGCGTACGACGAGATCCTCAACAGCAACACGCAGATCATCGAGTTCGACCCGGCGGGGGACGGGCGGATCGTGGGCCTGATCGGCCGGCTCGACTCCGACACCCAGTCGGTGGCCGTCCTGGTGCCCGGTATGAACACCGGGCTGGAGGACTTCCCGCGCTACGCGGACCGGGTGGGCAGCTTCGCCGGCGCCGACCCGACCGGCCGGACGGCATCGGTGCTGTGGATGAACGGCGACTTCCCGCAGGGCCTGCCCGAGGCGAGCTCCGCGGGCCCGTCGCGGGAGATGGCGCCGCGGCTGGCGGAGTTCGTCAACAACGACCTGCGCCCGAGGCTGGGGGAGGGCGCCCAGGTCACCGTGATCGGGCACAGCTACGGCGGGGCGATCGTCGGCTTGGCCGACGCGGCGGGCATGCGCGCGGACAACGTGATCCACGTGGCCTCGGCGGGGATGGGCGAGGGCGTGACGGAGCTGACCAACCCGTACCCGACGGCCCGGTACTCGGTCACGCTGGAGCACGACCCGATCCAGTGGGCGCAGGGCCGCGCCCACGGGCCCGACCCGGACGACTTCCCCGGCGTCACGCCGCTGCCGTCCAGCCACGACTCGGACGGCTGGTTCGTCCCGGACGTGTCCTCGCACAGCAGCGTCCTGGACCCGGGCTCGCCGTCCTGGCGGGACATGAACGACGTCGTCCACGGCGCCATCAGGGAAAGGCAGTCCGCGCTGTGATCGCCTGACCACTGTGGACCGGCCCACGAACCCGGCCGCTGAGCGCAACCCCCCCGTCGCTCAGCGGCCGTTCCACTTCCCATCGCGCTCGTCGTCGTTCGAGCGACCACTGCCGCTCACGACCCCGGCTACGCCTCCGCCCAGACGCCGAGTTCGTTCCCGCTCGGGTCGGTGAAGTGGAACCGGCGCCCGCCGGGGAACTCGTACGGCCCGTTCACCACCCGGCCGCCGGCGTTGCGCACCGCCTCCGCGGACCGGTCCAGGTCGGTCGAGTAGAGCAGCACCAGCGGCCCGCCCGCTCGCACCTCCTGGTCGGTGCGCAGGCCGCCGACCTCGGGTGCGGATTCGTCCTGCGAGGCCCGGATGCCGGCGTAAGCCGGGCCGTAGTCGTTGAACCGCCAGCCGAACGCTTCGGAGTAGAAGCGCTTGGCGGCTTCGAGATCGGTGACCGTGAGCTCCACGTAGTCGATGGCGTGGTGCCGGTGCGGAGATGACTGGGACATGCCCCGCATTGTGCCCCGGGGCAACGACATCGCGCCTCGAGCGCTCGACAGCCGTGCACGACGTGGTCGGGCTGGAGGGAGCATCACTCCGGCCCTGGAACGGGCGTTCGCCCGGCCCTCCCCAGGCGAAGGACTCTACTGCGCGACCGTCACGACGCATACCGTGAAGCCCGTACGAGCAGGGGAGCGGCACGCCGTGAACGGGACAGTCATCCGCTGGGGGGCGGGGCGCGAACTTCTGATGCGGATCGAACGGGCCCCCACCGGCACCTGGCGAGTCACCTTCCGCGTGCCGGGGCATGACGAGGTGATCGTCGCGTACGACACCGAGAAGGAACTGCGCCGCGACCTCGCGGCCTTGCTCGATGGGACTGCGGAGCCGCCGTTCCACGGGTGGCCCTTACCCCGCGAAGAGGCACACCAAGACCAAGACGAGTGAGCCCCCGCTCGATCACGAGCGCCCGGGGCGCTTGCCGCCCCCTAGGTCGTAGGGCGACAAATGGGTCTTCGCCATGGCACCGAAGGTTCGTTTGGGCAGGTCAACGCCCGTGAGTCTTTCAGGTCGCTATCGCAGCCAAAAAGACTCACGGCCCGTGACCAGCGAAAACATCGAGCCGATCGGTTTCTGGCGGCCAAGTCGGCGGAACTCCGCTCAGGGGGAGCGTCGGGAGCCCGGGCGCCAGCCGCGGGCCTTGCCGAGCCGGATGGTCGCGCGCGCGACGACGGCGAGAGCGGCGGCGGCGACGCCCAGCAGCGCGAGCCAACCCGGTAGCGGCTCGTGGTCGGGCAGCGGCGCCGGGCCCGCGGCCGGACGCACGGTCGCCACCGGCGGCGCCGGGGCGTTCGGGAGCTGAAGCGCGGAAGGATCCTCGGGCAGCTCCGCGGCCACGGCGGCCCCGACGTTCAGCACGCCCCACCCCAGCCGGGGGTCGTGCCCGTTCGGCGGGTGGCTGGCGGTCCGGGCGAGCCGCTCGGAGACCTGCTCGGGGCTCAGTCCCGGCCGGTAGGAGCGCACCAGCACCGCCGCGCCCGCGACGTACGCCGCCGAGAACGCCGGACCGTCCACGCCCCAGCGGTGCCCGAGCCCGCCGCGGGCCCCGGCCGAGAGGCCGGACAGGTCCGCGCCCGGGGCGGCGATCGAGAGGTGCGGACCCGATTCGTCCTGCACCGCCGCGCCGGACGGGTCGAGCGCGCCGACCGCCACGACGCCGGGCAGGCCGGTCGGGTAGGACCGCGTCCCGGGCTCGTTGCCCACCGCAGGCGACACGACCAGCGCGTTGCCGGCCAGGGCATCCCGCACCGCGTCCTCCAGCGCCGGGCTCGTGCGCGGCGCCGGCACGGCGACCAGGATCACCGTGGCGCCCGCGTCCACGGCCCGCCGGATCGCGCCGGCCAGCGCGTCCGGGGCGGGATCGCCGCCGCCGGAGCGGGTTTCGGTGTACCGGATCCCGAGCAGGCGGGCGCCCGGCGCCATGCCCGCGAAGGCCGTCGCCGGGTCGGGCCGCGCCCCGACGATGCCCGCGGCGAAGGTGCCGCGCCCGTCGCAGTCCCCGAGATCGGAGCCCGGCACCACCTGTCCCGGCCCGAACTGGTCGTTGTCCGCGTCGATCCCGGTGCCGACGACCGCGAGCAGCTGCCCGGTTCCGTCGGCGATCGGCCAGGTCCCCGATGCGTCGGTGAGCCGCTGCGCCCACCCCATCGCCTCCCGGTACACACCGGCGGGAGCGGCGCACTGCGCGGAGGCGGGCGGCGCGCCGATGAGCAGGTCGGCCCCGAGCGCCGCGCAGACCGCCGCGGCCAGCGATGCCCCCCGCGTCATGACTGCGGAACCCACAGCGTGACCTGGGTTCCCCAGCCGGGGCGTGATTCGACGCGGGCGGAGCCGCCGACCTCCGCCATCCTGGCGGAAATCGACTCCCTGATGCCGAATCCGGCGTCCCTGCCCGCCGTGTCGAAGCCGGACCCGTGATCGCGGACGACCACCGCGATTCCGCGGTCGCGCTCCTCGACGCGCACGACGGCGCGATCGGTTCCGCTGTGCTTCTGCGTGTTCCGCAGCGCTTCCCGGACGGCGTCGCGCATCGCGGTGCGCCGATGGGCCGGGAGCGTGTCGTCCACGTCCTCCCGGATCAGTTCGGTGTGCAGCCGGTGGCGCGCCAGATCCGCCGCCAGCGCCACCAGATCGGTTTCCAGCCGCGCGCGCCCAGCCTCGGTGCGGGCCATCATGTCCCGCCGCACCAACGCGGCCTGCTCCTTGGCGGCCTGGCGCAGCTCGGCGAGCCTGGCCGGCGCGGCGGCCGCATCCGACGGGGCGGCCAGCGCCAGCGCCTCCAGCGTCGGCAGGACGGTGTCGTGCAGGTACCGGTTCATGACGGCCCGCTCCCGCCTTCGCCCGCGCCGGTACCCGGCGTGGTGCGCGAGGCGGACGCTGACGGTCAGCATCGCCATCAAGCAGATCGTGGACGCGAGGATCATCACGCGCTTCTCCCGACGTCAGGGCCTGTTTCCAGGCTCACCTTGCGTGGCGGTGCGAGTTGCGCAGGCGGGCCGTGCGGCTGCGCCGCTTCGAAGTCGCCGCGCCACCACGTTCCGGACGAGTTCTCAGGCCGGCATCCGGTCGGGCGCCGGGCAGGTCACAAAGCCGTTCTCGATCGCGTAAGCGGTGAGCGCGGGACGCCGCCGCAGTCCCGTCTTGTCCCTGATCCGGTCCAAGTAGGAACGGACCGTGCGGATGCTGATGCGCAGGCCCATCGCGATGTCCTGGTCGCGTTCGCCGGCGGCGAGCCTGCTGAGCACCTCGGCCTCGCGGTGCGAGAGCTCGATGCGCGCGCCGGCGTTGCGCTCCCGCGAGGTGTCCAGCACGACCGCCGCCAGCTTCGGGGCGACGTGGCTGCGCCCGGCCGCGATCTCCCGGATCGCGGCCAGGATCTCCTCGCCCTCGGCGTCCTTGCCGAGGAAGCCCCGGGCCCCGGCCAGCATCGCGCCGACCACCTCGGTGCGGTCGGCCATCGCCGAGACGACCAGCACCGGGTGGCCGCGGCGCACGAGTTCCATGACGGCCGCCGCGCCCCGCACCCCGGGCAACCCGAGGTCCAGCACGACGATGCTCCCGGCGCACCGGCTGCGGGCCGCGAACTGCGCGACCGATTCGGCGACCGCGTCCACTTCGATGTCCGGCGCGTCGGCGAGCATCCGGGCCACCGCCGCGCGGTACAGCGGGTGGTCCTCCACCACCCCGACTCGAATCCGCTTGGTCTCCACCGATTCCTCCCGATTGGATCTCCGCGGAGGACGTTAGCGAGGTCCGCTCGCGCGCGGTGGGGGCCGTTCGTACCCCATTTCCGGGCGGCCGCGGCTGGTCCTGATGCAGTGCTGGCCGATCATGTCGGCGACCCAGACGTCGGGTGCGACCTGGACGAGTCGGTGCCTACCTCGCTGTCATGCAGCAAGCGGCCAGATGATGAGTGCATCCGACCGGGAGGTTTCATGGCGGTGCGTCCGGTGGTTGTCGGTGTCGGCTGGTAGCGATGGGCTCATGCGGTTTGGCATCGAAGGGCGGCGGGCCCGGTTGGTCGCCCGCCATCACCTCGGCGGGACGGCGAGCGATCCGGAGCAGGCGGCGGCCGACGTCGTGGTTCTGCACGCGACCGACCCAGCGACCGTCTTCCTGTCGGTGCTCGCCCGCTGCCCGTCGGCGTCGGTCAAGGACGTCGCCAGGGTGATGTACGGCGACCGCAAGCTGGTCCGGATGCTGGCGATGCGCCGGACGCTGTTCGTGGTGCCTGCCGATCTGGTTTCGGTCGTGCACCATGCCGCGTCGCTGGACATCGCCGGCCAGCAACGCAAACGGCTGGTCCGGCAGCTCACCACCATTTCCACCGAGCCGGAACTGCCCGCCGATGTAGACGGGTGGCTGCGGTCGGTGGAGTCGTCCGTCGAACGGGCGCTGGCGAAACGCGGTACGGCTACCGCAGCCCAGCTGTCGGCCGACGAGCCTCGGCTACGGACCGCGCTGCTGCCGACGTCTGGCAATAAGTGGGACGTGAAACGAAACATCACCACGAACGTGCTGGTGTTGATGGCGGCCGAAGGACGGATGGTCCGCTGCGAGCCGCGCGGATCGTGGACGTCCCGGGCGCACACCTGGGAACCGGCGTCGAACTGGTGGCCGCAGGGGATCCCCGGGCTGCCGGATGCCAAGGCCCGACTGGTCGAGCAGTACCTGCGGCGGTTCGGCCCGGCCACCGTCGCCGACGTCCAGTGGTGGACCGGCTGGACGCTCGGTGCCACCAGGAAGGCCCTCGCCGCGTTGGACACTGTGGACGTCGGCTGTGGGCTGGTCCTGGCCGACGACGCCGTGGCCGACGAGCCTGCCGCCCCGTCCGCTGCGCTGCTGCCCGCCCTCGACCCGACTCCGATGGGCTGGAAGGAACGCGACTGGTACCTGCCTGCGGACTCCCGGCCCCTGTTCGACCGGAACGGCAACATCGGGCCGACGATCTGGTGGGGTGGCGAGGTCGTCGGCGGCTGGGCTGTGCGGCCGGACGGGGAGATCGTTACCAGGCTGCTGGTCGACCGAGGGGCGGCGGCAGCCCGTGCGGTGCAGGACGCCGCCGACAGGCTGCAGCCCCGGCTGGACGGCACTCCTGTGGTCCCGTCCTTCCCGACACCGCTGGAGAAGGAACTCCGCACGGCGTAATCCGGGACAGGCGTGGTCGGTGAGTTCGCTGGTGATGAGCGGGTCGCGTCGCCGGTCGGGTCACGATCGGGGAAGGTGGCCGGGCATGCCGACAGGAATCGCCGGTCGCGGGCCTGCCGGCGTCAGGAGCGCAACGGGGATCAGAGTTCGTCGGCGCGCACCAGGCCGTCCTGGATCGCGCGGGCGACCAGCGCGGCCTTGGTCGGGGCCTCCCGTCCGACGTTCGCGTATTTGATGCGCACCCGCTCCAGGCAGGAGTTGACCCGGTGCACCGTCAGGTTGAGCCGCCGCGCCACCATTTCCTTCGACTCGCAGTGGAACCACTCCAGCAGCACCTCGGTCTCCCGGGGCGACAGCCGGGGCCGGTTCGGCCGGTCGTCGGTGCCGAACGCGCCGGACAGCGACGGCGGCAGGTACGGCGTGTTGGACGCCGCGGCCTGCACGGCGGCGACCAGGTGGTCCTCGCCCTCCGCCTTCGTCAGGTACGTGAAGGCGCCGATGTCCAGGCAGGTCAACACGGTTTCCCGGTCGGCCCGCATGCTGTAGATCACCACCGGGCGGCCGGCGTCCACCAGCCGCTTGAGGTCGCCGTAGGCGGGGCCGGTGATGTCCAGCTGCAGGTCGAAGATCACCACGTCGGCGGTGGCACCGGGATCCAGCCACGCGACCGACACCGCCGGGCCCGAATCGAGCACCTTGATCGGCGGGTCGGCCAACGAGCACCAGGCCCGCACGCCGGCGACCACCGCGGGATGATCGTCTACCACCACGACCGTGATCAACTCCAACCTCCGCTGCTCGATGTCGTGTCATTCCGGGGAATCCCGCCTCGGCGGGCGGGGGAGGACGTCATGTCGGGAGGCTCCACTTCGCCTCGATCCAGATCCGGCCGCCGTCCACCACCGTCGTGGTGACCACGTCGCCGTCGGACCGGGGTTCGGCGAGCACCGGTTCGACGGCCGCGGCCACGAGGCTGACCGTGACGGCGTCGCCGGAGCCGGCCACCGTCACCCGCACCGTGCCGGTGGCGGTGGCCAGGGCGGTGACCGCGGGCTCGGTGAGCTTGCGCCGCACGTCCTTGGGGATCGCCGGGCGCTTGCCGTACTCGGCGAAGCGCACCGAAACCCCTTGCCGCTCGGCCAGTTCTATGCAGGCCCGGAGCTCGTGCAGCAGCGGATCCGGGGTGGAGGCGTCCTCGGCGAACAGGCGGCGCATCTTCGCCGCCTCCACCGAGCACCGCCGGCGGACCGACACGTCGCCCGGGTCGAGGGCGCCCGCGCCGAGGCCGTCGAGCAGCGGAACGGTCGTGCCTTCCAGGTCGGCGTAGCGGTTCTTGCGGTCCTGGTGCAGCTGCCGCGCCACTTCTTCGGCGGTCCGCAGCTGCTCCTCCTCCCTGGCTGCCCGGGCCGAGGACACCGCGAGCGCGCGCAGCACCGCGGCGATCAAACCCATCGCGGTCTGGTAGCTGAGGATCAGCACGGTCGCGTTCACCGCGTCGGAGAACGAGGTCGCGGCGTTCCCGGCGAGCCCGACCTGCACGAAGGTCATCACGTACTGGGCGACGAGGGTCAGGGTGAAGGTCGGGATCCGGCAGTCGAGCAGGAGCAGCGCCACCGTCCAGCCGGCGTCCCCTTCGGACCAGTGCGCGAAGCCGAGCAGGTGCTCGGGCTGCACCGACGCGGTCCCGGCCGCGGACAACGCGAACACCAGCGCCAGCAGTGGCCAGCGCCATCGGCCGATCGGCCGCTGCCTGCGCAGGCTGACCAGCACGACCAGGGTCACCGCGAGGAACCCGGCGAAGGCGAGGAACTGGGTGGGCGCGAAGCGGTAGCCGTCCAGGTTCGCCAGCAGCTTCGGCAGGTCGAGCAGGCACAGGATGACGAGGTTCATCACCACCACGGCCCACTGCATGCCCTGCTGGAACTTCGTGGCGATGATCTCGGCGTCGCCCCCGGCGTCCTCCGCGGCCCGGAGCGGGCACGTCATCCGCACCCGGGTTCCGTCGCCGGGACTGCTGATCACCTGCGCGCTCCCGCCCGTCCGGCGCATCCGCTCCACGAGCGAGCCGGTCACGCCGTAGCGGTGGCCGGAGATCCGGCCCGGGTCGAATCCGCGTCCGGAGTCCACGACCTCCACGACGACGCTGTCGCCGTGCTGGGCGACGGCCACGTCGGCCCGGTCGACCCCGGCGTGCCGGACGACGTTGGTCAGCGCTTCCCGCGTGCCGTGGCAGAGGGCGGCCGCTTCCACCGCGGGCACCACCAGCTCGTCGGGCGCGGTCAGCCGGACCCGCAGCGGCGTCCTGGTGATGGTTTCCCGCAGCATGCCGACGAGATCGACCTCGCCGTCGGACACCTCGGACCGGCCGCGGAGCACCTCCAGGTCCCGTTTCGCCTGCTCCGCAAGCCAGATCTGCCGTTCGGCCACCACCCCGGCGCCGACCATCAGCAGCGTGGCCGACGCGGTGTCGTGCAGGGCCGCGAGGTGCTCGCGCTCGTCGGTGCGCCGCGCCTCGGCGACCGCCGACCGGCGGCGCACCCGCTCGCCGCGGGCGACGATCTGGTCGGCGGTCCGGGCGCCGCGCCGGACCAGCAGGTAGAGCCCCCAGGACAGGCCGGCTTCCATGAACATCCACAGGTGGATCGGCGCGGCCGTCAGCCAGTGCTCGGGCAGCGAGAGCGCCGTCCCGGCCAGGTGCGCGGCGGTGATCACGGCGGTCGCCGCGCCCAGCGCCCCCGCGCCGAGCTGCCAGGGGTAGGCGACCACGGTGATCGCCGCGGCGACCCGGACCCAGCTGGTGCCCTCCGGGCTGGGCGCGGTGGGCGTCGTCCAGACCTGGGTGAGGCAGATCGCGCACATCACCAGCACGTCGACGGCGACCGGACAGCGCGCGGCAGAGCGGGACATCCGGGCGGCGTACCACGCGTTCCACGCGTTGAGCGCCAGGACGATGAAGATGGCCCAGCCGGGTTTCCGCTCGTTCTCCAGCACCAGCGAGGCCCCGCTCGCCACGGCGATCACGACGAAGCGCAGCCACACGGCGTAGCGGAGTCCCAGCCGGACGAGCCCGCGTTCCGCCGATCCCATCAGCCCGGGAACACCTGCCCGGCCAGTGCCGGGTCGAGCACGGCGCCGGTCGGGAACAGCGCGAGCACCGACGCGGGCACGCCGTGCGTCGGCCGGTTTCCGTAGCCGAGCGCGGAAACCGCCTCGTCGCCCGGGATCGGGTACTTCATCCCCGTGTCGGTGATCAGGTACACCGCCCCGGCGGGCACGCCCGGGGCCGGTTCCTCGGCGACGACCGCGCCGGACCCGCCCGGCACGTACACCTCCGCGGCGGTGTCCGGGGTGGGCGCGGTGACGGGGACGACTTTTTCCCCGCCCCGCAGGGGAAGCGCCTGGCCGATCGTGACGCGCTCGCCGGTGGCGCACACCGTCGGCGCGCGGCCTGGCTTGACGGGCTCCGGGCGCCGGTCGGGGTAGCCGTCCTGGCGTTCCGGTGATCGCGGCACGCCGCCGATGTCGGCGGTGGCGACCTCCACCCGGTGCGGGCGCCCGCCGGGGTAGGCGGCGGTGTTCTCCGGCGCGCCGAGCAGCAGGTCCGCCTCGGTCTCGGTGATCACGGCGAGGCCGTCGCGCCGCACCAGGTAGTACTCACCGACCTCGGACACCAGCACCTGCCCGACCGGTCGGGTCTCGGACCCGACCCGGATGCCGGGCTTGCCCGCGTCCGGCACCGCGATGGTGGCCAGATCCCGGCCCGCCGGAAGGGTGTTCAGCCACGCGGGCGCCACCGGGACCTCCTCGGCCGCCGCGTAGCCGAGCGCGACCACGGCACGCTCACCGCCCAGCCGGTACCGGTGCCCGCCGGTCACCAGGAAGCGTTCGCCGGAGGGCAGGCGGGCCAGCAGCGCCTGCCCCTCGCGGAGTTCCGCGCCCGCGCCGCTCGGTCCTAACAGGACGGTGGTGATCGGGGCCTCGCCGCTCGGCCGGCCGGGTGCGACGCGGGTGCAGGCAGTCCAGGCGCCGGTCAGCAGGCGATCGCCGCCTGGCAGCGAATCCGGCGCGCCCGCGATGCCGACCGCGGCGCCGCGGGGCGCGCCGGTCAGCGATTTTGCGGACACCGTCACGGTTTTGCCGCCGTCGCCGCCCGCGAGCAGCCGCGCCGAGGCGTAGTTGAGCGCCGGGTGCAGCAGGCCGTCCTGCCCGAGGACGAACCGCGTTCCGGTCTCCTTCTCGATGATCACCTGGCCGCCCTGGCGCCACGCCTCCGCGCGCGTCGGGGCGAGCAGGCCGATGACGCCGAACACGGCACCCACCAGCAGCGCGACCGCCAGGCCGAGCGCCGTGCCGAGGACGACCCGCTTGGCGGGCGCGACCGGATGGTTGGCGTCGGCGGAGACGAGCGCGGATACCAGTCGTCGGCGGAGGAACCGGTATGCCTGGATCTGATCCCGCTGCGTCCACACCGTGCGACCCCCGCATGGAATTCCCGACGAGCCAAATTTGTCGGGGTGGATCTTACTCAGCGGTACGATCTTTTGTATACGAACTGGGTAACACTCGCCAAGTTCCGGGCGACATACCGAAAAGGTTTCTTCCCGGAAATGGCGGCGATCAGGCCCCGCGCGTCGCCGCGACCTGTTCGAGGATCCGGTCGAAGACCCGGCGCAGCAGGTCCGGGTCGGGGCGCGGCAGGCCGGACAGCGCGCTCAGGTAGAGGCCGTCGCCGACCAGGCGGACGGTCTCGGCCAGCACCGGGTCGCCGATGTAGTCGGTGAGCAGTTCGGACCACCGGTTGAAGACGTTGGCCAGCACCTCGGTGCCGTCGTCGGTGAGACCTTCGCCGCTGCGCAGGGCCGCGATGACCGACCAGTAGAGCGCCGCCTCCTCGTCCGACTCGGGCAGCGAGGTCTGCAGGAAGTACCGGACGACGTCCACGCCTTCTCGGGTGGCCTGGGCGAATTCGGCCTCGGCGTCCTCGTCGATCCGCCGCGTCAGCCCCTGGAGCATCGCCTGCTTGGAGCGGAAGTGGTAGAGCAGGCCGCCCTTGGACACGCCCGCCTCGGCGGCGACCGATTCGAGGGTCACCGCCGCGGTGCCCTGGCGGATCAGGATCCGCTGGAGCGCGTCGAGGATGCGGTCTCGGGTGCTGGTGGCTGCCATGGGTGGCACTGTACCGTCCGGACGGTTACTATACCGTCCAGACGGTACAGTCGAAACGAGTAGAGAATGTTAAAGCTGAATTCGCCTCAGATTTCCCGCAAGCAGTGGACGGCGCTGGCCGCCCTCCTCCTCCCCGTTTTGTTGATCTCGGTCGACAACACGGTGTTGAGCTTCGCCCTCCCGCACATCAGCGAGGAGCTGCGGCCCACCGGCGGACAACTGCTGTGGATCGTCGACATCTACTCGCTGATGCTGGCCGGCCTGCTGGTGACGATGGGCACGCTCGGCGACCGGATCGGCCGCCGCAGGCTGCTGCTGATCGGCGCGACCGGCTTCGGCCTCGCCTCCGCGCTGGCGGCCTTCGCGCCCACCGCCGAGCTGCTCATCGCGGCCCGCGCGCTGCTCGGCATCGCAGGCGCGACGCTGATGCCCTCGACGCTGTCGCTGATCCGCAACATCTTCACCGACCCGCGCGCCCGGACCACCGCGATCGCGGCCTGGACCGCGACCTTCGCCGGCGGCTCCGCCTTCGGCCCGCTGCTCGGCGGGCTGCTGCTGGAGCACTTCTGGTGGGGCTCGGTGTTCCTGATCAACCTGCCGGTGATGGTCCTGCTGCTGATCGTCGGCCCGCTGGTGATCCCGGAGTCGCGCAACCCGGCGCCCGGCCGCTACGACCTGGCCAGCGCGGGCCTGTCGCTGCTGGCGATGCTGGCGCTGGTCCTCGGCATCAAGGAGTTCGCCGGCGGCGGCGCCCTGGCGCTGCCCGCGGTGGCGGTCGCGGTGATCGCCGGGTACGCGTTCGTGCGCAGGCAGCGCAGGCTGGACGCCCCGATGCTGGACCTGGCCCTGTTCCGCAACCCGCGGTTCAGCGTCGCGGTCACCAGCAACCTGCTGGCGGTGTTCGTGATGGTCGGCGGGCTGTTCTTCATGACCCAGTACCTGCAACTCGTGCTGGGCATGAGCCCGCTGCGCGCGGGCCTCGCGCTGCTGCCGGGCATCGCGCTGTCGGTCCTCGGGTCGCTGGTGGCGGTCCGGCTGATCCGCCGGGTCCGGCTGGCCGAGCTGCTGGGCGCGGCGATACTGGCGACCGCGCTCGGCTACCTGCTGATGGTGCTGCTGCCCGCGGAGGGCGGCACCTGGCTGGTGGTCGTGGCGTTCATGGTGGTCGGCCTCGGTGCAGGCATCACCGAGACGGCGACCAACGACACCATCATGGACAGCGTCGCCCCCGAGAACGCGGGCGCGGCCTCGGCGATCTCGGAGACCGGCTACGAGCTGGGCGCCGCGATGGGCACGGCGATCCTCGGCAGCGTCCTGACCGCGGCCTACCGCGGTCGCGTCGACGTCGCGGGCGTCCCGGAATCCATAGTGGACACAGTCCGGGACACGCTGGGCGGCGCGCTGTCGGCGGCTGCAGAGCTGCCGGTGGAGCAGGGCATCGCGCTGCGAGAGTCGGCGGCGCACGCCTTCACCTTCGGCGTGCACATCACCAGCGCGGTCGGCGCGGTGATCCTCGCCTACGCGGCGGTCCAAGCGTGGTGGGTCCTCACCCGCCGCTGAGGACGACCGAAAGTTCAACGGTTCCGCCGACGACGGGGCCCGTGAGTGTTTTGTGTTGCCACAACAACACAAAACACTCACGGCCTCAAAGCGGCGCTCCAAAAAGGGCTCCGCGCAAGCTCCTCCCAAAGGCGCGCCGGTGCCTGACACGGGTGGCGTTTTCGCGCGAAACCGGCGCTCGCGTGAGGGCGGAACGCCGGTTTCGCGCGAAAACGTCGCCCAGCGTTCCAGACGGCCGCATCCCACACGTGCCTGCACACAGTTCTGAAACGGCCCTAGTACAGCTCGAACGCAGCGGGCGATGGCGCGGGCCTTGACCTCCTCGGGCAGCTCCTCGGCAGCCAGCAGGCCGGGCAGCAGCTCGGGTTGCGTGCGAGTGACCCGAGAAGAGATCGGTCTCGGGTGGGTCACGCCGCACGCGTTCCGCCGCACGGCTGCCACGCTGCTCGACGACGTCCTGGGCCATGCCCGGCCGTCGATGACCCAGGACCACTACCTGGGGCGTGGAACTGTCAATCCGGCCGCCGCGGCTGCCCTCGATTCCGCCTTCCGGCAAGGAGAAAAGGTCGATGACCGATGACCAGCCTGAGCCTGAGATGGCGAACGGTGTCCTTCGTCAACGCCACGCCATTGCCCTGCTACGCCCGCGCACGCGCTGAGCAGCACGATGCCGGGGTTTTCGCGCCCTGGGCTTGTTTGATCAGGTGGTCGGCGACGTAGTGGGCGTCGCGTGTGACGCCGCGGAGGGTGGCGGAGGAGAAGCTGGTTTGCCATTCCAGGCCGACGTAGCCGAGGCCGGGGCAGGTGTGGGAGATCCCGCGGCGCTGGCGTGGTGCGCCGGTGGCGTCGAGGGCGCCGAGGTCTTGGAGGTAGGTGACGTCGGGGTGGTAGCCGGTGGCGAGGATGAGGGTGTCGATGGTTTCGCGGGTGCCGTCGGCCCAGGTGACGGTGGTGTCGTCGAGGCTGGTGAACATCTCGCGCCGGTCGGGGCGGCCGGCGGCGATCGCCGCTTTGTAGGCGCCTTTGTCGGAGATCGGTGTGGTGGGCGGGGTGCGTAGCCAGGGGCCGATCGGGAGGATGTCGAGTCGGGTGGTGGCGGTCCACCAGTGCAGGTCTTTGCCGAGCAGGGTGGGGTTGGCGAAGCGCAGGGGCGTGCGGCTGGCGATGGTCGTATGGGCGTGGTCGGCGAGTTCGACGGCGATCTGGATCGCGGAGTTGCCGCCGCCGACGATGACGACGCGCTGGCCGGTGTAGGCGGTGGGGTCGCGGTAGTCGGCGGTGTGCACGACGGTGCCGGTGAAGCGGTCGAGGCCGGGCAGGTTCGGGTGGTGAGGGAGGCTGAATCCGCCGCTGGCGGCGATCACGATAGGCGCGGTGTGCGTGCTGTGTCCGGTGTGGACGGTGTAGGTGCCGTCGATCGCGGTCACGGACTGGACGTGGTGGTGGGTGCGGATGTCGGCGTCGAGGGTGGCGGCGTAGCGGCGGAGGTAGTCGATGACCTCGTCGCGGTGCGGGTAGCGGTCGGGATCACCGGGGAAGGGCACTCCTGGGAACGCACTGAAGCGCGCGGGTGAGAACAGGGTGAGGCTGTCGTAGTAGTGCGGCCAGGAACCGACCGGTTCGGGCCCGGCTTCCAGCACAACGGGGCGGAGGCCGCGGGAGCGGAGGGCGTGGGCAGCGGCGAGGCCGGACTGGCCGCCGCCGATGACGATGACGTCGTGGTCACTCAAGTCGGGCACCTTTCAACGCCCCATCACCCAGTGCGGGGTGACGGGTCAGGGGAGTGTGGGATGTGTCGGGTTAGTTGTCGTCGCAGGCGCGGCGGCGTTCCAGGAAGACGGTGTCGCGCCAGGCGCCGTGGTGTTGGGCGATGCGTTCGCGGATGCCGACGGTGCGGAACCCGGCGGAGTAGTGCAGGGCGAGG
>NZ_SMKW01000119.1 GCF_004348985.1 Saccharopolyspora elongata | reverse complement strand
GGGCGGGCGGAAGGGGGAACTCGTCGAGCCGGTCCCACCACCAGTCGCGGTCGGCTTCCCAGGCGTCGGTGTCGGGCAGCGTGGCTACCGAGGTGACGTAGTCGCCATAGTCGACCTCCAGCGGGGGCAGCATCGCGTTCCAGTCGGCGACCAGGGCGAACAGGTCCCGGTAGAAGACGTTCGACGACCAGCCGTCGATGATCAGCAGGCTGACCGCGTTGTGCAGGCGGGCGCGGTCGCCGGGCAGCAGCGTCAGGCGCATCGTCATGCCGGGACCGTGCGCGGGGTCCGGGCCGTTGGTGCTCATCTGCGACCGGATGGCCGCCACCGTGGCATTGGCTTCGTCCTCGGAAGCGTCGCGCAGGTCGATCACCTCGACGGTGGGTACGGCGTCGGGGTCGTCGGCGGCCAGAATGCGCTGCCGGCCATCAGGAAGCACGCGGGCGCGCAGCGTGGGTTGGTGCTGCACGAGTCGGCGCAGCGCGTCCTGGAGTGCTTCGGGAGCTTCGTCGGAGTCGACGTCGGTGAGGCCGATGTCGACGTAGTGGTGCGCCGATTCGTAGGACAGCTCCCAGCCGTCCTGCTGCCCGACGAAGTAGCCCTGCTGCAACGGCAGCAGCGGGAACGGTGCGCTCGGGTCTGGGCGCCGGGTCACATCGACCGGCAGTGCCCGGCCGCTGGATGCTCCGGCGCTGCGGCGGGCTACCAGGTCGGTCAGTTCGGCGAGGGTGATCTCCACCCGGACGTCGGACAGGGCGAGCGCCACGCCGAGCTTCCGGCGGACCAGAGCGGACATTCGCACGGCGAGCACCGAGTCGCCGCCGAGGTTGAGGAAGCTCGAATCCGGCGGAACCTCGTCCAGGCCGAGCAGCTCGGACCAGATCTCGGCCAGCACGGTGCTGATAGCGGGTTCGGTGGTCATGGTTGCTCCAGTTCGTCGGTTCGGGCGGCGAAGACGTGCTGGCCGAGGGCGGCGAGCGGATGAGTCGGGTCGGGCAGGTCGAGCTGCGGGGCGAAGCCGGCCGCGGTCAGCTCGGCCAGCCACTCGTCGCGGGTCAGGAAGATCCGGTCGGTGCCCGCCCGCACGTCGGTGGCACCAGGCTGCGGTTCGCCCTCGCGCGGGGACATCAGGAACTGCATGGACGTCATGGCCTGGTAGTGCTCCCGGCACGACTCGATGACCACGAGCATCCCGCCGGGCGCCAGCAGATCCCGCAACCGCGCCAGCACTTCTCCGATGTGGACGGAGTTGTGCAGGACGTTCGCGGCGAGCACGACATCGGCGGAGCCGGGTTGCACGGGTTCGTCGGAGTTGATGTCGAGCATGCCGTAGCGGAGCCGTTCGCCGAACCGCTGGCGCCCGGCGTCCAGGAAGAACTGGGACACGTCGGTGAACAGGTAGTCCACGGACTCGTCGGCGAGCGCCGGCACCACGGCGGCGGTGGTCCCGCCGACACCGGCTCCGAGCTCCAGCACGCGGAGCGTGCCACCGGCGCGCCGGCATTCCCCGCGCAGCAGGTCGACGGCTGCCGTGTTGAGGTAGCGGTTGATGACGTTGTCCTTGTAGGCACCTTCGGCGGTCGCGAGGTCTCCGTCGGGGAACAGCAGCGCCTGCACGGCCACCTCGTCGCGGAGCAGACGGGGGAGTTGCTCGATCGCCGCCAGGAAGAACCTGGCCATCTCCGGCGGATATCCCAGGCCGCGCGCGGCCTCGTCCACGAAAGCGGCGGCGTCGGCCGCCTCGGATCGGCCCACGGCACGGAGGCCGTGCACGAAACCCGTGGTTTCGTCTCGCTGGAGCAGGCCTTCGTCATTCAGGGCGGTGAGCCAGCGGCGGAGGATCCAGCGGTGCCGGGGTGCGACGCGCAGCCGGTCGGCGATCTGGTTCCAGCGGTGGCTGACCCCGGGCCGGAACAGGCCGTTGCGGCCGAGGGTGCGGGCCATCGCCAGCAGGGCGGCGTGGTCGAGCTGCCGCATGAAGCCGGGCAGCGCGGCGGTGTCGACATCGTTGATCGCGGTCGCGGCGGATCGAGTGACCTGGTCCAAGGTTTCAGCACGCATGGTGCTCGCCCTGGTCGACCGTGATCGGCACAAGCGCGTGGCCTCCGCGACGCAGGTCCCGCCGGGCGACCTCGGCGAGCCTGCGGCGAACGAATCCGCGCAGCGGCTCGTGCGCCTTGCCCGGCCCGGAGATCTCCTGCACCGGTCGGGCGGCCGACATCGCGGGTGCGATGACTTCGAGCGACCGCGGATCGGTCGGGTCCAGGCAGACCACGGCGTCCAGGTCGCCGATGGCACGGTGCAGCTCGGCGGCGGTCGTGCCGGCCTCGGTGTTGAGCAGCCGGTTGGGGATCCGTTCGACTCGCACCGGGGAACGGTCGAGGCGGGCGCGCAGGGCCGCGACCCGGTTGCCGGAAGGGAGGTCGGGCCAGCGGATCACGGTCGGTGCCACGGCAGGGGTGCCGGGATCGACGTGGAGCACGGCGTCGAAGCGGTAGCGGGTCAGTTCGGTGTCGGCGCGCATGGTCTTCGCGAAGGTGGCCATCCGGACCTCGCGGCCCGCCGCCGCGGCCAGCGAGGCCAGCAACGGCGCGTCGAAGAGCAGTTCCTCGTCCCGGTCGACCCGTTCGTCCAGCTCCGCGTCCGTGGCGGCGGCGTCGAGCCAGCGGTGGTGGTCGCGCAGCAGGCCGGCGTGGCGGACGTCGCCGATGATCACGGTGCCACCGGGCGCGACTATGTCGATCGCGTCCTGCACGACCGCGCGCAGGTATTCGACGCTGGGGAAGCACTGCGTGACGGAGTTCAGCAGCACGCAATCCGGCCGGGCCCCGGAAAACGCGGTGGCGATGGCGTCCTGCACCACGGCGCTGCGCGCCTCGTGCGCGGAGGCCTGCACGATCACGGCACCGCCGGGCGCCGATGTCGACAGCTTCCGAACAGCGTCGGCAGCGACGTCGGTGCCGACGTACGCGTCGACGTGCGGATGCAGGCGGTGCATGAGCATGCCCGTGCCACAACCGAGTTCGAGCACCCGCCGGGGTTTGTCGCGCAGCACGAGTTCGACGGTGTGGCGCAGCCAGTCCTTCATGTGCTCCACCGGGAAGGGCTCGCCGGTGTCCGACGCCCGCCAGCCGGACAGGTCCAGGTCGTCGGCATGCCGCCCGGAGGCCTGGGAGTAGGTCCAGTCGTAGACCTCGCTCCACTGGTCGAGGTGTTCGGTGAGCAGCGCGCCCGGTTCCGGCCGCACGGCGAGCGCCGCGCGGGCCGGGACGAGCCGCACTGCCTCGTCGTCGACTTCGGCTGCGGCGATCCACGGGTGGGCGCTGAGGTGCTCGGCCGCCCGCCACAGCGCGGCTGTGCTGTCTGCGGGCACGGGGTCGTCACCGGGCACGGGTTTCCTCCGATCGGTCGGGAATGGTGGGGAGCAGGCTGCGTTGGTGCAGCCGGAGCGTGCGGTCGGCGCGGTCGGCGACCGTCCGGTCGTGGGTGACCAGCAGGACGGCGAGGCCGTCGGCGCGCAGCCGGTCGAGGAGATCAAGCACGTCGTGGGCAGTGGCCTCGTCGAGTGCGGACGTGATCTCGTCCGCCAGCAGCACGTCGGGCTCGGCGGCGAGCGCTCGCGCGATGGACACGCGTTGGCGCTGCCCTCCGGAGAGCTCGCGTGGAAATCGTTTCGCGGCACCTTCGAGGCCAACCATACGCAGCAGTTCATCGGCTCGTTTCCGCGCAGCAGCGGGAGAAACGCCGTGTAGCACCTGTGCGGCCCGGGCGATGGCGGTGCCGACGCGGTGCGCTGGGTTGAGCGCGCCGGCAGGGTCCTGGGCGACGAACTGCACGGCGCGCAGTTGCGTGCGGGACCGGTGTTCGACCTGGCCCGGGAAGGGTTCGCCGCGCCAACGGAGTTCGCCCGCATCGGCCGCGTGCAGGCCGGCAAACGTCCGCAGCATGGTGCTCTTGCCGCATCCGGACGGTCCCAGCACGGCGACCAGTTCGTGCTTGAAGAGTTCGACGGAACTGCCCTGGAGCAGTGGCGTGCCGCCCTGCGAGATCGTCAGATCCGATGCCGAGAACACCGGTGCGGCCGATCTCTGCTGGCTTGTTCGCGGCGGGGTGGTCGTCCTCGCTTGCCCGAACGAGATGACGCGATCGCTCGCCCTCGTCACGAAGTCCCGGTCGTGGGAGACCAGTAGCGTCACCGAACGTCCGTCACCGCGCCGCTTCGCGATCGCCCGCATGACCAGTTCGAGGGCATCCGGGTCCAGCCCGGAAGTCGGCTCATCGAGTACCAACAAGGCCGGATCGCCTGCCAGCGCTCGGGCGAGGGCGACGCGTTG
This sequence comes from Saccharopolyspora elongata, assembly GCF_004348985.1. GTDB lineage: Bacteria > Actinomycetota > Actinomycetes > Mycobacteriales > Pseudonocardiaceae > Saccharopolyspora > Saccharopolyspora elongata. Next base: position 15,270 of record NZ_SMKW01000119.1, on the reverse strand, counting down.
CGCCTGCCCACCGGAAAGTTGACGCGGGAGCCGCCACCACAGCTGGGCGCTGTCGAGTCCGAGGTCGTCGAGCGCCCGCTGGGCCAGTGGCGCGTCCGGCGTGCCTTCGGCGACCAGGGAATGCACTCGCTGCAAGGGATTCAGCGCGGCGGCGGGATCTTGGCCGACGATGCCCGCCGTCCGGTGCCGCCAACGCCGGGCGGCGCGTCCGGGCAGGATCGTCCTTCCTTCCCAGCAGACAGTGCCCTCGGCCCGGCGCAGTCCCGTCGGCAGGGCGTCCAGGATTGCGCGCAGCAGGGTGGATTTCCCGCTGCCGGACGGTCCGACGACCCCGACGATCTCACCGGCGGCGGCGTGCAGTGAGAAATCCGAGATCACGGCGCGTCCCTGCCTGTCGAGCACGGTCATGCCGCCGACTTCCAAGCCGCTCACGCCGGCCTCCTGTCGAGCAGCGACGCCGCGCCCGCGACACCGGCTGTCAGCACGGCCAGGGCGACGGCAGGGGCGATCACACCTGCGGGGTTGAGGCCGGACCCGGGCAGGTTCTCGCGGATCATCAACGCCCAGTCGGCCGTCGGTGGCTGGGCGCCGAAACCGAGCAGGCTCAACGCGGCCGCGAGCTGCACGGCGACCACGAATCGCATGCCCACGTCGGCCGAGATCAGCCCGGCCATCGATGGCAGGACTTCCCGGATCAGCAGCGCCGCGTCGCGTTCGCCGCGGCAGCGCGCCGCCTCGACGTACCCGGAGCCGCGGGCCAGCCGGGTGGCGTCCCGGACCACCCGCAGCGTCAGCGGGGTGCCACCGCAGACGGTCGCGGCGATGACCGCGGCGTCGCCGGGCAGCGAAACCGCCAGCACCAGTGCGACGAGCAGCAGCGGCACGGCGAGCAGGACGTCGGCGAGCGCGGTCAGCAGCCGGGAAGTCCAGCCATCGGACCAGCCGGCGAGCAGCCCTCCGGCAACGCCGAGCGAGGTGGCCAGCAGCGCGGCGAGCATCGAGACCAGGACGAGGTCGCGGCCGCCGGCCAGCACCCGGGACAGCACGTCGCGGCCGAGGCCGTCGGTGCCCAGCAGGGCGCCCCCGCCAGGGGATGTGTGCGGTAGGCCGATGATCTCGGTCGGGAGGTGCGGGGTGAGCAACCCGCCCAGGACGGTCGCGCACGCCACGGCGCTCGCAAGGCTGCCGGCGATGATCGCGCGGTTCATGAGGTGCCACCCCGAACCACGTCGGCCAGCCACAACCCGGCGAGCACAACCGCCGCGCCGAGCAACGCCACGGCCTGCACCGTCGGCACGTCACGGCTGGCGACAGAGCTGACGAGCAGCTCTCCCAAGCCGTTGTAACCGAACACGGTCTCCACCACCGTCGTGGCCGCGATCAAACCGCCACAGATCACCGCGAGCACGCGGAGCACCGGCGCGAACAAGAACGGAAGGACGTGCCGGGCCGCGACGCGCCAGCGCGGCACGCCGCGCAGGACGGCGTCCTCGACATGCGGGAGCCGCCGCACGTCCGCCACCGCCCCGGCGAGCAGGCCCGCGCCGAACGCCGCCGCCGGAAGGGCCAGCGACAGCGTCGGCAGCACGAGCAGTTCGGGTCGCTGCCACGGCGACTGTCCAATGGGGAGCAACGACACCCTGGGCAGCCAATGCAGGAGACCGGAGAACAGCGCGACCAGTGCTCCGGCGACCACGACCTGCGGGACTGCGGCGGCAGCCGCGATCGCGCCGCCGGCCGGAGACCGCAGACGCGGTGCGCTTCCCACCCAAGCCGCCAGCAGCATGAGCGGCAGCGCGACGAGCAGCGCGCACGCGGTCAGCGCCAGGGTCGCGGGCAGCCGTTCCGCGATCAGGACCGCCACGGGTCGGTCGCTGATCAGCGACCGACCCGCGTCACCGTGCAGCAGCCCGGCCAGCCAGCGGCCGAAGCGCTGCCAGGCCGGATCGTCCAGCCCGGTCTGCTCGCGCAGCCGGGCCAGCTCCGCATCGCTTGCCCGGCCACGGGTCCTGGCCTCCGCCGCGTCACCGGGCAGCAGCTCGGTCGCGGCGAAGACCAGCACGGCGACCGCGAACAGCAGCAGGGCGCTGCGCGCGGTCGAGCGGATTAGCGACGGGATCACGTGGCGTTGATCCGGACCTGGTCGATGAACAATCGCTGGAATCCCGGTCCCGTGGGCAGCCCCGCCACCTGCGGCCGCGCCAGGTCGAGCCCGTCGCCGGCGCCCCACACCAGGTATCCGCCTTCGTCGCGCACCTGCTGCTGCAACCGGCCGAGCTGGGCGCTGCGCCCGGCCGCGTCGGCGGTGGCCAGTGCCGCGTCGAAGCCGAGGTCCCAGTCGGGCCGGTGCCACGCGGTCTCGTTCGTCGGCGACGTCGACAGCAGCGCCACGCGTGCGACGTCGAGGAACGGGATTCCGCCGAGGTAGCTGACGTAGAAGTCGGCCTGCGAGTAGACCTGGGTCCAGAAGGTGTCCTGCGGTTCCACCTGCACGCGGATCCGGATGCCGGCGGCCTTGAGCTGATCGGCCAGCAGCGTCGCGGTGGTCTCCATGCCCGGGTAGGCGGTCGTGGTGCGCAGCGTGAGATCCAGGCCGTTCGAGTGCCCCGCCTCGGCCAGCAGCTGTCGAGCTCGGTCGAGGTCGCGCTGGCGCTGCGGTGGTGCCGGTGCGGTCGGGTCCGCGGGGGTGAGCAGGTCGTTGCCGACCACGCCCTGGCCGAGGAAAACGGCGTCCACCAGCTGCTTTCGATCCACGGCGAGCTTGATCGCCTCGCGAACGCGGGGGTCGTCGAACGGTGCCCGGTCCAGGCGCATGACCACCGGGTACACCGTGACCGCCGGCCGGTGCACGACCTGCAGACCGTCCTGTTCGGACTCCCGGGCGGTCGCCGGGTTCACGCTCCCGGCGACGTCGGCCTGCCCGGCGGCGACCGCGTCGGCCCGCGCCTGCGGATCGGCGATGGCGCGGATCTCGATGCGCCGCAGCGGCGGGCGCGACCCCCACCAGCGGTCGCTGCGCTCCAGGACGGCGCTGGCGGCGTCGCCGCCGGCCATCCGGAACGGGCCGGATCCGGCGACCGGGTTGGTGAAGTCGGTGCTGCCCTCGGGCACCACGAAGGTCGCCGACTCGAGTGCCTTTCCGACCTCGGCGAAAGGCTTGCGTGTCGCCAGGTTCAGGGTGTGCTCGTCGACCACAGTGGACGCTGCGAGGTCGAACATGGCCATCCGGCCGTAGTTCTCGGCGGCCTTGTCCTGCATCCGGCGCAGTGAGAACAGCACGTCCGCCGCCCGCACCGGTCGGCCGTCGGTGAAGGACGCATCCGGGCGCAGCGCAAGCTTCCAGCGGGTCTGCGTCGTGTCCGGCGTCCAGGAGGTGGCCAGTCGAGGCTGCGTGCTGCCGTCCGCGCCGGGCACCGTGAGCACGTCGTAGAGCAGCGCGAAGCGCATGGCGTCGGACTCGTTGCCGAGGCCGCCGTGCGGATCGTTGCTGGCAGCCGCAGGAGCACCGACAGCCGCGTAGCGAAGTGTGTCGGTGCTCGTGTCGGCGGTGCTGTTGGCGGCGCAACCGGTGGCCACCAGAGCGGTGGCGAGGGCTGCGCCGAGGACGAACTGTCGTCGTTGCATCGAGGTCCTTCGTCGGTTCGGGTTCGTGCGCTTCCCGGCGGTCATGGCCGCCGGGAAGCGCACGAGTGGTGGATCAGCGATCCAGCGCCGCTTTCAGCGCTTCGTTGATGGCCGCGGCGACCTGCGTGATCGCGGGTGGTTGCAGCAGCGAGTAGTGGTGGGCGTCGACGCCGATCACGTCCAGCGGCCCGGCCAGGTGACGGCCCCAACCCAGATCTGCCAAGCCGGGCGGGGTGTCGTCGACGCCCATGCCCACACCGGAGTTGCGCGGTGCCGGGCGATCGGCGCGGACCAGCAATGTTCTGGTGTTCTCGTCGTCGAGCAGGGCTGGTTCGTGGTCGGCCAGCGCCCGCAGGTGCCGGGCGAACACCGAGACTCGCCGGCGGGCGCTGTCGCGGCGCCCGAGCAGTCGCGCGGACCGCAGCCGTTGGTCGATCTCGTCCCAGCGCCGGTCGGCCGGGAGCCGCCGGACGGCCTCGATGACCGCCGAGGTGTTCAGGTCGGGTCCTGCGCCGAGGTCGGCGCCGACGAACCCCTCCAGCGCACCGAGGAAACGCCAGGCGACGGCCAGTTCCACCTCGTCCGGGTTGCCGTCGATGTGGGTGATGAAGCTCGGGTCGTTGGAGTCGAGCATCACCAGCAGCTCGGTGCGCTCACCGAGCGCGTGGAGCCGGCGGGCCATTTCCTGCGCGAGGTCGCCGCCCATGGACCAGCCGCCGAGCAGGTACGGGCCGTGTTCCTGCCATCGGCGGACCACGTCGAGGAAGCGTGCGGCCATCCCGGGGATGTCGGTGGCGCCGCGGCCGTCGACCAGTTCCGGATCGGTCAGCGCGACGACGTCCACGCGGTCGTCGAGCAGCCGGGCCAGCTCGGCGTAGCAGACGACGTCACCACCCGACGGATGCATCAGGAACAGCGGGTGCCGCCCGCCGCTCGGCCGGACCGGCAACGCGATGTCCTCATCCGCGACGTCCGCGCCGTCCCACGCGGACGGATCGGTGGCGAGTTGCTCGACGCGTTGGACGTAGTCGGCGAAGGCCCGGTCGAGCTGATCCGGTGGCAGGACCGGTTCGAGGGCATCCCATTGCAGCAACAGCCGTCCGCCCTGCTCCAGCGCCTGGTGGTCCAGCAGCGTCTGCGGCGTCTGGCTGAGCGCGGCGACCTGCGTGCCGACCCATTCCGGATCGTGTTCCGCGCCGATGACGTCCTCAAGGCCCAGCGCGCTGGTGAACACCACGGGCACCGAGACCCGGTGGCCGCGGCGGGACGACTGCTCGGCCAGCACTTCGAGCCCGGAGAAGTCCCGGTGGTCCAGGTCCGCGAACAGCACGTCCTGCGCGACTCGAGCCCGCTGCAGGAAGGATGCGGGCCCGGAGTGGTCCACCGCGTGCAGCACAAGAGAGGTGAAGTCACCGACCACATCGGACGCCTGGGGGTGGATGTCCGGGCGGTCGAACAGCGTCAGCATGATCGCGAACCGTTCGCTGCCCGACCACGCCGCGAGCGTCTCGGCATAGGCGGCGAGCAGCACGGCCGTGGGCGTCACCCGCTGCCGAGCAGCTGCGGCCTGCAACGCTGCCCAAGCGTCGGGGTCCAGCGCCGCGGCCCGCCGGACGAATCGCGTCGGCGTGTCGGATTCGCGCACGGGCAGCGCAGGCCCGCCCGGCAGCGAGTCGAGCTTGCCGCGCCAGTAGGCAGCCGCCTGCTCGCCCCGCTCGCCGTGGCGGCGTTGTTCCAGCGCCGCCACGCACGCCGCGAAGTCGATCCCGATGTCCGGCAACGGCTGGTCCGAACGGTAGAAGTGTCGCAGCTCGCGGTCGATGATCCACCAGCTCGCCGCGTCGCAGATCAGCACGTCGACGCCGATGAACAACCGAACCCGGCCACCGGGCAGCCGCGCGGCCTGGATCTGCACCAGCGGCCACCGATCCGGCGGCCCGGGCTGCCGGCTGATGCGCTCGCGCAGCCGCTCCAGCCGCGCCGTCCGGCGCTCCTCCGGCAACGACGTCAGGTCGTGCACCCGGATGCGGTAGGCGGGCACGTCGTCGAGCACCTTCGCCCTGCCCTGCGAGGTGATGATGGTCCGCAGCATGGGGTGGCGCGCGAACACCTGGTGCCACGCCCGTTCGTACCGGTCGACGTCGAGGTGCTCGCAGTCGTATTCCAGGTAGAAGTGGCAGGGCACGTCACCCCACTCGTAGCCGCCGTCCCGGCCGACCCAGTAGGCGTGCTGCACCCGCGTCAGCGGGAACGTCCCATCCGGGGCCACGGCCGCTGCGATCGGTGCGGGTTCAGCCGGTGCGGGTTCGGCCGCGGTGATGCGGGCCGCGAGCGCGGCGACGGTCGGCTGAACCAGCAGGTCGCGCAGCCGCAGATCGACGCCGAAGCGCTCCCGCACCGCCGCGAGCATCCGCGTCGCGAGCAGCGAATGCCCACCGAGCAGGAAGAAATCCGCGTCGGCCGAGGTCACTGGCGAACCGAACAACTCGCTCCACAACTCGGCGACCGCCCTTTCGGCAGGGTCCGCCAAGCTCCCCGGCGCTTCGGCGCGATCGATGAAGGCGGCCTGCGTCATGCGATCGGCCAGCGAGGTGGCGGCGACCGCGACCACTGGTGGCATGGTGCCGTGGAGGATCCGGTCCAGCGCTGCCATTCCGGTCTCGGCATCCAACGCATGGTCCAGCACGACGGTGCGGTCCGCACCGAGCGGGCCGACCCGCCAGCCGTCCCACACGGCGCTGACCCACCGGGTCGATTCGTCGCTGGCGGACATGGCCAGGGCATCGAGGAAGCCGTTGGCCGCCGCGTACGCGCCCATGCCGATGCCGCCGACCAGCGTGGTCACCGACGACATCAACAACACCGTGCGAGGCCGCAGCCGGGACGGGAGCTCGTCGATCGCCGCGCGCAGCGCGAGCGCTCCGCCCGCCTTTGCGGTGATGTGCGCGGCGACGAGTTCGGCGGTGGTCTCCCGCAGCGGGGTCGCCTCCGTGGTCGCGACGGCGCCCGCCGCGTGGATCACGATGTCGAGGCGTCCCTGCTGAGACAGCTCGCGCAGGAGTGCTGTCGTCCCAGGAACATCTGCCGCATCGAGCGCGCGAACCTCCACTTGGGCGCCCGTTTCGGTGAGCCGCCGGATGGTTTGGAGCCGTTGTTCGGCGGTGCTGCCGGGTTCGGGGTGGGTTGGCAGGCCGGTGCGCGAGGTGAGGACGACGCGGTACCCGTTGCGGGCGAGGTGCTCGGCGATGGTCAGCCCGACATCTCCCAGCCCGCCCGTGATCAGCGCGAGGCCGCCGGATGGCGGCGCGATCTCGGCCTTGGGGCGCCACGGCACGATCGTCCGCTGCCACCGGGAATCGCCGCGCACCGCGATTTCCCAGCCCGACGATCGTTCCGCCGCGCTGAGGTCGGCGATCTCCGCCACGACTGCTGCGGCATCATCCGAGCCGGCCGGGAGATCGATCGTCCGCCACCGCAATCCGCGTAGCTCCTGGCCCAGGATTCGGGGGAGCACTCGCAGCGCGCCGTGGGCGGTGTCGGGAAGGTCTCGGCTGCCACATCTGGTGATCTGGAGCAGCAGCGGCGGGGCCTGCTCCAGATCGGCTAGAACGCGTGACAGCTCGGCGTGGCGGAGGATCCCGGTCGTGATGTCCTCGCTGTCGCCGGCGAACAGGAGCACACCGGCGCACGGTTCCGAGCCGGTGGGCTCACCGAGGGAAACGCAGTTCGCACCTAGTGCCGTCAACTCCCGCTGGACGGCCGCGGCCAGGGCGTCGTCGGCAGTGGCTGAGATGATCCAGCGCCCGGGCAACGAGGTCGGTTGATCGAGCGGAAGGAGTTGCTGCCAGCGCGGGATTTGCAGGGGCTCGTTGGCATCGGGTTCGTCTTCGGCGCGAACCTGTCGGGGCTGAGGAGGGTCGATCCACAACCGCCGCCGCTGGAAGGCGTAACCCCGCGCGGCGATGCGACGACGCGGTTCGACGTGCTGAGCGGCGAAGTCGATGTCGAGCCCGTGCGCCCACAACTGGCCGATGGCATCGCGGACGGAGATCGCCTCGTCGGGCTCCTCCGCGGTGAACGTCGTCAACGCGGTGTGCAGCGCGGGCAGCCCGTTGCGCCGGGCGAGACCGGCGAGCGCACTGCCCGGTCCGACCTGCACCACGACGGCCGGGGCGTCGCCGTCAACGGCGGTGCGCAACGCATCGGAGAACCGCACGGTGTCCCGGAGCTGGCGCACCCAGTGCTCAGCCGTGCTCAACTCTGCGTCCGTGTAGGTGCCGGTGACAGTCGTGACCATCGGCGCCGCCAGCGACCGTGGCCGCAAGGCTGCTGCGGCGGCCCTGAGCGCGGGCATCGCGGGCTCGACCAGCCGCGAGTGCAGCGCGGCATCGACCCGCAGAAACGCAGAGCGCTTGTCGTCGCCCAGGCTCGCGGCGAGTGCTTCGACGGCGGGTCGTGGCCCGGATACGACGCAGGAATCGGGTGCGTTGACTGCGGCGAGGTCGACCTCGGGGTGGTTCGCGAGCAGCCCGGTCATCTCGGCTTCCGGGAGCTGGATCGCGAGCATGCTCCCGCCGCTGGCGGCACGGGACGCCTCGGTGCACCGGACGGCGACGAGCCGGGCGGCATCCGGTAGCGAGAGCCCACCGGCCACCACTGCGGCGGTGTATTCGCCGAGGCTGTGCCCGAGCACTACGTCCGGTCGCACGCCCCAGGAGTCCAGCAATCGGGCGGTCGCCAACGACACCGCGAACAACGCGGGCAGGCCGTAGGCGGCGTCGCGGACGCGTTGCTCGGCGGCGTCGCCGATCACGGCCTCGCGAATGTCGGTTCCCAGCAAGGGGAGCAGCAGGTCAGCGCATTCGTCGACGCAGTCGCGAAACACCGGCTCCTCGGCGTAGAGCCGCGAACCCATGCCTGGGTATTGGCTTCCGGCGCCGGGGAAAGCGAACACCACACGTGGTGGCGTGGGTAGTGCCTGCACTCCGGTGCCGGTCCGCAAAGCTGCGATGTCCCCACCACGCACGGCGGTGGCGACGCGATGGGGGAGTGCCGGCCGTCCGGATTGCAGGGTGTGGGCGAGGTCCGCCGCATCCGCGGGCTCGGCTTCGGCGATGGCTGTTGCGGTCTGCTCGGCCGCTGCGCGGCTGTGCGCGGACACCGTCAAGATCTGCGGCCGGGAGTCCGATCGCGCCGCGGGGCGGCTCGGCGCGGGGCCCAGCACGACGTGGCAGTTCGTGCCGCCGATGCCGAACGAGCTGACCCCGGCCAGTTCCGGGCCCTGCCACTGCTTCGTCTCGGTGACGACCTCGAACGGCGAACCATCCAGCTGCAGCAGGTCGTTGAGCGGTTCGGCGTGCAGCGACGCGGGCAGAATCCCGTGCTGGACCGCCAAGGTCGTCTTGATGAACGAGGCGATGCCCGCAGCGCTGTTGGCGTGCCCGATGTTGCTCTTCACCGAACCCAGCCCGCACCAGGCCGGGCCCGCGGCGCCGAAGATCCGCCGCAGCGCGGCGGTTTCCACCGGATCGCCCAGCCGCGTGGCCGTCCCGTGCGCCTCGACGTAGCCGACCTGCCGGGGATCAATACCGGCGATCGCCTGCGCCTCGGCGATCACCCGCGCCTGCCCGCGCAACGACGGCGCTGTGAATCCGGCCTTGTCGGCACCGTCGTTGTTGACCGCGGAGCCGTGCAGGACCGCCAGCACCGGATCGCCATCGGCCAGTGCGTCTTCCAGCCGTCGCAGCACGACGGCTCCAACTCCTTGCGAGTAGACGATGCCGCTGCCTTCGGCGGAGAAGGGACGCACTGTGCCATCGGCGGAATAGATCCCCTCGGCCACGTGCAGATATCCGTGCCCCTGCGGAACGATCAGCGAAACGCCGCCCGCGACGGCGGTGTCGCATTCCTCGTTGAGCAGCGACTGCGCGGCGGTGTGCACCGCGACCAGCGACGTCGAGCACGTCGTGTTCACCGCGATGGCCGGGCCGGTCAGGTTCAACCGGTAGGCCACCTGCAGCGGCAGGTAGTCGGCGTGCGTGGCCATCGCGGTCTGCAGGCTGCCCACCGGATCCGCGCCGCCGCCGGTCGGGCTCCACCGGTCGGCGAGGTTGCTGGCCAGGTAGGAGCTGTGTGCGGCGCCGGCGAAAACCCCGACCGAGCCGGCGCCCAGCCCGCAGCCGTGCCCGGCCTGCTCCAGCGCCTGCCAGGCCGCTTCCAGGAACAGCCGCTGCTGGGGGTCGAGCAGGGCGGCTTCAGCATCGGTGAGGCCGAACGGCTCGGGATCGAACAGGTCCTGCCCGTCGATCAGCCCGCCGACCGGCACGTAATCCGGGCGGTTGCGCAGTCGCGACGGAACGCCGCGGGACGCCAGCTCCGCTTCGGTGAAGCGGGTGAGCCCTTCGCGGCCCTCGACGAGCATGTCCCAGAACGAGGCGGCATCCGGTGCTCCGGGAAAGCGGCAGGCCAGACCCGTGACGGCGATCATCGAGCCAACTCCGCGGCGTGCGCGCGGGCGGCGCGGCGGCCCGAAACCGGCGAGGCGGGCCGAGCCGGGGCCGGTTCCGTTCGCTGTGCGATCACCGCGGCTAGGTCGCGGACCGTGGGATTGGCCAGTATGTCGACCACCGTGAGGTCCGGATCGAGTTCCGCGCTGAGCCTGCGTTGGGCTTGCACCAGGGTGAGCGACGTGGCACCCAGCTGGAAGAACGGCGTCGTGGTGTCCACTTCGGACTTCAAGAGGTCGCTGAACACCTTCTTGATAGCAGCCTCGGTCTCCGCTACCTGCCTCGACGGCTGTGCCGGAGGCGGTGGAGGTGGTGGTGTGGCGGGCGCGGCAGCCGGCGGAGGGATCACCACCGGTGGTGCGGATGAACCCGCATCGCGGCTGAAGGTGAGCTCGATGAGGGCCCCGTCCCGCAACCGCTCGGTCGCGCGCAGGCCTGCGGCCGCGGCGGCCGACAGCAGCCGCTTGCCGCCTTCCCCGGCTGCGGACAGCGCATCCGCCAGCGACAACGCGCCGGGGGAGAAGGTGATCGCGACATCAAGGCCGCGGGCGGCGGCGTCGTTGAGCGCCGCGTCGAACCCGAACGCAACACCCCGTTCGACAGGCTGGCCGGCTTCCAGCCCAGGCCGCGAAACGGCCACCGTTGGAGCCTCGGCGACTGGTGGCGCACTGGCAGCATCGTTCGCGGAGGCTCGTCGGTATGGGTTTTCCAGCGACTTGTAATCGATCTTCCCGTTGGCGGTGACCGGGAATTCGTCCATCGTGACGAAACGGGTGGGCACCATGTACTCGGGAACGTTCTCGCGCAGGCGACGGCGCAGGTCCTCGTCGGTCATCTCGGCGTCGGCGTGCCGGACGACGTAGGCCACCAGGCGGGGCCGGTCGTCGGGGCCTGGTGCCGACAGTGCCACCGACTTGCGGATCCCGGGGAGCCGGTCCAGCACGGATTCGACTTCGCCCAGTTCGATGCGATGTCCCCGGATCTTGACCTGCCGGTCCAGGCGCCCGAGGAACTCGATCCTCCCGTCGTGGCGCCAGTGCCCCATGTCACCGGTGCGGTAGAGCCGCAGGCGCAGCTGCGGGTGGGTGATGAACCGGTCGGCGGTCTGCTTCGGATCCCCGACGTAGCCGCGCGCCAGGCCATCGCCGCCGATGTGCAGTTCACCGGGCTCGCCGACAGGCTGCGGGCGGCCGTTCTCGTCGAGGATGTGGAACAGCTGTCCCCGAAGCGCGCGCCCGTAGGGAATGCTGCGCCACCCGGGCTCCACGTCACCGATGGGATGGCAGATCGACCAGATCGACGCCTCGGTCGCGCCGCCGAGGCTGACGATCTGCGCGTTCGGGGCGAGCGCGCGCACCCGGTCCGGCAACGTGACCGGGATCCAGTCCCCGGACAGGAACACCAGCCGCAGCGGTGCGAACGCCTCCCGGGCCGGCTCGGGATCGACCTCGGCGTACTCCACCAGCATTTCCAGCAGCGCCGGAGCGGTATTCCACAACGTCACCCGGTGCTGACGCATCAGCTCCAGCCAATGGCCCGGGTCGCGCTGCCGCTCGGCGTCGGGAAGCACCAGAGCTCCGCCGACCCCGAGCACGCCGAAGATGTCGTGCACGGACAGGTCGAAGCTGACCGCCGACAGCGCCAGCATCCGGTCCTCAGCGCCGATCGGGAAGCGATCGACGAGGTCGTCGATCGTGGTGCGGGCGGCCCGGTGCTCGATCGCGACTCCCTTGGGGCGTCCAGTGGACCCGGACGTGAAGATGACATAGGCGAGGTCATCTGGTTCCGGCCGCCGCAGCACCGGCGCTTCCGCTGCTTCACCGTCGAGCGCGCCGCTTTCCGGTAAGCGGTGCACCGTGACGTCTTCGGGCCATTCCACCTTGGCGCCGGGGCCTACCACGGCGTGCCGGATGCCGGCCTGGGCGCAGGCGGAGGCGATGCGGTTCGCCGGCCACGACGGCTCGAGGGGAACATAGCCCGCACCGCTGGCGCATACCCCGAGGATCGCGGTGATCTGCGCCGCGCCCTTCCCGGCCGCGACCGCGACGAGATCGCCCGGACCGACACCTGCTGCCGCGAGCACAGCGGCCGTCTGCGCAGCGTTCGACGAAACTTCCTTGTGGTTGAGTGAATTCCCGGTACCCAGGAGAGCTGGTTCGTCGGGACACCTTTCGGAGGCTGCCCGCAGCGGATCGTCGAGCAGCGAGCCGACCGGGCCGAACGGCGCACTCGTCAGCTTTTCCGCCGGCCGGAACGATGGGTCCCAGCCGAGGGTGGTGTCGGTCCAGGCAGCGGGGTCGTGGGCCAGCCGGTGCAGCAGTCGGGTGTGGGCGTCGAGCATGCCGCTGACGAAGCCTGCGGGGAAGGCTCCGTCGACCGAGTCCCAGCACAGTTTCAGGGCGCCGCTTTCGGCATAGACGATGTGGTCCAGCAACACCTGCGGGGTTTGCGAGATGCCGAAGACCTCCGCGCCGAGCCACCCGGCCGGATTGCCCTGGCCATCCGACAGTCCCAGCCCGCTGGTGAAGACGACGGGGTACTTCGGTGTCGCCGTAGGCGCCCCGGCGGAGTGCTGCGCCTCCATACCGGACACCGCCCGGTGGTCCAGGTCGGCCCAGAACTGCCGGTTCGCGCGCGTCGCGTAGTCGGCGAAACCCGCCCACCCCGCGGGATCCAGCTCGGGCATCGCGACTAGCGCGGTCGAGGTGAAGTCGCCGACCAGCGACTCCAGCTCGGGGTCGTCGGGCCGGTCGAACAGCGTGGTGTTCAGGCAGAACGGCTCCGTCGCGCCCCAACGAGCCAGGGTGAGTCCGAAAGCCGCGAGCAGCACCCCGGTCGGGCTGAGACCGTGATCGGCCGCACTCGCGCGCAGCGCCTCCCATTCCGCTGGCCCCAGCGTCGACGACGCTCTGCTGAACCGGTGGTTGCGCACCTGGTCGACGTCGCACTCCAACGGCAAGACCGGGCCGGGCGGAAGCGACGGGGCACGTTCCGCCCAGTAGGCACGATCACGATCCCGGCGCCGCTGCTCGTCAGCGTCGGACTCCCGCTTGCGGACCACATCGGCGAAAGTCGTGCGCACTGCGGGCAGCTCTGTCGACGGATCCTCGACCAACGCGCCCCATTCGGCGAGCAACTGCATCAACCCGGTCAGGTCCAGCGCGAGCACGTCGATCCCCATGCAAAGCCGCGTCCGGCCATCGGGCAGCAGGATCGCCTGGATGTCGAACAACGGCCAGCGGTCGGCCGGGCGCACCTGGTGCGACCAGGCGTGCCGCAACTCGGCGGCGGTGCTTTCGGCGGTCGACGGATCGACGCCCCGCAGATCGGTGATGGGAATCTCGTAGCGCGGCACGGAGTCCAGCACGCGCTGCCGGGCGTCTTCGCCCACGACCATGCGCAGCATCGGATGCCGTCGGACCAGCGCGTTCCACGCCGAGCTCAGGCGGTCCAGATCGGATTCCGGGTCTGCGGCTGGGATCCGGTCGTACTCCCGGTAGAAGAACGTCGCCACCCCGCCGAGCGGGAACGCCGAGTCGCGGCCGACCCAGTAGGCCGACTGGATCGGGGTGAGCGGGAACGACCCGGTGGCCTCACCTGGCTCGACCACGCCGTCGGCGATCGAGCGAACCGTTGCCGCGCCGAGGAAAGCGGTGAGCGGGAGATCGAGCTCGAGCTCCTCGCGAAGGCGGCGGCGCAGCCGCACCGCGGTGAACGACTCCAGGCCCAGCTCGACGAGGGGCGTGTCGGTCTCGATCGAGCCGGTTGGCACGTCCATCACCTCGGCGAGGGCCGCGGCAACGGCAGCGAGGTCGACCGACGATCCCGTCGGGGTCGTGCTCATGGTCCTCCTTCGGAGATCAGGCGAGGTCGGATTCTGATCACAGAGCGTCGGCGCCCTAGACAAGAAAACGACAATCGTTTTCGATTATGCTCCGAACGATCGCGATCGTGTCAAGAGCGAACACGGATGGTGACGAATGGTGACGCCAAGTGGATCAACCGGGAGGGGATGACCTGTGCTGCGGCATTCGGATTCGGCGCTGCGCTGCTACGACCCGAGACCTGAAGCTCGGGTGAGACTGTTCTGCATGCCGCACGCCGGCGGTGCGGCGAGCTTCTACCGGTCGTGGTCGTCATCGCTGCCGCCGGAGGTCGAGGTCTGCGCGATCCAGTACCCGGGCCGGGAGGATCGCTGGAACGTGCCGGCCTGCGGTGCGATGCCGGAACTCGTCGAGGACGTCGTCGCCGGCATCCGCGACCGTCTCGACCGCCCGTTCGTCCTTTTCGGACACAGCCTGGGAGCGACCGTCGCCTACGAGACGGCGCAGGCCCTGCATCGCGAACTAGGCGGGGAAGTGGGCCATCTCGTGGTTTCGGCGAAAGAGCCCCCGCAACACCACCGGGCCGACGACTTCCACCAGCGCTCGGACGACGAGCTGTGCGCCGAGCTCGCCAGACTCATGCCCGATCGCGCGGACGTCCTGGCGTCCCCAGAGGTGCGAAGCCTCCTCCTGCCGACGGTCCGCGCGGACTACCGGGTGAACGAGACCTACCGGCAGGAGACCTCGCCACCCCTGCTCGACTGCCCGATCACAGCGCTATGCGCCGCCGACGACACCGAAACCACCGTGGCGGAGGCACAGGGCTGGCGACAGCTCACCCGGGTGAAGTGCAACATCGTGGTCCTTCCCGGCGATCACTTCTACCTGGTACCGCGCCGCAATGCAGTCCTGGCGACGATTCACCGCGCTGTCTCAGCTCTCCTGTAATGCGCGCTGGGGTAGCGGGGTTCTGGTCTGCGCTGGTCGCATTTCTCTATGCGCATTGCCGCATCTGAGATTAGGCTTTTCGGGTCAATGAAAAGGCCGAAATGGTCGAAAGGTCGATGGTTACGATGGCGCATCAAGAGCACCCCGCGCACGAGCACGGTCATGGTGAAGGTTGCGGGCACGTGGTGGTTCCCCACGGTGACCACGTCGACTACATCCACGACGGACATCGCCACGCTGTGAGAAATAGTCAAGATCTGTGGGTCAAGATTGTTTAGGCGGCGGTGGGTGGGGCGTGGTCGTCGGGGCGTTCGACGAGTTTGCCGCCTTCGAAGCGTGCTCCCGCGCGTACGAGTGCGACGAGTTGG